>CAYSIG010000009.1:0-114357 GCA_964430995.1 uncultured Flavipsychrobacter sp.
GCACAGGCAGAAGAAGGCACCATCCGTAAAAAATATGCAGCCTCTGTGGGCGAGAATGCGGTTCATGGTTCAGATAGCGACGAGAATGCTGCAATAGAAGGTAACTTCTTCTTCAGCGGTTTGGAGCGTTTCTAAATATAATTTTAGTCAAACAAAGTAAAAGCCATCCGGAAGGGTGGCTTTTGTATTTTGTCTGGATCAGGATTAATGAATTAACAGAATACTAATAACGAATACTGTGCTCATCCTGAGGATCCTCAAATCTTATAAATCTTAGTTCAGACAATTAACCTACAAAATACATTTTCATACTCCCCTTGCCCTTAACATCTATCTCTCCCCGGTACGCACAGTCTATTTTATCCTTCACTAGATCATAAGTCGCCTGCGATATATTTATCTTGCATGCGTCACTGTTTTGCTCCATTCGTGCGGCCGTGTTCACCGTATCTCCCCATATATCGTAGGCAAATTTCTTGTCACCAACTATTCCAGCTATTACACTACCTGTATGCACACCTATCCGTATCTTAAAAGTGCTGTTGCCCACCTTAGCTTCGCGGTCTTGCATAAAGGCGTTTATTTCCTGTGCGGCCTTTATTATGTTCACGGCATGTTCCGGGTTAGGGTGGGGAAGGCCACAGACTGCGAGGTAGGCATCGCCGATAGTTTTTATCTTTTCTATTTTGTGTTTGCCGGTGATGGCGTCAAATTTTTTGAAGCAGGTGTCCAGTTCTGCTATCAGCGCTTCAGGTTTCATTCGCCCGCTGGCTTCAGTGAAGTTCACAAAGTCAGTGAAAAGTACCGTCACATTGTCGAAATTTCTGGCAGCTGCCGCACCTGTATCTTTCAATTGGCCTGCCACTTCCTCCGGTAGTATGTTCAATAGCAGGTTATCACTCTTCTTCTTTTCTTTGTCCAGTAGCTTATTTTTCCGCGTGACTACGAAAATAAAACATAAAGCTAGTGCCAGCACCCCGGCACCTATTAGCTCATAGTTGCTGCGATGTGCCATTTTTGCAGCGACAGCGTTTTGTGCAGCGACCGCTGTAAGGCTATCGCCATATTCTCTACGCTTGTTCTCCTGTTCTGTTATCTTATCTTTGTTCTCCTGAGAGAAAATTGAGTCCTTTAACACTATTAAGCTGTCAGAATAATCCAAGGCCTTTTTGTAATCTCCCTTTAGCCTGTAGGCTTCAGATAACTGCTCATAGCAGTTCTTTAATAGATTGACTGCATTTATCTCCCTGTTGATGACTATGCTTCTTAATTGATTATCAATAGCTGCAGCCAGCAGCGATTCCTTGCCCTTTGGGATGACTACCTGAGAATGGCCCTCGTTGAAAGGAAGCTCTCCTGCGTCCATAACAATGGCAGTAGTGGGATTTTTTACTATGGAAATGTATACACTGCCGATATTACTTAAATTATTTGCAGCGCCATTCTTATCGCCAAGTTCTTCATATAGCTTAAGGGCCCTTTGCATATACTCAATAGCCGATAAATAATTCCCTTGCTCCTGGTATACATTGCCTATGTTCCCAACTGAAGTGGCAATGCCGCTTTTATCGCCTAATTCTTCTTGCAGTTTTAATGATTTTAAATGATACTCCAGTGCTTTCGCATAATCTTTCCGGGACTTATAAACACTGCCTATATTACCTGTGTTAGATGCGAGACCTTGTTTATCACCTAATTCTTCAAACAAGTTTAATGCTTTAAAATAATATTCCAGTGCATTCTGATAGTCTCCCAGATAATTGTACACCATACCTATGTTTCCAAGATTATTTGCAATGCCCTGCTTATTTCCTAATCCTTCATACAATTTTAACGCCTTGAAATAATACGCTAATGCTTTGGGATAGTCACTCCGATAGTGATAAATATTGCCAATGTTGCAGGTAAGGGCTGCACTACCTTGCTTATCTCCATATTGCTCGTACAGTTTCAGCGCCTTAATATAGTATCCCAAGGCCCTTGGATAATCAGCCTTGATAGCATAGTTGGTCGCAATACTATTGTACGCGCCTCCCATTCCTTTATCCCAACCCAGTTTTGTAGCCAATTCTAATGATTGCTCCCCATATTTTATGCCCTCCACGGTATTGATAAAGCAATATTGAAAAGACAAATCTTCCAACACTTTCACCTTAATGGTATCTTCTCTTTGCCGTGGTAGCGATTTAAGTAGCGAATCGATCAGGCCTTGGCCTTGTAGCTGGGCATAGATGTTGCCTGTGCTTAGTATGAGCAGCTGGAGCATTAAATACTTAACTTGTCTTCTCATTAAGGCGCTTATTTAAAGCAAGATATAAATAGTTCTCTATATTTATAAATGAGTGTCATTTTCCGGTTAAGTTAGATTTCATCGATACTTAAAAATCCTTAAATACCCCACATATTATGTCCTATACATTACTTTTATAAAATGAAGAATGGTACTGCGCAGCAGCGCAGCCTTTATTTTATAGTGGGTGCGGTGATACTGGGCCTCATCGGTGTGCAGCTTTATTGGATGTACACCGGCATCCGCCTGCAGAAGCTTGCCGCTGAGCGCAGCCTGAAGAGCGACCTCAGTATGGTTATTAAGGATGTGGAGGAGAACGCATACTGCTTCAACTATTACTCCAAGGCATACATAAAAAGCGGGGAGGGCATCTACATTATTAAACAGCAGCATAAGGACGGTGTTTTCCTCACCCCCGCCACCGGCACGCTCGATACGCTGAGTCTCTACAACCTGTTTTTTTACAAAAAAGACACCTTCTTTGATAAGAACAGCACTATTACCTTCCAGACACCCGCAACAGTAGATATTTCGTTGAAATTCAAGTTTGCCGTGCCGAGCCCGTATATCAAAAAGATAGACACCAATTCCTACAAGCTGCCCAACATCAACATGGCCGATTTCAGGCAGGCGCTCAACAATAGCCAGACACTGGATGAACTGATAAATCCTGATAACCTTGACTCACTGATAAAGGATGCCCTCAAAAAAAATGAATTCGACACCACTTACGAGATGGGCATCAGGCGAGTAGGGGAGACCGGCTACGCATACCTGAAAAAAGGCAGCGACCCCGCACACCTCCGCAAGGGCATGATCAGCATGTCGTTACTTGGCGATAATTTCAACAAACCGTATGAATTGTTCCTTTACCTGCCCGACCCCACAGGCCGCACCATCAGGTCTATGGCGTGGGTAATGATCTGCTCCCTGGCCATTATTATTGTACTCATTATTTCCTACGCCTATTTCGTAAAGACCATTCTCGACCAGAAGAAGCTATCGGAGATGAAGAGTATGTTCATCAATAATATTACCCATGAGTTCAATACCCCCATCACCAACATCAACCTTGCGGTGGAGAACTGGCGTAACGCCGGTACCAATACGGAATTCTATGCTGGCATTATAGAAGAGGAAAACAAACACCTGCAAAAAAATGTGGAGCAGATGTTGCAGTTATCGGCTATGGAGCATACCCGTATTGGCGCGTCGGTTGACAGGATCGATGTGAACAGGCTCATTTGCGATACCATCAATTCTTTCGAAATTCAACTGGAAAGAATGAAAGGGACCGTGGAGTATAAACTCTCTCCCGATGTGTGGCTATATGGCGATGCCAGCCTGCTGCGCGACCTGTTGTATAATCTGGTAGATAATGCTATCAAATACAGCCGCTCGGCACCGCGTATCATCATCAGCTCATATGAGGCAAACAACAGGGCAGTGATAGAGATTGAAGATAACGGCATAGGCATGAATGCGGAAACGATGAAGTATATGTTTGAACGCTTTTACCGCGGAGATAAAAGCGCGGTACACGATATAAAAGGTTTCGGCATTGGGTTAAGTTATGTAAAATATATAGTAGATGCCCATAAAGGCACCATACAGGTGAAAAGTAAAAAAGATGAAGGCACGAAATTCACGGTTTCTTTCCCTAAAAAATTAAATGGTAGATCATGAGGAAAATACTGTTTGTGGAAGATGACCCCAACCTGGGGATGCTGCTTAAAGAGAACCTGAACAACAAAGGTTTTGACACTACATGGTGCCGGGATGGCAAGGAGGGCGCTGCCGCGTTTTCACGACAGGGTTTCGACCTGTGCATACTGGATGTGATGCTGCCGGCTAAAGACGGCTTCACTTTATCAAAGGAGATACGCAGTATAAATAACGAAGTGCCTATTATCTTCCTCACGGCCCGCGCCCTGCACGAAGACAGGATACATGGCCTGGAGATAGGAGCCGATGATTATATCACCAAGCCCTTCAGCACACAGGAGCTCTATTTGCGCATAAATGCCATACTGCGCAGGACACAAAACAGGAGTGAGCCTAAAGAAAAAGTAAGGAAGGTAGGCAACTACCTGTTCGACCATAATAAAATGACCCTGCAGATAGGCGACGATACAAGGCGGCTGAGCTGCAAGGAAGCCGACCTGCTGGCCATACTGATACAGCATAAAGATGAACTGGTGCTCAGGTCTGCAATACTCAATAAGGTATGGGGCAATGACGACTACTTCTCCGCGAAAAGTATGGATGTATATATCAGCAAGATACGCAAGCTGCTTAAGGACGACCCTGCAATAGAGATACTTAATGCCTATGGAACAGGTTTTAAGCTGATTGTAAACGAAAGCTAAAAGAATAAAAAAAAGTCCCGATAAACATCGGGACTATGTGTATGAATTCGGATAGGGTCTGAAACTGAAGGGTATGTAGGATCTATTTAAGTAGTTTATAACCTATAGTGAAACGGATGTATGGGGCCGACAAAGCTTTGTTTACATTATAACCACCCTGCACGTTGGGTTTTACATTTGCCTGTTGCACAAGTGCGTCAAACAATACCCGGTTACCCACCTGGTAGCTGAAGCCCGCCATATAGCCTGCCCGCCATTTACCTTCGTTTGAGCCAGTATACTGAGGCCCTGAATAATCAGCAATGGGTGTGCCTGAATAGGCTATATCACTGCCATCAATTTTCGGAGGTGGTATAGCCGTTCCATAAGGCAGTATGAACGGCTTGTCCGGTACTGTTTTGGTTATCCCGTAGTGGGTGGAGGTTTCCTCTCTCACATTCACCAATTGGCTGTAGCCAATATTTACACCCCCATACACCGCAAACTTCTTCGACACGGCATACTTCAGCATCACCGGTATCTCAAACTCCACGTAGGTGCCACCTATCGCATATGCCTTCACTATCGAGTCATGTGTCTGGCGGAAGGTATCTTTTACCATATAGTATTTCCGCGCATCAAATGGGATGATCACATTGCTGTCCACTGTCCTGCTCACCGCCGCATCGTTATTTATTTTGTAATACCCCTTAGGTGTACCTATGCGCCTGTTGCTTATTTCTGCTCCCTTTATCCCCGGCTGTAGCATCACCGAGAATCTCGGGCTAACATTATACTGCAGGTATGGCGATACCACTATCTTTTTTGCCGCGTCATTATCAAAACCCCTTTCATAGCCCGCCTTCACACCTGCCTCCCACTTATTGAATTTTGGCTTCGGGGGCTTTATCTTCTTAGCCGCTGCGTTTTTATCTTCTTTATTGCCTGTGGCAATTTTTGTAATTTCTGTAGCTGGCTTAGCCTTAGGCTCTTCCTGTTCATTTACTTCAGCCTCATTATCCTTTGTTGCTTCCACCGGCGCCGGTTTAGAAAGGTCACTCTGATAAACCGTTTTCATTTCCTCATTTTCCTCACGCTCATTCGTGTTTGCCTGTAGGTTTGTTCTGTTACGGTCGTTTTTAGTTGGCCTGTTAGTTGGGTTTGATCTGGTATGACCAGACAGGTTCATTGCAATAGTATTACTCTGTCGTTTGCCCGTTCTGCCGCTTTCATGAGGTGTTTCACCGCTATTCGGTTGCTCTTTATGTATATCTGTGTATTCGTTGCCTGTTGCGTTTTGCTCGTCTTTGTTATTCGCGGTCTGTTCGTTTTGGGTGTTATCGGTTATGCCACCTGTCCCGTCGTTTACTGCCTCATCAGGGCTGGCGGGGGTATTATTATCAACAGTTGCTGCCCCTGTTTCGGTTGCCGGTGCCGGTGCTTCATTTCCGGTGCCCGATAGGCCGGGAAGCATTTTCACCACCGGTATGCTGAGCAGCATTACCCCTGCCAGCATCAAAAGCAATATCCTGCGATAGGCTATACGGCCGCCCTTGGGTGGCGCTGCATCCAGTTTCTTTTCAAAGGCGCCCCAGGCAGCGGGGGGCGGGGCCTCGGTGTAGTCACCCAGCCCGTCTTTGAAAAGTTCATCCAGATTTTTCATGTTATTGTCCATTATATGGTAGTTACTTCATTACAGAATTTATTTTCTCCTTCAGCCGTCTGCGGGCGTCGTTCAAATGCCATCTGCTGTTATTTTCATTTATATTTAATATCTCTCCTATTTCTTTATGCGAATAATTTTCAAACACAAATAAGTTGAACACTGTTCGCTGCGCGTCCGGCAACCCCTGCACCAGCACAAGCAGTTCTTTGTGCGATAGCCTCGTCACCGATTCACTGGGCACATAGGCATCTTCGGGCTGCACTTCTTTATGGTGTTCATCCTTTATGTGTTTTCTCAAGTGGTCTGTTACCGTATTGACCACTATCCTTCTTATCCACCCTTCAAATGCCCCCTGAAAATTATATTGGTCCAGTTTTGTCAGCACCTTATAAAACGAATCATTCAGTATCTCCTGTGCCAGTTGCTCATTATTATGCAGGTACCGTCTGGTTACGCCATATGCAGCGGGGGCATACAGGTCATACATTTTCTGCTGGGCGGCCCTCGACCCGGCAATACAATCCCGTATCAGTATGCCGAGTTCATTGTAGCCTGAAGGGCCGGCAATGCTCTTTTCTGAATTCACGAACCTCGTACCTATTTTTAACGCCTCCGACAACCGCTGTATATATTAACTCCTCATTACGCAATAAACTTTCAGTTACACGTATAGACGTGTTCCCATGTATAAATGTTAGTAACCCAAAAATATTTTTCCAATGTACTAACGTTTGTCCGCACATATACGTCATTGGATGTATAGCCAAAAGTGTGCCTTGTCATATTTTAATTTTTTTGGCATTGTTTTTGCTGCTTTTATATTCAATTATCGTGCTTTTCTCTATTAAAACTGATTATTCATTTACTTTACATCATGCTGCTCTTGCAGGTAAAAATGTATATTATGAAAAAAAATAGACTCCTTTTTTTGCTGGCATTAGTATCCACATTTTCTGCGAGCCGGTTGTCTGCCCAGCCTTTTACTACATTAAGCCAGAACTTTGATGTGGCCTGCGCCACATCTGTAGGGTTTCCTACTCATTGGTTGACTTATAATCCGTTAATGTCCACTACGCCTGATGGCGAATGGCATTGCACCCCAGCAAACGGGCGGCCAAATGCATCGTCAATGCCGACACCAGGCGTGCAATGTACTGGTGTTTGGGCCAGTGCCTTCCACCTGGATACCTCTTACCTTATCTCACCCCAACTAAACTTATCAAGTTATAGTGAGGCGTACTTGCGGTTTGATACCCGCGCTGATTCCATTTCAACAACCGGCGCCCGAATGGCAGTTATGACCACAACCGATTCAGGAATAGTATCTACTTTTACGTATATTGATCGTACAGATACAATATACCCCCACTTTTCATATGCCGACGGTTCAGGTTGGGTTACTCATGAGCTTAATTTGAGAGCTCACGCTGGCGCGGGGAAACCTTCATTTTATATTGCATTTCGTTATACATCCGGAACAACCGGTGGCAGCCAATGGTATCTTGATAATGTAAATATCTCTACGACAAGCATGACGCTTGGCACCGGCACCCAAAGTATTAATATAGAAAAATTAGCACTCAATGTATTGGGGCAAGGGTCGGCCTCACATATATCCCTTTCTTTTAATGCCCGCCCCGGCAGCTACCAATTAGCTATTTATGATATGATGGGTAGACAGGTTCATGAAGAAATACTGTCGGTCAAAGAGGGAGATAACACCCACGTCATTGATGGGCTTAATCTTGCTCAAGGTATGTATCTGGTGAAGATGGGCGACAATTATACTTACGGCACAGTGAAAGTGATTGTTCAATAAGTGTTCCTTATTAATTGAAAGTCAATTAATTATTTTATTTAAGTGAAATTATTTTCAAAAATATATTTTCCATGTACTAACATTTATTCCGTTTCACACGCCTTATATATTGTAAGGGTGTTTACCCTTCAAAGAACAGCCCCTGTAAATTACAATCGATCCTTCTATGATGTGCTAAAGAAATTAAAGTCTCCTGCCTCCGGGCACCGGAGACTTTACTGTTTTTAATAACGGGTTTTGCCATCACACACATTACTCTTTAAATCTAATACACATAAAATACCGCTGATAGAGGTATAATAATGGCTATGTATATCTTATGTTTGCGGCTACAATTTATAATATGATTAGAAAATATTTAGTGTTTCTTTTTGCTTCAATTGTTTGTTTTATGGGTGCCCATGCAAAGATTACTTCCAGTCCCGTAGATGAAAAGTTCAATGTATGGAAGGAGCAGTTCATTGAGGAACTATGGAAAATGTACCCCGGCTGGGCAAGTAGTGTGGGCTACCACAAGTACGACGATAAACTGGTAGTGCCAGATGCCGCATCGCGGGCAGGTGAACTGGCATTTTGTAAGAAGTATCTCGATCAGCTGCATCAATTTAAACCGGAACAGCTGGTCGATGCCAATAAGACAGATTACCACCTCGTGGAAAACCAACTGATGAACACGGAGTGGAATATTAACGAACAAAAGGCTTTTGAATGGGACCCGTCAGGCTACAATGTGTCGGGCGGCTTTGCCGAAATGCTGGCAAATGACTATGAACTGTTGGAAAAACGCCTGGACAATTTTTATAAAAAAATGGCCAATGTACCGGCCTATTATGCCGCAGCTAAAAGGAATATAAAGAACCCCACCAGGGAACATACCGCTCTGGCTATAGAACAGAATACGGGCGGCATTTCCGTTTTTACAACCGACCTCGATGAAGCGCTTGGAAAGGCGACACTGGATGGCGCCACGAAGCAGAAAATAAAAGAGCGGGCCGCAGGGGCGGTTGCGGCTATGAAGGAATATGCCGCATGGCTGAAAAACTTAAAGAATGATGCGCCCCGCAACTTCAGGCTGGGAAAAGAGCTGTATGCTAAAAAGTTTGCTTTCGAAATACAATCCGGTTATACCCCTGACCAGATATATGCCAAAGCGGTTAAGCACAAGGACGAGCTGCATGAACAGATGTTTGCGATAACCGAAAAGCTCTGGCCTAAGTATTTTCCGGGCAGGATGATGCCTGCCCATAAGTTGGCGGCTGTGAAAATGATGATAGACACCTTATCAGTAAAGCATGTGGCGCCCGATGCCTTCCAGTCGGCCATAGAGCAGCAGCTTCCTGAACTGGTGGCATTTATTAAGAACAAAGGCCTGATTTATATCGACCCGTCCAAGCCGCTGGTGGTGCGCAAGGAACCCGCTTATATGGCAGGTGTGGCAGGAGCCTCCATTAACTCTCCCGGCCCATACGACAAAAACGGGAATACCTATTACAATGTGGGCAGCCTTGCCGGCTGGGAGCCAGCCAGGGCTGAAAGTTACCTGCGTGAGTATAACCACTACATACTCCAGATACTCAATATCCACGAGGCCATACCCGGCCATTATACCCAATTGGTTTATGCGAACCAGTCGCCCAGCATTATAAAGGCCATTCTGGGCAATAGCACTATGATAGAGGGCTGGGCGGTATATACCGAGCGGATGATGCTGGAAAATGGCTATGATGGCGATAGGGGAGTTGCCTCCACCGAAGCATCGCCTGAAATGTGGCTGATGTATTACAAATGGAACCTGCGGAGCACCTGCAACACCATACTCGACTATGGTGTGCATACAAAGGATATGAGCAAGGCAGATGCTATTGACCTGCTGGTGAACGAGGCTTTCCAGCAGCAGGCCGAGGCTGAAGGTAAATGGAAGCGGGTATCGGTAACACAGGTGCAGCTGTGCTGCTATTTTACCGGCTACACGGAGATATATGATTTCAGGGAAGAGCTCAAGGCCAAAATGGGCGATAGCTTTGACCTCAGGCAGTTTCACGAAAAATTCCTTAGCTTCGGTAGTGCGCCTGTAAAGTACATTAGGGAACTAATGATTAAATAATTATATGCTATGAATACTCGAATAAGAGCGACTTTAATATTGATTACCTGTTTTGCGGCACATATGGCATATGCTACCACACGCAGGGTGCTGTTTATCGGCAACAGCTACATTTATTCAAACAACATGCCGCTGATGCTACAGAATATGGCAACGGCATTGGGCGACACGCTTGTCTATGACGAATCGGACCCTGGCGGCTATACATTTGAAATGCACAGTACCTATTCGCCTACCATTACCAAAATATTCGCTCAGCCGTGGGATGTGGTGGTATTACAGGAGCAGAGCCAGCGGCCTTCGTTTCCGCCGGCACAGGTTGCTACCGACGTTTATCCCTATGCGCACATCCTCGACAGTTTAATAAATGCGAACGATACCTGCTCCCAAACCATGTTTCTAATGACATGGGGGCGGGCCAATGGTGATGCCATGAACTGCCCTTCATACCCGGTGGTATGCACCTATGCAGGCATGCAGATGCGCCTGCGCGAAAGCTATATGCAGATGACACAGGACAATGATGCTGTAGTGGCCCCGGTAGGTATTGCGTGGAAGGCGGTTAAAGACAGCTTTCCGGCCATCGGGCTTTACCAGCCAGATAGTTCTCATCCTTCCCTGGAGGGCTCTTACCTTGAAGCAGCGGTAATGTATGCATCCATATTCCATAAGCGCACTTATGGGTGTACGTATAGCGCCGGCCTGGCTACAACAACAGTGCAGACCTTGCAGCGCATCACCGACAGGGTAGTATTCGACAGCCTTTCCCATTACCAGCAATACGGCCATTATCCCGCAGCAATATTCACGCATACCGTTAGCGGCAGCACGGTAAGTTTTACAGGAAAGTCACCCGTGCCTGCCGACGATTACTGGCTTTTTGGCGATGGTGGCAGCGATACAGCTTCAAATCCGGCACATACCTACACGGCAACAGGCAGCTATGTAGTAAAGCATACCGTTACCACCGATTGTTTTACAGAAACAATAACTACAACCGTGCATGTGGGTACACTATCGGTTAATGATGCTGCAAACACACCCATCATGACTGTGCGTCAACAAGGCAATGGTATTGTTACCTTTGATGTTGGCAGCGGATTAGCCGGATACAGCCTTGAGCTATACGATATTAGCGGCAGGGCGGTGCGCAGGTATGTGCTCGATGGCAAAAATATCACAGATGTATTTGTGCCCGGTTTCTATGGCTACAGCCTATACGCCCCTGATAAGGGTAGGGTGCAGGCCGGGAAGGTGGCTGTTTACTAAACAATGTGCATTATGCGGGCAGTTCATATATGTATCATATTACTTACCGCACTATGCAGCAGCGACATCAGTTATGCGCAGCGCCGCCAAAGCCCATATGACTTTATCCCGCGCGAAAAGGTAGTCTTCGAAGATAACTTTAGCCACGATACTGTAGGGAAGTTTCCGGCCAGATGGGTTGTTTCACCCATTTCAGAATCAAAATTCATTTCTGCAAAAAAGTTCTGGAAGGTGATCGAAGAGGCGGATGAGCGCATGTTACATTCCACTACTACTTTCCTCTACGTTACCCCGGATATAAAACCCCCATATCTCACCGATAGCTTCACCATAGAATACGATTGCACATTTGAACAGCCCACCGCATGTGCCGAGATATACTTCAGCCATAGTGATAATCTCCCGCACGACAGTTCTTTATGTCTGCATCTGCTGTCGTGGGGCGCTCCCAGGGCTACTGTTTCGGGAAAAAACATAGTATATGAGGCCGATACTACCAGAAGTTTTAAGTACACGGACTGGCATCATTTTTCTTTTCGGTTCTTCAAAAATGAGATCAAATGGTATGTGGACGACCACTTATTAATGAAAGTGCCCGATTGCGGCTTTAAACCAACCAGGATTTCTTTAGGGTGCATAGCTCCGGTAAAATATAAGAACTTCCGGCTCGCAACCGGGAAGGAAGTAAATATGTTCAGCAAGATCATTACGGATAAAAAGGTCGTTACCAACGCCATTCATTTCGATGTAGGCAAGTGGGAAATAAAAACCGAAAGCAGGGTGGTGGTAATGCAGTTGGCCCAATTCCTCAAAGCAAATGCATCTGTAAAACTGGAAATAGGGGGGCACACCGATAATGATGGCGATGCTGCTGCAAATATCAAGCTCTCACAGGCAAGGGCCGATGAGGTGAAGAAACAACTCGTAGCCCTCGGCATTAGTGCCGTAAGGCTCACCACAAAAGGTTATGGGGCTACCAAACCTATCGCCGAAAATGCCACATGGCAGGGAAATGCAAAAAACAGGCGTGTGGAGTTTGTTAAGTTATAAGTACCTTTATTTCCTCAATACCAGGTTATGGAAACAAAATTTCTCGGACTCAGAACAGTAGGCTACAAGGTAGCCGATCTTAATGCCGCAAAAGAATGGTACAGCAAGGTGCTGGGCATAGCGCCTTATTTCGACCAGCCATTTTACGTGGGCTTTAATGTTGCCGGCTACGAACTTGGCCTGCAACCCGAGGAAAGCACCGACGGCCCTAAAGGCAATAATGCAGTCACTTACTGGGGGGTAGACAACGTACACGAAATATATAGCGAACTCCTTGACGAGGGCGCAACCCCCCACGCAGAACCTATGGATGTAGGCGAGGGCATAATAGTAGCCTCTGTAATAGACCCGTGGGGCAATGCCTTCGGCATCATTTACAACCCGCTTTTTGAATTGCCTTAATGCTTCTTTCATCAATCAATATAACTGAAAAAGTCCCTGTGCAGGGACTTTTTCAGTTATAATACAGTTTCAAACACGCTACTTCTTCCTCTTAAATAACCCATCAAGACCCTTCTTTATCTCATCTCCCGCTTTGTTGATTGTTTCGTTGTTTATTTTCTTAGTGGTATCGCCAAGTATTTGCTTTTTAATCTCTTCTTTGGCTGTATTCACCACTTCTTTCTTTATGGCCTGCACGGTATCTTTTATTACATGCTTCACGCTGTCCACCTTTCTTTCCACCTCTTTCTTTATTTCTTCTTTAATGTTGTTCACGGCATCGCCTGCCACATTTTTAAGATTGGTTTCTATTTTGGGGTTTGTAGTAGTGCCGGTAATATTCACGGTCAGGTTCACCTTATCACCCAGTTTTATTGGTATGCCAGCACTGGTGGCCTGGCTCAGCAGCCCGTTCACCATATTATTGGCTTCGGCGCCCATCATAGCGCGCGGCACCATAAGGTTCACACCATATTTAAGCGTCTGGTCAAAACCGTGGCTGCCTGCTATCTCCGCTTCTATATCGCCTATTTTCGTCTTGTAGGGGTCTATCGATACACGTCCGTTCTCAAATTTGAAGAACAACTTCATATCATCCACCTTCATAGATTTGAACTGCTGCAGCTTCAGCTTGTCGGCCAGCATGTTGGTCACCGGGAAATTGCTCAGCAGGCCGTTCAGCACCATCAAATCGCCCTTGCCCGCCAGCGAGTTCATTACCGGCGACATATCCCCGCCCAACTTACCCGTCATTGTCAGGTTCGAGGTCACCTTACCTGATACATACTTACCCACAGGCATCAGTTTCTGCACCGTATTGAAGGTGTTGAACGTCTTTTGTATGTCCACCGCGTTCAGGCCGTAGGCAAACTGTATGTCCGGGTTCTTTTTATCTGTTTTGGTAGAGTAGCTGCCGCTCATTTTTATGCTGCCGTCCAGCGCGTTGGCTGTTATGCTTTGCAGGCTCACTGCCTGGTCGCGTATGGCGAGGCTGGCATTTACATTCGATAGGTTTATATTGTCATACTGCACCGTGCCTACTCTTGCATTAAGGGTTATAGCCAGGTTGTCCGGCACCAGGAATGGCTCTGTAGATGCAGGCTTCTGGCCCTCTGCCGCCGGTGCCGCAGTTGTAGATGACGATGTACCCATGAACTTGTTCACGTTCACATTGTCGGCCACAAAATTGAATGCGCCGTTCAGCGCCTCATTGCGCAGGTAATAGCCCAGCAGATTGTCTATGCTGCCATCGCCGCCAAAGTTGGTACCCAGGTACTTGCCCTTCATGTTTGATACGGTCACGTTCTTCGGGTTGAATGTGAGCACAAGGCTATATAGATTTATCCCGTCCGGGTAGTCTTTCGATGTGTAAGAAAGGTTGTCAATACCCACCGTTCCCGATGCGTCCAGCTTGTCAAACTCTTTCCTTTGTGCTGCCGCTACCGAGCCCTTCACGGTCACATCCGCGGTTATTACACCCGTCAGTTTGGTGCTGGCATCCAGCTTCACTAATTTCTGCATTTGTGTCAGGTCTATCCTGCCTTTGGCTGTTGCATCTATCCATTGGTTGCTCACCGGTGTCTTCAGCAGCATCCTGAAGTCGAATGGCTGCGTGCCCAGCTCCAGGTGGCATTTTTCCAGGTTCACCACAGTATGGTCGGTTACCCCGTCCGGGTTGTCAACATTCAGTTTCACCTGTATGTTCGATACTTTCTGTGGCAGGTCGGGGTATTGGAACGAGCCATCCTGTATGCCGAGGTCCACCTTATAGGCGGGCATCCGTGTTTTGTTCATAGTGCCCTTCACAAAACCGTTCAGGGTCAGCTTGCCGGTAGTCTTTATGTCTTTGAAGTTGCTCTGATAGATACCCGGCACCAGCGACAGTATATCCTTAAAATCATTCGACGGGGTATTGAACTGTATGTCCATCACCATATTGTTGGTGTCCGGCATCTGCACAAATCCCTTGGTTGTCAGCCGCAGCCCGTTCAGTTGTATCTTATCGGTGTTGAAGGCATATTTATGGGTCTTGTTATCTATGTCCAGGTCCAGGTCTATTTTGGTGGCCACTTTGTTCAGGTAGGCTATATTACCATTAACAACCGTAATGGCATCTGCCGTGGTCTCCGTGCTTAAGGTGAAAGCATCGCTCGTAAAGTCGCCCGCGCCCTTATGGTTCAGGTTCACTATTATGGCATGCATTTTCCCTTGTTCGTCCTTATATTCTATATATCCTTCCTCTATCGAGTATTTGCGCAGTTTCAGCGCCAGGGGTTCGCTTTTGGTTGTTGTTGGTGCGGTTTCCGGCTCCGGCTTGGTTATGTTCCAGTTGGCGGCACCGTTCTCATGCACCAGGGCGTGTATGCGTGGGCTCACCAGGCCTATGTTCAGTATGTCGTAGCTGCCGTTTATGGCCTTCATCAGGTCCAGCGCCACATCTATGCTCTTTGCCGAGATAAGCGTATCGTTTTTGAATTCTTCTTTGCCCACTATGCTCAGGTCTATAATGCTCACACTCAGGCGCGGAAAGCTGCGGAAAAGAGAAATGTCCACGTCTTTAAAGTCGGTGGTGGCATTCAGTTTCTCGTTCATTTCTTTTTTCACCAGCGCCAGTATCTTGTCTTTAAACAAGATAGGAACCAGTATGGCCGCTCCTATGAACAGGATAAGGATAATGCCTATCGTGTATAGTATCCGCTTAACTATCTTTCCCATAATTGGTATATTTTCTGTAAATGTAACATGGACACAACTAATAAAGAAAAAATCGGGCCGTCACAGCAAATTTTTAACACGTTTACCCCGCCACTATCTAAATATTCTTCCTTTTACCCATCTTCACAAATATTTGCTTATTTTACCTTCCATTTAAGATACGCATGAAACTGCCCTTTTTTACCAAACAATTGCTCCTGCTTGCGGTTATTTGCATAGCCACATTCGTCACCTTCCAGTACACCCGCGAAAACCAGTTCACCAACTGGGACGACGACTTTTATGTAACGAACGATCCTTATATTAAGGCTTTCACTAAAGAGAACCTCAAGGTCATCTTCACCGAGGATATCACCAAAAACAACTACCACCCATTGTGCATGTTGTCGCTGGCCATAAATTATCATTTCTCCGGCCTCGAGCCCGAAGCCTACTACCTCACCAATATCGGTATCCACATAGCCAATGTCATCCTGGTATTTTTTCTTATGCTGCTCATCTGCCGGCGGCTGAAGGTAGGGGAGGCAGGTTGCCTCTTCATTGCCGGGTTCGGTGCATTGTGGTTCGGTGTCCATCCTATGCGGGTAGAGTCCGTTTCCTGGATAGCCGAGCGCAAAGATGTGCTGTATGCCTTCTTCTACTTTGCGGGCATGCTCACCTGGATGCAGTACATAAAGGGCGATGCTAAGAAGTGGCTCTGGTATGGTGCCACCTTCCTGCTCTTTGTCATGTCCTGCCTGTCTAAGCCTATGGCGGTGGTCTTTCCTTTTTCCATCCTCTGTCTCGACCTCCTCATGCGGCGCAAATGGAGCATAGGCATCGCTACCGAAAAGGTCATTTTCTTCCTCACCTCGCTGGCATGTGGCGGTTTTGCCTTCTACACCCAGAACAAGACTGGTGCCGTGGCCGACTTCGGCGTGCTCACCATTGCCGAGCGCATCATGTATGCCGGCTATGGCTATATCATGTATATCTCCAAGCTCTTCAACCCCACCTACCTCTCCACCTTTTATCCATACCCTATACGGTTTGTTAACGGCAGCCTGCCGCAGATATTCTATATGGCGCCCCTGCTGGCAATAGCCAGTGTAGCGGTGCCGCTGTGGTACACCTGGAAGAAGAAACGTGAATACTTTCCCATAGTGGCATTTGGCATCCTGTACTTTGTGGCCAATGTCATGTTTGTGCTGCAGTTCGTATCGGTAGGTGCGGCCATCATGGCCGATAGGTATTCTTATGTGGCCTACTTCGGCCTTATGTTTCTGCTGTTTTACTTCCTCAACGAGCTTATCAGGAATAAGCCGGGCCTCAAAATGCCGGTCTTCGCTGCTCTGCTCATTTACTCTGTAGCGCTGGCCTATATCTGCTACGAGCGCACCTTTGTGTGGCACGATTCCGAGAGCCTGCTCACCGATGCCATAGAAAAATATCCTGCCAAAAAAGACCCGGAGAAGCCCCGCGACCGCAAGAACACCGGCATAGCGCAGCTATCCTACAAATGGCGCGGCAACTACTACATGGACAAAGGCGAGCTGGACAAGGCACTTGAAGATTACGAGGTGCTCACCATGCTGCGCATGGCCGATGCCAAGGTATATGACCGTGTGGCGGTGATATATGCCATGAAGAAGGACTACAAGAAGTCGCTGGAGACGTTCGACCTCTCGCTGGGCGTGCAGGACAATGTGTACAAGACCTATGTGGACCGAGCGCTGGTGTACCTGGAGCTGGGCGACAGCGTAAACGCCCTGAAAGACTACGTGATAGGCTACCAGCTAAACCCCAAGGCAGAACTGGTGCTGAGCGACAGCGGTTTCCAGAGCGTGCAGCGCGCGGCGCACGATGTGGCGCTGGCCCGCTACAACCTGCTGCTGAAGCTGAACACCGGCAACTCGTTTTACTACTTTTATCGTGGGGTGGCATTATACAGCAAGGGCTTCATTATGCCCGCCATCGACGACTGGGAGATGGCCATGAAGTTTAATGTTGCAGACACCCGCAAGGCCGCCTCCAACAACCTGAGCGTGGCATACGATGCCATAGGCAAGCCTGAACTTGCATTAAAATACCTGGAAATAGCCATAGCCACAGGCAACAAACCCACTCAGGAATTTATAGATGGGGTGCGGAAGAAGGCGAAGATGTGAGGCAAAAATGGATAGGGTAATTATATTTTTAATGTTTCCGCCGAAGTGTCCATTTTCGCCGTTGCTGGTCTTATCTTCTGACCAGCAACGACTCGCATAGGGCAGGTAACATGTAAAAACATTAAAGTAATTATTATGTTGCACTATACCGGAAAAAATATACGACCAATATTTAATAATATCCTGCGCGAGGTAGCAGCTCAGAAGGTAAGACCTGCTACGGCGGCTATGGAAAATTTATATCTTCTGAAAACCAACAAACCGCCAAACTTATGAAAATACTGGCTATTGAAAAAGAAGTTCCCGGAGTGGAATGGAGTACTGTAAGCAAGGAACTACTGGCACAAGAGGCCCTTGATGTGTATAGAATGTACCTCACGGAGCAACTTCGTGAACATTATTTCAACGAAGAAAAGTGTGCAATTCTTGTGTTGGAGTGCGACAGTAAGGAGCAGGCACAGGTATTATTGGGGAAATTACCTTTGGTAGAAAAAAAATTAATTGCGTTTGAAATTATGGAGTTACACCCTTATACCGGCTATGACCGGATAATTCACGCTATAGCACAACAATAATAGCTTCCATCCCTTGCGAGTGTCCCGACCGATATCTCTCCGAAGTACAATAATCTACCACATATCCCGTTTACAAAACATGATGAGGTTGTTCCTGTTTCTGCTCTGGGCGCTGCCATTCACAGGTATGGCACAAACCGCAGCCAGCTTTGCCATCACCACACCCATATTGTGTAAGTTAAATAGCGGCTTCAACAATAGCATGCGTGCCGACCTGTTTGGCGCTACCGGCATAGGGGCTGCGTTAAAGGTATCAGGTACTGAAGATAATGCACTTACCTACCTCCAGGTAGTGGGCCTTAATGTAGACAAGCTCTCATTCCGTGTAGCCCCTGGGCAAAGCCTCTTCATCGAGCAGTTGCAGCTCGATGTTAACCCCAATGTGCTTATCCCTTCACGGTGGGAACAACTAAAGTATAGTCTGGGTTTTGGTGCATTGTTTACCATTGCGCAGGGTGGGGGAAGTGCCAGCTACGGACAGTCTTATAGCGCTGTATCTTTCAGCGATGACAGCGTGAAGAAAAATGTGGACGATAAAACACGCAAGCTGGTACCGTATTTTGCCCTTGGGCTGGTATGGAATGTACAAAGGCATTGCAGCATCCAGCTCATGGTCTCACAAACCCTGCTCAATTATTTTGATGAAGGGGCTAAGTTCGGCTACACACTCAATTACCAGTACCGGGAAGTGCCCATCAGTTGCCAACCTGCTAATTTCGGGCTGCGGTTTTTCTATTATTTCTGAATACAGGTTGTCCTGACCAACATCTTTCGATGCATAGCCGGTGGCGTGAGCGGGGACTCGGGCGCATCAGGGTACAAAAGCTGAATAAAGCATAACCCATGCTATACAATATGCTGTATTGATACCCGCACATCCTGTAAATACTTGAATCCTTAAAATCCTGATCAAACCCGCGCCCACACTGCACCCAAAAACCATGACGGTACAGTTACTGTACCATGACGTTTTTTTTATTTTGCCGCCATAACCACATTCCCGAACTTTACCTCATACCCCGAAAAATATGGGGTAAGTTCTTTGACCTACTGCTTTATAAACGCTGTGCTGGGGTGAGCATTGTCGAACCCATGTGCCTCTTGCGCACTTAAAAACACATTATGGGAACTGCGACTTTGCGCGAGGCTGTTTTTCCAATCCACAGCTGTCAACTGCCAACTGTTTTATACCTCCTGGGGTATAATTATACCTTTGGGGGGTATAAATATACCTTTCAGGGTATAATTATACCCTTTTATACCTAAGCAAAAAACGCATATACCAGCCCATGGCTCATTTCAGGCGCCTTAACCGTCGGTTTTATACACCAAACAATCAAATCCCGGAAATTATACCCTGTTTGTGTCTCTGGTTCGTTCATTTGCTCCCGGCGTCTTTACGAAGAAAACCTATTTTTGCTCATCAAACCACAAAATTACTTGGGCAGCAACCATCAGGGCAGGGTATCCTATTTTCCGGATAGTGTAGTAAAAGAAACGGGCCTGCCCGCGCGATTTACTTTCCCCTTTTGGTATGAGCCACACCCGCTAACCAAAATAGCCGCAGCCGAACTGCAGCATTACCTGGAATCACAAACCGGTCTTGGTCACAATTTTGGCCTCACCGATAGCCCGGGATATGCAATAGGCAAAATGTTCGGGGTTTTGGTAGTGGAAGATACTGATGGGCGGGTAGGGTATTTATCAGCCTGCTCCGGCAAGCTCGCCGGCTCCAACGACCATCCGAAATTCGTCCCCCCTGTTTTTGATATGCTCACCGAAAACAGTTTCTTCCTGAAAGAGCAGGAAGTCATTGATGCCATCAACAGGAAGATCGAAGGGATACTCGCTGATGAGAGCTACCATCGCCTGAAAGCTGAACTGGAGCAGCTTTCGGCCCGCTCCCTGGAGGAAATATCGGCTTTCAAAAGGCAGATGAAAAGCAACAAGGCCATCAGGGCGCAGCGCCGCGTGGAGATGAAAAATGCCTTAAGCGAGCACGACTACACCGCTTTCGAAGCAGACCTGGTGAAACAAAGCCACCACGATCAGTACCTGCTCAAGGTGCTTTCTGAAGGCTGGAAACAGCGTATTGATGAGGCGCGTGCAAACTGGCTACCGCTTGACGAGAGCGTAGAGGCGCTGAAAAATGAGCGTAAAGAAAGATCGGCCGCTTTGCAGCAGCAGCTTTTCGAACAGTACGCCTTTCTCGATCAGGCCGGTAATAGCAAAAGCCTGCACGATATTTTCGCGCCTACGGCTTTTGGCAGGCCGCCATCAGGGGCAGGGGAGTGCGCCACGCCCAAGTTGTTGCAATATGCGTTTGCAAATGGCTACAGGCCGGTAGCTATGGCAGAGTTTTGGTGGGGGGCAACGCCAAGGTCAGAGATAAGAAAACATAAGCAGTTTTATCCTGCCTGCTCGGGTAAGTGCAAACCCATACTGGCACATATGCTGGATGGCTTGCCTGTAGATGAGAATCCATTCCTGGTGCCGGCTAAGGACACCGCCAACCTGGAAATTGTTTATCAGGATGATTGGCTGCTGGTGGTAAATAAACCTGCCGGTCTGCGTTCGGTTCCGGGTGTAGATATAGAGGATTCCGTATATAGCCGGCTCAGGTCCACCTTGCCCCATACCGGGTTGTTTATGGTGCACCGGCTGGATATGGGTACATCCGGGCTGCTGGTAGTAGCCAAAACACCGGAGGTGCATAAGCATATTCAGAAGCAGTTTCTCGATCGTGTGGTAAGCAAGCGCTACACCGCATTGCTTTCCAGGGTCATCAATAGCGACGAAGGGGAGATAAGGCTGCCTTTACGCATGGACCCTTACAACAGGCCAATGCAATTGGTCTGCTTTGAGACCGGGAAAAAGAGTATTACCCGGTGGAAGGTAGTTGAACGGCATGAAGGGTCAACAAAGGTTCATTTCTGGCCACTTACCGGTCGGACACACCAATTGCGTATGCATGCAGCCCATGAGCTTGGACTCAATGCGCCCATCGTAGGCGATGACCTTTATGGTTCTCCCGGTACACGCCTGTGCCTTCATGCCGCCCACCTTTCATTCATACACCCGGAAACGAAAGAGAGGATCAGTTTTGAGTTGGCGGAAGATTTTTAAAGATTCTTCAGTCGAACACTAACCGAAACCATATCTGCCTTTAACAACTATGTCCGAGTAATAGGGTACTTACACCTCGTCTCTAAATAGTTTTTACACCGGGTATCTTCAGGGTTTGATAGGATCCGAGTGATTTATGGAGTGTAATAAATATTAAGGTTTTGCTTTGTGGACGGCATGAATTAATTTACCATCCATTAAATTGTTTTTATGAAGAAACAGGCACAGGAAATGAATGAAGATGTATGTGCTTATCACGGGGCATTATCGCAGGAAGACCGCCAGATAGCAGAAGCGCTCTATGAAGTAATAAGCAAAAACCTGCCTGACGCTGAAAATAAGATATGGCACCGGCACCCTGTCTGGTTCATAAACGGCAACCCGATTGTAGGCTATCATAAGCTAAAAGACTGTGTGCGGCTGCTGTTCTGGAGTGGGCAATCGTTTGATGAGCCCGGCTTAGCGCCAGAGGGCAGCTTTAAGGCTGCCGAAGTGCGATACACCAATACAGCACAGATAAATGCAAAAGACCTGAAACGCTGGCTGAAAAAGGGTAGGGAGATACAGTGGGACTATAAGAATATTGTGAAGCGGAAGGGGGTCCTGGAAAGGCTGGTGTAGTTATTGTCAGGAATTCGCATGGGTAACAATTGCTGTTTTTCTTTGCGGGAGACATCTACTAATAATCCAAAGGTCATGAATAGGCAGCTGTCTGTCACCCCATCAGCATATCCCGCAGCCCTTTTTGCTTCTGTAGCAGTTGCACATACGCCCACTCATCACCTGCACTTTTCAGGCGAAGCAGCTCGCGCATATCTGATTTGTTTAATGATCCTTCCCATTGTTCGGGGCCCAGTATCTTCAGCCAGTTATCTACGAACCGGCGTTCAATCACATTCTTTACCCTTGCGGCGTGCAACACCATCGCCTTATTCTGCCGCTCCATATTCCCGCCATATTTGTTGTGTAGTATCGCCAGTGATAGGGCACTCAGGTCTGTAGCATCTATTTGTACCGCATTCTTTCTAGTACCTGTAAATAGTTCCAGCTTCGAGTCTGCCAGTTTATTCAGTATACTGGCCGGGCTGCGGTAAGGTTTCTGAGTGCTTATCTTTTCATACTCACTGTCTGCCAGTTCCCTCAGGTGTTCCTGCACCGGTTTGAAGCCGAGGCGGTAATACATCCAAAACGCGCCCGACCTTATACCCTCGCTGTTATTCTTGCCAATCTGGTATGGATCAACTGTAAACCTGTTCAGCCGGAACAAATGCTTGTATAACCCGATGATCTGCGCAAAGATAAAAGATGATTCCCCACCTCTGAAAGCCGGGAAAACATTAACACCTATCCGGCAACTATCGAAGAGTATCCATCCACCTCCATAGGCTATAGGAACACCGTTCTTAAATGCCATATAGCCTATATAGCTGTCAATAGGTTGCCGGCGCTCCGGCGGCAGGCCCATCAACACAGTGGTAAGTCCGCTGCCCTGGTCATAATACCGCGTGTATTTTGGTTCTGCATGGGTCACAGGGTCTGTTTCCCGCTGGTGGCTCGCCAGCACCATTTTGGTCAGCGTGATCAGATCATTTTTCTGTGTATCATCAATCTGCACCTCCCTGGGCCGCTGCTTAAGCACATCCGCAATTCTGGCATTTTTGTTAATGGCCGAATGGTAATAATATGGGCGTTGTATGTCCACATTGCTGCCCGGCCATGGCATCTTATCTCCCGGCATCACAGACACAACTATGCCCATGTCATTCCACAATTCATCTTTTATCCTCGGCGGCACAGGGGCGGCCTCAAAACATCTGATGAGTACATCCAGCAGGTCATGATCTTTATCTACCTTGAATGCTATAAGCCATTGCTCCCACTTCATATAGCCTTCCTGAAGTATCTCCGTGGGTACCTCTCCCATAATACAGGTAAGTACAGCGATACATTTTTTCTGGTCGGTAGCTGATAGGTCGGGTTGCACGTATTGTCCATACGTTGCACGAAGCCACTTCGTCAGCTTAAAGCTGAACATTCCTCTATTCTGCGTATTCTTTATCCCGCTGTCGTATAACGAATCGGCCAGTTTAGTATTGAATTGCAGCAGCCCAGTCAGTCTTTCCAACTCATTATCTGCAACCTGTAGCATGGTTTCGTCATCAGGAAAAGCTTTAATAAAGAGCAGCACTTCAATATATTGTTTGAAAAGCTTTTTCGATAGCCGGGCCTGCCCTGTAAGAAAAGAAATAATCTCTTGTTTTTCATTACGCATCTGCGTGCCGTAGCTATTGCGTATGTCGTACAGCCTGGGAATGCTTATGGATGTGGTGTGCATAAAATTCCATTTATCGCTGAAAATGCAGCTACAATAAATGTACAAAATATAGCTCGTTTAGCTGATGCATATCACTGTTCTTGGGCTTACTTTAAAACCAAAGTTAAATTAGCCCAAAAAATATCGTGACTGATACATCCTCTCTGCTGACAGAGTTGGCAAGCTAATGAAACCTTGTGCCAAAGACGTGCTATTGGAAATATAAAGTGAGCGTTTTGTGACGGTCCTTGAAAATCGCTTTAATTCGCGGATACGAGATGGCTGCGCCGCACTCGTGTAGTAGCGGTTTAACTCAAAATACTTAAACCAGATTAGGAATGTGTACTTTGTTGGGCTCTGTGAGGAGAATATGACAAAAATCACGTCAATTATATAATAAAATGACTACTATTGTGCTACATATTAAAATTTGAACTGCCATGCAAAATGTTTCTTTACACCAATCAACAACGAAAAAAAGCAGTATTAGCGTTGCTGCACGTAACGTTTTAGCGGTTATATTGCTATGTACGATAAGTCATGCAGGCTATGCAGGAGTAATAGTTACCCCTGCAACCGGAGGTACTAATATATGCAGCACCGTGGCTACGGCCCCTACTACTTTGGGGGCTATAAAAATTATGGAAGGGTTGATGACCGACTACAATTCCGGTTCGGGTTCATTCACAATTACACCACCTACAGGCTGGAGTTTTGTGGTGTCGTTACCTACTGTTACCGCCTCAGCCGGTGGTGATCTTAGCATAGGTGTATACAGCATCAGTGCAGGTGCATTGTCAATTAATTTTAATGCCTCCGGTACTACACATTTTGATACGATAACTATTACCAACCTGAGGGTAACAGCCGCAACATCTTCTTCAGCAACCGGCAATATAACTGCATCAACCGTTTTGGGTATTGCCGGGATAACAGCCGGCTCTGCCGGTACCAATTTCGGAACACTTTCAATATTAGCAGCTACAGTACCTTCGGTAAGTATTATAGCTTCGCCCGGGGATACAATATGTACCGGCGGTGCGGCTACTTTTACACCAACCCCTGTTAGCGGAGGAACTACCCCTACTTACCAATGGTATGTAAACGGTAGCTTTGTTGGAAGCGGAGGAATCTTTTCTTCAGGTGTTCTTGTAACAGGTAGCAAAGTACACTGCCGCTTAACCGCATCCGGATGTGTCCTGCCCGCCACGGCGCTTTCAAATACCGTAACCATGACTGCTGTTGCCGCACCTACAGCAGTAACCGTAAGCGGCGGCGGCACCTTTTGCAGCAGTGCCATACTGACTGCGGCTAATGGCGGCAGCGGCACTATTTTCTTCCAAGGTACTACCTCCGGCGGAATGTCAAAAGTATTGGGCGGAACCCCACAAACAGTTACTTCGTCAGGTTCGTATTATTTCAATGCCACAGCAGGCGGTGGCTGCTGGGGCACTGAAGGTATGGCGGTAGTTACCATAAATCCGGTGGCAACAGCAAATGCAGGAAGCCCGCTTACAATATGTGCAGGCGACTCTGCTACCCTTGCCGGCAGTATTGGGGGAAGTGCCACTACTTCTATATGGAGTGCACCATCAGGTACTTTTTCTAATCCTGCGTCGTTAACTTCCAAATATACACCAAGTATTGCCAGTGGCGCTGTGACACTTACACTCACAACTGTTGGGCCATGCGCACCTGCTACGAGTACAGTTGTTGCAACTGTGAACGATTGTGGTTTGGCTGGTGTTAATAACGTGATATCTGAGA
Organism: uncultured Flavipsychrobacter sp.; assembly: GCA_964430995.1. GTDB lineage: Bacteria > Bacteroidota > Bacteroidia > Chitinophagales > Chitinophagaceae > Nemorincola. Next base: position 25,632 of record CAYSIG010000009.1, read on the forward strand.
GTATTCATGTTTATCCTAATCCCGTAACTGATATGATTACAATAGATGCATCTGTAGCTGTTAATATTAAGATGGTCAACCAATTGGGCAAGATTGTGCTGGAGCAAAAAAAGGCACGGACTTTTGACGTGTCGAGTTTGGCTCAGGGCCTTTATATTATGATGGTCTATGATGAAAGCAACATTTTGTTGAAAACGTTTAAAATTGCAAAGTCTGAATAGGGATTGCTCATTCTGCAGCCTTAATAGAAGGAAGTAAATTCCTCCTGGATAAAACAAAGGCCCAGCATTCGCTGGGCCTTTGTTTTATGTGGGCTTTGATGTACTCGAACCAAAAAATGTAGAAACTAAAATTACATTACACCACCTGCACCATCTTTTCCTTCAAATGCAGCAACATATCTCCGGTCATTTTGTCAAGGTCGAAGTTGTGGCTCCAGCCCCAGTCGGTGCGGGCGGCAGAGTCGTCAATGCTTTTGGGCCAGCCGTCGGCTATAGCCTGACGGAAGTCGGGGTTGTAGTCTATCGTAAAGTCGGGTATGTGCTTTTGTATGGCTGTGGCTATCTCTCTGGGCGAAAAACTCATGGCCGAGAGGTTGTATGCCATGCGTGTCTTTAATTTCTCTGCCGGTGCTTCCATCAGTTCTATGGTACCGCGTATGGCATCGTCCATATACATCATGGGCAGGTAGGTATCTTCAGACAGAAAGCAGGTATATTTTTTGTTCTTTAGTGCTTCGTGGTAAATTTCCACCGCATAATCGGTGGTGCCGCCGCCGGGCTCCGATTTCCAGCTAATGAGGCCGGGGTAGCGCAGGCTACGCACATCAAGCCCCCAGCGCTGGTTGTAATACTGGCACCACAGTTCGCCGGCATACTTGCTTACGCCATATACGGTGCGTGGTTCCACTATTGTCTTCTGTGGTGTTTCTTCGCGTGGTGTGGTGGGTCCGAATACGGCTATGGAACTGGGCCAGTAAATTTTTGTAAGTTTCTCCTGCACTGCCAGGTCAAGTGTGTGCAGCAGGCTCTGCATGTTTATCTCCCACGCTTTGTGCGGGGCTTTCTCGCCGGTAGCAGACAGCAGCGCTGCCAGCAGGTATATCTGTGTAACGCCTTCCTTCTTTACCAGTTCGTGGATGCCACGGCTGTCCATGGCGTTCAATACTGCATAGGGCCCACTGTCTTTAAGCAGCGGGTGCGCTTCTTCTTTGATGTCGGACGCGATAACGTTGCTGTCGCCATATACTTTGCGCAATGCCAGCGCCAGTTCTACACCTATCTGCCCACCGGCACCTATAATGAGTATTTTTTCCATTAAGTTAAAAGTAAGAAGTTAAAACCTAAAAGTTGTGGTTGCTTTAGTTGCGGTTTTCCTCAATCAATTTGATAAAATCATCGAACAAATATCTTGAATCATGCGGGCCCGGGGTAGCTTCGGGATGGTACTGCACCGAGAAAGCCGGTTTGTGCTTCATCCTTATGCCCTCTATCGAGCCATCGTTCAGGTTCACGTGGGTCACTTCCACCTGCTCACATTGTTTTACTGCTTCCGGGTCTACACCAAAGCCGTGGTTCTGGGTCGTTATTTCCGATTTTCCGGTAACCAGGTTCTTAACCGGGTGATTGAGGCCGCGGTGCCCGTGGTGCATCTTGAAGGTGGATATATCGTTAGCCCTTGCCAATAGCTGGTGGCCGAGGCAGATACCAAAAAGCGGTTTGTTGGTGGCCAATATGTCTTTTACTGTATTCACCGCATAATCCATAGATGCCGGGTCGCCGGGGCCATTGGAAATAAAATATCCATGCGGGTTGAAGTCATTCAGTTCTTTTATGCCTGTTTTTGCCGGGAAAACCTTTACATAAGCATTGCGTTCCAGCAGACAGTTTAGAATGTTCTTCTTAACCCCGAAATCAATAACGGCAATGCGTATCGGAGCTTCGGGGTCACCCATTGTATAGGGCTCACCGGTAGATACCTGAGACGACAATTCAAGGCCGGCCATATCCGGCACTTTTGCCAGTGCGGCTTCAAGGCCATTCTCATCTATCAGTTCTGTAGAGATGATGCAGTTCATTGCCCCCTTGCTGCGTATATGCTGTACCAGCGCACGGGTGTCTACATCGTAAATGGCCACGAGGTTGTTCTTAACCAGGTAGTCCTCTAGGCTGCCATTTGCTATCATGCGGGAATAGCGGTAAGATATGTTCTTACAGATCAATCCGCTGATCTTTACAGAACCACTCTCTACATCGTTATCCTTTACACCGTAGTTGCCCACGTAGGCATTGTTCATGATAAGCACCTGACCAGTGTAGGAGGGGTCGGTAAAGACCTCCTGATAGCCGGTCATACCTGTATTAAAACAAATTTCACCACCGGCAGTGCCGCTGGCACCAAAAGACTTTCCTTTGAAAAGCGTGCCATCGGCAAGTAATAACCATGCGGGAACCGTAGATCGTATAGCTGTCATTCTAAAAAAACAAATTGTGCAAATGTACGCTAATTATCAATGCCCCGAAAGGCATTTGGCCCATAATGTGGATATGTGGATATATGGGTATCTATACCTTTGTGGCAGCCGTGCTCATTTTCTGCTTATAGTAGAGCCGTATTTTTGAATATTTCAGAAAAGTGGCGTAGACAGATAGCCGGCAGACGGTATAGCCATAGAACCCATCCAGGAATCCCAACTGCAGAATGAACTCATTGACAAAGTGCCATTTGGGTGAAAAGAATATCTTGAACAGGGTAGCGTTCTTCCCGTTCTCCACAGATTCTCGCGCTGCCAGTTCGCTGTATTTTTCTATTTTTTTTAAATGCTCGTTGATGGTGGTAAAACTGTAATGTAGCAGGTCGCCTTTCAGAGTGCCTTCCTGCTCCTTATCGTTATCCAGTCGCCAGTATTCGTGTACTTTAGGCTCTTCCCATTTGCCTTTGGTGCGGTTGTACAAGCGGGTTTGCTTATCGGGATACCAGCCGCAATGGTGTATCCATTTGCCGCAATAGTTGGTGAGCCGGGACATCTGATATACTGAAAAAACAGGGTTGTTTTTCACCTCCAGTATGCTCTGTTTCAATTCCGGGGTTATGGTCTCGTCGGCATCAAGGGAGAGTATCCAGTCGTTCGAGGCCTGCTGCGTGGCGAAATTTTTTTGTTCTCCATACCCTATAAAAGGGTGTTGAATGACACGCGCATTATAGGAGGCTGCAATAGCAACGGTGTTATCTGTAGAATTGCTGTCTACAACTACAATTTCATCGGCTATACCTTTTACTGAATCAAGGCACCTGGCGAGGTTCCTTTCCTCATTGAATGTGATAACAACGATACTTAAGCGAATCAACTTATGGATTTATAACCTTTAAAAATGACTATTCGGGCGTATGCATATACGTTCGGGTGGTAAATTTAAAGTGCACCATTCGTTTTAACTATTTTTTGTAAATTTTTTTTCCCGGAAATCCATTTTGTGTAATTCTTTCCCCTAACTTTATTATATCCAATAAATATTTTTTACTTATTAAAAACATAGAATAGAATGGATTGTGTGCGGAGGAATAATGTTTATGGGCTTTTTGTAGGTTTTTTAATTTGTACGCAGTGCATCGCTGATAAAGTTCATGCCAAGGGCGAGAAAGATGACAAAGGGCCTGGTATAACAGCCAGCCGTGTTGAACCTGCAACTGAATTCCAGTGGGCCGAGCATCAAAAACTTTCTTGGGAGGACTTTCAGGGACCTGTAAGGGCCAGCGATGAAGAATCTGCAGCAGCTACACACTGCGGTATGGGCTTCAGGATAAACGGCATGACCCAGACGGGCAAACCGGATGTAACCGTTTATAATACGTTTTACACCAGAAAATCATGGGTGCGGCATGATGCTAAGATCACCTCGATACTTGAACATGAGCAAGGGCATTTTGACCTATGTGAAATATTTACGCGCAAGTTGCGAACACGTGTGAATGATATTTCGTTGAATATACCTGATTTGAAAGAATCCTTAATTGCCATATTTTCAGAGGTGAACAATGAATATGAGATCTGCCAGCAGGCTTATGAAGATGAAACCATACATGGCACCAACATTCATGAGCAAAAAAGATGGATGGAGAAAATAAGCAAAGAACTAAGTTTATAATGTGTTGTCACTAATCCCTAGGAAAGTAACTTTTGCCGTAAAAGGAATTCCAGTTGCTCATTAGAAACAGACAGTCTGGTGTTCATTTCCTTTTCTTCTATTTTCTGTGTATATACCTCGTAAGCCCTTGTGATAGCCATATCCAGCTCTTCTTCATTCCATGGTTTTGTGAGGTAATGAAATATCTTGCCTTTATTGATTGCATCAATAACGGCATTCATATCAGCATAACCGGTAAGCAGAATACGTATGGGGTCGGGAAATTCGCCAATGATTGTTTCGAGAAACTCAACACCCGTCATCTGAGGCATTCGCTGATCAGTGATGATGATGTTCACTTCATTGTTCCTTAAAATATTGATAGCCTCTTCGCCGCTTATTGCTGTAAGGATCTTGTACTTGATACGAAAAACCGCCTTGAACGAAACAAGATTGTTCAATTCATCATCTACGTAAAGGATACAAATTTTATTGGCCATGTCAAATAAGGGTGCAAGTTAAAAAAAAATTATTAGAGAAAGATCATACACTTAAAATAGTATTATTATGTAGTTGTAAAAAAAATTGATAATCAACAAGATATTCTATTTTTTATTAACAACTTCTTTAGATAACATGTATTTTTTTCTTTTGTGCAGCATGAAATATTGTTAACTTTGCAGCATAAAATAATGAATCTTTCAATCTTTTACATTCACCACACATGAGTACAAGATACACCTATTTACTTGAAAAAAACCTCAAAATAAAAGATGCCTATAAACCACAATTTTTCAGGTTGTCACTTGAGGATGACAAGAAAATGTTCAACAAGTTACTGGAATCCGCAGATGTTTTTTTGTACGATGAATTGTATAATCAGTTAAAAGAACTGATAAAGAGCCGCAATCCTAAGGTTAAGATCAAAGCAGATGAATACCATCAGTTAGTTGAAACACACCTTAATGGCTGCGCCCCTGAAGAATACGGTGTTTGGGTGTATTACCCATGGTCTGCCAGGCTGGTGCATATATTAGATGAAGCGGAGTTCGTAGAACTGCGCACGGCAGCAAACCGTAATAAAATAACTACAAAAGAACGTGACCTGCTGGCTACTAAGAAGGTAGGGGTGATAGGCTTGTCGGTAGGGCAGTCGGTATCTGTGACACTGGCCATGGAGCGAGGTTGCGGGGAATTAAGGCTTGCAGATTTTGATACGTTAGAACTCAATAACCTGAACCGTATACGGACAGGCGTACATAATCTGGGGCTGTACAAAGCATATTCAGTAGCCCGCGAAATCGCAGAAATAGACCCTTTCTTTAAGGTTGTGTGCTATATTGATGGCATTACTGATGACAACATCCATGATTTTTTCACGAAAGATGGTAAGCTTGACGCAGTGATAGATGAATGTGACGGCATAAACATTAAAATACTTTGCCGCAAGAAAGCCAAAGAACTACAGGTGCCTGTGCTGATGGAGGCCAGTGACAAAGGTACGCTTGACGTGGAGCGATTTGACCTGGAGCCTGAAAGGCCCATTATGCATGGGTGGCTCGACCATTTGTCATTGGACCTTGATTTTCTTAAAACACTTAAAACAGCGGAGGAGAAGCTGCCGTATATGCTGCCGATGCTGGGACTGGACACGTTGTCTACACGGCTCAAAGCATCAATGGTGGAAATAGAAAATACACTGACCACCTGGCCGCAACTTGCTACTGCCGTAACCTTAGGCGGTGCCATAACCGCCGATACCTGCCGCAGGGTTTTTCTGAATCAGTTCACGGCATCCGGCAGGTATTTTATTGACCTTGACCGACTTGTGCCAGACGACAGGCCTAAGAAGACCTATGAAATATCTGTGCCACCGCCGCCACTGACGAGCGAAGAAATGGATAATATGACAACCAGTGCGCTCAGTAATTTACCTGTATCTGATTTATCGTTGAGTGATACTGATGTGAACGACATTGTGAACGCCGCCATAAGCGCTCCAACGGCTGGTAATAACCAGCCCTGGAAGTGGCAGTACCGCAGCGGATACCTGTTCCTGTTTCATGAAAAGAACCGGTCATTTTCATTCGGGGATTTTGAAGATATCGCTTCATTTGTGGGACTTGGTGCCGCGATAGAAAACCTGGAACTGCGGGCCTACCAAAAGGGGATAGGCACAGTAGTGCACGCCTTTCCACTTAGTGGTAATAAGAAACTTGTTGCCATAATTGAGTTCAGTAATGCGCCAACCGGACAAAAATTATATAACGCAAAAACGCTGGTAAAGTATATTGGTGAACGCTGCACTAACCGGACACTTTCAGGCAGAGTGCCTATTGATGAGCATGTATACGACAGGTTGAAAGAAGCGGTAGCATCTGTGCAGGGGGCGGAATTGGTGATAAAGTCCAGTGAAGACGACCTGGCCGCACTCAGAGATATTATGGGTGCTGCAGATAGGCTGCGCTTACTACACCCCGATGGGCATTATGAGTTTTATAATAAGGAACTCAGATGGAATGCCGAACATAGTCGGGTTACTGCCGATGGCATTGATATAGCTACGGTAGATATTACCCCGGTTGAAGAAGTGGGCATAAAGATGGTCAGGGATCCCGAGGTAGCACAGCTGCTTGTGGACTGGAATGCCGGAGATGCACTAAAGAAAATGACGTTCAAATCAATTGATGCATCGTCGTCAATAGGGCTTATAACAATGCCGGATTTTTCTTCAATGGATTTTTTAGACGGGGGCAGGGCAATGGAGAGATTATGGCTTGCTGCAACAGAACACAATATATCTGTCCAACCCATGTTCGCGGCAATACTTCATTTTGCCCGGCTTAACCATGGAGGCGGTGTAGGTATGCCTGATTTTATGAAAAATGAATTCACCAGGTTATTTACTCAATTCGAAGCAATATTCCCCGGCACCAGATATAAAGCACATGCATTCCTTTTCAGGATGAGTATTGCTGAAAAGCCAACTGTGAGGTCGTACAGGATAGCTGCTGATAAGGTTCTTACAATGGGGTATTAATGCTGCTTTCGCTGTGATATAATAACGCAGTTGCATGCCATCATAGTAGTATATACTTCATTGTCAAGGCGCGATCATAGAAAATATATATTTCCATAAATTATAGTGTTATTACTTTTAATGGCATAGTCATATTTATTTTTCAACTAAGTTTTTGTTCTATCTTTTATTAATTGTTATTTTGCATAAACAGGGTATTAAAATATAATCCAGATAAAAAATAAAAGAATAAATTAATAACAAATGGTGTATTGCAAAATATTCTTTTGCAAAAATACGTTTGTAAATGATATTTGAGATATAACTGATATAGCATTATCCAATGTAGCGCATAAGAATGTTGAAGTTAAAATTCAAAGCTTTTCATCCGATTAAAGATGTTGAACTTTCTGAACGCTATCTTAACGGGCACAAGAAAGTACTACAGGACTATGGCATAACTAATATTACCACAAATAACAGGGTTTGGCTGGATATGGAGTGTGTGTATGCTATAGTGGCGCAAAATGAAGAAGGGGAATTAGTGGGTGGTATCAGGCTGCAGATGGCCGATGGTGTTCATCCGCTGCCTGTAGAAAAGGCCATAGGGCATATGGATGCGCGGATTCATGATGTAGTAAAAAAATATGCCGATCATGGTGTAGGTGAATTGTGCGCATTGTGGAATGCAAAGCAAGTTGCGGGATATGGGATCAGTGTTTTACTGACAATGGCGGGAATTTCTATTGCAAACCAGGTAAAATGTAGTACATTGATGGGCATTTGTGGCGATTATACGCTGGAGATGTTTCAGAATGTGGGCTTTGTTGTAGACAATACATTGGGTATAGGCGGAGAGTTTTATTATCCGAAGGAGGATTTTATAGCACGTGTACTGGGGATACTGAATTCAAAAACATTGGATACGGCCAAGCCATCCTATAAGGAAAGAATGATAGACCTGAGAAATAACCCTGTGCAAACTTTTATTGAGACCGGCCCAAAAGGTGCTATTGAAATAGAGTATGACCTGATAATATCTAACTGATATTTTTTACATGCAAAGGATATTCTTTTACATTTCACTTCTGCTGTTAACGTTTAGTATCGGATATGCCAGCGCTCAGTCGCACGGTACCATAATTTTGGGTAATACTGATGAGGTAAAACAGATAAACTCAAATATTGAAATACTGGAAGATGCCGGTCATAGTTTATCGATCAGCGATGCAGAGAAAAGTAACAGGTTCAAAGTGTGGGATAATGTTACGCCTAACCTGGATGTAACTTCTTCTGCATTCTGGGTGAGATTGCGTCTTAAGAATGAAACTGTATTTCCACAGTTGATCCTGAAACTGGCCAACGCAGGCGTAGACAGCGTTACCTATTACGAGCCACTAGATAGCGGCAATTTCAGAACGATCATTACCGGTCAGTCGCAGCCGTTCTCACAAAGGGAGCACCGTAGTTCGGAATATCTGTTCAGTGTACATATCACACCCGGTACTGAGAAGACCATTTACCTGCGTATAAGCAGCAGTGAGGCCCTGCTGCTGCCGTTGTATATAGGTGCGGAATCTAAAATACTGGATCAGGATAAGAATAAGGATATTTTCTGGGGCATGTATATAGGCCTTATGCTGGCCATGCTCCTTTATAATTGTTTTGTCTACCTGACCACGAAAGACAGCAGCTATCTGTACTACATCGCTTATGTGATAACCGTAATACTGGTGCAAACTACTTTGTCGGGCTACACATTCCAGTTCTTATGGCCCGGTAATGTAACAATTGCAAAATACAGCGCTTTTCTTACCCCGGTAATGGTAGGCCTGGCAGGAATTGAGTTTATGCGGCATTTTCTGAAAACAAAAATGTACGTGCCAAAGCTCGACAGGGTGTTCTTTGTGCTGATTACGATGTATACCGTTGCCGGTATCCTCAGTCTGGTAGGTAACTTCAAAGTAAGTCAGCCGCTGATTGATATGACTGCAGGCCTTTCATCCTTGTACATGCTGGCCCTGGCGGTGATGATAAGCAGAAAAGGTTACCGCCCCGCGGTATTCTTCCTTATTTCGTGGATTGTATTCCTTATCGGTGTTTTCATTTTTGTCTTTAAGAATTTCAACGTGCTGCCCTACAATAATTTCACGGTAAACATGATGCCTGTAGGATCAGCAATGGAAGTACTCTTACTGTCGTTTGCCCTTGCCGACCGTATCAATATCCTGAAAAAAGAGAAAGAAATATCGCAGGCGCAAACCGTGGCTGCGCTACAGGAGAACGAACGGATCATACGCGAACAAAACGTAATGCTGGAGGCAAAAGTAACTGAGCGGACACATGAACTGAAAATTGCCAATGAAGACCTGAATAAGGCTATGGTAGAGCTGAAAGAGGCGGAAACACAATTGGTTGAATCTGAGAAGATGGCTTCGCTTGGTCAGTTGACTGCCGGTATTGCGCATGAGATCAACAACCCGATCAACTTTGTTTCCTCAAATGTTATGCCGCTGAACAGGGATGTGCGGATTTTGATAGAAACGGTTGAAACCATTGAGAAAATAATATTTGAGGATAAGCCTGCTGCTGATAAGAAAAAGGAGCTCGAAGCGTATAAAGAAGATATAGACTACGACTATCTGAAAATAGAAATAGATCAACTGTTAAAAGGAATCGGGGAGGGAGCATCAAGAACGGCTGAAATAGTAAAAGGACTGCGGATATTCTCAAGACTTGACGAAGACGACCTGAAACGGACTGACATAAATGAAGGTATAGAATCTACACTTGTTATTACAAATAACCTGCTCGGCACCCAGATAAAGCTGGAAAAGAAATATGGTAATTTACCATTAGTGGAGTGTTATGCCGGCAAATTAAATCAAGTATTTTTGAATATTATTTCAAATGCGGTACATGCAATAAAAAAGAAATTCGGTGAAAACAATGGGGGGATTATATCCATATCAACCAGCCATGATGAACATTCGGTATATATAAAATTAGCAGATAATGGCACAGGAATGGACGAAAACACAAGAAAAAGGTTGTTTGAGCCATTTTTTACTACTAAGGACGTAGGGGAGGGCACCGGGCTGGGTATGTCAATTGCTTACAATACCATCGCAAAACATAATGGACAGATAAATGTAAATTCTGAAATTGGTGTTGGTACAGAATTCACACTTATATTACCTTTAACACAAAATAGCAACCGCAATTGAGCACAGGGGAAAAAATCAAGGTCTTATATATAGACGACGAGCAAAATAACCTGAACGGATTTAAAGCTACGTTCAGGTTTGACTATACGGTATATCTGGCCCTGAATGTTGAACAGGCATATGAGCAATTAAATGCCCATCCTGATATCAGTGTGATACTCAGCGACCAGCGGATGCCGGATAAGACCGGGGCACAATTTTTTGAAGAAATGCGGGAGCGTTATCCATTGCCGGTACGCATGCTTATTACAGGATATGCTGATATTGAATCAGTCATAGATGCGGTAAATAAAGGCCACATATTCAGGTATATTAAAAAACCCTGGACAGATACAGACATACGATCTGCAATAGAAGAAGGATACAAATTTCACCTCACAAATTCGCTGCTGACCGCCAAAAACCTCGAACTGCAATCGGCATATGATGAACTGGGGAAATTCGCCTATAGTGTAACACATGACCTCAGAGGGCCATTATTAAGCGTAATAGGGGCATTGGACCTGGCGAAAACGATGGATAGCCTTGATGAATTAAGGGAGATCTTCGGGATGATGGACGCGGCGGTAAGAAAGCTGGATGAATTTGTAAAAAACACCCACGAATACTATAACCTGAAAAGGGGGAAACTAGTTTTTGAAGAACTGGACTTAAACAGCATCATCAACGATATGGCTGCGATGTTCCGGATTGCCGGAAGGATGGATAATATTAATTTTTCGCACAATGTTATACAGAATGAGCCTTTCGTATCAGACGGTATTACAATCAAAATAATCCTTAATAATCTGCTTTCGAATGCATTTAAGTTCCAGAAGAAGAATGAACCGAATAAAGCAGTGGCGCTGAATGTTACTGTTAACAGCGATAAAGCAGTAATAACCGTGAAAGATAATGGTATAGGTATACACGAGAACCATATAAACAATATCTTTACCATATTTTACAGGGCAACATCAGAAGAACCGGGTTCGGGATTTGGGCTTTACAACGTAAAAGACGCATTAAATAAACTGAACGGTTCGATAGAAGTTGTATCGGTAATAAACGAAGGAACAACATTTAAGGTAACAATACCAGGAAGGGCAAATGGCACAAATTAAGAAACTGAATTTCATAATCATTGACGATAGCAAGCTAGACTGTTTCATAGCGGAAAAGATTATTAAGAACACAGGTAAGAGTGAATCTATCAAGTCATTTCAGCAAGGTCGCGATGCCCTCGATTATATCACTAACACGAAACCGGATGAATACTCTCATACGATTATTCTGGTTGATATTCAGATGCCTATTATGAATGGATTTGAATTTGTAGAGGAATTTGAAAAATTACCATTGCATATTACCAGCAATTATACCATCTATATCATCTCATCATCCATCAACGATAATGACCTGAACAGGGTACACAATTACCCTTCTGTAAAGCAGTTTCTTAATAAGCCGATAAACAGTAACAACCTGGCAATATTACTTCAGTGATGACATTAGTTGAATGCCCGAGAGATGCCATGCAGGGGTGGGAACGTTTCATTCCCACGGCAGACAAAGTTGCCTATCTTAATGCCTTGTTGAAGGTAGGCTTTGATGTGCTCGACTTTGGTTCATTTGTTTCTGCCAGGGCGATACCACAGCTTGCCGACACAAAAGAAGTCATACCTCAACTGAACTTGAGCGGCACCAACACAAAACTCCTGGCCATAATAGCCAACACACGTGGTGCCGAGGAAGCTGTGCAGTATGACGAGATTACCTATCTGGGTTTTCCTTTCTCAATTTCAGAGACCTTCCAGATGAGGAATACCAACAAGACCATAGCCCAATCCCTTGTGCAGGTAGAGGAGATACAGCGGCTTTGCATAAGCCGGGGGAAGGAACTGGTGGTATACATATCTATGGGTTTCGGTAATCCTTATGGAGATGCGTACAATGCTGATGTGGCAATAAGTTGGGTAGGGAAGTTAGTTGCTTTGGGCATAAAGACAATCGCTATGGCAGATACAGTGGGAATAGCGAAACCTGAAGGGATAAGTTATATTTTCAACAGCCTTGTTCCGGAATTCAAGGATATCAGCATAGGGGCACATTTTCATTCCGCACCGGATAAATGGGAGGAAAAGATAGCAGCAGCTTATAGTGCAGGCTGCACGAGGTATGACAGTGCGCTGAAAGGTATAGGAGGCTGCCCTATGGCAGAAGACGAACTGGTAGGCAATATGGCCACAGAACACATTATTAACTGGTGTGAGCAGTATAGTATTCCGTTGAGTATCAATAAAGAAGCATTTGCGGAAGCCTGGCAAATGGCAGGCAAGATATTCGCCCCGGTACACTAAAGCGCCATCCGTTTTTTATATTCCGGCTTTTCCCTGCATTTATTGCTTTTAAGATTTTAATGCTACTTTTATAGTTCAAAAAATATCCTTTGAGGCTTGCTTTCCCACTTTAAGCATAAACTAATAAAGGGAAAGCCCCCTATAGGGTTTTGGTGCCTATGTCTATACACGGAGAAGTAAAGCGCGTTACCACCCATACGCTGCAATGGATGAAACAGCATGGTGAAAAGATCAGTATGCTGACGGCATACGATTTTTCTATGGCAAGAATACTGGACGATGCCGGCATTGATGTGCTGCTGGTAGGGGATTCGGCATCGAATGTGATGGCGGGCCATGAAACTACACTGCCCATCACACTCGATCATATGATCTATCATGCGCAAAGTGTGATACGCGCCTGCCAGCGTTGCCTGGTAATCGTAGATCTGCCTTTTGGTTCGTACCAGGGCAACAGTAAAGAGGCACTGAATTCCTCAATACGCATCATGAAGGAGGCCGGCGCGCACGGTATTAAACTAGAGGGTGGGGAAGAGGTATGTGAGTCGATAAAGCGTATTGTGGGTGCCGGTGTGCCTGTAATGGGTCACCTTGGATTAACACCACAATCTATATACAAATTCGGCACCTATGCGGTAAGGGCCACTGAAGAGGAAGAGGCCGAAATATTATTGCATAATGCTCGCCAGCTGCAGAATGCCGGGTGCTTCTCGCTTGTTTTAGAAAAGATACCGGCTTCACTTGGTGCAGAAGTGGCTGCCCAATTGAAGATACCTGTGATAGGCATAGGTGCCGGGATGCATGTGGACGGGCAGGTGCTGGTGATGCATGATATGCTTGGAATTACCAAAAATTTCTCCCCCAGGTTCCTGCGTCGGTATCTGAACCTGTATGACGAAATTACCAACGCAACAAAAATGTATATCAAAGACGTGAAGGAAAAGAACTTCCCCAACGAAAGCGAACAATACTAAGGTGCCATGGTAAATAAAGAGGCCTGGAAATCGCTGATCAATGAGTTCACCCCAAAGGGTATCACGCTGATTGCCGTATCCAAAACCAAGCCAGTAAGCGATGTGCAGGAGCTATATGACCTGGGGCAAAGAGCGTTTGGCGAAAATTACGTGCAGGAACTGGTGGATAAACAACAGGTGCTGCCGGAAGATATTCACTGGCATTTTATAGGACACCTGCAAAGTAACAAAGTTAAATATATCGCCCCTTTCATTCATCTCATACATACGGTAGACAGCTTTAAGCTGTTGCTTGAAATAAACAAACAGGCAGCTAAAAACAACCGCATAATAGACGTTCTCCTGCAAATGTTCATTGCAGACGAAGAAACAAAATTCGGGATGGACGAAAAAGATATCTTCGAGTTCCTCGATTATTATGAAGCGCAAAAGGAGCAACTCGGCAACGTTCGCATTTGCGGATTAATGGGAATGGCCACGAATACGGAAAATGAACAGCAGGTACATGCTGAATTTTTTCGCATTTATAATGTTTTCAAACATCTGGCGCACACCTCTTTTGCAGGTAAGCCTTACTTCTCCATTTGCTCCATAGGCATGAGTTCCGACTATAATATAGCGGTATCAGAAGGAAGTAATATGGTACGTATCGGCAGCTTGCTGTTCGGCAACCGTACGCACCCTTAACCTATAACATTCTTCTGTGCTTTTACGTGCTCCGACAGGAAACGACCTATCTGGAACAATACATAATTAAGCCTTTCCGTTGTTTCAAAGTATGGCAGGCCAATTCTCAGTATGTGCAGCATTGATCCGGCTATCATGTGGTTCTTGATACACTTGGTATGCACCTGCTGATCATTAAGATACCTGTATAGCGGGTACGGATCAAAATCGGTAAAGGCAATAGCGACCAATGGGCAACTCTGCTCATTATTCAGAAATGCATGACTAACACCATGACAGACAAATACCTCATCTAACTTCTTCTGGAAATACCCGCGGAGATAATTAGACCTTGCAATAATAGTAGCCTGGCCGGTCTGCTTGAAAAGTTTTAATGACTCCTCGATAGCGGGGTACATCTGGAAATCCTGGCCTCCGGGAATACTTAGCGGAGTAGTATCCGGTGTATAACCTAATCCGTGGCCGCTCCAGAAGATACCTTCAATCCATTCGGCAAATTCATTTTTCACCCACATCAGGCCGCCGCCATGAGGGCCGAAAAGCCATTTGTGCGTACTCCCCACTACAACATCGGGCGCACCGAACGGAACATCATATAGGCCCAATGACTGGGCGGAGTCCAGTATTATCTTACAATATGGTGTGGTTTGCTTCACTATCTTAAACCACTGCTCTACAGGCGCTAAATTACCCGTATCATAATATACGTGGGAAAAGAAAGCAAGGTGGGGCTTGATTTCGTGCAGTCTGCTGGCCATCTCTGCGGGGTCGGCAAGCACATCGTCCTCTATATAATGAACCTCAAATTCAGGCAGATGGTGGAAACAGCCGATACCACCTTCATGTTCATGTGTGGTGGTAAATATGCGGTAAGGGGGCGCAGATACAGTATGCAGCTTCCTCAGCATGGCAAGGGCCAGCAGGTTGATGGATTGTGATGTACTGTGTGTAACAGTTAACTGGTAATCCGTAGAAGGCCACAATTCAGCGCACAGTTTGTTTATCTCGCCGTGGCTCCTGCGCCCATGTTCATAACTGCCCAGCGGATAACCTTCCATATTCTTTGATGAATGCTGGTTGTAACGTATGCGCTTCACAGCCATTGAAGTAGTGCCAAGTGTGCCGGGGTTGAGGTTGATTCGGTCTGACTGGAAATGTGTCTCCCTGAAATAGTCCCAGTAATTGTCGTCATCAATAGTAATTGACTCAAAAAGGGATGGCTGTTTCTTTACTTTTGAAATATCATCGGCCCATTTGATGCTGGGAATAAAGAGCGTTTCAGAAATATTGTATTTGAAACGCTCTATGATATGAAGCATTTCTTTTGCCACACCGGCGAAAGGCGAGTGGAGCGTTTCATGGCCGCTATAGTCGGTTTCTATGCCATATACCGGTTTGGTATCCACCTGCTCCTGCCGCGGGTCATGTGTTCTCACTATCTGCACATCGTATCCTTCTTCTTTGGCAATGTCTTTGATCGTTGAGGCTAGTTCGTTAATGGAAAAATTGGTTTCGGTAACATGGTTTACCACTTTATGTGTGCCGGCGGGAGGAATATCGCCAATAAAAGTGACCATCGAATTTACTGAGTCTTTCAGGGCCATAAGGCCGGTGCGCTGGTTGCCTTTGCCATATACTGTCAGGGGGTGCCCGTATACCGCCTGTGTAAGGAAACGGTTCACTACTGTGCCGAAAATATGATCGTAATCGCAGCGTGTATATAATTTTTCACTACTACCCATTTCATCAGTCAGGAATCCGAATATTGTTGACTGCATCACGTCAGTGATACGTAGGTTCCACACCCTGCAGGCCATGGCCACATAGTTAGTGTCATTGATCTTCGAGATATGGTAGATGTCATCTGCCTCACGCGGGTAGGGCATACGCTTCGTAGCTTCTATACCTTTGTGCCTTGGAAAAAAATACCCTTCGGCAATATCTATACCACCCTGGGCGTATTCACCGAATGATCCCAGTTTGATGATATGAGCTTCGGGTACGTGCCTGCGCACAGCCCATAGCAGGCGCATATTGCCCTCCTCATTATTATGTATTGTAAAAAGCGCGTCTTCAAGGCTTTTCATGGAGTATGGGGCAGAGCACTGCTGTGCTAGATGGTATATGGTATGTGGCCGCTCGTGTTCTATCAACTCGTCCAACCGTTCAGAATTAACGTCCAGTCTTATATAATGGAGGTTACCCAGGCCATGCAGCTTGCTGAATGTCTCGATACGTTCCGACGGTTTAGCTATCGGAATAAGCGTCTGGAAACCAAAACTCTTTACAATGTTCCTGCGCCATTCATTGTCGGCGATAACTACCTTGGTATCGGGATGCAAAACAGCGACCTTCATAGCCAGCGGCCAGCCATAATAGCCGTCTCCGCCTAAAATCAATATGGTTTTCCTCATTGTAAATACTGTTTGTGAAGTGATGAATATTAGTCAGTAAGTAATTGCGCCTCAAGATATGAAAATCATTGCAACAATTTATTTATTTATATTCATTTAACTGACAGGAAAACAGATGTTTGTACATCAATTATTGTTCTTTCTGAGGCTGCGAAAGCCAAGTGCGGCAATGATACTTACACATCCTACCACCCACCACAGCGTACGAAAGCTGGTATGCTCTACGATCTGTGAACCCGAAAACGGGCCTAGTACCTGTGCGGTAGACCATGCAACCGTATACAGGCCGGCATACTGTCCACGGTTATCATCATTTGTCCTGCTCACCCAATATGTGTTCATAAAGGGCATGGCCAGCATTTCGCCAAAAGTAAGGATCACAGTAGATGCTGCGGCTAAAATACCCTGCCCCGGGAAGATGTTGAAAATCAAGAATGCAACGCCGGTAAGCAAAGTACCTGCTGTAATGTAGTGTATGATGCTCTTTCTTTGTTCTAATTTGAATACAAGCGCCATTTCAAATAATGCTATCAATATCCCATTGAAAGCCATTACCAGCCCTATGTAGGAAGAGGGGAGATGCAACTGCTGAGAATAGAATACGGGCACAGTGGAAAAACTCTGGAAGAAGATCCCCCCAAATAGCACGGTCATCAATATGAATACTATGTATTTTCTGTCTTTGTAAGCGGATTGTGTCTGTACCTTTTGTCTGAAGTCTTTTTTGGCAGGGGTAAGACTGTTATTTGAAGGGGATAAAACTGTACGCAGTAACAAAGCCGCCCCGATATTTGTGAGCCCGTCAATCCAAAAAAGCAAATGATAATTCTTTGATGCTATGATACCACCAAGCGCACCGCCGAACGCCCAGCCCAGGTTTATTGCCAGGCGGTTCACAGAAAAGGAGCGCGTCCGGTTTTCTTCCTTACTGTAATGTGCTACCGCTGTGGCGTTAGCAGGCCTGAACATATCATTAAGCAAGGCCAGGAAAAAACCGCAGGTAATAATCGCCGGAAAACTCTCCATCTGCCCGAGTACGAGAAAAAGCACTCCGCCAAATACCAAAGCACATAACTGGATCGTATAAAAACCTAACCTGTCAGTAAGCTTGCCACCCAATATGCCGCCGCATATAGATCCTAACCCCATTACAGCCATTACACTACCGGCCTTGCCGATTGAATAGTTCTTAGATTGGGTAAGATAAAGGGTCATGAAGGGAATGACCATAGTGCCGCTACGGTTGATCAGCATCACCAATGAAAGCCACCAGGTTGCCGGAGAAAGTCCGCTGTATGCATCTTTGTATAAATTGCCGATCTTTTTCACGGAAAGTGGTCAAAAGTACAACATGAATATTCCTGAGTTATTTTTATTAAAATATGCGTGTATAAAAAATAGTAATACGCTCTTGATTTTAGGTGAATGGTAATATTTTTATTGGTTAGGGCATATGATATGTCTTTTTTTAGTATCTTTCCAACCAAATAGGGTGGAAAGCTGTCTTTCTTATCTTACTGTATTCTGCAAACAATGAATAAATATATACTCCTGTTCATTTTATTTTTTGCCAGCTTTGGCGCTGATGCTCAATGCCTGACAAATTCATTGGTCATCAATACCGGGTACGATCCCATAACTGGTGCAGCTGTCGTGCCGGGAGCCATTGGCGGAACACCAGTGCCCGACCCTAAATGGATCGTTTCCTATGTTTCTCCCGGAATAATAGCGGCGGCAGGCGGACTTACGGTTGTACCTGCCGGTTCTCCGGCTGATGTTATACCTACATTGGGCGGCTGGATAAGCACTCCTATCGGAACCCCTGGAGCCTGGATCACTTGCCTTAATTCACATACTTACTCTACAGACGGTACCGGACCTACAGGAACGCCCTATAACACGATACTGACACGCCCTTTCAGAATGTGTTCGGCTGATACTATTGAGCTGGACTTTTATATTGCAGATGACAACTACGTTTCAGCGATAGATGTTGATGGCGTGCTCACTACATTTTCACAGCCGGCGGTAGCATCGGCAACTACGTTTACAACCTTTGCGCATTTTACCCAGACGTTCTACCTGTCGGCGGGCACACACAGTGTAAACGTTGTATTGAATAACTATAACGAAACTTCGGTGACACCGAACCCAATGGGTTTGAATATATACGGCACCATATCTTCGGCAACTTTGACCAACTCATTAGTTGCTGAAAATTTCGCAACCTGTGCAACCTACATATGCACCAATACCTGCAGCAATTCTATTAGCCTTGCAGATACACTCAATCCATGCCGCGGTGAAGTAATTACAATCTCTGCTTCTGTAACCGGCCCCGATTCTATTCTCGATTATACATGGAGCCCTTCTACGGGTTTGTCCAGCACCACAATACTGAGCCCGAGTCTAACGGTGGGTGCTGTTTCATCTTATTACCATCTTACTGTGCGCTCTCTGATTCCATTCAACCTTGTAACCAACGGGGACTTCAGTGCAGGCAATACAGGCTTCACCAGTTCGTATATCTATGCTCCCGGACCAAGCGGAGTGCTCCTTGAAGGGCGTTATTCCGTATACACAAATCCGTTTGGTGTTCATGGCGGGTTCACCAGTTTTGGAGACCACACTACTGGCACGGGCAGAATGATGATTATTAATGGCAGCCCTACGCCCACCGACGTATGGTGCCAGACGATACCTGTTAACCCAAATACAGATTATGACTTCTCAGCATGGATTGCAAATTGTTCATCTGTTACCGTAGGTGCTGATGTGCCTATACTGCAGTTCAGGATAAATGGAGTGCTGATCGGTACGCCTACTGCAATTACATCACTACCGGGTGTGTGGACAAACTTTTTCAGCACATGGAACAGCGGGGTGAGTACTACCGCAAACATTTGCATCTATGATATGAATACCACAGCGGCTGGTAACGATTTTGCTATTGACGATATTTCCTTCAGGGAGATATGCGTTGCACGTGACAGTGTATATGTAAATGTAGCCATACCAGACACGATCATTACAAACTGGGATACGACATTGTGCGTTTCGGGTGCACCCATCACTCTTTTCTCCACAGTTGGGTATACGTCCTATTTGTGGAGTACTGGTGCCACATCCGCAAGCATCCTGGCACCCGTATCGGGAATTTATTGGGTGCGGAACATTAACAACTGCGATATAAAAATTGATACTTTCAATGTTACCTATGCGCCTTTCCCGATAATCAACCTTGGTGTTGACACGGCATTCTGCATTGGAAATACACTTACACTTTCATCCCCTCAGCCCGCGGGTTCTGCTTATTTGTGGAGCGATGGCAGCAGTGGCTCTTCGTTTACGGCAACTACTACCGGGCTGTATTGGCTGCAGGTGGATAATGGGTATTGCACATCGGCAGATTCGATAAGTGTTACTATCTCGCCGCACCCTGTTGTAGACCTCGGGCCGGATGCATTTAACTGTACGGGTACAGCCGTGGTACTTTCCTCTTCAGGCAGCTATACTTCTCCTGCTTATTTATGGAATGAAAGCAGCACCACGCCTTCCATTACCGTGCCAGTGTCAGGTACTTACTGGTTGCAGGTGACCGTAGCAGGCTGCGCTGGTGCAGATACCATTGGCGTAACCATCATTTATGATACTTTTACTCTTGGCAATATAGATACAGCAATTTGCAGGGGTGAATTTGTTCAGACAAGGCTTATCGTCAATCCATCGGCTACTGTACAATGGCTGCCTACAGCGGGCATCTCTACCCCGGCAATGGTAAGCCCGAAGATCACACCTGACACATCGGATATGTATAGTGTGGTTATCAGTATCGCAGGTTGCCCTGATCTTGTTGATTCGTTCTATATTGATGTTCAGCCGGTTCCGGATGTGGATATAAGCGGGTTCCGCGAGGTATGTGAATTCGATACACTGCATCTTAGGGCACTTGTAAATCCACAATGGTATAGCGGTTATTTATATCATTGGGGGCCAGCCGGATACGTAGATGATACGGCTGCGTATTCTGTGGTTTTTAAAGGTATTGACAGTATTAAATTAACACTCACTGTTACTACCCCGGTGGGTTGTAAAGGAGTGGACTCTGCACTCATAGAGGTATTCCCCGGAAATTTCGCCACTCTTGATACTAATTACCATCTATGCCCTCACGATACAATTCAACTGGCACCCAGGGGAGGGGTTTCTTATCGCTGGTATCCGGCATTATATCTGGATGATTCTTTGTCGGCCTCCCCATGGGTAAGGGCTATTACATCACAGGCTTATACCGCTGTTGCCACCAGCCAGTATGGTTGCCTTGATACTCTATCCACAAATGTGGTGATACATTCAGGAGGGCAGATATTCCTTGGTGATTCTGTGACCATATTCCCCGGAGAGTCTTACCAGATAAGGTCGCAGACAAACTGCGCTACGTTTGCATGGTTTCCTCATGCAGGGCTTGACAATCCGTATGCTTCTGACCCGATAGCCACGCCGGGAATAAGCACAAAGTACATTGTACATGCCAAGACAGAGTGGGGGTGTGAAGCCTCAGATTCCATTAATATCTATTACGATGTATCTGCTGTCCTCGCATTGCCTAATGCATTTGCTCCGGGTTCATTAGTGAATGGAAAACTCTTATTAAAAAAACTTGGACCGGCAACACTAAAGCATTTTCGCATATTTAACCGGTGGGGAAATCTGGTGTTTGAAACAAGCGATATTAATGAAGGGTGGGATGGTAGTTACAAGGGCAAACCACAGCCATTCGGTGTGTATGTTTATGAAATTGAAGCAGTAGCCAATACGGGGCAATTGTTTCATAAGCAGGGCAATGTGACGCTTATAAGATAAGAGTTGCATTGCTGTATTTTACATTCGTTTTTTATGGCAAGGTTTTTGGGATTTTGTTGTTTTCCCTCTATATTTGCAATCCAAATTTATTGTTAACGAAAAATAATTTCTATTATTATGTCGGTAAAAATTCGCCTACAGAGACATGGGTCAAAGAAACGCCCGTTTTATTTTATTGTAGTAGCAAACACTACAGCCCCGCGTGATGGGAAATTCATCGAAAAATTAGGTACGTACAACCCGCTGACTGTACCGGCTACTGTTCGCATCAGTCGCGAGCGTTCACTGCACTGGTTAGACAAGGGCGCACAGCCTACCAATACCTGCCGCAGGATATTGTCGTTCAAAGGAGTATTGTTCCTTAAACACCTGATGCGTGGTGTATCACTTGGTTTGTTTGACGAAACTACCGCAATGGAGAAATTTGAAAAGTGGAACGGTGAACACGAAGAACTGGTGGCACGCCGTGAGGAAACGCACCGCAAGCATAAAGCGGACAAGCGCAATGAAACTATGAAGGAATCAGTTCGTAAAATTGAAGAGAAAAATGCGGCAAGGGCTGCACAGATAGCTGAAGCTGAAGCTGAAGTAAATGCTGAAGATGCGGCTACCCCTGAAGCATAAAACATCTTTTTACGATCCCATAAAATAAAGAAGTCCCGCAGTTGCGGGACTTCTTTATTTTATCTCTTTAACACGTTTTATCTGCCATTCTTAGCGGCCCTGATTTTCTGAAGGAGTTCATTTCCCTGTTGAGCCGCTGACGGATCAACATCTATAGCCGTATTTACATTTTCGAGTGCTCCGTTCAGATTCCCCATGCTGGCCTGGGCAACACCTAGCTGCAGGTAGGCTTGCCCCATGTTCGGGTTTTCCGCGACAATACTCGTAAATATCTGTTCGGCTTTTTTGAAATCACGGCGTTGCATTGCTATCTGCCCGGCCATGAACGCCGTTTGCAGATCGAGTGAGGATATGGTCAATGCCTTATCAACAGCTACTTGCGCAGAGTCAAGATTGCCCATCATAGCATATGATTCCGCCATTTCACTCCACAGTTCCATGTCTTCAGGATATTTTTTAACGGCTTTGCTAAAATATTCAATTGCTTTTGGTAGGTCTTTTCCCTGTTTTGCAATAAAGCCATTGTATCCATTGCGTTCCGGGTCGTTTTTCAGAATAGTGCATAGTGGCACACCATCCACTTCGATGACATGTATAGCCATTGATGATGGAAAATAACCTTTCTGCAACTGCTCTTTATCAAGAAAGCGGCCATAGTATACGGCATAATCCCAATCTTTCTGGTTCTTTTCATAGAACCGGCTGTACATGGTATGGAATGCTATTGGTGATACCTTTTCATATTCCACAAAAGGTTCAGCGCAGTTTGTCGCTATTACAGCTGTATCATTTGCAGCACGTTTGTTCAACTCGTTATCTATGAGCCATTTATATCCCTGCTTTATGGAATTCATGTAATAGTCGGTCTCATAAACACCATAGGCGCTCTCAATTCCACCGGCCAATTCATTGAAATAGACATACTCATTAGGGTGGTTGGCAAACATAAACCTGGCAGGCAGCGCTACGAGGATAACTATTATTCCTGCAAGCGCATACTTGCCTGAATTGGCCCGCAGCCTGTCAAATTCATAGCTGAAATATACTGCTGCCACAACCACCATAGGTGGAATGACAAACATGGCGTGGCGCAAACCATCATACAGAACAGACTTTTTATACAGGATATAAAGAACAGGAAATAATGCCGCAAACATCACCATCCACAAATATGCCGAAACAGGCTTCTTTCTTACAGACTGTATAAGAATAAAAAGCATACCGCCAACGAACCCGACAAGCAAATACATAGGCAGCCCTATCATCAGCCACTTAGGCAGATAATACCAGGGAACCATAGAGGTGTCTATCCTGTGGCCTTCAAACAACATCTTTACAAAAAGCGGATAGGTGGACATAACCCTTAGAGCCTCTAATGGATTGCTGAGAGGAGCCTCTAAGGCATATGGCCACCAGAGTATGGCCACAATGTACCCTAGCACGCCCGCTACCAGCAGGTGCTTTATGCTAATGCTGAAGGCTTTTGTCTTTCTTAAATTATTTTGCCACACGGTAACAGCAAAAAACAACACCATATACGCTACAAGCAGCAAACCACCAATGCGTATACTGATACACAGGGCAACTGCCAGCCCCATCAATATAGTGTGTTTCCATTTCAGGTTTTCAATGTTCTTCAGCCAGATGATCATAGCATATAATGCCAGGGCGTAGGTGGCCGCAAAAGGAGCATCTTTGGGATTGCTGAATGCCTCACCAAAATACCTGCCTGTGAAGAACAGAAATACAACAGCCATAATGGCGGCCAGCCAACCTTTGATCTCTTTTGCCAGCAGCCCCGTAGCCATTATTCCGGTAAACCCGAATAACATAGTCCAATAGTGCCTGAGAAGGAATTCATCTTTTGGGTGAAAGATACTGGTAAGCATGGCAGCAAAACCATCAAAAAAACCACCGTAGTATTGCAGCTCTTTTTTCAAGATGTACGGGTCAGTCAGAACAGCTTTATTTGCCCCGAATGAACTGATATAGTCCCAAACGAATTTGCCATAATTCCGCTGCGTTACTTCATCACCGGTGATGCCATAGTGCGGCACAACGATAGCCATGTAAACAAATATTGCCGCCAAAAGCATCCAGAATATCTTTTTCAGCATTTGTTCATTGAGTGCTTGCATATTACTCATTATTTACGCCAAATATAATTTTAAAGAGCGGGATTTGAAAAACAAAAGCATATAAGTAATACAAGGACCCGGAGAGGGTGGGCACTACATTATTTATTTTTCCGGCTTTTCCTGAATTTCCTCATGATGGATACAAGTACCCAGGTGTCTTTAAGTGCTTTTTTTACAATAGCAAAAGAGGAACCTTTACTCTGGCCATAGGTGCGGGGAAGGTACTTTGATTCTACTTCAATAACTTTCTTACCAAGAAACAGCAGTTTCGCACATATTTCGCTTTCAATAAGGGAACTTGTGAGCTGGAGGTCTAACTGGTCGATGTCGGCTTTCTTATAGATCTTCGTCCAGTTTACGTCCCTGAGGTCAATACCGATAAAAACTTTATTCAGCTCTTTATTGAACAGGGAAAGTATGTTCCTGAAAAGGCTGTAGGACGTATTCTCCTTTCGGTAAAAGGAAACGAAACTCCCTTCAGGGACCTCGGCATATGGCAGGTACTCCGTAACATCAAACTGCCCATCACCTGGAATAAATGCTATGTTCTCGTAAATGCAATGGGTATATACTGAGCGTAATGCCCCACCTATGCCCTTGTTTTGCGGGTGAAAGACGTTCTTCACCTCAGGGAACATGGTTGCAAGTTTTTTTGCAATTTCACCGGATCCGTCTGTACTGCAATCATCAACTATAACGATCTCGAATGTGTTCGTTATTTTCTGCATTACCTCATGCAACTCCGTGACAACCTGTTCCAGTGACCCGGCCTCATTATAACATAAAACTCCGACAGACCAGGTTTGCATACGTTGTGGTTAGTAAGCATTTACAACATCAATAACACGCGATACTTCTTCATCAGTCAATTCGGCAAACATTGGTAATGATACGCATTGACTGGCGAGATATTCAGAATTAGGAAAATCGCCGACTTTATAGCCAAGGTGCGCATATGCTTTCTGCAAATGGCAGGGAACAGGGTAGTGGTAAGCTGCAATAATATCGTTTTTCTCCAGGTGCTTTACAAAAGCGTCTTTATCGGCTACAGTAACCACAAAGAGGTGATAAATGCTGGTAGCCCATGATGGCTGGGCCTGCATCTTTATTTTCGGGTTGGTAATGTTCTTTTGGTAGAGGGCCGCTATTGCCTGGCGTTTTTCATTCCAGCCCTGCAGGTATTTTAGCTTCACACTTAGAGAGGCGCCTTCAAGGCCACCCATACGCATGTTATAGCCGATCTCATCATGGTAGTAGCGCACTACACAGCCATGATTGCGCAGGCTGCGTATATGGGTTGCGTATTTTTCATGGTTGGTGGTCACGCCACCTGCTTCGCCACAGGCACCCAGGTTCTTCCCGGGATAAAAGCTAAAACATGCCATCTCGCCGAAACCACCCACACGCACATTGTTGTACAAAGCGCCCTGCGCCTGTGCCGCATCCTCTACCATAAAGAGGTTATGCTTATCTGCTATTTTTTTTACGGCATCAACATCAAAGGGCTGTCCATATAGATGAACACCGATAATAGCTTTTGTATTCTTAGTTATTTTAGCTTCAATTTTTGTGGCATCTATCTGCCATGTATCAGGGTCGCAGTCTACAAATACCGGCGTAGCCCCGGCATGAGAAACACCCCATGCGGTGGCAATAAATGTATTAGCAGGTATGATTACCTCATCGCCGGCCCCAATGCCCAGTGCCATCATCGCAAGGTGCAGCGCCGTAGTGCCATTATTGACACCCATCGCGTATTTTGTACCGCAGAATGCAGAATATTCATTTTCAAATTTTTCTACAAAGGGGCCGCCTGAAAATGCGGTCTTCTCATATACTTGCTCAAATGCAGCGAATATTTCGCTTTTGATTTGCTGGTGTTGCCTTTTAAGGTCGAGGCAGTGAATTTGTGACATAATTATTGGGTAGTATTTTATACGTTTCTTAAAAATTTCGCCGGGTTACCGGCAACTATAGTATTGGGAGCAACATCTTTTGTAACAACCGAACCCGCGCCCACTATAGCTCCTTCGCCCACAGTAACACCACATAATATGGTTACTGATGAGCCAATGGAAGCATTCTTCTTTATGCGGGTTTCCTCAAGTTTCCAGTCGGCTTCTGTTTGTACGCTGCCATCAGGGTTAGTAGATCGGGGAAACCGGTCATTGATAAATGTCACATTATGGCCAATAAACACATTGTCTTCAATATGCACTCCTTCGCAGATAAAGCTATGGCTCGATATTTTGCAGTTCTTGCCTATTGTGGCGCCCTTTTGTATTTCAACGAAGGCGCCCACCTTAGAGTTATCGTCGATAGAACAACCATATGCGTTTACAAAGTCGAAGATGCGGACATTTGCCCCGACATTCACATTGTTCAGGGATTGTTTTTCGGTATTTTTAGTAATTAATTCCATTTAGATTCAGTCAAATTTTATTGCTACTTCTTTTCCTTTGTTCTTTATTGATTCCTGCGCTGCCTCCAACACTTTTACCACTTCCAGTCCTACTTTCCAGTCAGATACAGGGGTTGTACCTTTCTCTATCGCGCTGATAAAGTCTGCCGCCATACTGGCAAGCGCTTCACGTTGCTCCAACTTTGGCACATATATGTCGCCTACACGATAATCTATAAGCAACTTATGTTTTTCCTCATCACTTTTCACACTATAGCCGGTATCATACACTTTTACCTTTTCACTTGGCTCCACATCGTCAAAAACGACCATTTTTTTAGTGCCGCCGATCAGCATCTTACGTATTTTGACCGGTGAAGACCATGAACAGGAGAAATGCGCTATGTGCTGTGCATCGTAATTGACCGTAAGGTAAGCCACATTTTCTATGCCATTCGGTGTATGCGAAATACCTGTTGCGCTTACACTTACCGGCTTACCGGGTACTAGGTAGAACAGGATGGAGATATCATGCGGCGCCAGATCCCACAACACATTTACATCAGGTTGAAAAAGTCCCAGGTTGATACGCGTGGAATCGAAATATTGTATATCTCCTATCTCCCCTGAAGCGATCAGGTCTTTTATCTTGCGTACAGCACCGGTATAAAGGAATGTATGGTCAACCATCAATACCAGACCTTTGGCCTTGCTGATGGCTACCAAATCCTCTGCCTCTGCCGACGATTGCGTCATTGGTTTTTCTATCAGCACATGCTTACCATGCTCCAGCGCCTTTTTTGCTAATGGGTAATGGTACTGCACCGGGGTCGCAATAACTACTGCGGTAACAGCCGGATCGTTAAGTGCATCATCAAAATTGGAGGTGGTACGGATATTAGGGTACTGTTTTTTGATTATTTCCAGCCTTTCAGGGCGCATATCGATTACCCATTCCACTTTCGACCCCGCGGTCGTAGAGAAGTTACGGACAAGGTTAGGTCCCCAGTAGCCATAGCCAATAATTGCAATTCCTGCCATATTAGTATCTAAAAGTTGGCAAATTTACAGAAGTTTAACCTACTTTAATAGGATTGAACTAATATTATTATTAATTACTTTTCAGGATAAATAAAAAGCCCCGGTGATGCCGGGGCTTTTAGTAAAATGCTAATTTTTTTATTGGCTCACCACAACCGGAGCTATTGCCTTCACTTCAGTTTTCACCTTTGCTTCCGGCTTCACTTCTTTATGCATATTTGCAATGGTCGGGGCTATTACCAGTGCCACAATCGACATCAATTTGATAAGGATGTTCATAGATGGGCCTGACGTATCTTTAAAAGGATCACCTACTGTATCTCCGGTAACGGATGCTTTGTGCGGCTCAGATTTTTTGTAGAATATCTCGCCGTTTATTTCCACACCTTTTTCAAACGATTTTTTAGCGTTGTCCCATGCGCCACCGGCATTGTTCTGGAACATGCCCATAAGCACGCCACTTACAGTAGCGCCTGCAAGGAACCCACCAAGCGCCTCAGCACCAAGGCCGGGCATAAAACCTATAACAAGCGGTGATATAATAGCAATAGCGCCTGGGGCAACCATCTTCTTAATAGATGCCTGTGTGGATATAGCTACGCATTTGTCGTACTCAGGTTTACCGGTACCTTCCATAATGCCCGGAATTGTGCGGAACTGGCGGCGAACTTCCTCCACCATTGCCATTGCAGCCTCTCCCACAGCCCTGATGGCAAGGGAAGAGAAAATGAAGGGAATCATACCGCCTACAAACAGGCATGCAAGAACGTTTGCTTTATAAATGTCAATACCCTCAATGCCGGCAACACCTACGAAAGCCGCAAAAAGGGCCAGTGCGGTAAGAGCGGCAGATGCTATCGCAAAACCTTTACCAGTAGCTGCGGTAGTATTACCTACTGCGTCAAGGATATCTGTGCGCTCGCGTACTTCTTTAGGCAATTCGCTCATTTCAGCTATACCACCCGCGTTGTCTGCTATCGGGCCGAAGGCATCTATTGCCAGCTGCATAGCTGTTGTAGCCATCATACCTGCGGCTGCTATAGCCACACCATAAAGGCCGGCACACTCATAAGAACCCCATATGCCACCTGCCAGTACAAGAATAGGAAGGGTAGTAGACTCCATACCTATTGCTAGGCCGCCGATAATGTTAGTGGCATGACCGGTAGACGACTGGCGGATAATGCTAAGCACAGGGCGTTTGCCCATAGCCGTGTAATATTCCGTTATCATGCTCATCAGTGTACCAACAACAAGACCAACAATGATAGCGCCAAATACGCCATTAGCAGTGAACTCATGGCCGCGAAGGCTCATAGTAGAAGGTAATATCTGGTGAACAAGGAAATAACAGGCAATGCCCGTCAGAACGATGGAACCCCAGTTACCCATATTCAATGCTTTCTGCACTGCCGAAGTGCTGTTGCCTACACTATCAGATATACGAACGAAGAATGTACCTATAATAGACAGTACAATACCCACACCCGCTATCATCATTGGCAGCAGTATCGGGGCAAAACCTCCGAAATTATCACCTGTAGAAGAAGTTTCACGGCCCAGCACCATCGTTGCAAGTACTGTTGCTACATAAGAACCGAAAAGGTCGGCACCCATACCGGCCACGTCGCCCACGTTGTCGCCCACGTTATCGGCTATGGTTGCCGGGTTGCGGGGATCGTCCTCAGGGATACCTGCCTCCACTTTACCTACCAGGTCAGCACCTACGTCAGCCGCTTTGGTATAGATACCGCCACCCACGCGGGCAAACAATGCTATACTTTCTGCACCTAATGAGAAGCCGGTAAGCACTTCAATAGTGCGCTCCATCTCCTCGCTGTCTACCGCAGCATTAGGGGCAAAGATCATTTTAAGGATGATAAACAAGCCGCCAAGACCAAGCACAGCAAGGCCGGCAACACCAAGACCCATTACAGAGCCACCGCCAAAAGACACGTTAAGCGCTTTTGAAAGGCTGGTGCGGGCTGCTTCCGCTGTGCGTACGTTGGCTTTCGTAGCTATACGCATACCTATGAAACCTGCCAATGCGCTGAAGAAAGCCCCTACCACGAAAGCTGCGGCTATCATCGGGCTTGATTTTGGATTGCTGTAGCCCATAAAAGCGAGCAACAGCCCGGCAATAATCACAAAATAGGTAAGCACTTTGTACTCCGCTTTCAGGAAGGCCATTGCCCCCTCGGCTATATAAGTGGATATTTCTTTCATCCGGGCATTGCCGGCATCCTGCTTGGTTACCCAGGCGCTTTTAACAAATGTGTATATTAATGCCAGGATACCAAATGCAGGTACAAGATAAAAAAGTGTCGTCATGTATTCGAATTGTTAAAATTTGAGTGTGCAAAGATATGCGTTTGATTGAGAAAACCATAAACACACCATAACGTTTTTATCCCCTTCATGTTAAGTCATCTGGTATGTATAATAACAATATTGTTCTTGCGTTTGAATTTGGGTTTAGATTTGCAGGGAATATCTATATTAGCATTTCATTTTTAGTATTATGTTCGGGGGCTTGGGGCGCAGAATAGTCATATTTATTGTTTTACTCCTTGTCATTGTCATCGGGAGTGCTGACTATATTGTGAGCAGGACAACCGAGAAACAACTCTTCACCAACATAGATTCAATACCAAAGAACAAAGTAGGTTTGTTGCTGGGTACCGCTAAATACAAAGACAAATCAAGGCAGATCATTAACCCATATTACCAGAACCGGATAGATGCCGCTGTAGCCTTATATATGGCTGGGAAAATTGATTTTATCATCGTAAGCGGTGATAATAGCACTGCCTATTACAATGAACCCGCCTTAATGAAAGCCGACCTGATGGCGAAAGGGGTGCCGGAAAAGAAGATATATATGGATAATGCAGGTTTCCGCACGCTCGACAGCATTCTGCGGTGCCGCGATATTTTTTGCGAAAAGGAGATTACCATCATATCACAGGAATTTCATAATGAACGGGCTTTGTATATTGCCAATCACAAGAACGTTACCGCCGTAGCCTTCAATGCAGCCGATGGGGGCTCCTTCTGGGATACCATTACACGCGAGAAACTCGCAAGAGTAAAAATGATGCTTGACCTGCTGCTAAATAAACAGGCCAAGTACTATGGTGAAAAAATAGAAATCAGATAATAGGTGCTACTTAGCCAATAGCCCTATGCCTTTTAAATTCTTTATTCCTGTCAAATAAATAGCGGTAGGTGCTCAGTGTGCGGCTGCGTTTGTTGGTAAGGCTTTCGGCTATATTTATCATTTTAGGGTTAAAGTCGCCTATCCATTGCATCTCGTATTCGTCATACCGCGCCATGGGTGGTATCACTTTTGCGCCTTCTATGATTATATATGCGTCCACTCCCTTGCCCTGAAACTCAGGTATGATACCAAACACAAGTCCAACAAACCTGTCGCACTTACCAAATTTCTTCAGCCAAAGGAAATACAGCTTTTGCACTAGCCCGAATTTGCCGTCCATGTGTTTGAACCATTGGTTCAGGTCGGGCAGGTTTATCCAAATAGCTATGGGCTCATCCTTATAATAAACAAACCAGCTAAGGTGCTCGTCCATCACCGGTTTCATGGTATTGAACATCTTGATCACCTGCTTTTCTTCCAGCGATTTACCCCCTCCGTGCCCTGCCCAAGCTTTGTTGTAAACGTAAGTAAAATCCTTAGCGTACTTTGTCAGGTTCTTCTTCTTTATCATCCGGGCGCTGTAGTTGGGGTCTTCCGCTACTTTATCATGGCGCTCCCAAAACTTATCACCCAGTTTGTCCTGCACGTTCATACCAAAGCATATCTGGTTATAGTACGTTTTAAAACCATAGTTCTCGAACAACTGAACGTAGTAATGTGGGTTATAGTTCATGCAATAGAGCGGGGGAGAGAAGCCATCTACCTGCAGCCCCCACCATTTGTCGCGCTCGCCGAAGTTTATCGGACCGTCCATCGCCTCCATTCCACGTTCCTGTAGCCATTGTTTGCAATGGTCAAACATACAATTAGCTGCAACTTGATCGTTAATGCACTCAAAAAAACCAATCCCGCCGGTGGGTTGTTCCTCCTTGTACTGCCTGTTTACAAAAGCGGCAATCCTTCCGATCACCTTGCCGCTTGCATCCTTCAGCAGCCATCTTTTACATTCCCCCCGTTTAAAGAATTTATTCTTGGCGGGGTCAAAAACCTCTTCTATATCCTTATCCAGCGGGCGTATCCAGTTGGGGTCATTTCTGTAAATATCAATAGCTACCTGGAGAAACGCCCTTTTATCAGCCTGTGTTATTACTTCATGCAGTTGCATAGCACTGTAAAAGTAGGATAAATGAAGAAATGCCGGCAAACCGACTGTATATAAAACACAAATAGCAGCCATCGGCTGCTATTTGTTATAGAATTATCGGAAAT
This sequence comes from uncultured Flavipsychrobacter sp., assembly GCA_964430995.1. GTDB lineage: Bacteria > Bacteroidota > Bacteroidia > Chitinophagales > Chitinophagaceae > Nemorincola. The sequence goes on from CAYSIG010000009.1 coordinate 57,912, forward strand.
ATTTCTTACCACCTCCTCCTTTGGCTGTTGTTGCGCCGCTGGTTGTTGGTATTGCCTGCCACTGCATTCGGCCTGTGCACTATCTCTTTATTTTTTGGCGGATTTATCTGTACCTGACCGCTCATTACCATAGGGTAGGGGTGTCCTTCCACTACTTTTATTGTGCGTGCCGTTAGCTTCAGTATGTTCCTCCAATCCTGCATTTCTTCATTGTCGCAGAAAGACAGGGCAATACCGGTTGCCCCTGCACGGCCAGTGCGGCCTATACGGTGCACATAGGTTTCCGGCACTTCCGGTATCTCGTAGTTGATTACGTGGCTCAGTAGGTCCACATCTATACCCCTTGCGGCGATATCTGTGGCTATCAGTGCGCGTATGCGCCCGTCCTTAAAATTAGTGAGGGCGCGCTGGCGTGCATTCTGGCTTTTATTACCATGTATGGCCTCTGCAGATATACCCACTTTATGCAGGTCTTTCACCACTTTGTCGGCGCCATGCTTTGTTCGGGTAAATACCAGCACTCTGCCTATTGCCGGGTCTTGCAACACATGGTTCAGCAAATTGCGTTTATCCTTTTTATCTACAAAATACACCGATTGGTCCACCAGTTCTGCAGTAGTGGCAGGTGGTGTTACAGCTACCATTTCAGGCTTCACCAGTATTGTGTTAGCCAGTTTCTGTATCTCCGGTGGCATGGTTGCGCTAAAGAAAAGTGTTTGCCTTTTCTGCGGCAATTTGGTAACTACCCGTTTCACATCATGAATAAAGCCCATGTCCAGCATACGGTCGGCCTCGTCCAGTACAAAAATGCTTATGTCCTTCAGGCTTATATAGCCCTGGTTCATCAGGTCAAGCATGCGGCCTGGGGTGGCGATGAGTATGTCTATTCCCCTGTTCAATGCCTGCACCTGTGCGCCCTGTGGCACACCTCCGAATATTACGGCATGTTTCAGCCGCAGATTCCGGCCATAGGCCGCAAAACTTTCGCCTATCTGTATGGCCAGTTCACGGGTAGGGGTCAGTATCAGCACTTTTATGTACTTATGTTCACGTTCGGCATGTTTGGCATGCAGCAATTGCAATATCGGTATAGCGAATGCGGCTGTCTTTCCGGTGCCTGTCTGGGCGCAGCCCAGCAGGTCTTTCTGGCTCAGTACTATAGGTATGGCCTGTTCTTGTATCGGGGTAGGTTGTTTATACCCTTCTGTCTCTAGTGCCTGTAATATAGGCGCTATGAGGTTTAACTCATTAAATGTCATTACTTGAATTTAAAAATTAACTAAAAATCCTGTTTTTCTACAGGTAACTGCCTGTACCATTTCCCGATATGATCAGGAGGGAAAGGTGTGGTTCACAAGCTGTTTTTAAAAGGTTGGAAACACGCGTTAGGGGGCAAATATACAGAATAATATATTGCCGGCAAAATTTATATATTTAACAGAACACACTTATTACTTCTTGCGTTCAAACAATTGCAGATCAACGGCCCTTGCCAGCGACCGGGCCAATGCTTTCCCCTCGTCGCTGAAAGGCCAGTAGTATAGCGACCTCACCGGGTGAGATTTTTGCATATCCTGTATTGCGGTCAACGCTACTTTTTTCGCATGCCCTTTGTGCCGGAATTCAGCTAGTACTGATGCAGAACAAAGGTATATGGCATCATACTTATCACCCACCTTTGTCTGTTCAAGTAATTGTTTTTCCGATATTTTTCCGGCAATAAACCGCTCCATTATCACTTGAGTGGTAGGTATCAGCAATATCCATACTATCGGCCCGTTTTCATTTGTCATCTCTGACAATGTGGACGGATGGATGGCAAATAGTTTCTTCTGCTCCTCCGGCGTAACACTTATCTGATCGGGGTCATTACGCATATCGAATGACTCCGTCACCAATTGTATCATGCGCTCATAATTATCCTGTACCATCTTTGTTTGATAAAATATGCAGGCCTTTACTCATTTTCCCAGTCGTATACGTCTCGGTCTTTCCCCTTTATTTTGGGGCTGCGCGTCAGCAGGTTGAATATCGCCACTACGATGATCGATCCTGCTATTGAGCGGAGAATGGGATTGAAATAGGGGATATCCGTATTCACATGGATAAAAGAGAAAAAAATCTGCCCCAGCCAGCCACCAAGTATGCCTATGCCAACCGTGGTGAAAAAACCGTAGCCCCTGCCAGGCACTATGAACTCTGCAATATACCCACCTATAGCGCCGATAATGATGGCCACAAACAGGTCGGTTTTCATAAATTCCGGGAGCGAATATAAGAGCAGGTCTGTCATAATAACTGAATTTTTATAAAAGTATAGCCAATGTCATAGCTTACAAAACTTTATTGAAGAAATGTTATACACATATTGTGCATTTGGTGTAAACTATTAACAAATACGTGCAATCGACTCCGCGTATCACCAAAATATTACAACTTACAGTTTCGGGGTTGGCTGTTTATGGTTATTTTTGCCGCCTATGCAAGCAACACTTAACGAACAGGAAGTAGTACGCCGCGAGAAACTGGCTGAGTTACTGGAAATGGGAATAGACCCTTACCCGGCCCCATTATTTGAGGTGAGCCATTATGCAAAATCAATAAAGGAAGAGTTTAACGAGGAAAATAAAGAACAATTTAAAGCCGTGACCCTTGCAGGGCGTATCATGAGTGTGCGCGATATGGGCAAGGCTAATTTTGCCGTGCTGCAGGATAGCACCGGCAGGATACAACTATATGTGAAGCGTGATGAGATATGCCCCGGCGAGGATAAATCCATGTACGACACGGTTTGGAAAAAACTGCTGGACATAGGCGATATCGTAGGGATAAAGGGATATGTGTTCATCACCAAAACAGGGGAGACCTCCGTTCATGTGGAGGGGTTCACAATACTCTCCAAGTCGCTGCACCCAATGCCGGTGACAAAGGAAAAGGATGGGGAAGTGTTTGATGCCGTTACCGACCTGGAGTTTAAGTACCGCCAGCGCTATGCCGACCTCATCGTGAATCCCGGGGTGAAAGATACCTTCACCCGTATCACCAAAATGAAGAATGCCATCCGCAATTTCCTCAACGAAAGGGGGGCGCTGGAAGTAGATACCCCGGTGCTGCAAAGCATACCCGGTGGTGCTACTGCTCGGCCGTTCGTCACGCACCACAATGCGCTCGATATGCCTTTGTACCTGCGCATAGCCAATGAACTGTACCTCAAGCGCCTTATAGTAGGCGGGTTTGATTGGGTATATGAGTTCAGCCGCGATTTCCGTAACGAGGGTATGGACCGCACGCACAACCCTGAGTTTACCATCCTCGAATTTTACGTGGCCTACAAAGACTATCTGTGGATGATGGAGACCACCGAGCAGATGCTGGAGCAAACAGCAATAGCCACAAACGGCACCACAAAAACAACCATAGAAGGCGTAGAGGTGGACTTTAAAGCGCCATACAAGCGCATCAGCATATATGATGCCATAAAAGAGCATACCGGCCACGACATCAGCAACATGGACGAAGCAGGCCTGCGCGAGGTATGTAAGCAACTGAAGATTGATGTTGATCCCACTATGGGCAAAGGAAAGCTGGTAGATGAGATATTCGGCGGCAGGTGCGAGAAGCACTATATACAGCCCACCTTCATCATAGACTACCCGATAGAAATGAGCCCCCTTACCAAAAAGCACCGCAGCAAAGAAGGCCTGGTGGAACGTTTTGAGCTGATAGTGAACGGCAAGGAAATAGCCAACGCATACAGCGAGTTGAACGACCCCATAGAGCAGCGCGAACGTTTTGAAGACCAGGTAAAGCTGATGGAGCGCGGCGACGATGAGGCTATGTTCATCGATTACGACTTCCTTCGCGCGCTGGAATATGGTATGCCACCTACAGCCGGTATTGGTTTTGGTATAGAGCGCCTCGCCATGCTGCTCACAGGGCAGGTATCCATACAGGACGTACTGTTCTTCCCGCAGATGAGGCCGGAGAAAACGGTCTCATAACTAAGTCAGGTCTAGCTATATAGTGGTGCTTCATTACACCAACAAAGGCCCCGAAATCTGAAAGTGTTGAACCGAACCAGGGTATAATTTCCGGGATGTGCCATTTTTGATGTATATTTATTTTTAAATTCGGGTGTAATACGCTATGGGCTTTGGTTATGCGTTTTTTTTCAGGTATACACGGGTATATTTATACCCTAAAAAGTATAATTATACCACCAAAAGGTATAATTATACCCAAAAAGGTATAGTAGTCGTGAGTCGTCATGCCTGCGGCAGATAAGAGGGTGCGTGTTTTCTGCGCATTTTTTTTGGGGGGGAGAAGTTGGGATACACAAGTGGCTAACAATCAGTTGTTCCGCGTTTTTTCGTTTGCGCATTCTTTGCGCATTTTTGCGCATTCTCAGCTCATTTGCTTCCCATTTTTTTGTTTTGAATAGTGGCGGAGTGGAAAAAGATAAACCATCCCTTCGGCAAGCTCAGGCCCTTCGGCATGCTCAGGATGGGGCGCAGGGATGCGAATGCCGAAGATAGCACGGAGTTCACAAAGCAGTAGGTCAAAGAACTTACCCGATAACTTTTTGGGTATGTGGTAAAGTTCGGGAATGGGGTAGTGCGGACAAAATTTTTATGGCATGATGGTACAGTTGGTGTACCATGACGGTACAGTTACTGTACCGTCATGGTTTTTAATGTGCAGGCGGGGCAAGGGTTATAGCGGTTTTTGAGGAGTGTTTTTTGAACATGTATTTTTGCAAGGGCATTTCCTCATTTGGTTTGTTATTTCAACGTCAGTTCCCTGATGCGTTGTTGGTCAGAAAATAAGACCAACAACGGCGAAAAACGGTGTAGGTCACTTTTGTATGGAGCGTGGTTTTTTCGCAGTTTGTGAGCCATAGCATCTATTATAGCATATGCGGGAATCTTGGTTACCTGCTACTAGGCAACCCCGCCCCAGTCCACGACCATAACTTACGCGTCGGGAAGACATCAGTCGGGTAACACTTAGTGAATGAACCAAGCGTGGTTATCGTAACAGAGTATAATTAGATGCATTCCCTGCATTGTCAAAAAAGTAATTAGGTGGTACAGGGATAGAACTAGCTCCAGTCACGCCGTGCAACACCTCTTTTTTTGTTAGCACATCATAATCAATACAACCATCGAAAGTAATGATAGAATAATCATTCATGCCTGGACGCCCAGGTGAAATAACTTTCGTACTACATTCTCGAAAATATTCTCCGTTATGACGCACATCTACATTCATGCGCACCTCATAACCTCTATGCCGAGATAGCGATATATAATCTTTATATCGTTCGTTGATTATTTTTTCTGCGGAATCAACATACCATGGAAATTTTTCGGGTATTAGGGTTAAAGAGACAGTCAAGAAACCGCTGTCTTCTTCATCCTGAAATGGTTCTGTCATGAACTGTTGGTAGCCAGGTTTATATCCTATTGCCTTTGCGCTTGCTTCAAACTTTAAACTACTACGGCTAATCGATTCAGATAAATATAGGGTGTCATTAGATTTTACGCAATTGCCATTTATGAATATATCGGCGGACGTATTAGTTGCAACGCGAATTTTGACTTTTTTAGGAAATCTTTTTACTATGTCGTAGTTTTGATCAATGGTATAATAATCACCGTCTTTTCTTCCAATTACCTTATTATTGTGAACACTGGTGTCATAAGGATCATACAATTCACGCTTCTTATATTTTGTAATCATGTTTTTTGCGTTAATATCCGATTCTGTTGTATAATTACGTTTTAAAGGATTATTGTAGATTTTGAAAACAGAATCAAGATGTTCGAAATCAAACTTGTCGAAATAATTCGACATACTTCTGACCCATTGGCTAAGAGCCGTCTTACTATTGTCGTTCTTTTGAGCAAACCCAACACTGTAAATAGGCATGAATAAAATCATGACAACCGTTATTCTCCTAATCTTTATCTTCATTTCCTTCCTTGTTTTTTTTAGCTTCATCAATCAGTTGCAGCACTTCTTGGCTGGCTTCTATCTTCCTTGCAGATTCTAACAAAAAGTCATACAAATCCCCGCCCATTGGTTTTGCCAACCTTGCACAATCCATAAATCGCAAATATCCTACATGTGCTGCTTTGCGATCATGCTTCCTGATTTTCAGGTAAATTGCCAGCGCATTTTTGAATTCTTCATAGTCGAGCGGCCCTTTGTCAAGAATAGCAGCAGCTGATGCCAAGTATTTTTCACTGTCTTCTTCGGTCCAAGGTCTTACAGTTGAATCATTTTTTACCACTTTTTCTTTTTCGACAACTTTTTTTTCTACTCTGGTGTCTGGTGTTGGATGATCTTTCGCTGTCTTAACTGTTGAAGCAAGTTTGCTAGTTTGCTTTGATCGATTTAGCATTGTTTTAATTGCACTAAAAATACCAGTATCAGTGGCATAAAGACCTATCGTACCAAGTGCGCAAATAGTTATGAAAAAATTAGCAATGTTGTAACGTTTAATTTTCTTTCTGTTAAAATCGGGGCTATTCAATATTGATTTGCTTACAGCACATGATACACTTTCCTTGGGGAAGTTAAACATCTTTGATGCTTTCCTACTTTTGCTATAACCAACTTGATTTTCGCCAAACATAAAATTGCACCCTTAAAGTATCTCAAAAATAATCATTTTAAATGCACCCTATTAAGGTTTTTTGTTATTTCTCGGTTAATGATTTTTTTTCTAAATTTAAAAAAATGGTTCGCTTATATATGCTACAGTTACAATCTAACTATCTTGGACCCATCGGTTCCGTGGCAACAGTATTAAGTCTATTGGCTACTTATTTTTTGTTTTACAGAAATAAAAAAAATACTGACGAAGATCAAATTCTTACCATCGAGAAGGAGGCTAAGAAACTTGCATTAGAAAAAATCTCAAATTTCCGAGATGAAATTATTAAGGATAACCAACAAATTATTGATGAGCTTAAACGCCATAAAATAGCTATATTCGATAAAGTAGTTGTAAAAAAAACTAAGGATGGTCTTGTAGTAAGTTACGAAAATGAGAATATAGATGAAGCTGAGAAAAATAGACAGTATAATTTGGTTAATGAAGAAAAACTACGTGACTTGTTTGTCAAAATTGAAAATTTCTCTGCATTTTTCATAGAGAATATAGCAGATCGTACAACAGGATTTTCACAAATAGCATCTCAATTTTGTCTTTTAGTTAAGAGGTATCTACCGCTTATAATGGCTAACAATAGCGAACACCGTTACCAAAACACAATTGACCTATTTCATCTTTGGTATAGGGAAGAGAGCAAAGAATCAGACAATTCTGCGTAAGCGCTGTTGTTCCTAACATGTATGTTCTCCGTACCCGGGCGACTGTCCCCGCCGATGTCTCTCGAAGCATGGCTTGAAGCGTAGATGAGGACACAATCAGGGAACTGAAGTCGAAATTATGAACAACAGAATAAGCCCATCTAACCCACGGCTTCAGTTGCATACACCTTCAGCTCATTATACAGCGTATCCCGCTCCACAGGTATATGGCCGGTAGCCTCTATCAGCCCGCACAGGTCTTCCGTGCTCAGCGATGGGTGCTGCTCTTCAGAGCCGGCCATGGAGTATATTTTGGTACTGTCGTCTATGGTGCCGTCCAGGTCGTTCACACCAAATGATAGCGAAAGCTGCGCTGTCTGCCTGCCCAGCATAGGCCAGTAAGCCTTCAGGTTTCTGAAGTTGTCCATGAAGATGCGGGATATGGCATACAGCCGCATATCTTCTATCAGCGTCAGTTCAGGTAAATGCGACATATCATTGTCCTTGTTCCTGAATTTGAGCGGTATGAAACAATTGAACCCAGCTGTCTTGTCCTGCAGCTGGCGCAGGCGGCTCATATGGTCTATGCGGTGGCTGTAATTTTCAATGTGGCCATAGAGCATCGTGGCATTTGAATGCATTCCCAGCCTGTGCGCGGTCTCATGTATCGAAAGCCATCCGTCGGCATCAACCTTGTCCGGGCATATTTCCTTCCGCACATCGGCATGGAATATCTCCGCGCCACCACCCGGCAACGATTGCAGCCCCGCATCCTTCAGCTTCTGCATGCCCTCCTCTATAGATAGTTTGGCCTTGCGTATCATATAGTCCAGCTCCACCGCGGTGAACCCCTTTATATGCAGGTCGGGCCGGTGGGCCTTTATTTTACTCAGCAGCTCGCAAAAAAATTCAAGGTTCATTTTCGGGTGCACGCCACCCACTATATGCACCTCTGTCACGGGCTGCCCGTCATACTTTCGCACCATGTCCAGCATCTGCTCCATGCTCAGTTCCCAGCCATCGTCCTTGTGCTTATACAGCCGCGAATAAGAACAGAAGTTGCAGGTGAACACGCAGACATTTGTAGGCTCTATATGAAAGTTGCGGTTGAAATAAACCTTGTTATTATGTAGCTCCCGGGCAATATGATTTGCAAGTGCCCCTACAAATCCCAGTTCTCCTTTTTCGAAAAGGAGCATACCTTCAGCTTCGGAGATGCGTTCCTTATTCTGTACTTTTTCTGCTATAGTAAGCAGGTCTTTATCCGTATTGGCTAATCTTAATGCTGCTGAAAGGCTCAATGGCTTCATCATTGTAACAGTATTTTCCGGGTTATGCTCCCGGATGCAAAGTTACACCTAACGAAGTAAATACCCTTACTGATACCCGTCAGGTCTGCAATATGGTGCCCGGTGCCTTGTCCGTCTACCCGGAATGCCTTTAACTGCTGCCCTACAATATTTAAAATCACAATTTCCTTTAACACATCCGCACTATTGTCGAATGTGATATAGACAACGCCACTGGTGGGGTTCGGAAATACAGAGAGGCTATTGCTGGCCGGCACGTCTTTTACCACGGTCCGTGAAGACCAAAGCAGCAGTTCGGGGTGCTGGGTAAGTGAATAACTCTCGCCTGAATCTGATACCTGGAAAGCCATTACTGCGGCCTGGTCGTGGGTGAACATATGCATCGCAACATCGTCAGTATAGTTCATAAAATTGAGCGATGCAACACCATAGGGCTGCACCTCAGCCCCAAAAGTATCTTTATGGCAGCTATCACGGTAGGTGCCGTTAACTACATCGTAGGCATTAGCACCATATTTCTTATCCTTTTCGGGTGGGGTGTCTGCAAGTCCGTCATCGCTGCCGCTGGTTTGCCACGGGCAGCGGGGGCCGTCATCGCCCCAGGTATGCCATATTTCGAAGAAGTGGCCCATTTCATGGGTCAGTGTCCGGCCTTTGTCATAATAGTTCGAACCAAAGCCCGTAGGCATATATAAATCGGTAGGGGAGACCCGTTTGCCTACCGCCCGGTAATTCATACAAATCCCCATCTCATCAATCGGGAACCCACCGGCACCGGTAATAGACCTATAAGTAGTGAGGCCCAGCAGGCCGGGATAATCTGCAAAATTGGTGACCCATATATTCAGGTATTTGGTCTCATCCCAGCGGTCGGTGCCACCTGTAGCTTCGTGTTTTGCGCTGCTGTAATTGGAACCGGCACCATTAAAGCCACCGGGTGTAGCAGGTAGGATTTTCAGGGTGTAGCCCGGAGTGCCATAGCCCCATGGATCGGTATGCGAAAGCCCAAAATGTATACCGCTGGAGCCATAAAGCGGCTTCCAGCCTGAAGGTATGAGCACAGAATCGGGATTGAGGCGGTTAAAGTCGCGGTTCAATACAGCTATCTGGGAGTCTATACGCTGCTGAATGCCCGCCGTGCCACCAATTTCGGTAAGTTGTGCCTCGGTGAGCATGAAATGAAAGATAACAGGTATCGGGGAGGCAGCGGCTGTGGTCTTGCGGGCCACATTAGTATGCTGCAGCTTATATCTATCGGCTATTGACTGCAGAGATGCCCTGTGCGCCTCATACCTTTCGCCCCATGCACGGTCTTTGGCTACAAGGGCCTTTTTTGTATACTCAAAGCCGCATTGGCGCTGGGCATAAGCAGCAGGCAAGCATAAGGTAATGGCAGATAGGCAGAACAATAACTTTTTCAATGACACGCTATTTATGTATTTACGAAGTTAACGAATAATGGGTATATGTCATTCATGGAATTGTAAAATCTGGCATCGTTTACCCCAACAATCAAGTCATTTACTTCAATTATTTGTACTTTTATTACTCTGCTTTTATTTTTACGTACACAAAAACTAAAAACACCTATGCTTAAACTAATGTCGCAACGACCCCGTTATGTATTTGACCGCGCCCTTGGGGTAATCATTAACACTTACATCATTGTAGCTATTGTTTATTTGGTGGAGCAATTGATAATCAGAGCTATGTGATAAATGACCAAGCAAAAGATATTTGGCTGCCTCAGGCAGCCTTTTTTATGCCGGTAACATTCACCCCAGCATTATGCCCATACACCTCGTTTATTTGTAGGAACTTGAGGTAGGAGATAATTTTGCATCTCAAATAACCAAGAAATGATAACATTATTGCTGATCAGTGTGTTTTTGAAAAAGAGGGAATACTTTTTACAGGTGTTTGCTACATTCAGGAAGAAGTACGCGCTGCTGCCGGTACGCGTAAAATAACGTGTGGATTGTGTGGTGAGTTATTTGGGCTGCTTTGGCAGCCCTTTTTTATTGCCCGTGCATGAAAAAGAGTGTTGGATATACGGATGTACATGGGTATCTTTACCGTAAAACCGGGTATTTAATGAGAAAAATGACCAACCTTTTTATAGCTGCCTGTATAGTATCTGCGGCTCTTATATCGTGCAAAAAAGACCATACCTGCACCTGCACTTACCAGGATGCTAAGACCGGGCAGTTTGCCACACTGACCAGTACCTTCAATGATACGAAAGGCAAGGCTAAAGACAAATGCAATGAAAAGGGGAATTACCTGCATGCTACAGGTGCATTTAATATAACGTGCGGGCTTTAGCTATTGCCCCTCATTTAATTTTTCTGTCTCTTTGCTTTTTCGCCTCCATTCTTTGACCGAGTCAACGTCAAACGCTACACCTTCCGCGTTCTGAAACATATCGGCAATGGCATCCATAGCCGTATTATCACCTTTGCCGGCGGCTTCACGGTACCAGGCCAGGGCTTTTGCGTGATCTTCTGCTACAGCATATTCTTCGGCCCCGTCAAGATAGGCACCTGCAACAATGGTCATGGCATCTTTATCCCCATTTTCGGCTGACCGGGTATACCAGTAAAATGCCTCTATTGAATCTTTTTTAAATCTTTCTCCCCCTTTTGTAAATGCATCCGCAAGAAAATATTGCTGGGTCTCATCTAAGAAATTAACGTATTTCAGATAATAATAAGCAGCACTATCATAATTTTTTTGATTAAATGCGTCGCCCAGGCCTCTCATGGTCTCATTGTCTTCTGTGGCCGGGCTATTAATAGCATCTACGATAAATTCAGGCTGTCCTTCCGACGGGATAATATGTACTTCCTCATTAATTGCCGGATCTTCCTGTTCTGTTTCGTCTTCCTGTTTGCTATTGCCGGACAAGGTGAAGAATAAAATGATAGCCAGAGCAACCGCGCAAATACCACCTATAATCATTTTCCGCGACAATACCGGTTTTTCAGAGGCGTTTACTGGAGGTATGGAACCGGAATAAGGTGCGGGTGTATCTGTTTTTTCATAGGAAACGAACTGTTGTGGTACTTCATCAGAACGTGCTGTATCTCTTGGGTCAGATAGGCTATTCCGACCCTTTTCCAAATCATTTAAAGCGCGTATCGATTTTTTTATTCCCTCAAGCACCTCAAGAAAAGCCTTGTCGCGGTCTGCAAAATCTTTTACAGGTTTACCGAGGTTTGGCAATACCTGAAATTTAGCGAAAGGGGTACTCATCCAGTCGCAGTACCTTAATATGATAGGGACAATCTTTGCGCTTTTCTCATTGTGACGTTTAAATGCTTTTGAGGTTTCTATATTATAGCAATACTCAGAAGATAGGAAATCAGGGCTTATCAGGAAAATCAATAGTTGGGCGTTATCAAGGGACATATTGATAGTTTCATCCCACAACTCTCCCGGCATGATCATTTTATCGTTCCATGGTTCAATTTCCCCATTTCTCCGCATCACCGAAAAATGCTTCTCCAGTTCGTCTTTGAATTCCTTATCCTCATGGGCGTATGAAATGAAAATTTTAACCATAAACAATTTAAATTGTATCCAGTAAATATAAAATAAAACATTGAATTTACACAATTTCTAAAATCATGTCTTTTTTGCAATAGGGGCTAGGTCTTTTCTGTAAATAATTACGGGTACTCCCGGCGGGAATGGGCGGCACGTACGTTATGTAGTCAGTTGTTTTTACAGCATAGGAACTGAAAAACAAAAAACTAAAACAGGCACTATCAAGTGCCTGTTTTACTGAGTAGCGAGGAGGAGACTTGAACTCCCGACCTCAGGGTTATGAATCCTGTGCTCTAACCACCTGAGCTACCTCGCCATTTTTTGGACTGCAAAAGTATAAAAAAACCTGTGAATAATTGACCTTTACCATTTAAAAAATCCATTTTATTTTGACTTATATTGTGTCCGCTACACTTATAGATGAAACAGATAATTACATTCTGCCTGTTCCTACTGCCGCTTTTTTCAGCAAGTCAGCAAAGGGAGCAACATGTTGTCTATCTTACAAAGGATAGCCTTGATTGCGATTTGAAAAATCATTGGCGGTTTCATGTGGGTGATTCTGCCACCTGGGCCACTAACGACTATAATGATTCTGCCTGGAAGATAGCATCCACTAAACTATACCGTAAGAACGATGCGAAAAATGAAGCAGAGAGGTTCAATAGTATCGGTTGGTTTAGATTGCATATTCGCGTAGATAGCAGTATTATTAATATGCCACTTGCATTAAAAATGACCCATTATGGGGCGTCTGAGGTATATTTTGATGGCGAAAAAATAGATTCAACAGGCATATTTGGAGGTAAAGATGGTACGATTCATTCCGATCCCCAGTGGATGCCTTTTACATTCGTGATAAAAAATGTCGGAGAGCATGTATTAGCCGTTCGATATGCTAATTATCAGGCTGAAAGGAATGAGAAAATGTTTAAAAAGAGTATGGCTGGGTTCAAGATGTCACTGGGCACGGCCAATCATTTTATCATGTCCGAATGGTGGCAGGCCATAGCTTTTACTACTGTTTTGATTTTTCTTTTTGGCATTTTCCTTGCCCTGTCTATGCTCCACTTGTTTCTTTACCTCTACAACAAGGAAATAAAATCTAATCTATATTTCAGCACATTTTGTTTTTCATTCGGTCTGTTGTTTCTGGTTGCTTTCCTGTCCAGGTATACGAGTACCATGCCGGCAGAGCTATGGTATAGCCCAATTGCGGTAGTTCTCACGTCAGTATGTTGCTTTTCACTTAGCGGGTTCAATAATGAATTATTCAGTGAGAAAAAGCTGAGGTTCAGAATTGTTGCTTTGCTCTGCGCAATAACCCCTGTATTGTACGTATTAAATGTTGATTTGGGATTAACCCTTTTGGTCCTTATTGGTGTTGTAATGCTTGAATCAGTGACATTGACTATTCGTGCCATAATAAAAAAAGTAAAAGGAGCGCGTATCATCGGGATGGGAATCCTTTTTTTGGGATTTTTTTTCCTGTCTATTCTGTTTATAGCCTTAGTATTTGGTGATGTGAATTTTGATGATAGTACTATGGGAGGGAAGCTATTTGAATTATTTGCTGTAATGGCAATCTTAAGCATGCCTGTTTCTATGTCGGTATATCTTGCCTGGAATTTTGCAGTTATCAATAAAGACTTGAAAAATCAACTGAACCAGGTGAAGTTGCTCTCTGAAAAAACGCTGGAACAGGAGCGTGAAAAAAAGGTAATGCTGGAAAACAGGAAGGAAGAACTGGAAAAAGAAGTAACACTGCGCACCGAAGAGGTTATAGCCCAGAAGCAGGAGATCGAGAAGCAACATGAAGAACTGAAGAAGGAAAAAAAGAAATCGGACGATCTGTTGCTGAACATCCTGCCGGAAGAAATTGCTGAAGAATTGAAAGAAAGAGGCTCGTCAGAGGCCAAGTTCTTTGATCATGTTACTGTTCTGTTTACGGATTTTGTAGATTTTACACATGCAGGAGAGAAGATGACACCAAGAGAACTGGTGAGTGAACTGGATACCTGTTTTAAAGCGTTTGATGATATTATTTCGGGTTACAATATTGAAAAGATAAAAACTATCGGAGATGCATATCTCGCAGTATGCGGCCTGCCTGCAGCGGATCCGGAACATGCCGTTAAAGTTGTTAAGGCTGCCTTGAGTATCAGAGATTTCATGACAAACCGAAAAAAGGAACTAGGGCCTAAAACATTTGATATAAGAATAGGTATCCATAGCGGCAGCGTGGTCGCCGGTATAGTAGGGGTGAAGAAATTCGCCTACGATATATGGGGCGATACCGTCAATACTGCCGCACGTATGGAACAAAGTAGTGAAACGGGTAAGATAAACATCTCGCAGGTGACCTATGAACTGATAAAAGACCGATTTGAATGCAGCTACAGGGGGGAGATAGAAGCAAAGAACAAAGGGGCGTTAAGTATGTATTTTGTGGAAAAGCAAATATAAAGTACCCTGAGTGCCGCAGCTACAATAACTTTGCAACGGATCTGCGAAAATGGCCTTTAGGAAAAAGAACAATAATTACACCACATACAACCGTGTCAAGATAATACGCGGCGGGGCGGAGTACTTCAGGCGCATAGAGGAGATAGCTGATAATGCAAAATACTCCCTGCACCTACAAACTTATATCTATGACGAAGATGAAACAGGTCAAAGGATAGCAGATGCGCTGATAAGAGCTGCACGGCGTAACGTACTTGTGTACGTATTGCTTGACGGATATGCATCACAGCACCTTTCGCCGCAATTTATTGCCAACCTCAGGGCCGCCGGTGTTCATTTCAGTTTCTTCATGCCGCTCATCAAAAGCGAATATTTTTATTTCGGCAGGCGGCTACACCACAAAGTTGTTGTTGCTGATGCAGCTGTATGTATGATAGCGGGCATAAATATCAGTAACCGGTATAATGATATCGGAGATATGCATGGCTGGCTTGATTGGGCAGTACATATGGAAGGGGAGATAGCACAAAAAATAGACGAAGTATGCATCAAGACCTGGGACAAGTCTGCTTTCAGAAAAAAATGCCTTGCAATAGCCCCTCCTGCCCCAATAGCTTTACCAAAGGAGGAATGCCCGGTGAGGGTAAGGGTAAACGACTGGGTTTTTGAAAGAACGGAGATAACAAACAGCTATCGCGAACTCTTCAGGAATGCTACTACTGAGGTCATACTCATGACCAGCTATTTCTGGCCGCCGCAACGGTTGCTCAGGCGCATTGCCAAGGCTTCGCACAGGGGGGTAAAAGTGAAATTGATACTCGCCGGCTCCGCTGATGTGCCTTTGGCCAAGTACGCTGAACGCTATTTATATCGCTACCTTTTTCGCCATAATATTGAAGTTTACGAATATGAGCAGAACATACTCCACGGGAAAATCGCTCTATGCGATGACAAATACATTACCGCCGGATCGTACAATGTGAACAATATCAGCGCTTTTGCCAGCGTGGAACTGAACGTGGATATTATCAGCAGTTCTCTTGCCGCAGACCTTCATGAAAGACTCCTGACCATAATAGAGAACGACTGCCGTAAGATAGACAAGGAGAAGTTCTGGACTTCGAGCAGCCTGGCAGAGCGTTTTTTCTTTTTCCTGTCCTACAGGCTTATACACCTGATATTCTTCCTTTTCACCTTTTATTTCATTCAGCGGAAACAGCAGGATTAGTATTCCCGCCTATTCTGTGGGCAAAGGCTATAATGCTTTTTTTATCCCATCCGGCAAATCGTCCCCTCTGAACAATGAGATCATTCCCGCCCGGGTATTCGGGAAAATAATAGAACACAAATTTTGGTTCTTTCTCAGCCCAACCTAGTATTTCGCCAAAACGAAGATCATTGAACACCAGTGTATCATGCCACTTCTGAACTATGTAATACCCCTCTGAAAAACGCAGTAGGTAGTCGAGTGTGTGCTTATCAGAAGCTTCCCTCAGCAGGGAATCATTGCGGTAAGCAAAATGAAAGTCTATACTGCCTGGCTTATCCAGCACCGACCAATAGCCGATAGAGTATCCCGAATCACTCTCGGCCACAATATACCACAGCAGGTTGTTAAGCGGGGTAGGGGTGGTAAAATGCCTGCCGGACACTATCCGTTTATCCGCCAATTCCCTGTTTACCTTACTCTCTACTGCCAGCTTGAATACTATGCCCAATAAAAGATATGCCGTGCAAAGTATAAGTGCCATATTTGTCCAGCTTTTTCGTTTGCCGCTGTTTCTGTGCAGTATCAGTAATACCGCGAACCCTATAGCAGGCCAGATGGTGAATAATGGGTCTGCCACAAACATGGTATTGAAAGAAACCCGATAGTGGCTGAATGGCTCAAACCAACCGGTGCCGTAAGCGTTGAACGCATCTATGAATATATGGATGAATATCTCGAAACCCCACAGCAACACCCAATGCTTCATAGTCATACCCGAATTCCTGAATATTTTACGGGACAGCCATGCCAGCAATGGTGTTATGATTATTAAGAAAAGAAAAGAATGGGTAAATCCCCGGTGGGCAAGCAGGTTTTCAGCAGTGCCCATCCAGAAAGAGGTGACAAAGTCAATGTCGGGCAGACTCTGTGCAATAGCGCCTATGAACAGGGCTTTTTTGCCTAGTTGTTTCCCGGCAATAGCTTCACCTATACAGGCTCCAAGAACAATATGCGTGATTGTATCCATGAAGCGTTCTTATTTAATCAAACAAAACATTACTTAAGTAATAGTTTTGTTATTTTATTTATTTTATCTACTTTGGGTGCAAATTACAATATCATTATTCTACAACGCAAAAAATAATACTTTATGAGATTGAATCTGACCGCATTCGTAGTGTTAGGCATGTTGCTTCTGCTCGGGGTAAGTACTGCATCTGATGCGCAGGAAAGGTGGAGAGGTCACGGCTCTCGTCGCAATTACACTGTTTACGCGCCGGACAGTACTTGTCGTCACCATTGTGATCATGAATATGAATGTAGCTACCAATGTAGCTATGAATATCGCTATCATCCCCGTCGCTATTACCGTCATAAATACCAGGCCGATAAATATTATCATGATCGCTACTACCACAACCGGTATAAGCGCTATAACAGGCAGTATGACCGTTGGGATAACGATAAATACTATTATCGTGGTGGTGGATACTAAAAATCCTGCTATCGCAAGTAAAGGCTGCCCTTGGGTAGCCTTTATTATTTCGGCGAATATGATCAGGATCAGATGACAGCTACCGGTTAATGCTTAAATTTACTCCTGCTATTGCCGCCTATGCAAAAACAGATTCATATCATTAAGTCTACGGGTGATGTTGTCCCGTTCTCTGTTGAGAAATTGCAGCGGTCATTACGCCGTTCCGGGGCCAATGAAGACATCATAAAGGATATTACTGCACAGGTGACTAGCGTGGTACATGAAGGAAGCACAACCAGGGAGATATACCGCCTTGCCTATGGGTTGCTTAAGAAGAAAAATAAGCCGGTAGCTTCAAAATATACACTGAAGAAAGCCATAATGGACCTCGGTCCGACTGGTTTCCCATTTGAGAAGTTCATCGGCCATTTGCTCAAAAATATGGGTTATTCGGTCAAGATCAACCAGATCATCGCCGGGCAATGCGTAAGTCATGAGGTTGATATAGTGGCGGAAGATGAACAAACGATCTGCATAATCGAATGTAAATACCATAATAGTAAAACTATTCCTTGCGATGTTAAAATACCCTTGTATGTAAACTCAAGGTATAACGACATAAAAGCCGGCAGCGGCAGGCGGGATAAAGAATACAAAGGGTGGGTGGTCACAAATACCAAATTTACTTCCGATGCCATAAAATATAGTTCCTGTATCGGCCTGGCGCTGCTGAGTTGGGATTATCCACATTCGGGTAGCCTCAAGGAATTAGTTGACAAACAGAAAATATACCCCATAACCTGTTTAAGTTCAATATCTAAAAAGGAAAAACAGGCGTTGCTTGAAAAAGGTATTGTTTTGTGCAAAGAACTGGTGGCCAAGGCTAATGTACTTTCGGAAATAATGGTTGCAGAGACGAGGATAAGCAACATTATCAATGAAGCGCTTAATCTTGATAAATTATAATAATAGAAAAGGAGCGGTAAAATGGTACCATATTGTGTAGTAAATTTCTTATTTTTATCACTGGTTACATGTCATGAGTGTAGCCACATTTGCATAATTAACTAAAACTAACGTTTATGAAAATGAAATTATTTTTCGCAGCATTGATGATCTTTCTGCTATCAGTAGGTACTTCGTTTGACGCGAGCGCCCATCGTGGGCACCGGCACAAATGCAATAGGGGACACTGCTGCTCTTCTGATGCTAAAAAAGACTGCTCCGATTCACATTGCACATACGATACCCACTGCCGTGGCTATAGCAAGCACCATAGGCACCATTATAACAAACATCACCATGATTGCTGTGATAACCGCGAAGGCACAAGGCACAAGCGCTACAGCCATCATCACCGCCGCTGGTAGTAGTCGGTTGCGTGTTAAAAGCGTATGCTGAATCCATTTTTTTCCAAATAAACGAAAAAAGGTTGCCATCTGGCAGCCTTTTTTCGTTTTCGGGCAATATGTTAAAGAAACGTTTGAAAAATGTTTTTATGCTAACCACATTAAACTTCAGGCCGGATATAGCATCTATTATTTAAACCAAAAATAAAGACATTATGAAACTACGAATGATGATTGTCGCAGCCGTTACGATAGTGTTAGCATTGGGAATGAGCATTTCAGCCGAGGCCGGCCCATGGAGAGGCCACAGGCATGGCCACAGGCCACATGTAGCTATCAGGGTCTACGCCCCACCGGTACCACGTTTGCTGGTGCCACCTGTGCCGGTACCTGTAGTTGTTGCGGGCTATTCAGGCAATCGCTACCGGGCTTGTGGGCCTGTCAGGTCGCGTGGCTGTTATGACCATAATGCTGGTCGTCACCGCCATCATGGACGCGGTGGTTGCCGTTAGTTTTTCTGGGGCATATTTAATCAGGAGTAGCGCCGTAACTGTGGCGCTATTTTTTTATTAGAGAAGCACCTTTATACATCTGTTCGATAATGCTCACCACATCTTTTCCTTCGCGGGCGCTGGTCATTACCGGCTTCCCGAAATGCAAAAAGTCAACCACGTTCTGTATCACTTTATCATGATTGCTCATTGAGCCCTGGTAAAGGCCATAGTCATTTGCCTTTGCCGTAATATTGATATTGGGCAAAGCGCCCCCGGCCAGTTTCTGGTATTCAATAGTGTTCAGGTATTGCCCGCCTATCTTTAAGGTGCCCTTTTCCGCAAATATTGTTATTGAGCCTTCCATATTGCGCTCATAAGCGCAGGTGGTAAAATTGAAATTGATTATTGCGCCGTTCTCTGCATTCAGCACAAAGCTGCCGGTATCCTCAACCTCTGTGTTGTGCCGGTGCGCAAAATTGTATATCCGTCCTTCAGCATCCTTTATCGGCCCGTTCAGATAATACAGTATATCCACAAAGTGACTGAATTGTGTAAACAGGCAACCGCCATCTTTATCCTTTTTCCCCCTCCAGTCGCTCCCTGCATAATACGCATCGCCCCTGTTCCAGAAACAATTCACCTGTATCATGTAAATATTGCCCAGTTCATTATTCATCATCAGGCGTTTCACCTCCTGCACCGGGGGGTTATAGCGGTTTTGTTTCACCGCAAAAATTGTTTTTCCTGTTACTTCAGCTGCGGCTATCATGCGCTCGCATGAGGCAACGCTTATTGCCATTGGTTTTTCCACAACAGTATGCAGGCCGGCGTTCAGGCCCGTTATAGTGTGGGGCTCATGCAGGTAATTTGGGGTGCATACACACAGCACATCTGCATTTGTTTTGTCCAGCATGTCTTCAAGCCGGTTGTAAAACGGTATGCCTCCGGGTATTCTCTGCTTAACTGCTGCATCAATATCACAAATTGCGACAAGCTCAGTATGTGGGTTTTGCAATATGTGTTCGGCATGGCGTTTACCGATGTTCCCATACCCAACAATTGAAAATCGTATTTTTTCTGACATGAGGTTCAAAAGTAAAAAACCATAACGGAATGTTTACCGTATATTATATGGAACGGTATAAAAACTTCGTTTTTTTCATTTTAAACACACTTATTAACATAATAAACCGATAAAATATGAAAGGTATTTCGTACTCAGAAGCTCAACGGTTAAATTCTGTAAAGCGCTTCCAGCAATTTGAATTTAACCTCAATAAGAATCTTGAAGGCATCCTGAGGTTAGCCACCGATATTTATGAAACTCCCGTGGCATTTATCACGCTCATAGATGAGCAAGACCAATGGTTTAAGGTAAACCGTGGGTTTGAGGTGATGAAAATGCCCCGTGTTGGCTCTTTTTGCACCGAAGCGATAAAGGAATATGATGTTATGGTGGTTAGCGATGCTTTTGAGGATGAGCGGTTTGCCAGCAACCCTTTGGTCGCAAACGCACCCAATATCCGGTTTTATGCAGGAGCACCATTATCTACCTATGAGGGCCATAACATAGGCACGCTGTGTGTGATGGACAACAGGAAAAAGGAAGTGACAGATGACAAGAAGCAGTTGCTCGATATATTGGCAAAGCAGGCTATTCACCTTATGGAATTGGAACTTACTTACAAACTACTGAACGAAAAAATGCACCAGGTAGAAATGCAGAACAAAGCACTGAAGGATATCGCCTTCATACAGTCGCATGAATTCAGGGGGCCACTTGCTACGCTCATTGGCCTTATGAACATGATTAAGGAGGAAAACTACGCCTCGCCAAAAGAAACCCTTGTGATCATGGAAGAATACGTGGCGAAACTGGATGAAAAGATACATAAGGTTGTGCGCTCTACTGAGGTTGCACGGAGCCTGTATATGGCGTAGTCTCCATTAAAGTCACCTTGCTGTGATAATGCCATTTTCCATGGCAATGATACCATCGTCCAGCATAGCCCTGATACCGGCTATTACCTGTTCTTTGGCTGTGGTGGGGTAGGCGGCTGCCAATTCCTCCATGCGCATGCTGCCGGCTGCTGTTATCTTTTCCGTTAACTCTTTTCGCAGTTCTTTATGTTTAATGTTCTGTGGTTGCCTGTCCCGGCACACATCGCAATGGCCGCAATCTTTTTTCACCTCCTCACCAAAATAGGTAAGCAGCATTTTTTCCCTGCATATTGTTCTGTTCTCTAAGAACCGTATCATGGCTTCGGTGCGCACTTCATGGCGTTTGCGCAATATTTCTATCCGTTTCAGGTCTAGTGTCAGATACCGGCTGTCTACACGGTAGTGGTGAAAGAATAACTGAGGCCCGCTTCCCGGCTTATTGTACTCGATTATTTCCATTTTATGCAATCGCTCCAATACCTGTTCGATCTCTTCTTTTTGCATCTTCAGCTGCCGGGCAATAGCCGTTTCCCGTACATGTGTCGGAAATTGGAATACAGAACCATACATCCTCAGCAAACCAATGATCACATAACCCAGTTCCGGGTAGGTATCCCCTATATTATCCAGAACATGCCTTGGTGTTACAAACTGTACTGTCGCCGGGCTATAAACTGCTTCGCTTATTGTCCAGAGCCCTTCCTGTTCCAGCAGTTTTAATGCATAAATAGCGCTGTTTACCTGCAAAGAAAATTTCTGACAAAGGTCAAAAACATCGAAATGATAGTACCGGTCGGGCTGCGCGCCAATAGGTACCTGAAGGTATTCTACCACAGCCTGGTACACCTGCCTCAGGTATGCCTCCGGCGGATATTGCAGCGCCACACTATCTGCCAGCCGTTTGATATCCGAGCTGTTGTAGAGTCCCAATGCCACCGATGGCTGCCCATCCCGGCCGGCCCGCCCTGCTTCCTGGTAGTAGGCCTCGGGATGTTCCGGCGCGTCATAATGCAGCACCGTCCTTACATCGGGCTTGTCTATTCCCATGCCGAACGCAGTTGTAGCTACGATAACAGGAACGGCGTTGCTCATCCATTTTTCCTGTGCCTCATCCCTTTTTTCTTTGGGCATTCCGGCATGATAGGCTATTGTGCCAATACCCGCCTGGAACAGGTATTTGCTCACAGCCTCTGTCTGTTTGCGACTGCGGCAGTAGACAATACCACAGCCCTTGCCCGAATGCTTCAGGGTATCGCCATTCTTGTTCTCGCTATACCTTATATCATAAAAGATGTTATTTCTTGCAAAGCTCTGCCGGAATAGCGCTACTTTGTCCAATGCCAGCTGCTTTACTATGTCCGCCTGAACATCTGTCGTGGCCGTGGCGGTCAGCGCCAGTACCGGCACACCATCCAGAACGTCTCTGATCTCAGCAATTTTTAAATAATTCGGCCTGAAATCATGCCCCCATTGCGATATGCAGTGCGCTTCATCCACTGCGATCATACTTATATCAAAGCCTTCTAGATGGTCGCGGAATAATTCGGTCTGCAGCCGCTCGGGTGAAACATACAAGAGTTTATACCCTCCTTGCACGGCATTGCTCAGTACGCGCTTTACATCATTATAATGCATACCGGAATGGATGCACTCGGCCGGAATGTCCAAACCCTTTAGCCTGCTCACCTGGTCCTGCATCAGGGCTATTAGTGGGGAAATGACCAGGCAAAACCCTTCCTTCATCAACGCCGGAACCTGGTAGCATATAGATTTGCCCCCGCCTGTGGGCAAAAGAGCCAGCGTATCCCGGCCGTCAAGTACACTGGTTATAATATCCCTTTGCAATGGCCTGAACCCATCATAACCCCAATACTCTTTTAATATCTGTTCAGGTGTGCTCACTTAAAATTCAATGAAATTTATCACTAATTATTATTCCTCACTCATGCTGAGGTTGTAGAAGGCAGTGGCCTGCCTATAAATGTGGGTTGCATACCATTCTGCCACAATTGCTTTTTCACTTCCGCATTTTTTTCCAGCTCATCCATGGAAACTGTGGCCAGCCATGTTTTCCCGTCAAAGCTATTCGGATAATTCATACTGAATAAAGCGGAAATGCCTAATTGTGAAGGCAGTACCCCGATCAGGAAAATAATCTCGGGCTGTAGCCTGTCCCTTAATTGGTGCCAGGCTACCATCTGTCCATGCTCCATTTGCAGGATGTTGTATTGTTCGGGGAGCAGTTTGCAGGCATCCAGCATTTTCTTTAACTGCAACTCCTCCGCGTTTCCTGCCCCGTAGGTGTTTACGATAACGAGCACAGGTCTCGGGGTGGCATCGCCTATCAGCACTGTTATGTCGTCACACAGTATATCATACTGCGCATCTACCAGTTCAGTCTTAATTATATTCATACACTTAAATGTCTATAGATTAATTTATTTAGCTATAACATCGCCTTCTGTAAGCATTTAGGATAAAAGTTGTTTCTTTGTAAAAGTTTCCGAACACAATATTAATTTAAATTGGTCATTATGGGGGTTACTCAATCAGGTATTAAGGTAAGTAAAACAGAGAACAGCAGGTTACACGAAGTGGATGCCTTGAATATTAATTTTGGTAAGCACTATTCCGACCATATGCTCATTGCATATTATGAGAACGGCGCCTGGAACCCTCCCGAGATCATGCCGTTCCACGATCTCCGCTTTAGCCCGGCAACTACCTTCCTTCATTATGGCCAGGCGATATTTGAAGGCGTAAAAGCCTACAAAGATGCCAATGGCAACGCTACCATATTCAGACCCTATGATAACTGGAGGCGTATGAACCGCTCAGCAGTACGTATGGCTATGCCCGAGGTGCCTGAAGAGCTATTCATTGAAGGTATGCGCCACCTCGTGGAAGTAGATAAGAACTGGATACCGAATTCAGAAGATACTTCGCTGTATATCAGGCCATTTATGCTGGCTATCGATGAGTTCATAGGCGTTCGTCCGGCCGAAAAATTCATGTTTATTATCATCACCAGCCCCGCTGGGCCTTATTACAATAAGCCGGTATCTATTTATGTACAGGATCAATATGTGCGTGCTTTTCCGGGAGGTATTGGATTCACCAAGGCTGCAGGCAATTACGGTATGAGCATGTATCCCACCCAGAAGATAAAGGAAATGGGCTACGACCAGATTTTATGGACCGATGGTTTTGAGCATAAATATGTGCAGGAGATAGGCACTATGAATGTGTTTTTTGTGATTGGAGATAAAGTGATCACCCCCGATGCATCTAACGATCTTATCCTTGAAGGTGTTACCCGCGATAGCGTTATCACACTCCTTCGCGAAAAAGGCATTACGGTTGAGATTCGCCCTTTAAGCATAGACGAGATTGAAGCTGCCCACAAAGCCGGCCAACTTAAAGAAGCATTCGGCACAGGTACTGCTGCTTCCATAGCGCCCATATATGCACTCACTTACCACGATGATAAGATGTTGCTTCCGCCTATGGAAACATGGGATGTGGCCAACTGGCTGAAAGCTGAGCTGGCCGATATCCGCTACGGGCGAAAGGCAGACGCACATGGATGGAACCTTAAAGTTTGATCTGTTCGTTAAAAATGTTTTTTATGGCTGCCGGAACACGGCAGCCATTTTTGCATCAGAACGGTGGACACAACTATTTTCCCCGGAAACAAACCATTTTATTAATTTAGAGTGTCTGTTTAGAATAGTATTCGTAACCCCGAATTACACACACACAATCCATCATGATGAAATATACCCATGCGATAGCTATTCTGCTCTGGGCAATATTTTTTATATCACCGTCATATGCCCAGAACTGGGTATGGAGCAAGGGGAATACAGGTGCAAGTATGGATGCCTGGCCCGTAGCCACAGATAAATACGGGAATGTGTTCACAGCCGGAATAAGGTGGGGCACAACACCTGCTGTCTTTGGAACGACTGCTGTTCCCATCTCAGGTTCAGGTGTTGGTTATCAGTGTATTATAGCCAAATATGATGCTGCAGGAAACTTTCTATGGGCAAAAGGTACCGCATATGGTGAGGCGAATCTGATAGGGCTTGCCACTGATCCATCAGGCAATGTGTATATGCTGGGTACCATGTATACCACTACTTTGAAGGTAGGTACCATTACCTTATCAAATACGACTACAAGTGATGCCCAGTTTTTCCTTGTAAAATACGATCCCTCCGGCAATGTACTTTGGGCCACCAGCGCCGGAAATACCCAATTGTACTTCAGCTCGGTAGCAAGTATCGCAAATTTACTTGGCCTGGGTGCTATTACTACCGATGCCGGAGGTAATATATATATAACGGTCAATTTTCACATGCCCACTACCACTGTGGGTGCTCATACGCTTGTTAACACTGATCCTACCGGTAACACAGATGATATTCTGCTGGCAAAATACGACCCGTCCGGCAATCTTCTTTGGGTAAAAGGATTTGGAGGGAATAAACATGACGATGCTTACGGTATTGCCGTTACACCCGCCGGCGATATTTATCTTGCCGGGGCATTCAATTCACCTTCTTTTGCGCTCGGGCCATCTTTACTTACAAATGGATCTGCAGCCACCGTCACATTCATTGCCCGATTCGATGCATCCGGCAATCCTGTTTGGGGTGCTGCGGGAGGCGGTTCCGATGGTAATTATGCCGCAGGCGTAGCTGCTGATGCGGGCAATAGTGTATACATTGTTGGCGGTATGTATGATGCCGGCCTTTCCTTCAATGGCGCTACTGTTTCAAACCCTGTACCTGGCAGGGCTGCGTCTTTTCTGGTCAAATTCGACCACGCGAACAATGTCAGCTGGTATAAAGTTCTCGCGTCTCCCCGGCCCAAAGGAAGTTCATGGGGGTATGCTGTCGCTACGGCCTCCTGTGGCGAGGTATGGATTTCAGGGGCTATGGCAAAGGCCGACAGCGCAAGCGATACTTCCAGTGTTTTACCGGTTGAGGTTACTGTGGATGGGCATTTGTTGTCATCACCACCCGCCAGTTACGACCCCCTCTACATAGCCGGGTTCACATCTTCAGGGGCCTATGTGGGCGGTACCACGCTGCAGAGTGGGGGAGACGACCAGGTGGGCCTGGCGAGCGATGCATATGGTGGCGTATTTTTAAGTGGCGATTATGTGGGGAAAGTGCCATTCAGCATCGGCAGCAATAATTTCCCGGTAGAGGTGAGCAGCGAGGAGTTGCTATATATTGCCAAGTTCGCCCCACGCGATCCAGCTATTACTAATCGCCATTCCGATACCACCATGTGTTTTAAGACCGGCATGATGCTTTATGCTGATGGAGGGTATAGTAAGTACACTTGGAATGACGGGCAGTCAGGTGTTTCACATAGTGTTACCGATACCGGCATTTTCTGGGTATCGGGATCAGACAACTGCGCCGCTTTTGTAAACGACACATTCAGGATCCGTGGCGTTTGCGACTGCGATATGTCATTGTTCGTTCCTAATACTTTTACGCCAAATGGCGATGGACAGAATGATGTTTTCTACCCGCGCTGTGGCAGCGGTATTAGCAAGGTCACCAGGTTCCAGGTGTATAACAGATGGGGCACGTTACTTTTCGAACGGGAAAACATTAGCCCGAATGACGCGATAAATTCATGGGATGGCTCATTCCAGGGGAGCCTGCCCCTGCCCGATGTGTATATTTATGTGGTGGATGCTATTTGTGAGAATGGTAAAGTAATTAACAAAAAGGGAAGTGTCACGGTCATCAGGTAAACGATTGCAAAAATGAAAAAGACGTTTAAAACCATAATTTTTGCCGTTGCATTTTTGCTGCCATTTCTCGTGTTTGCACAGGCCGACATCCATTTTTCCCAATTCTACGAAACCGCATTGTTAAGGAACCCCGCCCTTACAGGCGTATTTGACAATAACTACAAAGTAGGAGCATATTACCGGAGCCAGTGGAGTAGTGTCACCTTCCCTTACGAGACCATGCAACTGAGTGGCGAATACCGGCTGTCATTGGGTCGCAATGCCAACGATTTTATCAGCATAGGGGCCCTTGGTTATAATGATAAAGCGGGCGATCTCAACAACAAGACCTCTGCGGGCTACCTGGCACTCAATTATAATAAATCCATTAACACAAATAATAATTCATATCTCTCGGTAGGTTTCGTAGGTGGCCATTTGCAGTATAGTTTTGATCCCACAAAAGCCACTTTCAACAATCAGTTCCTGGGTGGGGCATATGACCCGAATAGTCCTTCTCTTGAAAGCCTCCCGGAACCTAAGATGAGTATGTCTGATGTTGGTGCCGGTGTAAATTATAACTTTAGTGCGGGGCCTTCGCTTGAGGCCACCTATATACTTGGCGTGTCCTGTTATCATTTTTCACAACCGCTTTTCTCTTACTACGGCACTTATAACTATAAGCAGAATATCCGCTGGAATATCAATGCCGCAATGGCACGCGAGCTTACCGAGAATGTCATATTGCAATTACATGGCAACTATGCGCATCAGGGTACCTACCAGGAAGTAATTGGCGGCGCACTGCTTGGCTGGCGAAAATTCGAAGCATTTACAGACCCCGAATTTGAAATATATGCTGGTGTTTTCTATCGCTATGCCGATGCGTTTATACCAATCCTGAAATTGAGATATAAACATGCCGCGTTTGGTATAAGTTATGATGTCAATACATCTAAGCTCAGTTCGGCCAGTAACATGCGGGGTGGCCTGGAAGTGACTGCTTTCCTCACAGGGAATTACCCTCCCTCACGCAGCCCGTATAAGAAGACCGTTTGCCCGAGGTTTAATTAGCCAAAGTGAAATTCCCGATAGTGTAAACACTTTTTCCTGTTTACAAAAGCCCTATGGACTCGGGCAGCATACTTTTGTGCAAACAAAAAATAAAAATGAAAAGATATTACACTTCTGCAATTACTATTCTTGGATTTATAGCATTGGTCTCATCATGTAGGAAAAAAGATAATGGACCATCGGTAAAGGCTTATACTGTGCCTGCAACCTACTCATTCAGCAACGCAAACTATACAAAGGCAACCCAGCGTGTGAAAATGGTTGTTGAACTGGATGCTTACCTGAAAAAGCCTAATACAGGTTCTACGCTTGTGTCTATCAATCAGACAGCTGTAAATAACCTTTTTGATAATACGGGCAGTCCATACGCCGATGCCAGCCTCAATACCGCCGGTATCAATATGAGGGAAGTAACCGCTGATGCTGATTGGATAAAGTCATTTGCCGACAGTGTAGTCCTGAATAATACAGGCATTGCTGCTTCGGCAGGTGTTGGCGGGTCTGTCCCCCGGGGGTCTAACAAAATTATTGTCGGCCCAAGGGGATTGGAATACGGCCAGGCATATACAAAAGGTATTATGGGCAGCCTGTTCTTTAAAGAAGCAGTACGGCTCCTTACCCGCGTAAAAACAATGTCTGCAGGTGACACGATAACTGCACAGGCATACTGGGATGAGGCATTCGGCTATCTTTCAATTCCCTCAGATTACGATTCATCTAAAACTTACGCAAGTACCGACCCCAACAGGCCTCTGCTTTGGGGGGGCTACCTTGCCGAAAGAGGTAAGGCAATACAAGCCGGCGGCACGCTTTTCGAAGCATTCCGCAAAGGTCGCGCTGCTATTGGCGCCTACGATGTTACGGTTCGTAATGCGCAGGTAGACATCATCCTTGCCAAATGGGAACAACTTTCTGCCGCCGCAGCTCTTAATTATGTAACTGCGCCTACTGCCTCAAGTGCCATTGGTAATCTTGGTACACAGTTCCACGCTTTATCCGAAGGTTTTGGCTTTATCATGACATTCAAATACAGGCCATCAAGTAGTAAACTATCGGCTGCTGATTTTGAGACGCTGAAGAATATTATTAACAAAGATTATTATGTATTAATCAGTCAGTCAGGCTTTACAGACTTGGTTACAGCACAGAATATCCTGAAAACAACTTATGGTCTTTAATACCGCTGCCCGAATTATGATACAAATTTTACAGAACTCTCTGCTGCCATCAGCACAGGGAGTTCTCCTTTTATCATAACTTTGCCAACTTTCGTCTTATAAAACAGTGAAAAATATATATTTATACATATCGGCCTTCCTTTTTATCATGCTTTCAATGAATGCATGTAAGAAAAATGGCAATACAGCAGGTGATGCTAATGTCGTAAATGGCTTTGATAAGGCGGTGATGGTCACTAATTATGCCGATGGGATAATTTTACCATCATATAATGCCATGCAGCAAAAGCTCATATCACTCCAATCAGCGTCTGATGCTTTTCTTGCAAACCCGACAACTTCAACTCAGGCTACCCTTAAATCAGCATATGTCGATGCTTATTTGCAGTACGAAGAGATTGCTGCTTTTCAGTTTGGTCCCGCAGAATCGACGCTCCTTGACATATACCTCAACTACTCAGGCGGTATAGACTATGATTTTACCACAGCCGGGCAGCTCACAGGTTTCTCTATTGATACTGTAAGTATAGAAAGCAACATCACCTCCGGGGTTTATGACCTCACCACTACGGCGCGCGGCAACCTGTATTCGCAGGGTTTTCCCGCACTAGATTATCTCTTTTTCGGCCCCAACGCCATTAGTAAGTACAGTGTTAACACCGCATCCCGTGTCAGGTATACCAAAGATGTGGTAGGCCGCATTAAGACATTGGTCGATAAAGTTATTACTGATTGGACAGCTTACCGCGCAGGTTTTATTACAAATACCAAAACAAATGTGGGCAGCCCAATAGGGAACATAGTGAACCAACTGGCCTACCAGATGGATATCCTCAAAGGTCCGCGTATTGGTTGGCCTTTTGGCAAACAATCGAGCGGCACTGTATTTGCAACCAAATGTGAAGGCTATTATGCAGGCATTTCTGTAGCACTGGCGGTAAAGAACCTCAGCTCCTTAAAGCGGTTTTATACAGCAGGTGGTACAGGTAAAGGTATTGCAGACTATTTGGTGGCCCTGAAAAAGGCTGATCTGAATACCGATGTGCTGGCTCAGTTCGATCTGGCTATAGCCAAATTGCAGGCCATACCCGACCCGCTGTCATCTTCGCTTACTGCCCAGCCTGCTCTTGTAGATGCCGCATACAAAGAAATACAAAAGCTCCTCACATTATTAAAAACGGATGTAGCTTCCGCCACCGCTGTCCAGATCACTTTTATGGACAATGACGGCGACTAAAAACGAATTTCGTGGCCGGCATATTCTCCGATAAAAAATTCAGCCTTGGTTCCCCGGTTCCCATTGCCCCTTTAGTTACTTTCAGGATAGTTTTTGGCCTGCTGATGTGTGCCAGTATGCTCAGGTTCCTGTGGCGTGGCTGGGTCACATCCGTTTACATTCTCCCTAAGTTTCACTTTACCTACATGGGTTTCGATTGGGTAAGGCCCATGAACAGTATGGGAATGCACCTGCTGTTTTTCGCTCTTATACTGGCCACTTTGTTTATTACCGTCGGGCTCTTTTACCGGCTGTCTGCTATCGTTTTTTTTATAGGCTTTACCTATGTCGAGTTGCTGGATGTCACCACCTATCTCAATCACTATTACTTCATCAGCCTTGTTGCCTTTATCATGATATGGCTGCCTGCCGCCTGCGACTATTCAGTAGATGTATTGCTCAAAGCATCGAAACGCAGGAAAATGGTGCCGTTATGGTGTGTCGGCATTATACGCTTTCAGATGGCTATCGTCTATATTTTTGCCGGTCTGGCCAAGGTCAACGCCGATTGGCTGCTTGATGCCCAGCCCCTGCGCACCTGGCTGCCTGGCAAAACCCACCTGCCCATAGTAGGCAGCTTCATGTATGAAGAATGGGTGGCCTATCTTTTCTCATGGTTTGGTGCCATCTACGACCTGTTCATTGTTTTCTTTCTGCTGAATAAAAGAACAAGGCCTGTCGCTTATGCTTTTGTCATTATTTTCCATACCGCAACAGCAATATTTTTCCCAGGCATAGGTATGTTTCCCTATGTGATGATGACCTGCAGTCTTGTGTTCTTTTCATCCGGTTTTCATAAAAAACTACTGTCATATATCCCTTTCCGCGCCAGAAAAGATACTCCGGCTTACGTGAATGCCATCCCGTATCAATATGTCAGCAGTCGCCCTTTTTATCTGGCTATCGGGCTGTATGTGTTAATCCAGGTCACCTTACCTTTCAGGTATTTACTATATCCCGGTCATTTATTCTGGCATGAGGAGGGGTTTCGCTTTTCATGGCGGGTAATGCTTATGGAAAAATCAGGTGCGGCCTACTTTACCGTGAAGGAAAGGGATACCCACCGTTCCTTTGTGGTGAATAACGCCGAGTTTTTAACGAACTTGCAGGAGAAAATGATGAGTACCCAGCCGGATCTGATTCTTAAATATGCACATTTCCTGGCTGCCGAGTATAAGAAACGAGGAGTAGTGGACCCCGGTGTATATGGGGAGGTCTATGTTTCACTTAATGGCAGACGCTCCAGATTGTTTATTGACTCAACAGTAGACCTTGCCAGTCAGCCGTTGAGCTGGAAACACTATAACTGGGTATTGCCTTATGACAAGTAGTAGTTCGAATATGAAAAGAGCAGTTTTTGTTACATTGTTTTGCTTGTTAAGCGTCATGGCATTTGGCCGGCAATTTGCCATTAGCGGGATTGTGTGGGGGGGCGATGAGCCTGTAGGTTATGCATTGGTAGAACTGAAAGGCAAGGCCTTGCACAAATACACAGACGATAATGGGTTTTTCAGGTTCCCGCAGTTAGATTCAGGTAGTTATACACTTTCTGTTTCGGCTATAGGCTTCAAACCATACACTAAACAAATAAACTTATCAGGGAATACCACATTAAGTATTGTCCTCGAAAGGTCGGGATCCGTGACACTTGCCGATGTAACGGTTACCACAAAAAAAGAAGAACTGGCATCGGGCAAGCTGAATGATGTATCAGGCACTGCCATCAATGCCGGTAAAAAGACCGAAGTTATCTATATAAGGAACATCAATGCCAACCTCGCCACAAATAATACCCGCCAGATTTACGCCCGCATCTCCGGGCTGAATATATGGGAGTACGACCGTGGCGGGCTTCAGTTGGGCATAGGCGGCCGTGGCCTCAGCCCCGACCGCTCTTCAAATTTTAATGTCCGTCAGAATGGTTACGACATCAGCGCGGACGCGCTGGGATATCCAGAAAGTTACTACTCCCCGTCTGCCGAGGGTGTGGAAAGGATAGAATTGACCCGTGGTGCAGCCAGCCTGCAGTATGGGCCCCAGTTTGGCGGCCTCGTCAACTTTGTAATGAAGGAAGGGCCAAAAGAAAAGAAGTTCGAGCTGACCACCCGCCAGACCGCCGGTTCGTGGGGGTTCTTCAATTCATTTAACAGCATAGGCGGCACAATAGCCAAAGGAAAACTGAATTACTATACTTTTTATCAGTATAAAAAAGGCGACAGCTGGCGGCCAAACAGCCACTACGACCAGCACAACGCCTACATGCACCTGGCCTACAATGTAAATAACAAGCTGAAGATTACCGGCGAATACACGCTGATGAAATACCTTGCGCAGCAACCCGGCGGCCTCACCGATGACCAGTTCTATACCGATCCGTCTGTGTCCGTACGGGCGCGTAATTGGTTCAAGGTCGACTGGAATCTGATAAGCCTCATACTTGACTATAAGTTTGACGACCATACTCGGCTCAATTGGCGCAGTTATACACTGCAAGGGGGTAGGGAGGCGCTGGGTATACTCAATTATATAAACAGGCCTGACAATGGCGGCTACCGCGATTACCTGTACGACAGGTACAGCAACATTGGCTCCGAGCTACGATTTATCCACCAGTATAAGTTATTTAAAGAACAGTATAATACTTTGCTCATCGGTGCCCGGTATTACAATGGCCTCACTATCAGGAAGCAGGGCGCCGCCGACAGTGGCAGCAGCGTAGCTTTCAATTTCGTAGGGCCGGAACCTGATAAATCTTCTTTCACCTTTCCGGGTACCAATATTGCCGCTTTCTGTGAGCATATCTTCCAGTTCAACAGGCACTGGAACATCACCCCCGGCCTGCGCTTCGAATATATCGATACCAGGGCAGATGGTTATTACTATAAACAGAACATCTTCATTCCCAATGAAAAGATTCTGGAAAACAAATCTAACCCGAGGTCTTTTCTCCTGTTAGGCATTGGTACTTCATGGAAGTTCGACAACCACACCGAAATATATGCTAATATATCTCAGAACTACCGTTCCATTAACTTCAACGATATAAGGGTGGTAAATACAAATGCACGTGTAGACCCGGCCCTGAAGGACGAGACCGGCTTTAACATAGACCTCGGTTTCAGGGGCAATTACAAAGAGTGGCTATACCTGGATATGAGTGCCTTTTACCTGAAATATAATGACCGCATCGGCTCCATATTCTCAAAGGATAGCAACTTTATGACCTACCGCCTGCGCACCAATGTCTCCGACAGCCGCAATATCGGTGTCGAAATGCTGCTGGAAGGTGACATAATTAAGGCCATTAGCCAAGGCAGGTCGCAGTACAAGCTGAGGATATATACCAACCTCTCGCTTATAGATGCCCGGTACATAAATACAAGGAACACCGCCATTGCCGATAAGCTGGTGGAAAATGTTCCCCCGGTGCTCTTCCGCACTGGTTTGTCGTTTGGCACTTCCCGTTTCAATGTTACTTACCAGTTCTCTTACCAGGCCAAACAATATTCTGATGCTACCAATACCGAGTGGACGCCAACGGCGGTTGATGGGGCCATACCTGCATTCTCTGTCATGGATCTGAGTCTCAGCTACAACTGGAGAAAATACGCGGTTTTCGCCGGTATCAATAATCTTGCAGATAAAAAGTACTTCACGCGCCGTGCCGATGGCTATCCGGGCCCCGGCATACTGCCTGCCGACAGGCGCAATTTTTACCTGACGCTGCAATTCAAACTTTAAGTGTTATTTATAAGATACTTCGTTCAAATTTCGATTATTTTTCATTAATAATGCCTACCTTTGCACCCCCAAAACCACATCGGGATTTGGATTTTAAAAATTTGGGATTTTCGTAATGATTTCAATTAATAATTTATCGCTTCGCTATGGCAAGCGCGTGCTGTTTGAAGATGTGAATATCAAGTTCACTGAGGGCAATTGTTATGGTATTATCGGGGCAAATGGTGCCGGAAAATCTACTTTTCTCAAGATAATCTCGGGAGAAATAGACCCGACCACGGGTAGGGTAGATATCACAAAGGGTATGCGTATGAGCGTGCTCAAGCAGAACCGTAATGAGTTTGATGATGTAACCGTGCTGGATACCGTTGTACGTGGTAATACTACGCTTTATGAAGTAATGAAAGCAAAAGATGCCCTATACGCCAAGGCTGACTTTACGGAAGAGGATGGTATAAAAGCGGGGGAGCTCGAAGGCCTTTTCGCTGAAATGGACGGGTGGAATGCCGAAAGCGAGGCTGCAACCCTGCTGAGTAACCTCGGTATAAAAGAAGATTGTCATACTAAGACCGTTAAAGAACTGGATGGCAACCAGAAAGTGAGGGTGCTGCTGGCACAGGCACTTTTTGGTCACCCCGACATTCTGCTGCTCGATGAGCCTACCAACGACCTTGACCTCGAGACCATTGGCTGGCTCGAAGATTTCCTGGCTGAATACGATAAAATAGTTTTGGTGGTGTCCCACGACCGTCACTTCCTTGATACGGTTTGTACCCACGTCGCAGATATAGATTTTGGTAAAATCAATATATATACCGGTAACTATACTTTCTGGTACGAGTCAAGTCAGTTGTTACTGAAGCAGCGTAGCGACCAGAACAAAAAAGCCGAAGATAAAATTGCCGAACTGAAAGAATTTATTGCACGTTTCTCGGCCAATAAATCTAAGTCTAAACAGGCCACCAGCCGTAAGAAAGCATTAGATAAAATTAAGCTGGATGACATGCGCCCCTCCAATCGTAAGTACCCGGCCATCTTGTTCAACAACCAGGTTCGCGAGGCAGGTGACCAGATTCTTGAGGTAAAAGATCTCAGTAAGACCCTGCATGGAGAGAACCTTTTTAAGAATATCAGCTTCGATCTCAAACGTGGTCAGAAGGTTGCTGTATTGTCATCTAACTCATTGGCTGCCACAGCTTTTTATCAGATACTTGCAGGAGAAGATAAAGACTTCTCAGGCCTGTATCGCTGGGGTGTAACAGTTACGCCAACTTATCTTCCATCTGATAACGCTGAATTCTTTAAAGACAAAGACGACAACCTTATAGACTGGCTGCGGCAGTACTCAGAAGAAAAGGACGAGACTTTTATCCGGGGATTTCTGGGCCGGAAGCTGTTCACAGGAGAGGAGACGCTGAAGAGTTGCACCGTACTGAGTGGGGGAGAAAAAGTGCGCTGCATGCTTAGCCGTATGATGATGCTTAAGGGTAATGTGCTGATGATGGACGAGCCTACCAACCACCTTGACCTGGAAAGTATCACCGCTCTTAACAATGGCATGAAAGACTTTAAAGGCACAATGCTCTTTACCACACGCGACCATGAGCTGGCAAATACCGTTGCCGACCGCGTACTTGAATTAACCCCCAACGGACTCATTGACCGTGAAATGACCTTTGACGAATACATCACCAATGATCGCATAAAAGCCCAAAGGGCAGAAATGTATGGTGGGGTACTCGCTTAATAACTCATTGAATACAGATTATAAAAGCCACTCAATTTGAGTGGCTTTTCTTTTTGCTAATAGATCTGATAACAAACACTGTTTCGGGAATTTCATTTAATATATCGCCCCGATAAAAAAATAGCCCCGGAAAACCGGGGCTATTTCATATAAGATATTTGAATTGATTAGTGCTTATGTCCTTCGTGGCCTGGCTGAACCGCTGGCTGTGCATTTGGCGCTGGGGCAGCCACTGGCTGCGGGTTGTTTGCAGCAGGTACTACTGTTTGTTCAACTGGTTTTGGCTTTACATTACCCCTGATATGCAATACCATTGGTGATTGCTTAGCGTTCGAAGTGATAGTTATATCCTTCATTATAGGGCCCTGGCGGCCTTGTGTGTTATAATTCACATGTATTGTGCCTGTTTTGCCGGGCATTATCGGCTCCGATGGCCATTTTGGCACCGTGCAGCCGCATGAACCATGTGCTTCCTGTATTACTATAGGCTTCTTACCTACATTCTTGAAAGTAAAATCACATTCAGCTATTGGCCCTTCCGGAACTTCTCCATAGTCATGTGTTTCTTCTTTGAATTTGAATACACCTGCATCAGGGTCTGGTGCGGGGGCTGCTATCGTTGCTGTCGGGGCCATTGGTGCCGGGGCAGCAGGGTTTGATACAGGCTGCGGTGCGTTAGGAGATGGCTTCATATCCTGTGCGTTTACTGTTACTATGCCTGTCATGGATAGGCAAAAGAGCGTAAGGAACACTTTTTTCATAATTGTCGCTTTTTTTTGGTTTTAAAATTAAATAAAATTTTCCGTTCAGTTTGTCTTTTTATAATTTTTTAACGCTTTTACATACAAATACTACTGTAAAATGATGCTACCATAATCATTATTGAACACCAGGCCGCAATCGTCCGAGCGGTTGTTGCAGTCCTTATGGAACATCCCCGCCAGTATATCGCCTTTTTTGTCCCCGGTTATATAGCTGAAAAAGTCCTGGGCAGTTGCCGGTTTAGAATATGCGTTGAGCACAATTGTTTCCCCGGTCGATACCCGCTTTATGCGTATCTCTTCCACATCAGTGTCACAGTTCTTCGTTATCTGGTCAAATGCTTTATAATGCAGCTGCCCCGATCTGTCCGGCTCCAGCACGCTGCAGGTTGATATCGCCCTTGGCTCCCCATCATTGCATTTCACCTTCTGGATGATGCATATTTCCAGGGGGCAGGGGGTGGCATTACATATATATTCCTTCGTCCGCCTGCTGTTCATCGTTGGCTCATAGGCCACATTCAGGAATTTTTTACCATTTGTCACATTCGCAGCTATGGCTACAGGCTGCTTTTCGGTTGGGGGCGAGCTCACCGTTTTTGCTGCCGGTTCAGCCACGTCTGTTATTTGTTCTGTAGCTGTGGCTTCATTTATCGGTGCCTTTTCAGGCAATCTCATATTCACGGGTGGGGTAGCCGCCTGCTCCGTGATCACCACGTTTGGCTCATATTTAGTAAAATATTTATTATATGTAAGCCATCCGCTTCCGGCTACTACCAGCAGCACCGCGGCCACTTTCAGCCAGTTATACCTGCCTGGCAGGGGAATGGTCTTTCTCTCGCGCTCACGGGCACGCTCCATGAATCGTCCCCATGCCACATCCTCATTCACCGAACTGCCGGCCGCCACATATCGGCTCTCCTCCCATACGGTCTTGAACCGGTAATACTCCTTCCTGTTCTCCTCGTTTTCTCCTAGCCAGTGTTGCACTTGCTCCTGCTCTTCACCCGATCCCTCGCCAAGCAGGTATTTCACCAGCAGGTCTTCTGTAATATGATTATTCCCCGGTATCATAGCATCATATT
Organism: uncultured Flavipsychrobacter sp.; assembly: GCA_964430995.1. GTDB lineage: Bacteria > Bacteroidota > Bacteroidia > Chitinophagales > Chitinophagaceae > Nemorincola. Next base: position 95,648 of record CAYSIG010000009.1, read on the forward strand.
TTTCAGGTTAAACAATACTGCAATTATGGGCAGGTATTCTAATAATCTCGTTCTCAATACTTTAAGCGCCTTTCCCATATGGTTCTCCACCGTCTTTTCCGATATGCCTAATCTACCCGCTATCTCCCTGTATCGCAACCCCTCAAACCGGCTCATCTGGAAAACTGTTCTGCACTGCTCGGGCAATTCCTGTATCGTTGTATGTATCTTTTCTCGCAATTCCTTAATTATCAGGCTGTCAGATTGGTTATCTATAGTATGGTTATCTGCTATGTGCCGGGCTTTATGGGCTTCCTTCACCTTTTCATGCTTCAGGTAGTTCAGACTTTCATAGTACACCGACTTATATAAATAAGCCTCCAGCGATTGGTCTATACTTATCTTCTGCCGTTTCTCCCATAGCTTAAAAAACACATTCTGCACTATCTCCTCTGCTTCATCTTCGTTTCTTACTATCGTACATGCATAGGCATGCAGGTTTTTAAAATGCGTCTTGAACACATTCTCCATCTCTGCCGGATCGGCGCCTACCTGTTTGTTGCGCTGGTCCTCCATCAATGCATCCGGATATACAGGGTTAAAGACAATAGCTTCTGCCAATCTATTTCTTTTGTATAAGTACGACACCCCACCTCCATTAAACCCCTATTTATGCGTGAAAATAATATAAGTAATTACATCCTCAAAACGAGAGTGTGGGAAAAATAATACTTATGTTTTAAATTAAACAAGCTTCATAAAGCAATAAAAACCAACAATTTGTTTTAATTTTTTAAATTACCAAATTGTCAAATTTTCAAATTAAAACATCACCTCGCCACCGGCAATATTATCCGGGAAGGGTAGTCGTAGCTCGAGTAAACCTTTATCTCGGACGGCACAAAATCCATCTCAGAACAATGATATATGTCCACAAATTGTTGCGGGTTCCTGTCCACCAGCGGAAACCAGCTACTCTGTATCTGTATCATTATCCTATGCCCTTTTTTAAATACATGGGCCACACCCGGCAGTTTATACCTTACCTCGGTTATCCTGAATGGCTCAAAAGCCTCCGGCTTTTCAAAACTGTTCCGGTACCTGCCGCGCATCACCTCGCCCCTCACCAGCATTTCATATCCGCCCATAGGGTAGTCCTTGCCGCTGCCTTTTCCATCTACATTATCTCTATATTTAAAACTGTCCGGGAAAACGTCTATCAGCTTCACTACAAAGTCGGCGTCAGTGGTAGATATGGAGGTGAACAGGTCGGCAACCACCGGCCCGGCCAGGGTCATATCCTTGGTCAGCACCTCACTTTTAAACACCAGCACGTCGGGCCTGCGCCCCGCAAACCTTTGATCGTCAAGCATATATTCTGCCGTGCGGCCCATATGCACACCCTCGGCATAGGGTACCGGCTTCGCCGGGTCGCTGGTATATTTCCTGTACTTTGTTTCATCATCCGGGTAGGGTTTCCCCCACGACAAGCCACCATTGCCCTGCAGGTACAGGCTGCGCTGCTCCATATCGGCAGGGGGCCACTGGGGTAGCGACCGCCACTTATTGGCTCCTGTATAGAATATATTGGCCTCGCTCACATATTTAGCATTTTTTATGCCTAGCAGATAACGGTCAAAAAACGGTTTTTCGATGTTTTTCTGGTAATATTCCGATGTTTTTGCCCCAAAACGCACATTTCCGAGGTATTCTCCGGTCATTTTCGCCCATCCGCCATGGCTCCAAGGGCCCATTACCAGCTTATTGTTGTTATTGGCCTTCTTCTCAATAGATTTATACAGGTTCCAGGCGCCAAAGCAGTCTTCAGCATCAAACAGTCCGCCTACCACCAGCGTGGGCAAATTGGCAGGTATATGCTGCACATGGTTGCGGGTATTGCGCACCTGCCACCATTCATCATAGTTAGGGTGGTCATATATGTCTTTCCAGAAGCTGATCGAATCACCCATTAATCTGCTAAGGTTCGACAGTGTGCCAATGTCTAAATAAAACTTGTAGTTATCCTTTACAGTAAATTGATAACCACCTGTTTTTCTTGTAATATACCCATGTCTTGGCTTACCAAAACCGCTGTAAAAACCAAATGCGTCCATCACCATAAACGCCCCGTTGTGGTGAAAATCGTCACCTATGAACCACTCTGTTACCGGTGCCTGCGGGCTCACCGCCTTCAGTGCCGGATGCTTGCTCAGTGCTGCCATAGTGGCGTAGAACCCCGGGTACGATATTCCCCATACGCCCACACGCCCATTATTGTTTTTCAAATTTTTCACCAGCCAGTCTATGGCATCATAGCTGTCGCTGGCCTCATCTGTTTCCTTGCCCTTCTTTGCCGGGTTATACGGGCGCACGTCCATATAGTCGCCGTCGCTCATAAACTGGCCGCGCACGTCCTGGGTTACCAGTATATAGCCGTCACGGGCATAGCGCATTCTTGGGGTTGCCCAAATTTTTGAGTATTCCTCGCCATAAGGGTTACACGAATAGGGGGTACGCATCAGCAGGATAGGGTGCTTTTTGCTCCCGGTCACCGAGCCCTCCCTCGGAGCGTAGATGGTCGTGAACAGCTTGGCACCATCCCGCATCGGTATATATACTTCTTCTTTCTTATAATTGGTAACAAACCACGTTGAGTCTGTTATGGGATTGTCCTGGGCCTGTAGCATTACGGGAGCAGCCAGTAATCCCAGGATGGCTATATATTTTCTCATAAATTAAGCTTGAGGAGATAAATGTAATAAACTCCGCTTTCAATTCACAAATCGCTAACCTAAATTAACCTCAGGCTACCGGGCTTCATTACCCGGTTTTTCAAATAATGACCAAGATCATTTTGATCACATGACTATGGTCATGAACCGGGTTGGGTTGCATCCGTACATTTGTGCTGTGATTCGATTTGGTGGTTAGGTGGTTAATTAATAGGTAGGTTTTGAATAGTAAAAAGTGTAGTAAATGAAGCGCGGTGTCTACCGCGCTTTTTTTTTGTGCGTGTATATCTAGTAGGGGCGGCAAGCCCATCCAAACTGTTACATAATATCCTTACTGTTAAATAAGCTCCGGTCACTTATACTCGGTAATACTTTCTTTTACTTCTACTTAACATAATGTAAATTATAGAACAAACATTAGGCAATTAAATTTTCTGGCATCAAAGGTAAGAAAATGTTATTTGGGCAATCTGCCGTTTATAAAAACATTTTCTTACCTTTGATGCCAGCGTGACAAAGGAATGTTTGTATCTATAATTTGCTTTATGTTAATGATGAGTAGGTTGGATTGATGAGGCTGTCTTAAAATTGAAATACGACAGTTCGGAATAAAGTAACTTTACTAAACAGAAAAACCACTACCTTATGAGCAGTGGTTATCTATTAAGCAGTTTGTCAAAATAAAAACTTCGCCTTTGTGCAACCCAACTACAACCCGTCCAAAAGGAAGTAGGCCAAACAAGCGAAGTTTAATCAGCCGCCGTCCATAGGCGGCTTTTATTTTGACAAACTTAGTTCAAACTTTTGAATATCGCCATACTGTTTCTCTATACCGACTATAGCTAAATCCTATTTCAATTTTAGTAGTGGCATCAATCCAACACATCCTGCATTAACATAAACCATTAAACATTATAGAACAAAAGGAACAGGGAGATTTAGGTTATCAATCAGTTACGAGCAAAATAATATTATCATGTGTGTTATAATATCCTTCTGTTAAACAGAGTTGATTTTCAGCCGTAGGAATATTTATGTTCAGTTATCATGAAAAAGATGGGCACACGCCTATCGCCGTGCAAAAGAAATTTGCCAACACCAGGCGGGTTGATAAACTCATGGTTTGGCTGCAACGGCATGAATATGCCGTTTATGAAAATGATGAATCCACAGCTAAACTTGTGAAGCTAATAGACGTCATTATTTACGCCCTCGAGATGTCGCTGCCCGATAAGGAATGGAACTCGATCAGGAGAAAACTCATTAATGTAAGGAATACACTAACTGGCCTGCCCGAAGATGAAGAACAGGAATTTGAGCCGGATGAACGGGCCAACTACCAAAACGCCCATGCTGCCCTGTTTAAAATCCTTGAGGATTATAAGGCGGTTTTATCGAAAGCCTACTTAACATAAGTAAGATGGTGTTCTTTTAAGGTAGCTATTATCGTACTGTTTCACGAAATTGCACCTACCGGATAAGCGGCACATTTTTTGAAGCATATTCTCAAAACCTCTTATGAAATACCCGACCGCTGCCTTATTCGTTTTGATGATATTGTATTCCCTGATGTGTGCCTCTTGTCGTAAGTACACTTGTTCTACCCCCGCTACCATAATGCTGTCTATTCAGCACTACGATACAGTAAACGGCGACACTTTTGCTGTAATAGAAGTATTTGCCGAAGGTTCGGGGTTTAATTCGGCTCCAATACTCACCAATCAGGCTGCAATACTCAGAAATAACGGTTGGGACCCGCCTCGTGGCTACGTAAACTATGATTTCCGGTTTGGTAACAACTACAAAGTCACTTTTCTGCCTTCTGGTACAAAGCACCAACTGCAAAACCTGGCCCATGGCAACTATTCTACATCATATATGGGTTTTGGCGAGGCATCACATTGTGTGAATAGCTTTTCATATACACTTGATGGTCACAATTACTCCCAGCCGCAGATAGGTTTGGGCCACAGTAATATGACTAGTCTTCCTTATTACGATATCCTTGTTGATTAGCGACCTCCTGCCGTCCACTGGTTCGCGGTTACAACAACAGGATAATCATAAATGAGTAGACCACATCTATTTGGCGCGTATCCCAGATAAAAAACAATCCCAGCGGTTTCAGCCGCCGGGATTGTTTTTATCCCCGGCGAATCTCCATAGTGTCCCCGCCGATGTCTCCATTGCAGAGCCTGTGCGGTGGCGGGACTCGGCGGCATCAGGGAACTGAATTTGAAATGACGAACAAAAAATAAACGGAAATACCCCCTGAAAAAAACATCAAAATCCCGCCAAACCCGCACCCACAGCCATAAGTAAAAAGCGTCATGGTACAGTTACTGTACCATGACGCTTTTTTTATTTGGCAGCTAATCGCAGCTTCCCGAACTTTACCTCGTACCCTCAAAAAATAGGGGGCTATGTTCTTTGAAATACTGCTTTGTCCCCCCCGGGGAACTTCGTGCTGTGGTGAGCATGCGAACCAACTTGGCCTCTCCTGAGCTTGCCAAAGTGGCGGTTGATTTTGTCTGATACCGGACTTACGACGACCATGTTTTTTATACCTTTTAGGGTATAATTATACCTTTTAGCGGTATAAATATACCTTTTGGGGGTATAAATATACCCGTTTATACCTTATAAGAAAACACATAACATTCACCCACAGCACATTTCACCCACATTTAAATAATAATATTTATAGAAAACGGCAAAATCCCCAAAAATATACCCAATCGGCCTAAAATTCAAGAAAAGTAAATTTGTCCCCTTTAGTTTTTAATCCTTTTCATACGAACCGGATATCAACTCCCCTACAGCAATTTTATGCGTTTTCACCAGCTTCAATATCCGTTTCTTTAGCAGCTTATTATACTTTTGGGAGAGCATACCATTATTATAAAGCACAAGACGCGCCTTTTCCATCTTTATAATGGCCGCCTTTGCTTCTTCCAAAGAGCCATAAACAGGTTTTTCCATTTCTCAGTCATTAAATTGCTTATTAAAGATAACCATGTTTACCGCCTTTTTTTACCTGAATGTGTTTCATAGCACGGTTTTACTATAGCATAGTAGAATTATCTTGTATGGAAGATCATGGAAAAATAACTAAGCAGATTCATCAAACATTTCGTGAACTGGGCAAACATGCTGTTGCGGCAAATGAAAAACTCAGGATTTTTTTAAAGGACCTGCCGCCAGGTGATATGATAGACCGCATAAATCAACTGAACTTGTCAGATAAGAGCCTTAACTTTTTATGTGAAGGCATCGCATTAATGAAGGAAGATTATGAGATATGCGCTGCGGTAGAACATATAAAAAAAGAACGTGCCAAAATATGGAACGAAGCCAATGAAGCCGTTGCAGCATTGGATAGTGCCGCTACACCCCCCACTGATCCGCGTTTGCAATGAGCACGGGAGAATCATAAATGGGTATACCGCTCTGCTTGCCGTATATCTCAGGTACAAAAAAACCCCGGCGGTTTCAGTCGCCGGGATTCTTACAGGCAATTTACTATTTCGTGAACTGCAACTGTTCGTTGCTGGTACTGTTATCGTCTTTCAGCGATATAAAACTGGCTGATTTACTCACAAGCTCCCAGGCATCATTCAGGTCCATCAGGCGTATGTCTGTGGTGCTCAGCGTTATCGCAAACTTGGTTTTGCCATCATCCGGGTACTGCCTCCAGGTTCCGGTCACTGTCACCCCACCCTTCACAGCCGTCATGGTGCCATCGGCGGCAAAATCGAATGTATAGCCGGTATAGTTGCTCGTCTTGTTTTCGCCCGGCTCTGTAAATAGTGTCACGCTCCAGCCTGTTCCAGGTGTCGCTGTAGATATAGTTGAGCCAGTTGGGGTGACAGTTGTTTTATCATCTTTAGTACAAGAGGTGAATGTCAGCGCAAAGCAGCTGATCAGTATTATTAAGTTTTTCATTGTTTTAGTAGTTAAGTTTAGAAAATTACGTGCCGGTACGGGCACAATTGATAAAATCATAGATCAGTCAACACAGCATTTATCAATGAATGATGAGATCTTGTATTTGGGGATAGTCTTATTGAAAATTATACCTGAGGAGGCTTTATCAGTTTACCCATATCAGGGTATGGCAGCAGTTGCTTTTTAAAAGGAGAATAGTGTATATCCCCGGCATATTCATTTTTCAGCATTTGCATAGGCATCACAGCACACCCATATGCTTCATACGATGTCGTGTTCGCCTTCTTGAATGGCAACTGCATGTCTTTGCTGTCATCATCGGCCACCCCGTCATCGCCTATGTAATGCATAAAGATAAAATCAAGGAATGTGATGCTTTCTTTCTGCCGCTTGTGTTCGCCGTAGTGCTCCAGCATGGCAGGCACCTTTAGCAGTTGCTGCAAAGGGGTGGTATACAGCAACACTATCACGATGACACAATATGAACCTACGCGTTTTAGCAAAAACCTTTTTTCTCTATTGTTAATATGTGCAAAGTTACGGGATTGCCACAAATACCCCTAAGCTATCCGATGAGTTGGGAAATATTGTTCCCCACTTGTCCTGGTTTGCAACCACGTGGCCACGGGCAACACCCAAGCTATTTAACTTACCATGTTGCTACCATAGTTTAGCTTCGCCCGGAATGAATATCTACAAAGTCATGTTTCACAACAGCAAAGCGGTTTCGGCTACACGCATTGTCTGGGATGCTCAGCATATGCAAATGGCCGATGGCTGCGATATAGGTATAAACTGGCTCGTGGTCTTTGCCCGTAGCGAACAGGAAAGTATAAATGCCGCCAATCTTTTGCTCAAAGGCCACCATTCAGCCTTAAAAGCATAATTCTTTTTTAAAACTATTACCTCTATTTCCCTCGCCATTGTTGGCGAGGACGCCGACAATGGCCGAGAAATATAACCCTTAAAAAAACATCAGGATCGGGCAGAACCCTCTCCCACATGATATTTAGCCTGCCAAACTATTTTCCATCATGGTACAGTAACTGTACCATCATAGTACAGTTACTGTACCGCAATGTTTTATTTATTTTGTCACCAGCACCACATTCCCGAACTTTACTTCACACCCCGAAAAATAACGGGTAAGTTCTTTGACCGACTGCTTTGCGAACGCTGTTCTGTAGTGAGCATTTTAACCCATGTGCCCCTCATCCTGAGCTTGCCGAAGGACCTGCGCTTCGAAGGGAGGACTACTCCTGGCATTATACCTTCTGCTTTTTGCCTCCCTTCTTTTACAGTGACTTATTTATGAATGATTATACCTATATGGGGTATATTTATACCCTATTATACCCATTTATACCTAAACAAAAAACGCATATAATTGCCCACAGCGCATTTCACCCACACCGCTAAAAGTTATTACCCCTGCCGGACAAATCCCGAAATTATACCCTGATTCCATTGCGTTGTCCCGGATTTATTTTCCCTTTTGCGGCCTCCTGCAACTCTGCTTCGGCGTAAAAAAAAGTGTAAAGCTAGTGTCCAAAAAAATGATGTAAAAACAAAAGAGGTTCAATACTCTACATATTAAAATCATAACCCCAAAAAATGAACGAAAAAGTATGTTGCCAAAACAGAAGATCGTAGTCCTTACAGGCGCAGGTATCAGTGCCGAGAGTGGTCTCCGCACCTTCCGCGACAGCGATGGTCTGTGGGAGGGCTATAACATAGAAGATGTGGCCACACCCCGCGCCTGGCACAGGGATCCGCAGTTAGTGCTTGACTTCTACAATATGCGCCGCCGAGATGTTTTGGCCGCTCAACCAAACATTGCCCACAAAATCCTCGCAGAACTAGAAAACCATTTCGACGTCCACATCATCACCCAGAATATCGACGACTTGCACGAGCGCGCCGGTTCTACCAAAGTGCTCCACCTGCACGGCGAGATACTAAAAATGCGCAGCGAAAAGAACGCTTTTAAATATTACCCGATAAAAGAGGATATACAGCTTGGACAAAAGGCCGAAGATGGTGGCCAGTTCCGCCCTCATGTGGTTTGGTTTGAGGAGCCGGTACCTATGATAGAAGATGCCATCCCTATTATGCAATATGCCGATATCTTCGTTCTTATAGGCACATCCCTGGCTGTTTATCCAGCGGCAGGTCTTGTAGATTATGTAGATGATGAGGTGAAAAAATATGTCATCGACAAACGAATACCGGCGGTGAGCCGCTACAGCAACGTGATACCTATTGAAATGCCCGCCACATCAGGTGCGGCAGAACTCAAGAAACTGCTGGGTTATGGTGACTTATAACTTACTTCTCCAGGCTGAAGAGGCTATCCACAAACTCTACCTTATTGAATATCTGCAGGTCCTCCATTTTCTCGCCTACACCTATATACTTTACCGGTATCTTGAACTGGTTGGCTATGGCCAGCACCACCCCACCCTTTGCGGTGCCATCGAGCTTGGTAATGGCTATGGCGGTAACATCAGTTGCGGCGGTAAAGTGCTTTGCCTGCTCTATGGCGTTCTGCCCGGTGCTGCCGTCCAGCACCAGCAAAACTTCGTGTGGGGCATCAGGCATTTTCTTACTGATCACACGGCGTATCTTTCCCAACTCGTCCATGAGGTAAGCCTTGTTGTGCAGGCGACCGGCCGTATCAATAATGATTACGTCAGACCCTCTTGCCATGCCGCTCGCCACCGTGTCGAATGCGACCGAACTGGGGTCGCTGCCCATTTCCTTTTTCACAATAGGCACGCCTACCCTTTCGCTCCATATGGTCAGTTGGTCTACCGCGGCTGCCCGGAAGGTATCGGCCGCACCCAGCAACACATCCTTGCCCCTTTTCTTAAAGTTGTTGGCCAGTTTGCCTATGGTAGTGGTCTTGCCTACACCGTTAACCCCAACCACCAGTATCACATATGGCTTCTTGCCCGAGGGTGTGTCAAAAGTTTCAAACTCATTTGAGGGTGCTTTGGTAAGCATACCCATTATCTCTTCCTGCAGCAATTGGTTCAGCTGCGATGTGCCGAGGTATTTGTCTTTTGCAACCCGTTTTTCTATGCGGTCTATTATGGCTACAGTAGTATCCACGCCCACATCGGCGCTCACAAGGGCATTCTCCAACTCATCCAGCACCTCTTCGTCTACCTTGTCTTTGCCGGCAATGGCTTTGGTCAGTTTTGAGAAAAAGCCTTCCTTGGTCTTCTTTAGCCCTTCATCAAGCGCTTCTTTCTGCTCCTGTTGTTCTTTGTTCCGTTTAAAAAGTTTGTCGAATAGACCCATGATGGTGCTTTAAAGATTGCAAAATTAATTTTTTCTGCAATACTATCATGTAAAAATACATGCTGTGGTGCCCGCTTATTGGTTTATTTTTTCGCGGCGGGGCTTGGCGTAGAGGCCTTTGCCAGTATGGCGTTGGCATCATTGAGGAATTTCACCTCTTCTTTGCCTATCTCAGACCCGGCAGGATAACCGAGAGAACCCAGCGGATTGAGGCTGAAGTTCTTCGTTGCTTTATCCTGAACGGCGGTGAAAATCCAGATGGTAGGATAGCCGGCTACCTGGAAGGCCTGCTGCAGGTTGGCGTTCTGCTGCGCGAGCTCGGCAGGTAATTGCTTACGGCGCGGGAAGTCAAGCTCCAGCAATATCACTTTGTCTTTGGCCCACTTTACGAAAGCGGTCTTGGAGAAAACATCGTTCTGCAGTTTATGGCACCAGCCGCACCAGTCGCTGCCGGTGAAGAAGCCGAAGATAGGCTTCTTGGTAGCTTGCGATTTTTCGTAAGCCTTAGTAAGATCTGTGTACCACTCCAACTCTCCGTTTTGGGAATGAGATTGTGCGAGGGCCGGGCCGGCAAGAAGGGTGAACAGGGATAAAAACACAAATAGTTGCTTCATATAAGAATTCAATTATTGAACAAATGTCGTGATAAAAGTTACTACTTTGTCATTCAACGGTATATATTATTTGTTAATTTGCTTGTATTGCGGGCTATTGCCAAGATACATGTTGCCGCGTACACATTTGTTTGTTTTTCGTGCTATACATATCCCACAATCGTTCCGGTGTATCCTTGAAAACGAGGGTAAGGGGTATAATATTCGGGATTTTGACGTTTTTGATAAATATAATTTTTTAAATGTTGATGAAATGCGCTATGGGCGTATTTTATGTGTTTTTTTATATTGTATAATGGGGTATATTTATACCACGAAATGTATATTTATACCCCCAAAAAGTATAATTATACCCTAAAAGGTATAAAAACGTGGTTGGGGTATAATTTACTCCTTGCATAAGTCGTAAGTCGTACGTCATAAGTCCGGGAGTAGAAAATAGCTACCCCATTCGGGAGGCTCAGCCCCTTCGACAGGCTCAGGATGGGGGCGATATGGGTACGAATGCTCACAGCAGCATGAAGTTGAAAGTAGTATTTCAAAGAACGTAGCCCCCGGATTTTTGAGGGTTTGAGGTAAAGTTCGGGAATAGGATTGTTGCCACAAAATAAAAGAAACATCATGGTACAGTAACTGTACCGTCATGTTTTTTGGGTGTAGGCTGGGTGCGGGTTTGAGAGGTATTTGTGAAATTTGGAATTAACGGAATGTGCGGGCAGGCTGTGTATGCTTCATTCAGTTTAGCATTACCTCGGCTTTTGTGCCCTGATGCGCCCGAGTCCGCCATCCACGCTAAAAGGCTTGCGCTTCGGCGAGACATCGGCCGGGACACTCGCCGGGGACGGAAACCTTTTACCGCCGCCGTAGCAGGTCTTACCTTCTGACCTTCTACCTCGCCCAGGACAAGTATTGCTTCTTGCGCGAGTGCACTGCGCGAGGCTTTGTTGGTCAGAAAATAAGACCAACAAAGGCGGAAACGCACATAAGTAGCTAAATCAACAGTTCGGTGACACTACCCACTACCCTACTGTAACATTACCATTCGGGCATTAGAATAATATGAGATTTTAGAATTTGGAAAGATATTACTTAAGTGTTTTGTAATAGAAATCCCTTCTTCATCAAGTTTCTCTACCACAGACCTATTTTTATAATTATTATAATGCTCTTCTTCATATGCCTTCAGCCAACTTTGAATTCTGTCAATTAATGAATCAGGTAAATTAAGATCAGTTAGATTTAAGTATCCACCCTCGTACTTATCTCTGATGCCAGTACCGTGAAACATTCCGTCTACTATCAAATACATCATCATACTATTTATTTGGTCTAAAAAATCTATGATCAATCACCCCGTCTGATCTAATACCTATTTCATAAACACCATTCTTTAAACCTGGTTGTTCCGGATATTTATCCGGAACTGCTAATAATGCCCCGTTCTGCGAACGGCATTTGAAATACTTCACTATCATTTCTGATTCTCCAGTTCAATTAACCCTCTAATACCATGATAGTCCCTCGCACTACTGTAAATATAAGCTTCCTCCAGATCAACTATGCCGGCCCTAACAGGATTTTGACGAATATAATTGAGTCTCTGCATAAAAAATTTCTCTGTTCAATACAGAAATGCAAATCTGGAAACACCAGCGCGAAAGAACATCCCCCTGCCCCCCTTCGCACATTCACAAAGCCATGCGACAAGGGGGAATACGACATTGATATCCTCAACACCAAGAACTTAATTCACCATATTTCTTTTTCACATTTCTTCCGCATCCCCACTTTACTTCAGTGTTTCATCCAGCCACTTAAAGAATTCGCGCTGCCATGCTATGCCGTTGTGGGGGTGCAGTACCCAGTGGTTTTCGTTGGGCAGGTAAAGGAGCTTGGCCTTTACATCGTGCAGGCGTGCTGCCTGAAAAGCTTCAAGCCCCTGCTCTATGGGCACACGGTAGTCGAGCCCACCCTGAATGATCATGATGGGGGTATTCCACTTGTTCACAAAATTGATGGGGTTGAATTTCTCATAGCTCAGTGGTGCCGGCGATTTCCAGTAAGGGCCACCTATGTCCCAGTTGGCAAACCATAGTTCCTCGGTAGTACCATACCAGCTTTTGAGGTCGAAAAGGCCATCGTGGGCTATGAATGACTTAAAACGGTTGTTGTGCATACCTGCCAGCATAAACACGCTGTAACCACCATAACTGGCACCTACACAGCCAAGGCGGCTTTTGTCCACATATGGCTCCTTACAGATATCGTCGATAGCGGCAAGGTAGTCTTGCATAGGCAGCCCGCCCCAATCTTTGCTTATCTCCTCATTCCATTTCACGCCCCAGCCCGGCATACCGCGGCGGTTGGGCGCAATAACTATATATCCCTGCGCCGCCATAAGCTGGAAATTCCACCTGACACTATAGAACTGCGATAATGCACTTTGCGGCCCACCCTGGCAGTAGAGCAGCGTGGGGTACTTCTTCTTCGGGTCGAAATCGGGCGGATAGATGACCCATGCCCTCAGGGTTGCCCCGTCCACGGTCTGTATCTGGCGCAGCTTGGTCTGGCTCATTTTCACGTTCTGATAGGTATTATCGTTTTCGTGCGAGAGCTGTATCATATCGCCATAAAGGGGCTTGACGGCATATATTTCGCTGGCGTGGTTCATATCGCTGCGCGATACGATGATGTACTCCCCTGCCTGCCCTATCACCGCGTTGATATCCCACTTGCCCTTGGTTATCATGTTTATAGGGTGGTTGATGGTCTCCCCTACCGGCACCTGCACTTCAAACAGTTGCTGCGTGCCTTCGAATGGCGCATTGAAGTATATTTTACCACCCTTGGCTGCCCATACAAAGCCTTCTACCGTGCCATCCCATTTGGCGGTAAGGTTGGTTTTTCTTTTGGCATCCACGTCCAGTATCACTATATCGTTCTTGTCGGCCTCATAGCCATCGCGACCCATGCTCAGCCATGCCAGCTTGCGGCCATCGCGACTGAATGCAGGCGCCACATCATAGCCGGGCATACCGTCGGTCCAGTTCTCGGTCTTGCCTTTTGCCACGTCATAGAAATACAGGTCGGTATTGGTGCTGATGGCATATTCCTTGCCGGCTTTCTTTTTGCATACATACACAAAGCCCCGGTTGTCGGGCGCCCATACCAGGTCTTCGCCACCACCAAAGGGTCTTTGCGGGCAATGGTGCGGCTCCCCTTCCATCACATCTTTCACTGTGCCGGTCTTTATGTCGGCAACAAAGATGTGGGAGTACTTGCCATCTTCCCAGTAATCCCAGTGGCGGTAATTGAGGTCGGTATATACTTTGGCAGTTGTATTGGGCAGGTCGCTGTATATATCGGTGCCCAGCGTGGGGGTAATGAGCACTGTTTTAGAGAACGCCACATATTTTCCATTGGGCGATACCCATACGTTCTCCGCGCCGTTGAGCCCGGTATATATCTCCTTCCAGCTTGTGCCACTATCGGTGCTTTCGTAGAGTATGTTATCGTAGTTGGCATACCATGCCTTATCATAGCGTTGCACGTTGGTTTTACCGGCATCGGTGGTCCATTCTTTCTTAGTGCGGTCACCCACATTCACCTTGTAGTGGTGCACCACGCTTTTTTCGGTCTTCCAGTCCACGGTCTTTGTGGAGTAGTAAACAAATTTGCCGTTATTGCTGACGCCGTCACCTGTCACCCTGCGCAGGCTCCAGAGGAGTTCGGGGGTCATCAGGCGGTCCTGGGCTGATACGGCAGTAGCAAAAAATAATATTAGCGGGAGTAGTGTATGCTTCATATAATGTATTGAAAAATCAAAAATAGTAATAATAGCGAGTGTTTCCTCATCCTCACCTCTTCTTCAGCCCACCCTTCATGCCCGGCTTCGGGAGGCGTTTTTCTTCAAAGTCTATTTTGTGTTTCCAGCCCGCCCTCAGGTTCAGCGGTTCAATATGGGGTATCACTTCTTCAGGCTGTTTTCTGTTCAGCAGTTCTCCTGCATCCCATTTCCCATTCGCGTTCTTATCGGCTATGATGCGGAAGGTATATTTTCCGGCATTCAGGTAGGGTAACTTTACAAGCGTATCGGTGACGGGCTTTTGATAAACACTATCAGCCTCATTGAGCACTTTTAACAAGTAATTGCTGTTCCTGTATTTTGCGGGAAGGTGCAGGGTAATCTCACCATAATCGTCTTCATCTTTAGTGCGGAAGACATAACGAGACGGGGGTAGGTCGTTACCGGCAGTATCTTTTGCAAAGCCCTTCGCAAGGCGCAAAGTATATACAGCATTTTCGCGCCATGCGGCCGGAGATATCTTTAATGTTCGGCTAGCTGAATCAAATAGCCGGGCTATACGCACCGGGGCATCTGCTCCTGTGCTGTCGCGGGTCAGCGTCACTTTGTCCATGTTCAGCTCAGGCAAGCGGCTGAACATGACCTTTACCGGCCCGGTTACATCGAAAGTCTTTTTCTCGCGGTCGGAAGTGTCAACATTGACCGAATAGGTGAATGCAACGGATTCAGCCTGTTTTCCCTTTTTAAGCAATGGTTTTTCTTTTGCAGACGAGTCCATTTTCTTTTTAGATGCCGTATCAGGCACCTCAGCAAATACCCTGATATTCAACTGTGCTATACCTGTATCGCCGGGTATCACATTATTGTCCATAAAGCCGACCATCTCTCCGGCTACAGGTCCGTCGTATATGAGGTTGTCGTTGGCATCTTTTATGGCATAGATGCGAAAGGAGCGACCGGGAAGCCCTTTGAAGCTGAAACGACCATCGGCCTCCACCTTTGCGGCATATTTAGGTTTCTGGCGCACTATTGCGCTGTCGTTTTCCGAAGCATAATGCAACACAACCATTATGCCCTCAAGATCGTATAAGCCCGTAGCGGCATTAGTGATAGTGCCATAAAGCTGCAGCGAATCGAAGTAAGCGCCTGTGCTGAAGGTATAAGTGTAGCCTAAAAAGGCATTCCCCTCATGTACATCCTTAATGGCCTCACCAAAAGAAAGCCGGTAGGTGGTATTAGGCTCCAGCAGCGAATCAACAATTTTCACAGTCACATGCTTGTTAAGCCCGATGACGGATGGCGCTATGGGCAAAATAGGCGACAACTGAACTTCCTTGGCGGGGTTGTTCACCGTAATATATTCATCAAAATAGAGCGATACGCGCCCTATCCTGGTATTGGTGAGTGAATCGCGTGGTGATATGGAGACTAATTTAGGCCGCACAACATCTTTTTTGCCACCGGTAGGCGCGGTAATATTGGCACAGCCGGTATGTATCAACAACAGAAATATTATAAAAAAGTTTGGCCGGATGCTCATTTGCACCCAAAAATAAGGTGAAATGTTGAATGAGCAGGTCTGCAAATTTGTTTAACTTTGTTTGTACTTAATTGAGCGTAAGCATACATGCTAAAATATTTGTCCCTGGTTTTGCTGTTAGTTGCCATTGGCTGTTCTAAAAGCCAATCTGATACCACTTATACTTACACATGCGTCTCCCGTTACCAGCAAGACCCTTTTACCGTTATAACTAAAGATACTGTTCTGTACAACATTACATCCAGGGATGCCGCAGCATACATCCGCGCCACATCTGTTAATGGCTGGTATACCACTTGCGACCGTTAGCGGCAACATTTACCCGCTTCCCCGAATTTGTGAGTAAACCTTTAACATGATTTATATTTTAATTTCACATCATCTTGTTAATCAAACATATTAACATAATATTTATTAAAAATTCAATAAAAAAACATTTATCTTTACATACTGTTTTTTTACACCCAACGCTAGATCCGCACCATCTTTTTTCAGTTAATACACAGGCATAAGTATGAAAAAGATTGATTTGCTTATTCTCGAGGATGCGCAAATGGATGCTCAGATAATTATTAAGACCCTTGAAAATTCAGACATAAATTTCAATGCCACATTAGCGGCTAATAAAGAGGAGTTTGTTCAGGCGATAAATATAAAAAAATTCGATGCGGTACTTTCCGACAACCACTTACCCGGATTTAACGCCAACGAAGCGCTCAATATCCTGAAGGAGCGCAACATACACCTCCCTTTCATCCTCGTTACAGGATCGATTGATGATGACTATGCTGTGCAGATGATGAAGGAAGGGACCTCCGATTATATACTCAAAGACAGGCTGCAACGCCTGCCCAATGCCTTGCTCGGGAGCATTCAGAAGTTCAATCTTGAAAAAGAACGGAACAAATACCTCCGCGAGATCATAGCGAGCGAGGCAATAATGCTGGAGGCATCCCGGCTGGCCAACCTGGGGAGCTGGGAGGTGAATTTCACAAATAAGACCGTGCGGTGGTCTGATGAGCAATACCGTATAATGGGCTATGAGCCGGGAGAGGTAAAACCGACAGTAGACAACATTCTGAAAATGGTGCACCCGGAAGATTTTGAAACCGCAAAGCAAGCCATTAACAGGGTGTTTAAATTAGCCGAGCGACAGAAATTCGACTACCGGGTGATCCATAAAGATGGTTCGGTCGGGTATATCTCGGGCGAGATGGTGGCCACATGCGACGAAACGGGGAAAGTGCTGCGGGTCAACGGCTTTGCCCAGGATGTTACCAAAGCCCGTGAGGCCGAGATGCAGGAAAAGAAAATAGCCGCCGATCTCATACAGCGCAATAAAGACCTTGAGCAGTTTGCGTATATCGTATCGCACAACCTGCGTAGCCCTGTGGCTAATATAGTGGGCCTTGCCGCAGAGCTGAAAGAAGATGATCTGGACGAAGCTGAACGGGCTTATTTTGTAGATGCGATATCTACTTCTGTGGGCCGGCTTGATGATGTGATTACCGACCTGAACAATATTTTGCAGGTATCGCGCCATGTGAATGAGAATAAAGAGGTGGTCAATTTCAGGGCGCTAATGGAAGAGATACGGTCTGGGTTAGGGGTACAGCTGCAGCAGAAGCGTATCACTATCCGTTGCGACTTCACCACACTTGAAGAAGTAACAACACTGAAAAGCTATATGCGCAGTATTTTCTACAACCTGGTGTCCAACAGTGTAAAATTCCGCAGGGCGGATGTGGACCCGGTAATAGAGGTAAGCAGCTATAAGAACAAGAATGCCTGGGGCCTTATTTTCAAAGACAACGGCATAGGCATTGATATAGAGCGCAATGGCAAATACCTCTACGGCCTCTATAAGCGCTTCAACCGTGAGCTTGTGGAAGGCCGGGGCATGGGCCTGTTCATGGTAAAGTCGCAGGTGGAGACGCTGGGGGGTAAAATATCCGTTCAGAGCAGGATGAATGAAGGAACGGCCTTTCAGATAGAGTTTATGATATAGGGTAACCGCTGCCCCATCCGGAGAAAATACCACAATAGTGGTACGCTTTATTCGGGTTAATTGCCTATACTTGCAGCATACGTAAATACCCTTCAGCTATGTATGCAACCGCGATGGTAATTGATGACAGTGCCCTCGAGCGGTTCCTTGCCGAGATACTCATCAAAAACAGCGGGTTTGCAAAAGAAGTGGCCTGTTTCAACTCGCCAGTGGATGCGCTGGTACATATAACTGAACCCGGAAAAGACGACAGCGTGTTGCCCGATGTGATATTCGTGGATATATGCATGCCCATGATGAACGGGTTCGGGTTCCTTGACGAATACCTGTTGCTTCCGGAGGCGGTGAGGCGGCATTGCAAAATAGTGATGATGTCTTCTACCCGCTCGCCGGAGGACTATGCCCAAATGAAGAAATACCCCGTCATCAGTGCGTTTCTGCCCAAGCCATTATCTGAAGCGGCGCTCAAGGGGCTTGTGTTGTAAACCTGCCGATGAAGTATATGCTTTTTGTACACAATTTCGGGTACGGTTTTTAATGCGTAAGTGATTGTAAAACAATATACTACGAAATAATTTTTGGACACTATCTTTACACTATTTTTTACTGTCGTAAGTGCGGGAGTGGAAATATCAAACACCTCATAGAGGCTCAGGCCCTTCGGCGGGCTCAGGATGGAGCCGCAAAGGAATTAAAAATCTGAAAGGGCGCAACCGAATCAGTTGCCCTCCTTCGCTGAAAAAGCTACGGCGGGTGAAAGGTATAATTTTCGGGTTTT
>CAYSIG010000010.1:0-7577 GCA_964430995.1 uncultured Flavipsychrobacter sp.
AAACGGGCAGCAAACGAGCTGGTATTGCGCAAAAAAGCGCAAAGAATGCGCAAACTGGAAAATCACAAAATTCTGAAAGTCAACCTGTTGACAATGTTTCACCCCCTCCCCCCACGGATAGCGCAAATAAGACTTAAACAATGGGCCCCACTCCCCCACCCGATTACTACACCCCAAAAAACGATCGGGTTGCCTGTTGGCAACCCGATCGTTAATGATTCAAAAAAGAAATTATTATTCAACCACCATATGAAACACCTGGCGGCCTTTATCGGTACTCACATTAATGAGGTACATACCGCTGGCTACGTTGCCAAGGGAAACCATTTCGTCGAGGGTGCCGCCCTTAGCAGTTGCCCTGGTGTTGTAAATGGTCCTTCCGGCCATGTCGGTAACCTGTATGGCTACTTCTGCATCGGCAGTGCCTGCAAGTGCGCCTTTCACAAAGAATATGCCCTTGCTGGGGTTAGGCAGTACGCTGAAGATGTTCTGCGCAGCTGCCTCCTCGATGGCCGCAGGGGCTTCCTTGTGGCCGGTGGGGGTAACATAGATGATACGTATACCGTAGCAGCCCGTAGGCAGTGTATAGGTAAC
Source organism: uncultured Flavipsychrobacter sp. (assembly GCA_964430995.1). Taxonomy (GTDB): domain Bacteria; phylum Bacteroidota; class Bacteroidia; order Chitinophagales; family Chitinophagaceae; genus Nemorincola. Next base: position 595 of record CAYSIG010000010.1, read on the forward strand.
CACTGCTGTGCCGAGAGAAACGCCTGTAGCCACACCTGTGAATGTATCGATAGTGGCCACAGCGGTGTTGCTGCTGCTGAATGTGCCGCCGGATATAGACCCTGTGAGGGTGAGCGTACCGGCAGGCATCATGGTATAGCTAGAGCCGGAAACAGAAGGCACAGGGTTAACTGTGATGGTAGCTGTACCCGACATGGTGCTGGAGCAGCCTGTACCGGAAGCGGTAGCTGTTATGGCATAAGTGCCGGCAACAGTGTAGAGCCCGAAGCTGAGCGCGCTACCCGTACCCGACATTGTGAAAACTGGTGTGCCACTTCTGGTGAGCTTGTAGCTAACACCGGTAGCAGAACCACTGAGATAGATAGGCGAACCAGTACCACCGGAGCAATAGCCACCGCCGCCGCTAATGGTGTAAACAGTAGGATTAGCCAGTACGGTAACTGTCTTGGAACCAGTCATGGTATTGGTACAGCCTGAAGTGGCGTTTGTAGCAATAACGGTATAAGTACCTGCGGTTGTTTGCAGGCCAAAACTGATAGAAGATCCTGTGCCTGCAACAGGGCTGCCAACCGGCGTAGCACCGAGATACAACTGGTAGTTGGTGCCGATAACGGAAGCGCTGAGGCCGATGAGTACGCCTGTGCCGCCGGAGCAATACGCACCGCCACCGGTCATAGATACAGCGGTAGGCAGGGTGCCCACAGTAACGTTAACACTGCCTGTCATAGTGCTGGTGCAGCCGCCTGTAGTAGCTGTGGCCCTTACGGTATAAGTGCCGGCAACTGTTTGCAGGCCAAAGGTGATAGCCGAACCGGTGCCTGCAACAGGGCTGCCAACGGAGGTAGTGCCCCTTAAGAGCTGGTAGTTAACACCTGTAGCAGAGCTGGCCAAACCAACTGCTACACCCGAACCACCGGAACAAAGGCTGCCGCCACCTGTAACGGTATAAGCAGTAGGAGCAGGGTTGACAACAATGGTAGCAGAGCCTATCATACTATCGGTGCAGCCACCTGAAGCTGTGGTTGCGACAACAAAATAAACGCTGCCCGTGGTCTTAAGGCCGAAGTTGATAGCAGCAGATGTGCCGGCAACCGGGCTGCCAACAGGACCTGAGGAATCGAACAACTGGTAGTTAACACCAGTCTGCGAGCCGGATAAATATACCGGAAGACCTACACCACCTGCACAGTAGCTGCCGCCGCCTGTAACGGTATAAAGGGTGGGTGTAGCAATAATAACAACGGTAGCGCTACCGGCCATATTGCGCCAGCAACCTGTGGTAGCGTTTGTGGCTTTAACAGTGTAGGTGCCTGCCACGGTCTGTGAACCAAAGCTCAATGCACCACCTGTGCCGGATACCGGGCTGCCTACGGCTGTAGTGCCGCGGTATAATTGGTAGTTTACGCCTGTTTCGCTTGAGTCGAGGTAGAGTCCTACACCGGCACCTCCGGCACAGTATGAACCACCGCCGAGTACGGTATCAACAAACGGCAAAGGATTAACAACAACGGTAACGCTGCCGGTCATGCTGTTGTTACACAATGTGCCAACGCTTGTGGCCACCACTGTGTAAACGCCCGCAACTGTCTGGATGCCGAATGAAAGAGCAAAGCCTGTGCCCGAAAGCGGAGCACCAACAGGGGTGCCGCCACGATACAACTGATATTGCACACCGGTAGATGAACTGGCAAGGCCAACGAGAACGCCGGTGCTGCCAGAGCAATAACCACCGCCGCCGGTAACTGTATAAGCTGTAGGCAATGCGCTGATGGAGATGGTGGCGCTGCCCACCATGTTATTAACACAACCGGTGGTAACATTAGTAGCCACAACCGTGTATGTGCCAGCCGTAGTCTGCAGGCCGAAAGAAAGCGCAGTACCTGTGCCCGCTACTGGTGATCCTATTGGCGTAGCGCCGAGGAATAACTGGTAGTTGGTACCAACGGTGCTGCCGGTGAGGCCAATGGTCCGGCCGGTGCCGCCGGGGCAGTAGCTGCCGCCACCCGAAACCGAGAACGCATATGGCAATGAAATAATAGTAACTGAAACACTACCCATGGTGTTTACACAACCGGTGGTAGCATTGGTAGCACGAATTGTGTAAGTACCTGCCACAGATTGAGGGCCGAAGCTGATAGCACTGCCCGTACCGGCCACAGGTGAACCTACTGTAGTGGTGCCCCTGTAAAGCTGATAATCAACACCAGCATCAGAGCTTGCGAGGCCGATAACCGCACCTGAGGTGCCTGCACAATAACCACCGCCACCGGTAATTGAGTATACTACAGGCAGCGGGTTAACAACAACCGTAACACTGCCGGTCATGATGTTGGTGCAAGCCGAGGGACCTGCCACTGTACCAACAACCGTGTAAACGCCAGGCACTGTTTGTGTACCAAAAGTAATAGCACCACCAGTGCCTGCTACAATAGTTCCGGAAGCCGGAAGACCACCTCTGTATAATTGATAATTTACCCCTGATTGAGAGCTGGCCAAATAAACCGGCACGCCCGAACCACCAAAACAGTAAGCACCACCTCCTAATACTGTAAATTGAGTAGGCAGAGTGTATATAATAACTGTTTTGCTACCAATCATATTATTTACACAACCATTGGAAGGATCAGTGCCGGTAACGGTGTATGTGCCGGCTGTGGTTTGCAGACCGAAAGAAAGTGCACCACCTGTGCCGGCTACAGGGCTACCCACCGGGGTAGCACCGAGATATAACTGGTAATTGATGCCGATGGCCGATCCCGCAAGGCCAATAGCCACACCAGAACCACCGAAGCAATAACCGCCACCACCGGTCATAGCTATAGCGGCAGGGAGCGGCGTAACTGTGATAACAGCAGAGCCGGTCATATTGTTAGAGCAACCGGTAGAAGGATTATAAGCGAGTACTGTGTAAGTACCTGCGATAATATGAAGGCCAAAGCTGATAGCAGAACCTGTGCCACCTACCGGGCCACCGATGGTCATTGAGCCTCGGTATAACTGGTAAAGAACCCCTGCATCAGAACTGCTGAGGCCGATGGCCATACCCGAACCGCCGGCGCAGTAAGTGCCGCCGCCGGTAACCGTATAAACAGTAGGGAGTGCGTTAACACTCACAGTGACACTGCCCGCCATATTGTTGGTGCAACCAGAAGATGCGTTTGTACCCACAACAGTGTAAACACCAACACCAGACTGAGGCCCAAAACTTAAAACAGAGCCAGTACCCGGAACAGGGCTGCCAACGGGGGAACCAGCTAAGTATAACTGGTAGTTTACACCACCATTTGAGCCGCTAAGACCAACATTAGCGCCGGCACTGCCGGTGCAATAACCGCCGCCACCAGTAACTGTGTATGCCACCGGTGCAGGGAGCGTATTAACTGCAACACTCCCAAACATATTGCTCACACAACTTGTAGTAGTATTCGTAGCCCTTACGGTGTAAGTACCAACAACTGTCTGCAGACCAAAAGAAATGGCGCTGCCTGTACCCGCAACCGGTGTGCCTACAGCTGTTGCTCCTCGGTATAGCTGATAGTTGACACCTGTAGTTGAACCAGCGAGACCCACTGTCATACCTGCGCCGCCCGCACAAAAGCTGCCACCACCGGTAACGCTGAACACTGAAGGTAAAGGATCAACAGTAACAACTGCACTGCCTGACATGGTTTGCATACAACCTGTGAAGCCAGCCATTGTGGCAACCACAGTATAAGTACCTGCAATTGTTTGCGGAAGGAATACAATAGCAGAGCCTGTGCCCGAAACAACAGTACCTACAACGGGTAAGCCACCTCTGTAAAGCTGGTATTTAACCCCCAGATCAGAACTGCCGAGGCCGATAGTAACGCCAGCACCGCCCGAGCAATAGCTGCCACCACCGGTAACAGTGTGCATACCAGGCAAGGAGTATATAATTACTGTTTTGCTGCCATACATATTAGTTGTACAGCCATTAGACGGGTTGCTGGCGGTGGCGGTATAAACCCCGGCAGCTGTTTGCAGGCCAAAGCTGAAACCGGCACCAACGCCTGCAACAGGAGTGCCAACAGGTGAGCCTGCGAGATATAGCTGATAATTGATACCAACAGCAGAACCTGCGAGGCCTACGTTAACACCAGCACCACCAGTGCAGTAGCCGCCACCGCCCGTCATTGAGACCGGCGCGGGTGGAGTGCCTGTACATGGCGGGGCAAAGGCCAGAATCTCACCACTTGAAGGTAGCGTACACGCATACGCATTAAATGTTGAGTTGGCTGTTGGTGAAGACGTACTTGGCAGAGTCAGGAAATCAACAGTGCTATTAGCTATGCCTATAGTTCCCGAAGGGGAAGTGCCAAAGGAACCATAACAATATTCTATCTTATTAGATCCTTCATACAGTTTAACCTGGAAGTTCATAAAATAATCTGAGAAGCAGCAAACTGCCCAATCAGTCCACTCAACAGTAAATACCCTGTTGCCCGGGGCTCCAGTCGTTTGGTAGTAACAGACCGGGGTGCTGAGCACGTCACCGATACCCGCGTTATCAGCCCAAATCGGCATCAGGCAGGGGCCGGGAATATCTAACGCTCCACCATAACAACATGTAGCGTATAAGTTATTGAAAGTAATAACTCCATTTGACACCACACCACAATCGGTATAGTTTACACCACAGAAATTAAAAGTAAACCCAAAAGGAATATTTGGTTGATGACAATCATCGCACGCCAGAGACCCGATGGGGGTTCCCGTGCCGGCTATACTGCTGTAGGTCCCGGTCGTTCGGGTAAATGTATAACCGGCAGCAGTTTGCGCATAGCTGCCTGTAGAAAAAGTTAAGATCAGCCCCAGCAAAAAGAACAACTTTCTCATACTTGTTCTGCTGAAGTTAGTGACTGATGTTCTCGGAGGGGAGAATAAAGTTCCTGTCATCATATACATGGTTTTTTGAATGGAGGCACAAAATAGTAAAGAATTCCGAAAAAGTAAATATTATGTACTGTTTATTAATGAAAATAATCATCACTTGTTAACTCGTGAAGATTGAGCTGTAAAAAAACGGACAATACGCACTTTTTAAAAATTAATATACTTGTAGAAAAAAGTAAAGGCTGCCGGAAAGCCGGCAGCCTTTACATAAAAACAGATTAATTATTATTCAGCATTAATAATCAACCTTGCGGAAGCTTTCCCGGAGGTATTCTCAGCCGAAACCATGTAGACACCCGGAGCCAGCTTTGAAACATCCATAGATGTTGTGGCACCACTTATCAACTCAACTGGTTTCTGAGCAACCACCTGGCCCATCAGATCGTAGATAAAGATAGTAGCGCGGCCTTCAAATTTTGGCATTGCTATCCTTACCACGTCTGTAGCTGGGTTTGGTGTCAGGTTAACCTCCACAGGCTTATTAGTACGCTCATTGACCATTGCGGGCTTAGATAAAGCCGTACGATTCTCGCCTTTGTGCGCGATACTGTGGGTAAGCGTAGTAAATGTCCATTCGCTGCCTGTATCAATCACATTGAACTGAACTGCATTCATAACGCTGTCTGTGATGCTGGTGGAAAGTTCGCCGGAGGGCTCAGTATAGAAGCCGTATGGGGGCTCTGCGGTTACCGAAACACTCCAGTCACCTTCAACTGATTCATAGATAACGGGCAGGTAAGAAACGGAATCCTCAAAATCGAGCTCCATAGGAGATACAACGAGCATAAGTGAGCCATGCTCTTCGTGCGTATCTGCTTCCCTGCACCTGCCAGACTGGTCTTTAATAACTGCATGGAACCTAACTTTAGAACTTGAACATGCGTCGAGATCATCATCATCATCATCATCGCGTCCATGCTCATCCCCATCGCAATCATCGTTGCCCCCCAGTTTTTTACCGGTGTAAATGGTACAGGTAGACCCACCGCACCTTGTAGAAGAAACTACCGACTTACCTATCACTAGGTAATGACCACCGGCAGGAACAATAAGTGTATACTTGTAAGCAGGTCCACCACCAATATTCACTGTTGTGGGACTGCTAACCACAACGTTGGTCACCTGTCCCGTAGTGCTGTTCCAGACAGACGAATAGTTGCTCTGGCTACCGTTCCTTCTTCTTGATGTGCTGCGCGTAAACACCTTTATATCAGAAGCGAGTACACTCTTTGTAGTAGAAGGATGCCAGCCACTGCCTGTAGAGTAAAGCGTAGAATATACAGAAATCGTGGCGCTTGGATTTACTGTTACTGTTTTACTAACAGTGCTAGTGCAACCAGACGAATTGATGGCGGTAAGCGTCAGAGTATAAGTTGACGCACTGCATGGGCCTGTAACGGAAACCGAAGAACCGGTAGTTGATCCAGTTATGGAAGAAGTACCACAGGAAGCGACAGACCATGTATAGGAAGACATTCCTGATGTACCTGTAAATGTGTTAGGTACACCGCCCAGTACAGAAGAGTTGCCTGTAATGGTACATGTGGTGGTGGTAGACGTGCCAACAGATGCCGAACCGGTTGTGGTACAACTGTTTGCGTCTGTAACTGTCACGCTGTAAGTTCCTGCCGCGAGGCCGGTGGTTGTAGCACCTGTCTGCGAGTTGCTCCAGGCATAAGTGTAGCCTGATGTTCCACCGGAAACAGAGGCCGTACAGCTACCATTTGACGAACCGCCACATGATACATTAACGGGTGTTACGGTAACGCCTAACGCCGATGGTTGGCCAACCGTGGCAGTAGCCTTCTTTGTACAGCTGTTCGCATCGGTAACTGTAACTGTATAAGTACCGGTTGACAATCCCGTTGCGTTTGTGCCATTTGACGAATTGCTCCATGAGTAAGAATAAGAACCTGTGCCGCCGCTTACTGAAGTAGCGATACTGCCATTGCTATGATTGCCACCATTAGTGCTATGACAGGAAACATTAGTAGCCGTTGCTGTTACAGAAATTGCTGCTGGCTGTGTGATGCTGCCGCTCGTTGTTGCGGTACAACCGTTTGCATCAG
>CAYSIG010000010.1:7677-8004 GCA_964430995.1 uncultured Flavipsychrobacter sp.
AAGTGCCCGTGCCTGATATAGTGCCCGTGCCACCTGTAGCAGATACCACAACTGCACCTGTGCTGCCACCATTGCATAATACATTTGTAACAGAAGACGATGCCGTAAGCGCTGCTGGCTGTGTGATGCTGCCGCTCGTTGTTGCGGTACAACCGTTTGCATCAGTAACTGTATAGCTGTACGAACCAGCGTTCAAGCCGCTGAAAGTGCCCGTGCCTGATATAGTGCCCGTGCCACCTGTAGCAGATACCACAACTGCGCCTGTGCTGCCACCATTGCATAATACATTTGTAACAGAAGATGAAGCAGTAAGCGCTGATGGCTCAG
>CAYSIG010000010.1:8104-111963 GCA_964430995.1 uncultured Flavipsychrobacter sp.
CTGCGGTACAACCGTTTGCATCAGTAACTGTATAGCTGTATGAACCAGCGTTCAACCCACTGAAAGTACCAGTGCCTGATATAGAGCCCGTGCCACCTGTAGCAGATACCACAACTGCACCTGTGCTGCCGCCATTGCATAATACATTTGTAACAGAAGATGAAGCAGTAAGCGCTGATGGCTCAGTGATGCTGCCGCTTGTTGCTGCGGTACAACCGTTTGCATCAGTAACTGTATAGCTGTATGAACCAGCGTTCAAGCCGCTGAAAGTGCCCGTGCCTGATATAGAGCCCGTGCCACCTGTAGCAGATACCACAACTGCGCCTGTGCTGCCCCCATTGCATAATACATTTGTAACAGAAGATGAAGCAGTAAGCGCTGATGAAGGCTGAGTAACCGTTGCTGAAACAGTGGCAGTGCAACCATTGCCATCAGTAATGGTATAATTATAAGAACCAGCTGAGAGGCCGGTAACCGCATCCCCGGTAACGGTATAGCTTCCGGAACCGCCGGAACCTGAAACAGTCACTGCGCCTGTAGCAGCACCATTACAAAGTACATTGGTAACTGATGCCGAAGCTGACGGATTTGAATTAACAGTGGCTGTTACCGCCGTTCTTGACGAAATACAAGCGCCATCAGTCGCGTCTACATAATAAGTAGTCGTAGCTGTTACACTCGGTGAGTATGTGGTGCCGGTACCAATTGAAGAACCGCCCGTGCTGGCAGCATACCAATTGATGGTGCCGGCGCTGGCAGTGGCCCCCAGGTTTACCGTGCCCGACCCGCATACAGAACCACCTGTTGTTGCGCTGATCGAAGGTGTGGTACAATCGGGCGCGAATGTGGCTGTAATTGCATGTGGCGCTGATACGTTATGTATAACAAAAGGCGGGGTATTGCCGATACTTACACCATCTACCTGAACATCGGCTATATGATAACCTGAATTTGGCGTGATGGTATATGTTTTATCTGTACCGGAGCAAACACTGGTAGTACCGGCCTCTGAAATAGTACCATTGGCAGTAGTGACTGAAGCAGTAACTGAATACGTTGTCAATACAACCACAGTCACAGTATCTTTACTGTAACAGTTACCCACATGCCCAGTTACAACATAAGTTGTGGTGGAACTTGGGCTTGCAGTTACATTTGCGCCCGCAGTTGTATTCAGGCCTGTTCCGGGGTTCCAATCGTAGGTGCTGGCACCCGCGGTGCTTAATGGCGTTGAGGTACCGGGACAAATGGACAGATCACTTGTAGTTGTGATAGATACCGTATTGGTAATTACACTTACCGCAGCAGTTGTACCGCTTCCGGTACAACCATGACCGTCAGTAACGGTAACACTATAAACGCCCGCATGTGTGCTCACTGCATTACTATTAACAGGGGTTTCGCCGGTACCTGTATATCCGTTAGGACCGGTCCAAGTATACGTAAACGGGTCACTGCCGCCGTGGTTTACCCCTGTAGTCAGATAAAGGGTATTACCGGTACATACCGGGTTTGGCGTGGCAACTGTGCTAAGTACCGGGTTTGTATAAACCGATACCCCTACTCCGGATGTGCCTGTACAACCATTGTTGTCAGTGACAAGCAGATTGTAAAAGCCAGCATCATAGATCGTTAATGCATCTGTGGCAACAGTAGTTGATGTGGTGCTACCCGAAGAAAAACCATCAGGCCCTGACCATGAGTATGTATAAGGAGCAGTGGCGCCTGTGGCACTTGCGGTGAATGTAACCACATCACCCTCACATGCAGAGGTCTTACTAGCCGTGGCGGTGACCGTAGGTTTCGGATTTGCCGTAGCCGTAATGGCTGTTCTTGAAGGGGTGGTACATCCCGCATCAGTTGCATCCACATAATAAGTAGCAGACGCAGCTATGAATGTTGTATAAGATGTGCCGGAACCAAGATAAGCGCCACCCGAGGAGTACCAGTCGATAGTACCCGAGCTGGCCGTAGCCGTTAAGACAATGGTGCCAAAACCGCAGACAGTAGCCCCTGTAGTGGAAGTAATGGTAGGCGGCGTACATGGCGGGTATGCCGCTGCCGCCCTGGTATTGACAATAAATACTATCGCAAAGAATAAAAACAACGCCTTCCTCGCTGTTTTTAAAATTGCGATGCCCGGAAATCTATCCGGCGCAGCCAATTGTTTTTGTAATTTGTTTTTCATTTTGTGTGTGTTTTTGCGTTAAAAAATGTTTTAATTTTTCTGCATTTACCTGTTTTTAGCATTTAATTAACAAATGTGTAAATGCAAAAATATATAAATCATGTTAACAAAAAGAAAAGAATTAATTGTTAAATTAAATTTTTATTTTATTAACATCTATTGAATAAACAATCAGCTAAATGCGCATTAGATATTATCGTAATTAATTTATTGACAATCACTTTTATAAAAAAATATCTGGTTCATAATGCTCATAATCTGTTGTTTACAACTTTTTTAGCAAATATTTGTTAATGGTCAGCAAGTTGGTTGAATTTGTTATTGTGCAAGAAAGCACATCAGGGAGGGAGATAAATTATCGTCAGAAACAGACGAATATAGGTTATCGTAAAAAAATCTAAACTACGCAAATGCAGCATCAAAGATTTTAGAATAAATAAAAATACTTAATTGTAACAATTTCATTATCTGAAAGATACAATCAAATATGCCACAAAGAAACGAAAAATATGAATATATAAGTAGCTGGGAACAAAAAAATAATGAAAATAAAAAAGTGTGCAAAAAAAACTTCTCAGCTCCCCTCGTAAACTACGCCTGAAGTTGGTGTTTCGTGCAACTCTATCTTCATCAAGGAAGGCAACCCGGTATGTATCTGTTCCCATAGCCATACAGCCAGTAATTCGCATGTAGGGTTTTCCAGACCAGGTACATCATTGAGCAATTTATGATCTATGGCAGCGATGACAGGCTCCACAATTGCCTTGACATCAGCGAAATCAATCACCCACCCGAATTGCTTATCCGGTAGCCCTTCCAGATAAATGACCAGTTTATAAGTATGACCGTGCAAGGCCCTGCATTTGTGCGTTTCGGGAACATTAGGCAAAAAATGCGCCGAGTCGAAAGTGAACTGCTTGAAAATGACCATTAATTACTTACTTAAGAAGCTTAATACCTGCTATAATTTTTCAAACCTTGCCTGGAAGAACCTCAGGTAACGGGGTTCATAGATCATTTTTAAACCCCGTATTTTATTCCTCCGCTCAAAGACACTCATTACAGACTCAGTGATCACATCCATATGCGCTTGTGTATATACCCTGCGCGGAATGGTAAGCCTCACCAGTTCCAGCTTAGGGTAGTAGTGATCGCCGGTTTTCATATTGCGTCCGGCAGAAACTATACCCCGCTCCATTGCCCTGATGCCCGCATCTTCATAAAGCTCAGCGGCCAACGCCTGTGCCGGGAACTGGTCTTGGGTAAGGTGAGGGAGGAATTTGCGGGCATCAATGAATACCCCATGACCGCCCACCGGGCCAACTATAGGTATACTTGCCAGCTGCAACTGCTCGCCTAAATACAGTACCTGCCCTATACGCGCCTTCATATGCTCATCCTGTACTGATTCTTCAATACCTATTGCCATTGCTTCCATATCGCGCCCAGCCAGCCCGCCATAGGTATGCAGCCCCTCATAAACTACCACAAGGTTGCTGGCCTCATTGAATTTTTCTTCGTCATTCAGCGCGAGGAAACCGCCAATGTTGACTAGGGCATCTTTTTTTCCGCTGAAGGTAGCTCCATCGGTATAGCTGCAAATTTCCTTCACAATACTTTTAACCGTGCGCCTTGCGTATCCCTTCTCTCTCTGTTTAATGAAGTAGGCATTCTCGGCAATACGCGTCATGTCAAGTATGATCTTTATGCCATGCTCGGCAGTGAGGTCACGAACCTGTTTCAGGTTCTCCATAGACACAGGCTGCCCCCCGGCCATATTCACTGTAACTGCCAGACATACGTAAGGAATACGCTTGGGGCCATGTTTTTTTATTATCCGCTGTAATTTATCGAGGTCAATATTCCCTTTAAAGGGGTGCGGATCCTCCGGGTTGTGGGCTTCATCAATGATGACATCCACGAAAGTCCCCCCGGCCAGTTCCTGATGAAGCCTTGTAGTAGTAAAATACATATTGCCCGGGATAATGTCTCCATCCTTAATCATCACCTTTGATAATATATTCTCCGCACCTCGGCCCTGGTGCGTGGGTATCAGGTACTTATAACCATAGTGTTCTTTAACGGACCTTTCGAGCGTATAAAAGTTCGTGCTGCCGGCATAGGCTTCATCGCCCATCATCAGCCCTGCCCACTGCCTGTCACTCATTGCTGAAGTACCACTATCGGTAAGCAAATCTATATATACGTCCTCTGACTTCAGCAGGAATGTATTGTAACCTGCTTCCTTAATAGCTTTGCGGCGCTGTGCCGTTGTGGTCATCTTGAGCAGTTCAACCATTTTGATTTTGTATGGTTCTGCCCAACTTCTTTTTCGTTCCGGTCCCATTGTATATGTTTTATTCAATTGGTCTCAATTTTGCGGTAAAATGTCTGAGCAGGGGCGCTTCTTCTGTTATTGCCAGCCCCTTTATGACGGCTCGCTTATTAAAGACCTCTATTATTACCTCAGCTACGTAATCTATATGGCTCTGTGTATACACCCTGCGTGGAATGGCCAAGCGCACCAATTCCATTTGTGCAGGAATCAAATTATTCCCGCTGTCATACTTGCCGAACATGAGCGAGCCAATCTCTACGCTCCTGATCCCACCCTCTACATACAAAGCTCCAACAAGTGCCTGTCCTGGATACTGATTTACGGGAATATGCGGAAGGAATGCCTTAGCGTCAATGTAAACCGCATGTCCACCGGCAGGTTGCATTACCGGAACACCCGCTGATATTAGTTTGTTAGTGAGGTATTCAATACTGCGGATGCGGTATTGCAGGTAATTTTCATCCATAACTTCATCGAGTCCAATAGCAATTGCCTCAAGATCTCTCCCCGCAAGGCCTCCATAGGTGGGAAAACCTTCTGTAATAACAAGCAGGTTCCTGCATTTGAGGGCGAGCTGTTCATCGTGCATTGCAAGGAAGCCCCCTATGTTGGCAAATGCATCTTTCTTAGCACTCATCGTGCAGCCATCTGCATAAGAGAAAAGTTCCCTCGCTATCTCCGGTACAGACTTGTCGAAAAATTCCTCCTCGCGCATTTTTATAAAGTAGGAATTTTCAGCGAAGCGGCAGGCATCTATGAACAGGGGGATGTTATGCAGCGTGCATAACCTACGTACTTCCCGTATATTCTGCATACTTACAGGCTGGCCACCACCCGAATTGTTGGTAACTGTAATTATACAGAGCGGGATATTGACTGCACCCTTTTCATTGATAAACTTTTCAAGCGCCACAGCATCCATGTTCCCTTTAAAAGGCGCTGGCACAGAAGGCACCTTTCCTTCGGCACAAAGCAAATCGACACCTTCTGCTCCTGAAAACTCAATATTGGCTCGTGTAGTGTCAAACAGCGTGTTGCTTACAAAGAATTTCCCTTTACCACCAAGTATGCTGAACAGTATTTTTTCGGCAGCCCTGCCCTGATGTGTGGGTATGACTAACGGCATACCCGTAATACGCTGAACCGCTTCCTCAAAATGGAAAAAGCTGGGACTACCGGCATAAGATTCATCACCCTGCATCATACCAGCCCATTGATGGCTGCTCATGGCACTTGTGCCACTATCAGTAAGAAGATCGATCAAGACATCCTTTGCGTGAATAAGAAAAGGATTATAACAGGCCTTTTCCAATATCCCCAGCCGATCCTCAAGGGTATTAAAATATATAGGTTCAACCGATTTTATCCTGAAAGGCTCTATTATTGTTTTCATACTTCTGCGTGTGTGGAATATTTTTAGTACCCTTATAATGAGCTCAGAAAATATACAGACATCTGTAATATATAAGTATAATTTTCAAATTCGGCGCAAAAGTACAGACAGTAACACTCGGGAAACATGATTATAATCATCTGGCAAAACCCGCTTGTCATTTAACTATGACATAGGCTAAACTGTAACATAGTGTTTCTGATCACCGACCCTGTTTTGGGAAGCAAGGTATTCCATCAATTATCAATGATATTTCCCACTTGCAGCCAATTGTGTTAACTTTGCCAAAAGGTGATACCATAGTACTTGATCAGCTTTTCACATTGCGGATAATGGCTAAAATATTGCTGAATACTTTTTTGATCATAGCAGCCCTCAACACGGTTACGCTTAATCAATTTGCAAAACTCCCCTTGCTGGCAATTCATTACATTGACCATTGGCACAGAAACAATGCCGTTACCGTAGCTGATTTTCTCAGCATGCATTACTTCGATCATGACATTGATGACAATGACGATACACAAGACAACCAACTACCATTAAAATCAGTAGATTTTAGCAGTGCGCCACAATTTGCCACTCCCTTATCAACAATATATATCACCCTGTGTGAAATAAGAATTGTCGTAAAAAAAGAAGTGCTGAATAAAGAAGAAGCTCTTAGCTCACGACTGATATCCGGCCTATTTCGGCCTCCCAGGCCCTAATACATGGCCGTGCTATTGTTTCTGATAGCACTATCGCCTGACTGCTACTATTCGTTAACATAAATCTGACAACAATCTTTGTTGTATTCCATACTGTTGAAGAAACTGCAGTTTACATTTCCGGCGTAAAGAAATAACCATTTCCAAATGTGAATGAACAGACAAAGGCGTGTCCGACTGTTCGTTTAACAAAACAAAAAAAATCATGCTTAATAAGGTAATTAGCTTTTCCATAAGCAATAAGCTGATCGTTTCGCTTTTCGTACTCTTTCTGATTGTTTGGGGAGTATATGAAACGACCAGGCTGCCCATAGACGCTGTTCCGGATATAACAGATAACCAGGTACAGGTCATCACCGTGTCGCCGGCACTTGGCGCACCAGATGTAGAACGACTTATCAGCTTCCCCATCGAACAAGCTTGCAGTAACATTCCCGGGCAAAAACAGGTGAGAAGTTTCTCCCGTTTTGGATTATCGCTTGTGACCATTGTTTTTGACGATGAGACGGACATCTACTGGGCCAGGCAGCAGGTTAACGAAAAATTGAAATCGGTAGAACGCGACCTGCCAACCGGTATCGGACTACCGGAACTGGCACCAGTTTCGACCGGGCTTGGCGAGATATACCAGTATGTGGTGCGCCCAATGAAAGGATTTGAGGGCAGGTATGATGCAACGGCGCTACGCACAATACAAGACTGGACAGTGAGGCGGCAGCTATTGGGCACGCCCGGGGTAGCTGAAGTAGCGAGCTTTGGCGGCAAACTGAAGCAATACGAAATAGCCGTAAAGCCAGAGCAGTTGAAAGCATACGGAGTCACCATACCCGATGTCTTCGATGCGATAGAAAAAAATAACCAGAATACCGGTGGAGCTTACATTGAAAAAGGTCCTACGGTGTTGTATATAAGAACAGAAGGGCTTACAAAAGGGATAAGCGATATTGAAAAAATAGTTGTAAAAATCTTATCCGATGGGACTCCTTTACTAATAAGAGATATCGCAGTGGTGCAATATGGGAATGCAATTCGCTACGGCGCCATGACCTACAATAACGACGGGGAGGTGGCAGGAGCGGTAGTGATGATGCTTAAAGGAGAAAACTCATCAGCAGTAATTAAGCTGGTAAAAAAGAGAATTGCCGAGATACAGAAAATGCTACCTGAAGGGGTGGTAATAGAACCTTTTCTTGATAGGACAAAAATGGTGAACAACGCCATAAAAACAGTTGAAACAAATCTGCTGGAAGGCGCCTTGATAGTAATATTCGTACTGGTTTTCTTTCTCGGCAATGCCCGCGCCGGTCTTATCGTGTCTTCGGTGATCCCGTTATCCATGCTTTTTGCGATCATACTCATGAATAAATTCGGGATTGGCGGCAACCTTATGTCTCTGGGTGCTATTGATTTTGGACTCATCGTGGATGGGTCCGTTATCGTAGTTGAGGCTATTCTGCACCGGTTCACACACTCAAAGCAATTCAGGAACATAACCCAAATAAGCCAACCGGAAATGGACAATGAGGTGGCTACCTCAACCGGGCAAATGATCAAATCTGCAGTATTCAGCCAGATCATTATCCTGATCGTGTATCTGCCAATCCTTTCTCTTCAAGGTATTGAGGGAAAAATGTTCAATCCTATGGCTTATACTATCGCCTTTGCCATTCTGGGTGCTTTTGTTCTTTCTGTGACCTATGTTCCAATGATGGCCGCATTGTGCTTAAATAAAAAACTCGACCATAAAAAGACCTATGCAGACAAACTTATGACCTGGCTTGAAAAGAAATATCAGCCCCTGTTGCGGCGGATCATGCTGATACCTAAAACAGCCGTAGCCATCACACTACTATTATTTTCAGTTTCTGTATTCATACTTGGCGGCATGGGCGGAGAGTTCATTCCAGAACTGGAAGAGGGCGACTTTGCAGTAGAAACTAGGCTCTTAACGGGTAGTAACCTCACCAGCACAATAAAGGCCACCCAACAAGCCTCCAAAATATTGTTGCAAAGGTTTCCTGAAGTGCAGAAAGTGGTGACAAAAATAGGCAGCGCAGAAATACCAACAGACCCTATGCCATTTGAAGCAGCTGATATGATGGTGATACTAAAGGATAAAAAGGAATGGACCTCCGCCTCGTCATTTGATGACCTGAGCAGCAAAATGGGCAAGGCGCTGGAGGATGTGCCCGGAATAACTACCGGATTCCAATTCCCGGTACAAATGCGGTTCAATGAACTAATGACGGGCGCAAGGCAGGATATAGTCTGTAAAATATATGGAGAAAACCTGGATAGCCTCAGCAAGTATGCGCACCAGCTCAGCGAAATAATAAATTCAGTAAGTGGAGCGGTGAATATTTATGAAGAAAGAATAACAGGAATGCCGCAGGTAGTAATAACCTATAACAGAGACGCAATGACAAAGTACGGATTGAACATCGGCGACATAAACAGAGTGGTAAACACCGGTTTTGCCGGTCAGATAGTTGGCCAAGTATATGAAGGTGAGAAAAGGTTTGATATGGTAGTACGAATGGCTGGTGAAGCAAGGAACAGCCTGTCGGATATTCAGGATCTAACGATCTACACAAAGCTGGGTACGCAGATACCGCTGCAACAAGTAGCCCAAATTGAAGAAGTGGAGGGCGTAAACCAGATACAACGTGAAAACACCAAACGCAGGATAATAGTTGGGTTTAATGTAAAAGACAGGGACGTTAAGACCGTTGTTGATGAACTGCAGCAAAAAGTAAACAATCAACTTAGCATGGCCAGAGAATATAATATTGTTTATGGCGGCTCGTTCGAGAATATGAATGCAGCCAAAGAAAGACTGACGATTGTGGTACCAATAGCGTTACTAATGATCTTCCTGCTTTTGTATTTCGCGTTTGGTTCTGTAAAGCAGGGACTCCTCATCTACTCTGCCATCCCATTGTCTACCACCGGCGGGATCCTGGCGTTATGGGCACGGGGAATGCCTTTCAGTATATCGGCAGGGGTTGGTTTCATAGCGCTATTCGGCGTTGCGGTGCTGAATGGCATATTGCTGGTCTCTGAGTTTAACCGGCTGAAAAGAGAAGGGTGGCTGGATGCCCGACGCATAGTAGTTCATGCTACCAAATCGAAACTAAGGGCCCTGCTGATGACCGCATTAGTACCTTCACTGGGGTTTATACCGATGGCTATAAGTACGGGTGCCGGTGGAGAAGTGCAAAAACCATTGGCTACTGTGGTAATCGGGGGATTGATCATTTCCACAATGCTTACCCTGTTCATATTACCCATACTCTACATAATGTTGGAAAACAGATCGGGCTCATTCAATCCGCGCAAGGCGATACCTGTAGCCATATTAACAGCCCTGACTGTGCTCGGCATACCAGCTCACGCCCAGCACAAAATATCGCTCCCCGCAGCCTTAGATAGCGCAGTAAAAAACAACTACAGGCTGAAAGCGGCTACAGCAGAAGTAAGCTACTACCGAGAACTAAGACGCAGCGGAACAGATATTGACAAAACAAATGTGGCATTAGAATATGGAAAATTCAATAGCGCTGCGAACGACAACAGATTTGCCATTTCACAGACAATCCAGTTCCCTACAGTATATGTCCACCAGAATGCGATCAACAGGGCAAACATTGCTCTCTCTGAGGTGGGCAGGCAACAAAAAGAAATCGAGATCAAAACAAATGTCAGGCAAATATTCTATGCATTGCTGGTTCTTAAGCAAAAAATACTACTGCTAAGGGAAGCCGACAGTATATACAATGGCTTCTTCGCTAAAAGCAAGCTTCGCTTTAACGCAGGAGATATTGACATTGCCGAACTCTCTACCATTGAAAACCAACAATTGCAGATCCACAACCAACTTGAAACCTTGACATCGGATCAAAGCGTTATACTTAACCAGCTCAAGACTGTCTTGAATTCCCCGGATGCAGTTGAGCCGGCAGGGGATTCAATTATTTATAGCCTGCCTCTTAACACTGAATATGCAGATGTAACCCGAAGTCCGGTTTTAAAAGAGCACCAGGAATTGGTTCATTTATCAGATCTTCAGGAGAAACTGGAGAAAGACAAATTGCTTCCCAGCCTTAATGCCGGCTACAATAATCTATCAATAATCGGCTGGCAGGCAACAGGTGCAGGGACAGAAAGATACTATGGTAGCAAAGACAGGTTTTCTTATGTGAGCGTTGGCCTCGGCATACCAGTGTTCTATGGGGCGCAAAGATCAAAAATAAACGCAACTGAAAAACTACAGCTGCAACGAAAGGAAGAAATGAATGCCACACAACAGCAGTTACAAACCAGCCTTGAAAACGCGATGAGAACATACCTGCAGCACAGAAAATCCATACACATATACCAGAATAAAATGCTGCCTAATGCTTCCGTAGTTATACATACAGCAGATAAGAAATTGTCTGCGGGCGAGATCGGATACCTGGAATGGACAATACTTATCAATTCAGCGATACAGGTACGCAGCGAATATTTTAACATCGTGCAGCAAATGAATGAAGCTGCATTTGAAGTGGAGAGGATAACCGGCATTAATTAACTAACAATTTAAATAATAAGTATCATGTATAAATTAGCATATCTATTGTTTGCAACTATCTTCATCCTTTCTTGCTCACAAGGCAATACAGGGACAGATGACAAGAAACCTGCCGCTGTAGCAGCGACAAACGACAACTTGGTGCGGCTATCCTCCGTTCAAGCAAAAAATGCCGGAATAGTAACCGGACAACCCGTAACAAAGGAGATTCACAAAGTTTTAAAGGTGAGTGGCGTTCTCGACGTACTTCCGGAAAATATGATTTCTGTAAGCATCCCACTGGGCGGCTATATAAGGAAAATGTCACTAATACCCGGACAGCAAGTGCATACCGGAGAGACGTTGGCTACAGTTGAAGACCAGCAATACATACAGCTGCAACAGGATTACCTCACAGCCAAAAGTAAACTTAGCTACTATGAAGCTGAATATAACCGGCAGCTGAAACTTAATGAAACAAAAGCTGTAAGCGACAAAATATACCAGTTGGCAAAGAGTGACTTTGAAAGTGAAAAGATATTATTCATATCCCTTGGTGAAAAACTTCGGTTAGTCGGTATTAACCCTGAAAAATTGAACGAGGATAACATCTCACGTAGTATCCGCATAAAAGCACCTATCAGTGGTTTTGTTAGAAAGGTGAATGTAAATCCGGGAAAATATGCCAGCCCAACTGACATAATTTTTGAACTACAGGATCCCTCAGAATTGCACCTGACACTTACTGTATTTGAAAATGATGCGACAGCACTGACAGCAGGACAGAAAATAATTTGCTTCGCAAACACCAATCCCGGCAAGAAATATGAAGCTACCATTCACTATATAAACCCCAGCATTGGTAAGGAACGTGCAACCGAGGTTCATTGCCATATTTCCGGATATGGCAATGAGTTGCTGCCGGGAATGTTTATGAATAGCGAAATAAAAATAAAAAAAGTTGCCGCTAATACACTGCCGGAAGAAGCAGTTGTAAAATGGAATAATTCGCAATACATATTTTTAGAAGCAGGAGACAATACCTATAAAATGTACCAGACAGAAACAGGCATCGTTCAAGACGGTTTTATTGAAATAAAGTCCGCCCTGCCAAACGGGAAGATAGTTATAAAAAATGCATATACACTGCTTATGAAGATGAAAAACAGTAGCGAAGAATAAATAGTACAGTAAACAAAAAAGCTTCACATATGTGAAGCTTTTTGCGGACCGGACGGGACTCGAACCCGCGACCTCCGCCGTGACAGGGCGGCATTCTAACCGACTGAACTACCGATCCATTTTTCAGTTAGGGCTGCAAATGTAGCGTTTATTTTTTGAATTCCGCAAAAGAAATTTTCACTTTTTTGCATCGTTAAGCATATAGTTTTTTATAAAATCTCGTCCACTATATTATATAGCTTTTTTATTCTTTGGTAAATCACCCCCCGTGGCATAAAATTTCTCCGTTTATTACTTTACTTTTGTACTTCTTCAAATACAATTTATGCAATTTCTGGATTTTGAGAAGCCGCTGGAAGAACTGTACGCCCAGATTCATAAACTAAAGGAAATGTCTGCCAAAGGCAAGGTGGATGTAACGAACAGTGTTCGTGAGCTCGAAGCAGCAATTGTAAAGACCCGGAGCGAAATACACAATAACCTTACTCCATGGCAGCGGGTTCAGTTAAGCCGCCATAGCGACAGGCCTTATACACTATATTACATAGAAAGAATCTTTACTGATTTCTCGGAATTATACGGCGACAGACAGGTGAAGGACGACAAGGCAATGGTAGGCGGTATGGCGTTGCTGAACGGTGAACCCGTAATGGTCATCGGGCAGCAAAAAGGTATCAATACCAAAATGCGCCAGTTACGCAATTTCGGAATGGCCAACCCTGAGGGCTACCGCAAAGCACTGCGCCTGATGAAAATGGCTGAAAAATTCAACAGGCCCATTATTACATTTATAGATACCCCGGGGGCTTTTCCCGGGCTCGAAGCAGAAGAGCGCGGACAGGCCGAGGCCATCGCCCGCAACCTGTTTGAAATGGTGAATATGAAGGTGCCCGTTGTTTGTGTCATCATAGGCGAGGGGGCGTCGGGCGGAGCGCTCGGTATAGGAATAGGTGATAAGGTGGCCATGATGGAAAATACTTGGTATTCAGTCATATCCCCTGAGTCTTGTTCATCAATTTTGTGGCGCAGCTGGAATTTTAAGGAAAAAGCGGCAGAGCAACTGAAGCTCACATATAAAGACATGAGCGGTTTCGGCCTTGTTGATGATGTTATACCCGAACCAGTAGGTGGCGCCCATACCGACCCCGAAAAAACTGCCGAAACATTAAAGGAATATTTAGTAAAGACAATAGCAGCCTTAAGAACCATTGACCCCGATACCCGTATTACCCAGCGCATCGATAAATTCTCTAAAATGGGCTTTTATGATGAAGTAGCTATAACCACTCAGCAGGCCGAACTTGCGCATTCAGGTGCGTGATGCCCCATCGTTTGCTGAACCTGCCCTGCAAACTGATCTTATGAGCCCTTTCTAATTATTACACCTTGCCCATTTTTCTTATTTTTAAAAACTTACGGTCCAATGGAGTATAAGCAACTCAAAGGCACGGGTGTAGCCTTAATTACACCTTTCCAGAAAAACGGAGCAATTGACTATCCTGCACTTGAAAAATTAGTCAATAATGTGATAAAAGGCGGGGTAGATTTCCTTGTAGCCCTTGGCACCACGGCTGAGACACCAACCCTGACGAGCGCAGAAAAACAGGAAGTGCTGTCAGCGGTGGTTAAATACAGCGATGGTAAACTACCTGTGGTATGTGGTATAGGGGGCAACAACACCGATGAGGTAGTGCAGCAGTTGAAAACAATGAATCTGCAAGGTGTTGATGGCATACTTAGTGTAGCACCCTATTACAACAAGCCTACACAGGAAGGTATGTACCAGCACTTTAAAGCCGTGGCTGCTGCAACCAACAAACCTATCATACTGTATAACGTACCCGGCCGCACCGGTAGCAATCTGCTGCCTGCGACCGCGCTGCGCCTTGCGGCAGACTGCAAAAATATTATTGGCATTAAGGAGGCGAGTGGCAACATTGTACAGAACATGGAACTGCTTCAGAACAAACCCGATAACTTTATCGTACTCTCCGGCGATGACAACCTGGTGCTGGCGCAAATGGCCATAGGGATGGAAGGTATTATCTCTGTAGCAGCCAATTGCTTTACCAAGGATATGACCGACATCATTAACCTCGCCATTGTGGGCAAATTTGATAAAGCTCGCAAAGTGCATTATAAACTACTCACCGGCCTTGATCTGCTGTTTGCAGATGGCAACCCTCCGGGGGTGAAATATGTGCTGAGCAAGCAAGGCATATGTGGCAATGTCTTCAGGTTGCCGGTAGTACCCGTGAGCGATGCTACTGCCAAAAAGATGGATGCATTTTTGAAGACTTTATAAATGTCTGATAAGGAATTACAAATAACTGAGCCACCACTTACGGTGGCTTTGTTTTATGCGCATAAACCAGTGGCAGGGAAAGTATAGTATTAATACCGCCAGCAGCCACATGCCATAAACCACCGGCAATCCATAACCGGGGTGCTCAAATACTTTAACCGGTGCGCCGTTACTGAACAGGTAGCTGGCGATGACGGCCATGCCATGCACCAAGTATATATGCAGTATATAGTAGAACATCGGCACCCTGCCATAGACCTTAAAAATATTGCCTATCGCCCCGCTCATACGTTCCAGCAAGGGCATCAATAAAATAGCAGGGCCAAGTGTCATTAGCAGGTACAGCAGCGATGGTGGATACTTGGTGCAGTTTATGAATGAGAGCACAGTGCGCCATGCTGTGTGCTGTACCTGCCAAGGGCTTGGGTCGCCATATATATTGCTCATGCGGAGTGCCACAAACAGCAGTATAGCACTGCCGCCTATCCTGTAAAGCCAATTATTACGTGTCGTTTCTTCCTTATTAAAAACAGCGCCAAAACAAAAGCCCACTGCCATTACGCCTATCCACGGAATAAGGGGATAGATAATAAATACATTGTTGCCATTTCCATAGGGGAGCATCCCTTGCACGTGCAGAAACTGCCAAAGGATCCCCGGTACTCCCGCGGGTTGCACACCATCAAACAGGTTGTGTGAGCATATCATTGTGAGGCCAATAGAGAGTATTGCCGCGCGTGGCAGGAATATAAAGCCGCTTAGTGCTATCATACTGATGCCGATGGCCCAGATTACCTGTAGAAATATCATGCTGTAATCCACATCAAATGTCCACCCGAAGCGCACAATGGTCATCTCCAGCACCAGCAACCATAGCCCCCGTGTAAGCAATCTCAATGCTTCTTCCTTTATTGTTCGGCCCTTCCCCATACTTAGAAAGGCGCTGGTGCCGGAAAGAAAAATAAACACAGGTGCGCAATAATGCGTTACCCATCGCGTGAAGAACATTATAGTGCCGGCATGCTGAAGGTCGGTTGGCTCATACTTAAAATCACTGAAATAATCCCGCACATGGTCTAGCGCCATCACAACCATTACTAAGCCCCTCAGCACATCTATTGAGTTGATACGTCTAGTTGCAGGCGTTGTTTGCATACTCAAATTTGCGTAAAATCCTCGATTATTTGGTAATAGGGCGTACAGAAGATGTCTTAACAATTGAAAAGACATGGAGAAACACAGCCAGCGGCATCAGGAATCCGGCCAGCAATGTATATGGGAACGCGCCGAAATGGGCTATCAACAGTGGCTCAGGGTTACTATATATACTTGGGAAATACACATGACTGACCATGATAAAGACCACAATCGCCAGCGTGGCAAGGCCCATATAGTTCCAAAGCAGTAGCAACGCCCGTGGCAATACCTTCCTCGTCGTCCCCAAATAGCCAACGGCTATAGCTGTGATACCGGTGATTATCTCATAGTTGTATCCCTCGAATGTACCGGCCTTAGGCAATATCCCTTCAAGATACAGGCCTAGCAGCAACAACTCCACCACAATACGGAAAGACTGACTATACACCAACCAGCCGGGTGGAGTGGCATTTATAACATCCCTGAACCTGCCACTCCGAAAAAACCATGCAATAAAAAGGAAGCACGGGAGTATAAGCATTAAAGGTATCCTTGGCGGCAGCGCCTTTGCGGCTAATATACCTGTCAATGAAAGGGCGCTCACATAGGCCAGCCATCCGGCAATGAGTACTATTACATAAAGCCTGAATCGCCCACGCTTACGCTCGTCGGCTATTGCCTTTGATGAAACTGCATGAACACCGGCATACACTAGTGCTGCCATAATGATGGTGAGCAGTATAAAGCTTGCTTTTATCATAGCCCGGTATTCTTTATTCCGGGCATAAAGCTATCTAAAGATGGCCAATTTATTTCGTGAAGTTTATGCAAAAGGGAGGCTACACCTATCTCGACAGCAGCAACTTCCTCGCTGTGTCTTTCTCGGCCTCGGTTACTTTGCGCACACTGCTGATGAGCCAGCCATTGTTATAGGCTTTTCGTTTAAACTCGTCTACGGTAAACAGCCAATCCTTCACCTGCAAGAAATGGAAAGTGATCTTCTTTGCATACTGGAATCTGAGTGCCCCATCCTTCACCAGTGAGATAAAAGCCTGCCCATCCTCAGATGCAAGCAGACTTTTCTCAAATACCAGTTCAGGTTCTATGTTCTTTGTAAAGATGTAATGCAGTTCCACAAAGTTAGTTGCGTAAGATGAGGTGGATATGTATGCGGGCATCCTGGCATCTTTGTTGCCTGTAGAAATGGATGGTGCAGGGCCTTTACCAAGCACCTGTTTGCCAATCCCTGCTATCATCCATTTTGCCCATTCGTCCCCCTTGCTGCGCACACGCAATACAATGGGGATCTCCACCAGCCTGCCCTTATAAAGAAAGACACATTGGGCGGAAGCATACCAATCCGTATCATTGAACGACAGGTAAACGGGGTCATCCTTATCCAGCACACGGCGAAAGAACCCTTTCAACAGGGTGTCCTTGTCGGTAAATGATGTGTTCTCCAGGTTGAACAAAGACACCAGGAGCATTCCACGCGAAATATCGTATTGAGTGTCGTCTGCAGCCAGCGCCTTTCGCAGGTATGTGTCCTTATTGTCATTAAACCGCTCTATGAACTCATCAATCAGTTTAACATTACGGATGAAGAGATCTTTGTTAGCATCATAATTCGAAAAGTACTGAGCCGCCACCGTTACAGGTGATATAAACATCAACAACCCAAAAACACCTTTCATTAATTTATTACCTGGCATCGGTTCAAGTTTTAAGATAAAAAATACTCCGGACAATACTATTGCATCTCTGTAACGCCCATATTGCCAAAGAAAATGTCCAGGGCGACTATGTGCTTATCCTGGCCTTTTGGATAAATGGCTAATCTTACAGTCACCTCTGCATTACGGGTAACCACATCATGATATAGCGCCTTACCTTCTTTGTCGAAGCCGGAGAACTCCTGCTCAAATACTACCACTCCCTTATATAACCCGTCAGGCTGGCGGCGCAGGTTCTCGATGGCTGTATAGTTACGGTAAGTAATCTTCACAGATTTATAGTGCAGTTTGGCCACGTCGTTAAGATATTCCCTTACCGGTTTGGTATATACTTTTCCGGTCACGGCGTTGGTTACTGTTACCAGGCGGCTTTCATCATTGTTAAACAACAGCATAGCATTGTCTATAGTTTTCTTAGCACCTTCTTTCTTTTCAACCAATGCCGTAAGATACTGCTGCAGCAATCTGGTCTTGGTGTTCAGAACACGGTCTACATAGGCGCGGTCAAATTTATGCCCATCATCAAAATGGTAACTGCCGCGCTTTGCTGTATCTGCTGTTTTTTTAGTC
The DNA here is from genome assembly GCA_964430995.1 of uncultured Flavipsychrobacter sp. Classification (GTDB taxonomy): domain Bacteria; phylum Bacteroidota; class Bacteroidia; order Chitinophagales; family Chitinophagaceae; genus Nemorincola. The sequence continues at coordinate 26,213 of CAYSIG010000010.1, forward strand.
GGCTTTCCTGCTTGGGCATTCACGTGTGCCGGATAAACGCCTGCGAATAACGTGGCTATCACAATTGCTATTAATATACTGTTCTTCATTTCAGATATTTTAGACTGCAAACGTAGGATAGCTAGGTAGTCATATTGCTGACGGAGGTCACTTGCAATGCTGAATTTGGTCAGTATAACAACCGGTGTAGGTGATATCGGTCATAATGTGCAGAAAGGCAGGTATTTAACTTTGTTGGTTGATGGTACAGCATACATATAATCTGGATAATACCTTTAGCAGAGAAGTACTCTCCTGGTTGCTGTCCGGCGACGCTGCTATCGTTTATCTTGTGAACAGAGACCTCCTGCACACAAAAGCACGGACACTGGCGGTACTGCAAAAACGAATACCGAATGAAGGATGGGGGAAAGAGTTCCTTGCCAGCCGCAATAAGGACGGGTTGTGGGGAGGTGGCCTTTACCAGCCTAAATGGACTTCTACCCATTACACGCTGCTCGACATAAAAAATCTGGGATTTCCCACAGGCAATAGAGAGGTAAAAACCAGTGTTGGTATAGTGCTGGATTCTGAAAAAGGTAAAGATGGAGGTATCAATTATTCGTGGAAGCATAGTGATGTATGCGTGAACGGTATGATACTGAATTTTGGCGCTTATTTTTTACCTCAGCATGATGCACTTAACAGCATTGTGGATTTTTTGCTGCACACACAAATGGCAGATGGCGGATGGAACTGCGACCACTTGAAAGGTGCAACTCACAGTTCTCTGCACACTACAATAAGTGTGCTGGAGGGTCTGCTCGAATACCGGCTGACAGGTAATACTTACCGTGCCGGCGAGGTAAAAAATGCACAAGACCGGGGTGCAGAATTCATATTGATTCACAGGCTTTTTAAATCGCACCGGACAGGCGAAGTTATAGACCCTAAAATGCTTATGCTTTCTTACCCCTCCCGTTGGAGATATGATATACTGAGAGCACTGGACTATTTCCGGAATGCAAAAGTACCCTATGACCCAAGGATGAAGGATGCACTACAGATCATCAACTACAAGCAGCGGTCTGATGGACTATGGCCGCTGCAGGCCAAGCATACGGGCAAGGTACACTTTGACATGGAGAAGGCAGGCACCCCAAGCAGATGGAACACACTGAGGGTATTGAGGGTATTGAAGCATTTCCATTAACCGTATAGTTATATGCCTTGTGATATTTCCCTTTTTGGGGGGAGCTATTTCAAAGAACTAAACCACTGGCAGTAAACACTTTACTACAAACGCTCTTGCGCATTTTCAGCTCTTTTTTGCGCACTTTCAGCTCGTTTGCTGCGCAATTTTTTGTTTTGAAGGGCATTGGCAGTTTGATAGTTTACCGTAGCATTTATAAGACGGCGTAAACCAACTTTGGGTTGGTGCGGTGGTGTTTAAGTTTTGTTAATGGTGGGATGAAAGGGATCAATGAATTTTGTTGAATTTTTGGAATAGAAAGGGTATATCCCCGACTTAACAATCGGCAATCAGGTTTTCTATGTAGCTCAAATATTCTTTGGCCGGGGTTACAAACTCTGCCGCCTCATCTTCATCAACAATCATAAAATCGTTATAGTCATCTTCTATCCTCTCTTGCATTAAACGGCTGAAGAAAGATGCATGCTCCAGATCGAAAAGACCGTTTTGCACAAAATGCTGATGTAAAAGGGTAACCACACCGCTATGTGTTTTAGGCACCAAGTCCTTAGTAAGCAATAACGCTTTAGTGGCGTGGAAGCAACTGTAGTATAACCTGTTGATAGCTGTAATGTAAAATTTATTAAACATCAGCACATCAACTTCTGCCATCAAAGCCTTTGTCTTCGTAATCTATAATTTGATGGACGCCTCTTTATTATTCATATCAATATCATGTTGTATCCAACCGTTTGATGAAGTGCATAATAAGAAGGATTTTGAAGCCACTCCTGTTCCTGAACAACCAATGTATTAATGAATGAGCCTGCCTGCACGCTGATGGGAAATATTACTTTATGGATCTGTTTTTTTAAAGCATTGTCTACTTGCCGGTGTACCAGTACCAGGATATCCCAGTCGCTCTCTTCTGTAGGTTGTCCGTAAGCCCTGCTGCCAAACAGCAAAACTTTAGCCCCGGGCACAATATTCTGTACCTGCGACTTGATAGTATTTAAAATGACATCCCGGGCTAACATGAAGCAAATTTACTTAATATTTTTATTATTGCTGTGATTTTAGTTAATGAAATCTCGCCCCCAGCCAGCGGCCAACACTGTTTTGGAAGCACTGCCTGGACAGAAATTTCAACATCAGTGCTCTACTGCCGGTTGCAAACCGGATAGATTGCTCAGACACGAGTTGGCTGGCGCCCATGCCTACGCGGCAAACTCGCGCCAGTGGGGAATATCAAAATATTTACGACATTTAATATTCAGTAGTTTGTAGTCGTTAACAGTGGCCATCCCTATCTTTTTTTTGAAAATTATCTATAAAAACTAAAAAGCCAATGCTTATGTTCAGGACATAAATAATCAAGTTGAAAATTCAATAGTCAGTAAGATATCCACATTTTCTCTTCTTTAAAAAAAGGTGCAAAATTTTTGAGGTAATTTACAGCCCTCAAATGAGTATCAAAGTAAAAATAGTTAACGACCCGGTATATGGGTTTATCCGCTTCCCGGAGCCGGAGCTGATGCGGGTGATAGACCATCCGTGGTTTCAGCGGCTGCGGAATATAAAACAGATGGGGCTGGCGCAACTGGTGTATCCCGGCGCGGTACACACGCGGTTTGCACACTCGCTGGGGGCCTGTCACCTGATGGGCAAGGCGCTGGACGAGCTGAAAGCAAAAGACGTAACCCCCAGCAAGGACGAATACCTGGCCGCAAGGCTGGCAGCGCTGCTGCACGATGTGGGCCACGGGCCCTTCAGCCATTCGCTGGAACATGAGCTGGTAGGCGTGTCGCACGAAACGCTGTCGCGCATCATTATGCGGCGCATGGATGCCGAAATGGGCGGTATGCTGGGAAAGGCAATTGAAGTCTTTGACCACTCGAGCATAAAAGATTCATTGTTTGGCAGTGTGGGGCCACGCTACCTGCACCAGCTGGTGAGCAGCCAGCTGGACGTGGACCGGATGGACTACCTGAACCGTGACAGCTTTTATACCGGTGTATCGGAAGGGGTGATAGGTTATGACCGCATACTACAGATGCTGACCGTGCGCAACAATGAGCTGATGGTAGAAGAGAAAGGTGTGCACTCGGTAGAAAAATTCATAATAGCACGCAGACTGATGTACTGGCAGGTGTACCTTCACAAAACGGTGCTGGGGTCTGAAATGCTGCTTATTAATATATTTAAGCGGGCAAAAGAACTGGTACGGCAGGGAAAAGAGTTGTTTGCCAGCCCGGCGTTAAGTTATTTTCTCAGCAGCCACCTTACCGAGGAAGATTTCATTAGCGAGCCCGAACACTTAAACAGATTCTGCGAGCTGGACGATAATGATGTGATGGTTTCTATTAAAGTGTGGCAAACACATGAAGATAAAGTGTTATCCACACTGTGTAAAATGCTCATTTTAAGAAAATTGTATAAGGTTGTCTTCAATCCTGAATCTTTGGCAAGCATTTTGGAGGATAAGAAAGAGCGGGCGAAGGCAATGCTGGGATTGAATGATGCTGAGGTCAGATATTTTGTTTTTGAAGGTGTGACATCAAACAGCACCTATAACCTGAATGATGAGCTGATAAAAATAGAGACCAAGAGCGGGGAGGTAAAAAACATTACAGAAATAGACAATGCATTGGTAAATCAAACACTTGCCAGACCCGTACATAAAAACTACATTTGCTATCTAAGTGAGTCGTAAGTCACCGGTCGTGAGTTGCGTAGTTGGATGGCCCGCCGCGGCGGGTTGGGGTTTTATTTTTAAACAAAAGAAAGCAAGGTAATGCAGTTTACAGCACAGCAAATAGCCACTTTGTTACAAGGGAAACTGGAGGGCAACCCGGATGCAAAGGTGAGCAGTGTGGCGAAGATAGAAGAGGCGGGACCCGGCTCCCTGTGCTTTATATCCAATAGTAAGTATGAAGAATACCTTTACACCTCAAAAGCATCGGTAATACTTGTAAATGAATCACTGGAGATAACCAAACCGGTAACACCCACTCTTATAAAAGTACAGGATGCCTACAGCAGCTTTGCAATGTTGCTGGACAAGTATAACGAAATGGTTGCGGGACAGGACAAAACAGGCATTGAACAACCCTGCTACATTTCGTCCACAGCGAAGATACCCAACGATGTATATGTAGGCGCGTTTAGTTATATCGGTGAGCATGCCAACATAGGAAAAGGCGTAAAGATTTATCCCGGCTGCTATATAGGTAATAATGTGACAATAGGCGAAGGTTCAAAAATATACGCGGGGGTTAAGATTTATGATGAAAGCCTGCTTGGCGACAGAGTAGTGCTGCACTCCGGTACAGTGATAGGCGGCGATGGATTTGGGTTTGCACCGCTGGCTGATGGCACCTACAAAAAGATACACCAGATAGGCAATGTAATAATAGAAGATGATGTGGAAATAGGCGCGAACACGACCGTTGACCGTGCCACAATGGGTTCTACGATTATCAGAAAAGGTGTGAAATTAGACAACCTGATAATGGTGGCGCACAATGTGGAGATTGGTGAAAATACAGTGATAGCAGCCCAAACCGGCATATCGGGTACCACAAAAATAGGCAAGAACGCCCTGATAGGCGGGCAGGTGGGTATAGTAGGCCACATACAGGTAGCCGATGGCACCCGCATTAATGCGCAAAGCGGTTTATCAAAATCGATAACCACCCCGAACACAACAATCAACGGAAGCCCTGCATTTGAATATAAAAGCTCATTAAAAAGTCAGGCAATTTTCAGAAATTTGCCTGAAATGCAGCACCGCCTGCAAAAGCTGGAAGAAATGGTACAGGAATTAACCGCAATATTAAGTTCGCAAAACCTGGAATATAAAAAGTGAGTAGCATAACTATTTCGGAGCAGGCAAAAACACATACGTTGCAACCGACAAACAATAATCAAAACCAGCAGACGCTGAAAGGCTCAGTGACGCTGCACGGTGTAGGCTTACATACCGGAAGACAGGTAACGATGACCATGAAACCGGCCAATCCCGGCTTTGGTATACGTTTTCAGCGTATTGACCTGCCCGACCAGCCCATAGTAAAAGCAGACTGCGACTATGTAGTGGACACATCGCGTGGCACCACAATAGAATATAACGGCGCACGTGTGAATACGGTAGAGCATACCCTTTCGGCGCTGGTGGGGCTGGGCGTGGACAATGCGCTCATTGAATTGGACGGGCCTGAAGTGCCGATACTGGATGGCAGCGCGCGCGAGTTTATGGAGGCGATAGAAAGCGTGGGCATAGAAGAGCAGGAAGCCAAACGCATTGTGTACTCCATAGACAGCAATATACATTATTACGATCCGGTGAAGAATGTAGATATGCTGGCCATACCATCGGCTGAGTATATGATCACTACAATGATCGATTTTAACTCGCCGGTATTAGGTACGCAGCACGCATCGCTGAAAAACATTACCGAATTCAGAGATGAGATAGGCCCGTGCCGCACCTTCTGCTTTCTGCATGAGCTGGAGTACCTGCTGGATAACAACCTGATAAAGGGCGGCGATGTGAGCAACGCCATAGTGGTGGTGGACAAAGTGGTGAGCCAGGAAGAACTGGACAGGCTGGCCAAGGTATTCAACAAACAAAAGATAGAAGTAAAACAGGAGGGCATACTCAACAATATACAGCTACGCTTTACCAATGAGCCGGCACGCCACAAGCTGCTGGATGTGGTGGGCGACCTGGCCCTGGTAGGGCACCCTATAAAGGCGCATATAATAGCCAGCAGGCCGGGCCACGCATCGAACGTAGAGTTTGCAAAAAAGATAAAGCAGTATATCAAGAAGAATAAGCACCTCTCCGGCGTGCCGCACTACGACCCTAACCAGCAGGCCATCTACGACATACCGCAGATACTGAAGAAATTACCACACAGGTACCCGATGCTGCTTATAGATAAGATTATAGAGCTGACAGACAACCATGTGGTGGGCATAAAGAGCGTCACCTTCAATGAAGAATTTTTCCAGGGCCATTTTCCCGGCAACCCGGTGATGCCGGGCGTGCTGCAGATAGAAGCACTGGCGCAAACCGGCGGCATACTGGCCATGAACAATATCGCCGACCCGGAGAACTACGATACCTATTTTCTGAAAATAGACAAGGTGCGTTTTAAACAGGTGGTGCGCCCCGGCGATACACTGATACTGAAACTGGAGTTGCTGAGCCCCATACGGCGCGGAATATGCGAGATGAAGGCAGCAGCTTATGTAGGAAATAAACTTGCCACTGAAGCAGAACTGGTGGCGCAAATAATAAGAAAAGATAAAAAATGATCCATCCGCTTACATACGTCCACCCGGACACAAAAATAGGTCCTAACGTAAAGATAGACCCATTCTCAACCATACACAGGAATGTGGAGATAGGTGAGGGCACATGGATAGGATCGAACGTGACGATAATGGAAGGAGCTCGCATAGGTAAAAATGTGCGCATATTCCCCAGCTCGGTGATATCGGCCATACCACAGGACCTCAAATTCAAAGGCGAGGACACGGTATGCATCATTGGTGATAACACCATCATTCGCGAGTGCGTAACCATAAACCGCGGCACGGTAGACCGCAATATGACCAAGATAGGCAACAACTGCCTCATCATGGCATATACGCACATTGCGCATGACTGCGAGGTGGGCAATTACTGCATCTTCTCTAACAATACTACCCTGGCCGGCCACATAGTGGTGGGCGATAATGTGGTGCTGGCCGGCCTTACGGCTGTGCAACAGTTTGTGCGCATAGGTTCACATGCATTTGTTACGGGTGGTTCGCTGGTGAGGAAAGATATACCGCCTTATGTAAAGGCTGCGCGCGAGCCCCTGTCTTATGTGGGCGTAAATTCCGTAGGGCTGAAACGCAGGGGCTATTCGATAGAGAAGATCAACCACATACTGGACATATACCGTATACTGTTTGTTCGCGGCTACAATGTATCTAAAGCGCTGAGCATCATAGAGACGGAAATACCTGTATCAGACGAGCGGGACGAGATCATCTCTTTTGTGCGCGAAACAGGCCGGGGTATAATGAAAGGATATAGCCGCAGGATAAGCGCGGAGGATATGCCCTAAGCCCCTGCCCCTAAAGGGGTTCACGAAATTAATATTCCCTGATGAATATCTCCCTTGAGCATATAAGCAAGCGGTTTCAGAAATACTGGATCTTCAAGGATGTTAATTACACGTTTGCCACACCGGGGGCTTATGCATTACTGGGGCCTAACGGCTGCGGCAAATCCACTTTGCTGAGGATAATAGCCGGGATGCAGGCACCATCAAAAGGAAAAGTATATTTTAAGGACGCGGGCGACAACACACTGCAGCAAACTGACATCTTTGCACAAACAAGCTTTTGTGCGCCGGGCATGGAACTGGTAGAAGAACTGACCCTGCGCGAATTTCTGAACTTTCATTTCTCTTTTAAAAAACCACTGAACGGGTTAACTATTGATAGCATCATTGAACTGACCGGACTAACTGATGCCGCCAATAAACAAATAGGCGATTACTCATCGGGCATGAAGCAGCGGGTGAAACTGGCACAGGCTATTTTCTCGGACACACCTGTATTGATGCTCGATGAGCCCTGCACCAACCTGGACCAAGCCGGCGTGGACCAATACACCACATGGATGGATAAATATGCCAAAGACCGGCTGGTGATAGTGGCATCGAATGATGAGCGGGAGTATTTCTTTTGTAAGGAGGCAATAGAAATAGCGAAATACAAGTAACCGGCTTCAATGGGGCGGTAAATTAACCAACCAAGCTATCAACATATCGCCCAAACACATAACTTTGCCCAACTAATGAAAGGCTTCGTAGTACAATGGATAGTATAAGAGTTTCCGAAGCTCCAGATACAGGTTCGATTCCTGTCGAAGCTACTTGACAGGACAAATCAGTTTTTATGCTGATTTGTCCTTTTTTATTTTCTCTGAAAGCAGCGTCCAGCTTGTATATCAGGCTAACAGCCTCATTTATCCGGCTGGTTCGATAAGTGCTTTCTGAAAATTCGATTTTTTCGGGGTATATCGAACCAATAATCTCGCGCTTGGTTTGAATGTCTGCTTTCTCGTAGCGTTCATCTAAATGGGCAAGATTATATAAGGCTTTATCAATATACTGTTCTATGTCATCTTGCTGCGGAGTAGTGGACGCTAATTTAATTTCTAAGAGATTTAGCTTTCTTTCGCATTCCGTCTTAATTGCTTTATAGTCGCTTATATCAATAGCTTCTGTTAAGAGCAGCTCCCTTGCTTTGGTAAGACGGCCGTTTTGCTCGTTAATCTCTTTTAGTACTTGTTTCTTCTCATTTTTAAAGCCATTAGCCTGGCTATTATAGACGTCAAGGATTACCTCCTTATAAAGCATTATGTAACCAGCATGAGGCTTGTATTTGCGTAACTCCTGCATAAAAGTATCGTGGATATGCTCTGCTTTATACCGCCAGCCACATGTAGCAACACAGTGGTAGTAATGATAATACCCCGTCCGTCCTTTTGAGCGGCTTGCAGTTATTAGCCTTCCGCATTGAGGACATACTAAGAAATTCCGCAACGGAAATTCCTCACGTACCGTTTTCCATACTCTTGCAGGTTTCCTTCTGCCATGCAAAATATCCTGCGCAGTATAAAACAGCTCTTCCGATACGATTGGCTCATGCAGTCCTTTTACTACACAGCTTTCTTCCTGCCCGTATGCAGGAATCAGGACTTTACCGCAATAGACAGGATTTTGTATAAGCGTGTAGAAGTTACTCTTGCTGCATTGCAGCCCTTTTTTCTTCGCCTCCTGCCATAGCTCTATAATATTCCATTTGCTACCCGCAAGCTCCTCAAACACCCACCGGATAATATCCGCCTCCGGCTGTTTTTGGGCAATATATTTCCGTCCATTTTCATCAGTTTTATTTATATACCCTTTGGGCGCAATACCCATAACGCGACCCTCTTTAGAAGCTCTGCGCATTCCGTGTGTTACATTCAATCCTCTTCGGGCATTCTCTACTTCAGGTGCAGCTAAAAAAAACGCTAACATCAGCTTGTTCTCTGGAATTGATAGGTCGAGCGGTTGTTCTATAGCCTGCGGCTCTATACCCAACTTATTCAGAGTGGCAATCATGGCATAGCTGTCCCCGGCGTTGCGGGAAAACCTGTCCCATTTTAAGAATAGTAATGCCTCAATGATACCCTTACGTTTTTTATACTCCGCCAGCATCTTTTGGAACTCCGGGCGGTTGAAGTTCTTAGCAGAGTGGTCTTCGTAAATAACCTTGCGTATAGAAATGTTGTTTATGGTGCAATAACGGCGCAACATTTCTTCTTGATGGCGCTGGGAATACCCGCTATTCGCTTGCTCATCGGTACTGACACGGACGTATAAATCGGCTATTTTCATCTTCATTTTTCTTGAATTTTATTTACTTCCAAGATAGCAAATTCATACATAAAATCCAAGACCAGAGCGGCTTTTGCAAGGTCTATTTTTACACCGTTTTCTAACAAAATTTGTTGCGCTCTTTCAGGTGTAATCCCTCGTGTTTTGTTTTGAATATGCATAAAAATAGTTTTTTGAGTTTATATAAATACAAGCCTTTCGCCTGTGATAGAGTACCATGCGCTACCTGCGTCCTTCATCACCTCATCCAGCGTTGCGAAAAAGAACAGATGTGCCATAGGTACAAATTTTTCATTTTGCTGCAATCTTTTTATTACTGCGTTTTTAATCCCGTCATGGCTAAAAGCTGATAAGATGAACGGGTTTGCGGCAATATCGAAAGTCTTGCCCGGTGTCCCAAGTGCTATCGCTTTTGCATGAGTGCCTAATTGGGTAAGTATGCGCTTGGTATCACGATCACAGTATTGTTCTAAGAGATACAACGCCTTTTCTGTCCTCATCACCCCATCGGGTATATAAAACCCTTCACCCTCTAACGGAACCCTTGTTTTAGCAACTAAATTGCCCCTTTTCATGCTCCCGGTCTTGTTGAGGTAGGAGTAAAAACAAACAAGCGGTATCGTCTGCGCTTCAAGGTAGCGCACTAAACTAAGGTGCAAATTCACAAATGAGTAGCGGTGAAAATAGTCCTTGACCACTACCGGGTTTGCGCTTACCGGCAAGTTCACCGTATCATGAAAAGCATTTTTATGGCTCAGTAAAAACTCCGCTGCCAAAGGCAGTAAAAAATACATATTCTCGCTACGCACTTTATAGCTTACCTCTATGCGAAAAGACTTTATATAGCCCCTGCGGGATAAGCTACCTAACATCTCTCTCAGATACCCTGCGCTTTTCCCTGTGAGTATCTGAAATTGCGATACCGTTAAAAACTGGTATCTTGAAAGTTCGGTAAGTATATCGCTCTGCAAAGTATTTATCAGCTCCATATTCATTGCTTTATTGGTTAAAATGCTGGTGTTAATCCGTCAAACGGTTCGTCCTTTTTCTTCTTTGGTGTTTTCTTTTCATTGTCATTTCTTTTACCCTGTGTCAGCGGTTTGTCCAGTGTTACCGGCGTGGGGGGTGCAGGGGGGAGCGGGGGTACTGCCGCATATATCCCGCTCTTTTCAATCAGGTACTTATACAAATCCTGTTTCTCTTTCTCTGACAAAAACAGGTTATTGTTCAAAATCGGTACTTTGAAACGGAATGGAGTAGTTGCCCCATCCATCCTTTTTAGCATAAAATGCAGCGGCTCTAACTTCGCCAATTTGTCTGCTTCAATCCCCATTTCACGGGCAAACAACACCCTACTTTCGGCATCGCTAACAGAGATAGCCTTAGTGAAAGTGTTGGTCATTATAGCTTGCCTCACTTTCGGGTCTATGCTTTTCACATTTTGTGTTGCAAGGATTAGCCCTAACCCCATCTTCCTGGCTTCCTGTAAGATGTTCGCAAGCGAAGGGGTAACAAATGCCTGTGCCTCGTCTATGAACATGAAAACAGGCTTTCTTTGGGCTGGCGGGATAGCCTCCCTTCTCATCACGATTGCCAACACATAGGCAATCGCCAAACGCCCGATAAAATGACTTACAAAGCCTCCTGCACCTTTGGGTATATGAAAGATGATAACGCTGCCCTTATTGATATGGTCTTCAAGAGAAAAGCCATTTGAAGGCTGATAGGCAAGCATATTATACAGGTGTATATCATTGAGAAAGTAGCTTAACTTAGTCAAGATACTTGCCTTACTTACTTTATACTGTTCAGCGTGCCAAAACTTGGCGAAAAACTCTCTTATATGCGGGTGCGGGAAATTTCTTGCTATGGCAAGTAAATCTTCGTTGTTTTTATCATCCATAAACCTGAGCAGGGTGTGTATGCAAGGCTGCGGACTGGCAAGGGTAACGGCAATGGCGGGGGAAAGGAGCGTTGCCATCTGAATTGTAATGCCGTATTGGGTGGCATGTTGTGAACTTTCCAAAAGCTCTGCGATGGCGTTGGTCAGTTCCTGTTGTAAGAGATACCTCATGGCATCTGTACCGTCATTGGCAAAGGGGTTGAAAATCCCTGTCATACCTGTTACATGGGCATCCCTGTTTATCGTGCTGCCGCTGCTGATAAGCAAAAGCCTATCTCTGTCAATGATACGGGCAAAGGCTATTTTTCCTGAAAAATCCCCGTGCGGCTCGACAAGGATAATTCCATGCTGCCATTTTCTGCTCGTCCTAATCATGTCGTAGAACATCGCCTGCATGAGCAAACTTTTGCCGCTACCGCTTGCGCCGCAAATCAGAAAGTGCTTTAATAGCACATCCTTAGAAATTCGTACTGTTAGTTCGTGCCTCATATATAAATGTGTGTAAAAACGGATTATTAATCTTCGTCCAACTTTCAAGTAGTGCCACATACGCCTCAAAGCTCTCATCCCTGTTATTACTGATAAATAACTTACGCTCTCTATCGGTGGTAATAAGCAGTACACGGAATACGGGATAGTGGACAAACTCTCTTTCTTTAGTCACGGAAAACAGGCATATATACTCATCATAGGTAAAGGAGCGGAGCATGGTTAACTCAATGCGCTGCACTTCACTTAATGGCAATGATTGTAAAAGACCGTCTATATAACTTGTGTAGTTTTTCATCACCGCCGCCAATCCATCGGGCGCATCGGTGGGCGATAATGAACCCAAAAAAACGCTACTGTCGTCCTTTGGGGGAATAACAATAGCGTTATAGAAAATCTTCTCTAAATCTTGTTCTTGTATCATACTATGATTTTTTTTTGCCGTTGCAAGTCCAAATTTGTGAACCCATATAAGCCAAACTCCATCGTTGCCCGAAAACCCTTTACTGTCCTGCGTTTACCCGAAAATCCTAAATTCAACATCCCTATCACTTACCCTCCACTACCTCTCTCATTCGCCAAATAACCGCTCATTCGTTCGTCCGTTACGGGGACGTGATAGATTTAGCCTGATAGATGAGTTGATTAATTTTTTCCTGTTCCTCATTGTTTAGTGTTTGTATCTGTTCCTTTTGAATAGTGTTTAAGAGTTGTATTACAGTGTTCATATTTGTTTGCAGATTATTTGTTTGTTGCTGTGCAACGTTTTGTGACAGTGTATATTTGTTGGTTGCCTCTGCCGCCCAACCGGTGCTAAATTTCTCTTGTAGGAGTAGTTGGTTACGGAGTGTATTATTCTCCTTGCCCATATGGTAGCCTCCCAAACGGAAGCCACCATAAAAGACAAGCGATAAGATGATAATGATTACTATTGCTGCCATAGGTCAATGTCTTTTAGTTAGCTGATGAATGCAGGTAGGTTTCGCTATAAAATCCGCCGTTGGCATAAAACTCCCGTGCGTCTTTCACGGCTGGGGTTTCAGGTTCCAGTGCCGCTCCATTCATTTCGTAGCTGTAATGCTGCCATGCTTCCTCACATGCTCGGCTTTCGCGGTTCATTTTTTTCATAGTAAGTTTGATGCGAATATTGGCGACAAAGAGCGTGAAGGTCTTGAGAGCAGCGGATAAGAACGCCATCCCGAAGACAATCTCCAGCAGTGCCAGACCTACTACATACCATTTTACGGTAGTAACGGTTTCCTGCAGTTCCTCGCCCGTCCCGGCACCTGCCCGGCTGGCGAGATAGTATTGCCCGGAAAGATAAACGAGGGCAAAAATGAGGCCAATATAGAACTTTGGTGTCGGCTTTTTAGAAAACCCATCGTGCCGCCATGATGTCACTAGCATGTCGCCAGCAAGCAGGCCAGAGCTGGCGAAAGCCCATCCTACCAGTATAGCTGCATTTTCATTGATGCCGATGGCCCCGACTATCGTACTGGCGACGTTTAAAGCCTCCATATATGCGAATACCAGAGCTACCAAAATCGCCGCGAACGAAAATATAACCTTGTATGGCTTGGGTTCCTCACCAATGTCCACTATTATATCGTCTTTCTTTTTGCAGCGTTTATCATGTTCGCTTTCGGCGGCTTTGAAGATGAAGCCGTGCTTTTTTGCTTTGAGGAAAAACCGGTTACTATTGTTCATCGGCATTTCTTGTGGTTTGATTTCCTGTGTTGTCATAACATTTAGTTTTTATTACTGGTTAACAAATAAAATAGCATCGTTGATTGTAGTAAATACGTGCACTTCCGCGCCACCACAGATAGCCCGGAGGCTGTCTGTGAAAACTGCCGGTGATGGCCTGACAATGAGTACAGTAGCGCCACAAAAATCTACCGGGATAAGTTTTTTGTTACGGCTGTATGGCGGGTCGTTCAGCATATCCGATAAAATCAAAACATACCGTTTATACTTTGCTGTCTCGCTGGTGTAGATGGATTCACATACGGTAACATGTGCCAAATCCAAACCGTGTTGCAGATCCGTAAACGATGTTGCTGTGCTATACCGGCGAATTACCCCGAAAAGCCCATCCGAGCTTTGTTGTATGACTGGCGCATAAGCGGAAATAAGTTGCTTATTTTTTTCACGCAGGCGCGCAGCCTTGTAAGTATTTTTTTCGGTTGAAGCATTTACCGTATCGAGTTTTTCGATTCGGGTGACATAGACCGGGGTAGCAGAGGAGTTGTCCTGTACTGCGATGTGAACGAGTGTGCCACCTGTTTTAGCTGTGCGAAGAATCAAAGAATTAATACTCGTGCTATCAAGTACAACTATGTTCCTGTAGCTTTTAGAGTAGTCAGCGACTATTGTAATAAGCACCTTGTTATCACTTGTGCTGTCGTATGGCGGGAGCGGTTGGCTTGTGCAGCCAACCAGTCCCACAAATATCAGATACCATTTTTTCATTGTTTTTGCGTTTTTTAGTAGTTATGGATTACGTGTATAGGAAAAGCCTACACCTGGCGTTATTATGCCTGTCTTAATCGTGTGCACCCGGACGGTGCTTCTTTTTTGTTTCTTGCTCATTGGAAGTCAGATTTTATTGTTTTAGAAATGGATGAGAAAACACTATTGCATTTTAAACAGAGAATGGGTATGCCTTCTTTACCCCAAACTTTATAACCACAATTGCATATATAGCCACATTTTTTTCCGCCTTTTTTTTCCGCAACTTCTTTAGCCATTGCCGCCTCAGTCTCATTTTCAACTGCGGCTATTAGAGCAGATATGTTGCGGAATCCGAATAGGGATTGATAAGGCAGGTTATATTTGGCTATGTCTTTCGCGCTGATTTTATTAAATGCTTTTTCGAACTCACCTCCGATTATTATGTAATGGCTCATATTCCGGCCTGTCTTCCTACCGCCGGGTTTCCCTGTATGGCTTGGCATCAAGCCGATGCGCTGCATACAGGCTTGCCATCTACGACAGTGCCAATCACGGCTGCGTGGTGCAATTCCACGGGCCTGTATATATAAATGGCACATTTCATGACAAAGCGTTGAGTGCCACTCAATTGCTGAACGCTGCATTGAAAAAGGGTTGAGAATAATCTCATGCACCGGCTGATTAGATTCAGTTCCCGCTCTGTTTGTATCTTCCCAGCAGTTCGGCAAAAAAGCACCCTCGAATTGCAGAGAACGTTCAAGGCTTACCATGCAGTCTGGTAATGGTGTGTCGCGGAAAAGTTTGCGGTTATAATAATTATATAACTCACTCAAAACCCCGAATTGTTTTTTTGTAATTGTATTTGCCATTGTGATTGATTTACATTGTTTTAGAACGAAAAAGTGGGGTGTACACGACAGAAAAAAGGCAGCTTAAGAGCTGCCCGGTAATTATGAAGTATCGTTTACTATTGCCCGCAGTAGCTTGCATTGAAATTGTACATACTGGTTGATCGAGATTTGAACATTAATGTAAGAGGAATGATTTACACCCTTTACTCTGTCTGCTTGCGCCTGTAATTTGTCTAAGGCCTGATTTATTTCCAGCAGTGCGGCCGGCGCATCTGTAATTTTCACTAGGGCATTTTCGACCAGCAGCCAGTGGTAGCCAATACCTTTACTAGAGCATTCAAAACATTGTTGATTACATTTCATACAGTTGATATTTTATAAAGGTTGGAGAAAGAAAATGGGCGGGGTATTATATAAACACCGCCGCCCCTTTGAGTGTACCGCATGTTACCGCAGCTACCATAACCCTGCAATCCATTTCGTCATAAATGAAACCGTGGATGTAGTAGACTGCATTCAGTAATTCTTTTCCTTTGTAAAACCAGCCCTCTGTGGGGCTACCGTAGATATGCTCGCAAAAACCTTGTAGGTGGAGAGCATCTAAGAGGGGTAAAATTGTCTGTTCCATGTTTTATGCTGTTTAAAAAGTTTCCTTTTAAAACCCTATGGAACTATGCCGATAATTTACATCTTGATTTCCCTTCTATTGTTGACTATCCTTGCTGTAACTCCTTGCAGGTTGCGACTGCATTGAGCCATTCGTTATCCGGGCATTCGTTCCATGTTGCTCGTGTGCGGAGCAGTGGGTAATTTTTTTGCCTGCTGTTTTTCGTATTCGATTTCGCCATTATACTTCTGCCGTTTAACATACTGTACGTTCCTCGCATGCGAAGATATGTTTAATATTTGGATTATCGTCACTATTGGTCACTAAAATTTTATGAATTGGTAATTATTCTCCTATTGGGAGGTTTTTTTGCGTTTTTCAATTGAAATAAAGTACCTTGGCACTATAATTGCATTTTGACTAATATTGCATCTCAAATAAAGGCATGATAGGAACAACATCTGCATTACCTGAATTAATACAGGTAGAGGGTTTAGACCCATTGGAATATAGAACGGTAGCTGCCTGGATAACAGACAGTAAAGACCTTCCAAATATTTCAGGTATCAAATCACATTATCTGTCTCCAGAGGAACTTCAAAATTGGTTTGAAACGGCAACTATAGGGCTAATTGTTAGGTTTGACGGTGCAATAGTAGGCCTTGCAACACTATCAAAGCATGAAGTACCGTTGAAACACGATGAGATAGAGTTATGCCATTGTATAGTTCATCCAGAATACAGGCGAATATATAACGGTGCAAGTATGGTTTTACAGCTAATGGCGTATGCGAAAACTAATAACTACAAAACGGTTGTAGGGCGTGTGGTGAAAAATAATGCTTCCGCAGAGAAAATGCTTAAATTCCTTAAATGGGAGGTAATGACTAAGGATTTACCCAACAATGACAACGATGTAACATGGTTTAAGAAAAGACTTTTATAATGAATGACGACTTTGTAAGAAAAATAGCAGCTAATAGATCTGCATTAGGGTTAAAAGTTACTGAACTATCTAAATTGGCAGGAATTTCGGCTAAATACCTATACAATATTGAAAAGAATGCAGATGTTAGCAATCCCGCTACACGAAAAAAAAACATTTCACTGGAAAAGGTGCGTGATATTATTTTAGCGTTAAGCCTTAAAAATATCAACGAGAAAGCCAAAAAATTTATCAAAGATAGTAAGGATGTAAAAACTACTTTTTTTAAATCAAAAGGTAAAGAAATACAACTCCCGCTCGAAGACGAGTTGAATTTGAACACACTTAGGGACTTAGTATTTTCTTCAATAGGCTTAGAAGTATATAGCGACAATTTTAGACCTACACTAAAAGACACCACGAAGGAAATTGAAGTAGAGAAATTCATTTCTACGCTTAAAGGAATATCTTTTGACAAAATGCAACATGCCTATGAGATATGGACGTTCAGCGACATATTAACGGAAGGTTTTCACGATATTAGTTCCGCAGAACGTGTAGCAGCCAATATTATTAACTACAAAATAGCCTATACATATTTTATCCCATTCGGTCATACACGGGGAAAAGCAGCCTATAATAATATTAAAGATCAAATAGAGAAATTATTGAAAATTGCGCCGAAAAACTTACAAGAGTTTTGGAAGGGCAATAAATGGAAGGAGTTTGTAAAGTTTTATGAACTTCCGAAGGTCGCCTTTTTTTCACGCTTTAGGCTATATGACCCGAAAGGCGTAGTGAAGGGAAATTATAATGTAGGGGGCACTTATTCAACTACGGTGAGCCTAGTGGATATTGATGTGGATACGGTAGTAGAACTGCGAAATAATCTTCGAGATATTATGTATGAAATAGAAGCTAACAAAAAAACAGGAAATACAATTATCAAAACTTTCGACTGTGAAGGAGCTAAATCTAACTTTTAACTAATTTAAAACGCCACATTATGGACAGGAGAAACAACCTTTTTAGCATTGTAGCTTGTATATTTGTTGCTACATTATTAATATCCAATATAGCGGCACAAAAACTAATTCCCGTTGGCCCTTTTATCTTTACAGGTGGTATTATTTTGTTCCCGTTTACATACATATTCGGGGACATTTTGACAGAAGTGTGGGGCTATAAAAAAAGCCGTATAATTATTTATACTGGTTTTGCATGTAGCATATTAATGACACTCATACTTTATATAGTTGTAAAGCTCCCGGCCGCTCCTGGTTGGCCGTTCCAAAATGAATTCGCAACTACATTGGGATTAGTACCAAGAGTGGTATTGGGATCCTTAATTGCCTATTTATGCGGCGAATTTTTAAACAGCTATGTTGTAGCTAAATTGAAACTAAAAGATGAAGGTAAAAAAATGGGTTGGCGTTTTGTACTTTCAACAATAGTTGGAGAAGGTACTGACACCGTGATCTTTGCTATGATTGCTTTATATCAGGTCGTACCAAATAATATATTGTTTACAACTATGTGGTCCGGTTACTTATTCAAGGTGATTTATGAAATTGTTGCTCTGCCGTTTACTATCCGCTTAACAAGGTGGTTAAAGAGAAAGACTGAAAGTGATGTTTACGATAGAGATACAAACTTTAATCCTTTAGTGCTTGAATAATAGTTCCCACAATTTCCTGAACATGGAACCAATATATATTGACGTGCCGATTTATAAAGACGACGATATACAGCGTGCGCTGAAATGGTTTCTATCGTTTATGTCTGAAATCGGATGGGCTACAAGAAAAGCCGCTGTTGAAAAGGTAGTGCAAATAGAAATCAGAACTACCCGGTCAACCAGTACTTCTCTTTCGGAAATGCTTCCGCTTTCAGTAAGTGACGACAAAATCGGCTGGTATTTGTATTTGATGGAATGTCTGCTATATGATATTACTAAGTATGAACTGGTTCAAGGTGCCCGTGTTGCTCCCATTTTTAAGCGTATAGGTATAGATTTAGAGATTGTAAAAAACGTTGGTGGAATAGAAACAAAGATCAAACGTTTATTAAAGAAAGAGAAATCACAGGCTGATGAAACCCTCTTTGAGATATTAGTTGCTTTAGTATGGGCAAAGAACGGATGGGAAGTAAGTTTCATTCCAGAAGAACCACCATACAAACGCGCTGATTTATTGGCAAAGCGAGGGACAGAAGAAAAATACATTGAATGTAAGCGGCAAAATAAGAGTTCCGCTTACAGTGAAAACGAGCGAGATAAATGGCTTACGATGTTTTCATTCATCAAGAATGATTTGATAGAAAAAAACATATTGTTAGATGTGGTTTTTCATGTCGAATTAAGTACGTTAGATGATAAATTTATACAGGAGCAGTTGTCAGGTAAGCTACAGTTAATAGTTGCGCCCTCACACATAATTTCTAATGAATTTTGGGATGTTCATGTTTCATTTGTTGACATTAAGGCCATCAATGACCATTTAGACCATTATTATGTAAAAAATGCATCTACACAGCTTCAATATTTGATAGGCGGAGAAAAGAAAGATAGTACAGGCTTCACTTCTGGTATGATGGCTAAATATGTTACCGTTGGCGACAGTGGCGGCAATAACTTATACGTTGAGCGCATTGAAAAAGCATTTGGAGCACATTGGAAATGTGATTGCCTTGAAGCTATTAATGCGAAAGCTAGGGATATATGGAAACAATTGAAGGCAGCAGTCAGTCAAATTCCAGCGGACAGTAAGGCGGTAATTCACGTAGGTATAGAAACACATGACGGTCCAGACGTCGACAATGAGCGACTGGCTAAAATAAGCAAAACAGTCTCTGTTTGGGATGATGACGGTACTGAAAACGTAGAATGGGTTTATTGCCATTTTTTTCAATCGTATGCACCACCAGACCAAGTATGGGTAATAGATGAAACAATAACTTCATTTTCTAAAGACAAAGACCACCGAAATAATCCACTAGGTGAAGGTGCTTTTTTAATAATTCCATGGGATGTACCAGACGATGATGACGTACATTGGCATAAGCCACAGCCTTGACTAAGTAACGATTTGGTAAAACTTTAAATAACCTTTACAAATAATTATGCATGATGGATGACACAGTCAAATCTATAAATATTCTCATCACCGAATTAAGTAGTGATAAATATGGATCAGCAGGGATTAATGATATAATAAAGTATAGAAACAGGATAGCAGAACTTAAAGAAAACTACATAAACATTCCTAATTATTTGCGACAGCTAGATAACCTTATTAGGTTAGATATAGAAGAAAAAACCAAAATTATAAGATACAGAGAAGTTGTTATCGCTGTAAATAATGATCTACAAAAACGTTGTGATTTATTATCGAGAATTTAAAGGTTATTATTATTTTGGTATGAAATAACATTATTAATCCAATTCCTGCCAGTCCATTTCTTTTATGGGCTTATCCGGCATAAAATCTTTTATAGAACAGCCGAACTCATAGGCGAGCCTGTTCAGATGATTTAAGTTGTATTTACTCGCAATACCGGGGCTTTCCACTTGGCTAATAAAACTAGTTGCAACGCCCAGCAGTCCGGCCACATATTCTTGAGTAAAACCCTTTTCGAGTCGTATTTCCCGAACCTTATCAATAACCGCAATTTCAAATCTTGTCTTTTTCGGCGTACTCATAGAGTACAAACAAGAAGCAAAAAATATTTATGAATGTTAGTTATAACTAACAAAATTTATTACTTTAGCTAAAACTTTTCAATATAAAATCAGATTATGGGCTACATAGGATCTACAGAATTTGGCTGCAAATGCGGTTATGCAGGACACTTTCGCCAAGAGTTTCATGGTAGTAAAGTATCAGATATTGCTACCTGCCCCAGGTGTGAAACAAGTATCAATGTATCACGGGCACGGGGTATTGAAAAATGGAATTCAAGACTATCATTTACATTGATAAATGGGAATAGCACATGCAAGGTAGTTGCTAGAATTGGCGGCACTACTTATGATGTCCCACCTAACGAAAAAATGAAAGTCACCCATTACGGTAATGACCTCTTTGAATACAAAGATGAAAGTGGTCGTTGGGAACCATGGTCAAGTGTTTGGTATAGATGTTTTGTAGAGGAATGGAGCGGAGAAATTAATATGTCAATCTTTGCCTACCATACTGCGGGAACTATAAACTCTTCACGAAAAACAACCTGGTGGTAATGAAAATAATAGCGGGATTAGTAACACTATTTGTCGGTATAATAACGGTATGCTTTGGATTTGAGCAAAGTCATTGGCTGCTTATTTCATTAGGGGTAGTAGTCGTCTATACAGGTTACCGGGTCTTAAAATCAAAATCATCTTAAAAAAAGCATACTATGGCATCGTATCAATGTATCAAATGCGGCGAAATAATAAAGGGGCAGTCAGGTACCCCAAATCCTCAATCATTAGGGCGTTGCCCTGAAACAAATTCTGGTAACCATATTTGGCAGATTGTAAGCAGATTTCTAAAGCGCATTTTTAAATAGAAGGTGCTAATTTTAAAATAGTATGACCTAATTACGAAAAACATTTGAAATATAAAACGTCTTTTTAGCTGTATTTTATCAATATAAAAGAATTATATTTACATTACAATTTAAATTTTATGAAAAAGCTGTTTGTCTTTTTCGTTGTTTGTTTCTCTCTTAATTGGCAGTCAGCCTACTGCCAGAACTTATATATTGATAGTACAAGGTTTATTACAGGCGCTAAGTTCGGCACACACATCAATTCCGCTATTCCAACTTCTGACAAGGGAATATTATTAACAGGTCGTATTTATGGCAACCCGGGAGGTATAATACCTTATTTTCCTTTAGATACAGGGGAGAATGGTAATGTGCTGATTGGAAAAATTGATAGTAACAGGCAAATAAGTTGGATAAAGATATATGGAGGCAGCGAGGCAGATGCGGCAGAGCCTTCATGTCAAACGCCGGATGGTGGCTATGCAGTTCTGGCTGGAACAGCTTCAAATGATGGAGATATAACCGGGTTTAAAGGAATAACAGATTTATGGCTATTACGTTTGGATGGATCGGGAAATCTGCTTTGGCAAAAATGCTACGGCAGCCCGGCTCAGGATTTCGGAATATCGATAGCAAATACACCCGATAATGGGTTTATAATTTTAGGTGGGTCATACGGAAGTGGTGGCGATGTGCCCTTTCATTATGGCAGCATTTGGGAAACCGACTGGCTTGTAATAAAAACAGATAGCCTCGGTAACATAGAATGGAGCAGAACAATAGGTGGAACAGAAACCGACGGTATAGGGTCTATTCTATCCATTGATAGCAGTTATTATATTGCCTGTGGGAGCTTTTCAAAGGACTATGATTGCATAGATACAGCATGGCACGCCGGTGTGAATACAAGTGCCGATTACCATATTTTAAAGCTCGACTGGACAGGTAACGTGTTATGGGATCGTAGTTATGGAGGAAGCGGTCCTGATGGTATCGCCCAAGCAATGTTCGACTATAATGATAGCACTATCGTTATAGTCGGCACGACTAAATCTAATGATTATATGGTTACCGGGTATCACGATTGTCCTCCTTATGGAGAGGGTGATATGTGGGTTGTAAAAGTGAATAAAAATGGTACGCTTTTATGGCAAAAGGCTGTTGGCAGTTTATATGCGGAAAAAGGAACTGGTATTTGTGTATCGCATAGTGGAGGCTATATGGCATACGGCCAAATTTTCCCTACACACTGTTACGATTCAACGGTCTATAGTATCGGCGGACAAGATTGTTTGGTCTCCGAATTGGATAACTTAGGAAATATTGTTTCAAATAAAATATTTGGTGGCACAGATGCTGAAACTCCACGCTCAATCATTCCGAACTTACACGGTTATGTTGCGGTTGGTATTAGTGCATCAACGGTATTCAGCGAGGGTTCTACATATGGACGAAACTACATGGGTCAAGCAGGTTTTGTAAGTTACATTGGGTATAGTTCATTAGATGTAAAGAACATTGTTGGTTTATCCGAGCCAATGCAGGTTTACCCTAACCCTACACATAATGCAGTAAAAATATTAGTGCCATCGGCTGATAAAGGCAAAATTTCAGTGTCCAATATACTAGGGCAAACAGTATATACAGGGAACATACAATCACAAAATACCGTTACAGAAATTAATACAGGCGAATGGGCTACAGGAATGTATTTAGTGCAGTGGCGAAGTGATGAAGGGCAAATGCTGTCGGCAAGGCTTATCAAAAACTGATCTGCATAAACGTTCCATCGGACGAGAGGATAGTGTAAAGAAGCGAAATTTCATCTTTATATAAAATACACATTTATGAAACGCACACTAAAACTCTGCGCAATCTGTATGATTGCTATTTTCGGAAGTAAGGGTACATATGCACAATACACTTCCACCCCCGAGCCGCCAACTTATAGTGTGGCCAGTTCTTCCGGGGCTACATTGAACCAGATTATTGACACTATGTATGCTCATGCAGACCCTACCGATACAGGCGAAGGTGGTGAACTAGACCGGATAAAATCATTCAAAACGTTTTGGCAAAACCGTGTTGTAGCCAATGATGGCAGTGGCAATAATATGTTTGATCAATATTACAGTGCGGTCAGTACATCAGCAAGCGCACGTCTAACCGCAGGAATGGTTGGTTGCGATGGAAAGTGGTCTTGCATTGGGGTTAATGATGTTCCCTACCAGGTATCGGGCTACGTTTCTTCTGTTTGGGCAAATCCGGCAGATAGTAACCATATACTTGCCACCTCTCATGGCGGTATTTTCAAAACCACGAATGGTGGCGCCACGTGGCAGTGCATAACAGATAATGCGGCTTTGTCCGGCCCCACCATGAATATTTATTGGATGGCAGTAAACCCTTCCAACCCAAATACTATATTGGCGGGTTCATTAGGAGGAGGAATTAATAAAACATTTGATGGTGGCGCAAATTGGCAACAAGAGAATATTACCGTACCCCGTGAAAATATCAGAAAGGTATTTTATACACCTGATAGTATAAGAATATACGCATTTAAGGGGGACACAGTTTTTACCCGCCTAAGTGCGGATGGCAGCCCATGGTATAATATTACCCCATCCGGTGTTACAGCCGTTTGGCGCAATTTGCAGTTTGTACCTAGTGACCGTACTCATTTTTTTATATCAAGCGAAGGAGCGAATACCGGAGTATGGGAAACGACGGATAGCATGGGCAGTACATGGACAAAAATCACCAACGGGTTTTCAGATGTGGTAAGCGGTGCTACGATTTCCGCTACAGGATGGAGGATGATGGATATATCAGCGCCCGGCAACGATACGTTGTATTTTATCGCAAGGGCGGGCGCATACCAGACTGGATTATACAAATGGAACATTACCGGTGGAACGCACACAATCACAGAAATATATGACAATTTACCCGGTGGGGTAAATCCTGGAGTGGCAATGGGATTTGTTGTATCACCAAGTAACGCGAATAATATCTATTATGGCTCAGATCTGCCTTTTCAGGCATATGACCGCTCAAGTGGTTTTACCCAAATAGGGCAATACTATGGCAATCCTACTCATGGGGACATCAGGGGCATGTGGCTGCAGCATAGCACTTCTGCGGCAAATGGCACAGGTGACAGGATTTATTTCGCGACTGACGGAGGTGTTAGCATAAAACCAACGGGAGTAAGCCCTACCACTAGCGGGGCGTTGACTACAAAAGATATAAGCGGTTCAGGGCTTAACTGCGGCACCTTCTGGAGCTTTGCCACCCATGAAGCGGATGCGGGTATTGGAGGTATGATGCACGATGGAGTAGTTACATACGAGCCAACACAAACCGATAAATGGAAATCTATGGTATGGACGGGAGACCTGCCAGCCGCAGACTCATGGGGTACTGAAATAGATAAGTCGAAGCCTAAAAGAGGTTGGGCATGGGTTTGGAGCAATGTGTTACGTATAACTTCACCTTCCGGTGGCAGGGAAATGGGTACGCTTAATAGTCACGTACAACCTTCTACTGATCCAGGCTATCCAGGCGTTGCAAAAACGATAGCATCGGATGCTTATGGCAGCCTTTATTGTACGGGCAATGACTTTTGGAGAAAGAGAACAACTGACGGGGCGTTTATAAATATGTCAGTAATTCATGGTTGGGGATTTCCGGATCGGTTAGTAACCCATGATACTTTGTATGGTGCTGCCATCGTGTTAGACCCTAACGATACGACCTTTAACGGATATGTATTGTATAATCCAACAAAGGAAATTTATTATAGGCGCTATCCAGCATATTCCGCAGCTATTTTGATTCCCGACCCGCCAGGCTCTCCTATTTACTATCCTGTAGCAAGTATTGCTACCGACCCGAATAATACAGAAAGGGTATGGACAACACACACAGGCTGGTGGCCTGATACCTCCACAGTTGCTAACTTCAAAGTACACTATTCAAGCGATCATGGTCTCAATTGGATAGATATGTCACTGGGTCTGCCTCCTTTATTATCCGTTGGAAAAATTATTTTTGACGAAGGGGCAAACATTCTTTATTGCACTAACGACATGGGCATTTACAAATGCGACATGAATACATTCAACCCAACCGATACCGTATCTATAACACCGGGACATATACGAAATCTGTCGGTAGTATGGACATGCTTCAACAAAGGTGAAGTCACAGGGAAGAATTTCCCCATGATGCAGGCAACTGACCTAAGAATTAACCATTGTCAGGGTAAATTATATGCTGCTACTTTCGGACGTTCCGTATGGGCAACAGATTTGTACCCAGCGGGTACTATTGTAGGCAATTCAAATGTCATTAATACAAACACTACATGGGGGGACGGAAACAGAAACAGGTACATATCGGGTAGTATTACTATCAATGCAGGCGCAACGCTTACCATTACTGCCGGCGATACTGTGCACATGCCTAAAAATGCAGCGATAATAGTAGAAATAGGCGGCAAACTGGTCATTGACCGTGCTATGATCACAAATAGTTGTGAGGGCTGTTTCTGGAGCGGTATACAGGTAAGAGGAAACACCTTTGTAGGTCAGGCCCCGGCATCTAACCAAGGCTGGCTGCAAATGAAGAATAACAGCACAATAGAAAACGCAAGAATTGCAGTAAGCAACTGCAACCCAGACCCTGCAATATTTTACGGCACTACCGGCGGCATAATCCAATGTACCAATTCACGCTTTGTAAATAACCAAAATGCTGTAAGCATGTTTGCATATACGAATATTGATGCCTTTGGGGCTTTTCGTCCCAATCTTTCGTATTTCCAGAACTGCACATTCCTGTTGAATGACGAATATAAGGGCAATGTGTTCTATGCGGCAGAGAGGATGCAAAGTATGGTGAACCTTAGGGGCGTGGAAGGAATAACATTTGCAGGCTGCAATTTCCTGAACCGTAACACCAATAGTTTTCAGAAAGGTTTAGGCAATGGCATACTGGCATGGAATGCTGGTTTTAATATTACTCCGTATTGCGCCAGCCTGTTCTATTCAACAAGTGGTTGCCCGGACATGAGAAGAACACGTTTTTGTGGGTTTACAAATGGTATAAATACTAATGGTTATGCCAGCTATGATCCGGGTACAAGTATTGACCAGGCTGATTTTGATACAGTGACAGTGGGCGTTAACGTAACTAAGATAACAAACGTTTCAACTACCAGGTGCAATTTTATTGTTGGTCATGGCCATGGATTAGAGGTATTTGACTCAAGGTTTTGTAGTCAGAATATAGGCATTCTCACGCAGAATACAGAACAATTCAGAATAGAGGGAAACGAGTTTACCGGAATACCCCACCATTCAGATCCCACGTGGTTTAACTTTGGCACTGTCGTTGCCAATACAGGTAATGCTATGAATAAAGTACGGTTATGCACTTACGACAGTCTTACTGTGGGTGTTTACTCGCTGGGAATAAACCGCAGTACACGTTTCCCTAGCAGTGGACTGCAAATACTATGTAACACCTTTACCGCTAATACTACCGACATTTCAATAGAAAATGACGGAGGTACACCAGTTGACAAAGGGATATATGTAGATCAGGGAACCCCCGGCGGATTGTACCCTAATTCGGCAGGGAACACCTTTTCGGGTGCTACTACGCCCGACTTGGTTAATACAAGCGGAAATTATATAAATTACTACAAAAATACGTCACCCGAAACACCGGTACGTGCACCTCTTACTTTGGTAAATATTTATTCTGCCGGTACGGCATCGTGTAGTTCAACGCTACTTGATGGTAGCCGAAGTACAGGAATGTCAACTGCTTCTGTTGCAACACTCGACCGTTCCTCTTTGACGGCACATAAAGAACTGTTTTTTACCTATAAGGCAGCATTTGAGGATTCATTGTCATCCCATGCCGGGCTAATAGATTTTGGCAATACAGCATCCCTGTTAAGCACAATCAGTGCGAGTACAGATACAGCCACACTCTATAGCACTTTAGTTAGCGGCTCTCCTTACATATCAGAGACAGCATTCAGGCATATTGCCGACCTCATGAAGTTGCCTCACTTATCAATGTATCAAATATTACAACAAAATCCGGACGTACTTCGCAATGCTCCATTTGTTGATTATTTGGACAATATTTATTCTTTTTCAAATAACGAGCTTAGTGTGCTAGATGCAGTCAAAGGCACGGTAACAACCAGAACATGGTTAGAAAGGGCGATTGGTAATTCCAAATCGTTATTGGACGATGAAGCTAATATTATCATGATGGCACTGAAGACCGCAACCGACACAAACGTTAGCATCAGCGATACTACGGGCGAAGGGATATGCTGGGACAGTACCAATGTCTATTATATGCTTGACAGTAATGCCTATTACAGGGATGTGGATAGTATGGATGTATGGCTAACAAACATTGGTAGCACCTGGGCGCAATATGAGCGTGTAGGGTATCATAATTTTAAAGGGGATTTGACCACTGCGGACAATGTTTTTCTGGATATTGCAAACAACTTACCTCCTACTACGATAGATACGCAGTCGCATGAATATTACCAAGTATTATGGGATGTCATAAGAGGTGCCGAATACGATGACAGGGATATATATCGGCTAAATAGCACGGAAATAGCGGCATTAGATACTTACAGTACGCCTGCTTTTACTTACTATGGTGCTAGAGCGGTTGTGTTTGGAATGACTACCAGCGGCTTAGCTTATACGCTTTATTTACCGGCATGGATCGAACCCTGCTTATCAATTTCTTCGTCTGGTGGTCTGCCATCTGGAAAAATCGGGGATAACAATCAACCGGGAGAACAGTCAAATTCTGATAAGTTCCAATTCTACGCTTATCCAAACCCAACAAGCGGTATAGTTACTTTCTCTTATAACGTGCCTGATGGTAGTGGGGATGTAACTATAGTTATTAAGAACATTGTTGGTGAAACCGTAAAAGAACTGCATACAAGAAACAACGCGGGTACAATAAAATGGAATTCCGACAATTTAACTTCGGGTGTATATCTTTACAACGCAAGCAATGGGAAAAAAGTAATAAGTAACGGGAAACTTATTTTGATAAAATAAGTAGCAAAAATCAGCATCATTCTAACAATAGCCGCTTTGTTTCTTTTGGGACGGAGCGGCTATTTATTTTTGACTTGAAAAACAAAGGCGTGTTCATATACTATATGTAATCAAGCTATAATAATGCGATTTCAAACCATTATTTTCTTGTCGTGCAGGCCTATGGCTTGCATTCGTGCCTATGAACTATTGGTGGTTCAATTCCCCGTGGGACCGAATGAAGTTGAGAAATAATCTTGTTTGATATATCGCATAAAGAGCTTGATAACTGGTTTATCGGGCTTTTTATTTTATAACACAATTCTTAAAAAGTAAACCACTGCTTGTTGCTCATGGCAAAAAGCAAGGGGACAACTCAGCCCGAAAAAACTGGTGTAAAATATCTCCATTACCACTTGCAATAGCAAAAACATTTTTTACAATGCTATTAATAAACATGCTTTTTGCACTGGTATTGAGATATTGTTATTTACTCTTTACCAGTTGCTGATGACAATCATCCAAAGAGCAAATATGAAAGTATGCACCTTTTGCTGGGAGTTTCATCACCAGTACATGAAAGGTGTTTCTTTTAATTATGCAAGAAAAGAAGCAATAACAGAGTGTTGGCTCTGCCAGCAAATTATGTGCGCCGACTGTCAGGAAAGCTCACAAAAGGAACTGCAAGATGATCCCTTAGCTAGTCTGTGACTAACCATATGCCAAAATTGTATGACTCCATGGAGATTGACCTTGTTACATAAAGACATTGAAGCAAAAAAGGAAAAGGCTTTAGAGGCATTTAAAATTGGTTTGCGTAGAGATATTTATATCTTAACCCAAAAAAAGCATGCCGTTGGTAATAAACACCTATAATGACTACTTTTTCTATCTGCAATATAGAAGGGGTGCAGTACCTGTAACAGTTAAAACCAACAAACTGGCGTTGCAGTACTTTTCTTCATTGTACGGGCACATGGACACCGAAAAACTTCTCCCTACACACATGGTAAGGTTTCATGAATTTCTGCTACAAAGAAAAAGACTGCAAAAAAATGACAGGGGCGAATATGATTTTCTTAGCAGGTACTCTGTTTATAAAATAATGGTAAAACTAAGGGCTTATATCAAACGGCTCAAAAGCAAAAATCTGGCGAACAATTTAGAGCCAATAGACGTACCCGCAGGGGATGTGCCTCGCCCAATACCAAAATATCTCACAAAAGAGGAGTTAAAGAAAATACTCGACTACTTAGACGAGCGTGTAAAAGCAGCGAATGCTGGTTGAAAAAGGGTAGAAGAGTATAATGCCCACCTCTATCGTGCTATCATTTGGTTCTTATACACAACAGGACTGCGCAACGCCGAATTAAGAACGCTTAGAATGCAGGACATAAATCTAAATGAATTGATCGGTGCCGTTTTAGGAAAGGGTAACAAATACGCTGCCATTACCTTTAGCGAAACGGCAAAGCAGCATCTAATATCATACCTTGATGTTAGACGTAAGATTTTCCCACAGATAAATTTTGAATTTGTTTTTACGCCATACACCTATCATGTAACCCAAGTCTTTACCGAACAAGCATTAAATAGAACGGTGAAAACAATTGGAGCAAATGCCGGCATTTCAAAAAAAACAAATACCCATATCTATCGTCATACACTGGCAACACATCTTATCCAATCGGGATGTACCATTGTCCAAGTAAGAGATAAGTTGAGGCACAGTTCGCTTTCAGTGACCAATATGTACACCCATAGCAACCCTTTTGAACAAATGGTTATAACGAAAAGGATTGACAGCATTGTTGACGGCATAACTGTAATATAAAATGCTGAATTATCAAAAAGTGAAATTATCAATAACGGATAAAAATCATAGTAAAATTATCAATTGGGTTGATTGACTTGAATCTGCAAATAAATTCATTATCGTTAGTTCTGTCAATATGAATTATGAATTATGATTTGATTGTAAAGGTATATGCGCGATGGTTGTCATGGCAAACTACAACCGATATTTTACCTCGTAACCAATACCGCCATGACTACAGACTATCAAATAGACGTAAAGCTCACAGAAGCAACAACCTGAACCAACATCTTCTCGGAGAGTTATAGAATAGCACTCTTAAAAGAACTTGTCGAAAACAACACTCCCAAAGAGCATGGATTTAAGACCCACGTTGAAAGCTTTGTATCACAGCTAAAGAGAAATAGCAATCAGGCTATAAAAAAGCCCCTCAAAAAACGAGACATCTACGTCATAAGCTACGGCATGAATACCGGCAGCGAAATTAACGGAGATAGACCGTCAGTAATCTACAAAGATTCTAAAAGTACATTGGGAGATGATTTGACCGTCATTCCTCTCACAAGTGCAGTGCTGGAAAAGCAGTCTGATGCGTTTGACATCTATGTGGGAAAGGATGAAGCGAACAATCTCTATCAGAACTCACGAGCAAGATTAAGACAGCTTCGTTCGGTTTCAGTAAAAAGACTTGGAAAGTTTGTCGGATCGATAACAGACGACAAAGTTACAGGTGCAATTAATGTCAGAGTGAAAGAAATGCTTTGAACGGAAGCATAAGAAAACCCCTCACGAAGAGGGGCTTATTAAATCATCCTCAATTTGTTCTTAAGGCAACGATTTATGCAGGTTAATCGCTAAATCATGTAGCGGTACTATAGCCATGATTTCAGCAAATGCAAGGGGAACATTCCCTTATTGTAAACCAAAACAAAATACAATGGCATGGGAAAGAAAACCACAGGAACGGAACGACCAGAAGTATTTCTTTGCTGGTAAGTTCTACATGACAAAAGGCGTGTTTGAAGCCTTGCATTTCGAGGAAATAATCTCGATCTACCAGGATATAAAAACATTCGCCAAACAAAGAAACGGTATTGACTATCTGCAAGTCTATACTGACAGTAAGGGCAGGAAGTTGTTCCTAATCGACCAGCTTGATAAACGAATGATTGAAAGTGGGGAATACGATGAGGAATACAACTACTGCACAATGCTCTTAGCAGAGGAGTACTAAAAATGGTTAAAACAGTTGGCCACTGGTGCAGATAGCCTTCAGCAAAGCAAACAAACCCTGCGTAGATAGTTGCCTTTATGGAATGTCTTCAGGCGGGAACTTTAGGGGAAAGGGCTGCATACCACAAGACTCCTCAGATTGCTGAGGAGTTTTTACATTAAATAGGTTGTCATTATACAAAAGATGTTTAATTTTACATCAAATTCATTTCGTGAAAAACAGTAATTCTTTTATTATTTGTGAAGTTTCCGGTGTGAAAATCAAAACAGAACTTCAACAGTATTTTACCACGAAAAAGGGACTTAACAGCAATCTTATTGAGAAAATTGAGCTTTACATATACGAGGATTACTCAGGGTTTGAGAATAGCTCTCTTAGCGGGATAGTGCTAAAAAACGGAACTACAATTCGAATTTCGGATTACGATATAGAGAGCATTCTTAAGCAATTGCATGCTGAAAGCATACCTCAATACAAACTGGTTCTTTTCAAACCAGAACCATATGAATTCGAAGCAGACAATCAGGCAATTCCTATTGAAAAGTGTGTTGTGATTTGTGTATTTGTAAAGTTGAGCGAGGCTGTTGCTAATGCGGATAGCGCTTATCAACAGATGACGGATTTAATAGCGTACATGCAAGATATAAACAGAGGCATGTTTCACACATTTTCGTATGACCAGTTTTTCTCAAAAACATATTTAACGTATAGTTGGATACAGCAAATTTTCAAAGAAAAACGGTATGACTACATTGAGGCTTTAATATTTAATAACTTGCCTATTTATAGACTAAGTTGGAACATATCCCAATTGTTTATTGAAAATTTGAGTGGTTTGCTACAGGTAGCAGAGGTCGAATTGATAAACAAACTGATAAATGCGCCAGAACCCCTTAACGATTATTGGAAGGATATTCTAAGACGCAAAATAAATGTTCAAATTGCGAATAACAATTGACATTAGGTCAACGACTAACTACACAATCTCACTTAACAGTTTCCTTTTCGGAATGTCGCCAGAAAGAAACTTTAGAGGAAAGGGCTGTACACTACATTTTTAGAAGCACTTAATAGCAGACAATAGAATTATCATTTCTAAATAGTGGGCTGGTTTCAGGATTAAAGGCCTATACTTTAGCGACAAATTTGGTACTATGTAAATAGTAGGAAAACATATAAATATATCATACTATATAAGATGTATGCCTCTTAATAATTTCAATATTGAATATCAATACTACGCTGCTAGTTTCTTCAAATTCTCAGTAAAAGTGGTTCGAGATTTGGACCAACGAATCTCAGGTTAAGGGTTTCAAACGATAACAGTTTGAATCCCTTTTTCATTTGCACAGGATTTGCACAGGAACCTATTGTTTATTATCTTACTACATTAATAGCTGCAACAAACATACTACATTTGTCACTACACTATGCAAGATCAAATAAGACATATCGAAGCTGAGATTATTGACCAGTTCTATATAGAAGATAATAACCGGCCTTGGATAATAGGGTTCAGTGGCGGAAAAGACAGCACGATGTTGCTGCAACTAGTCTGGAACGCTCTTAAAAAAGTCGATCCCATATTACGTGGGCAGAGGAAAATTTACGTGATTTGCAACGACACAATGGTTGAAAATCCAAAGATTGTTGATTTCATTTATAGGACGCTGCAAAATATACAAAAGTCGGCGGTGCGTGATGGCATTAACCTAATTGTAGAAACTACAAAACCAAAGCTTGAAGAAACTTTTTGGGTGAATGTCATCGGCAGGGGGTATCCCGCGCCCAACAGTATATTTAGGTGGTGCACGGAAAGGTTAAAAATCAATCCTACCACGAAAAGGATACTTGAAAAAATAGATGAGAATGGCGAGGTAATCCTATTTCTTGGAACAAGGAGTGATGAAAGTTCCAAAAGAGCACAATCTTTGAAGCGGCATCAATTCGGAGATAATCGCCTCCGCAAACATTCCTTGCCAAACGCTTTTGTATATACACCTATACAGCATTTTCTTACCGAGGAGGTTTGGCAATACCTTTTGGCTGTTCCTTCGCCCTGGAATGGCACGAATAGAGAATTGATAACTTTGTACAGAAACGCTACCGGGGGCGATTGTCCGCTAGTGATAGATACGACCACTCCGTCCTGTGGAAACTCTCGGTTTGGTTGTTGGGTTTGTACGGTGGTCAAAAAAGACTCCTCCATGGAAGCTCTTATTGACAACGGGGAGGAATGGATGTTGCCACTCTTGAATCTTAGGGAATTATTGGCAGAAAGCCGAGACAATATCGAATGGAGAGAAACACATAGACGGAATGGAGAGGAAGCGCCAGGTCCATATAGACCGGAAATAAGAGCGTTGATTTTGGAGGAATTGCTTAAGGCGCAAAAATCCATCCAGATGACCGAACCCGATACTTTCCTGATTACAAATCAGGAATTAGTTGCGATTCAAATTATGTGGTATCGAGACAGCATATTCAAACATCAAGTGTCCGAGATTTATAACAGAACATATAATTACAACATTATGAAGGCAGATAAAATCGACAACCAAAAGAACAAGGAAATTGAAATCCTTTCTGCGTCTTGTAAAAAAAATCCAGATCATGTCTCTCTGATCGGAGACTTGCTTAATGTTCAAAAGACTAAAATCCTTCTTCGCAATAAGGTTGGTCTTTCCAACGATCTGGAAACTCAGCTTGAACGTTTCTTAAAATCTAAAACTGTAAAATCTCCCAAATCTCAATCAAGAACTTCTGTAGATGCGAATTAAAGACCTGACCTTATACAATTTTAGAATTTACAAAGATTCTAACGTCATAGATTTATCGACTAAGGGCGAGAAAAACATTATCGTTATAAGCGGAAAAAATGGCTATGGAAAAACTACTTTCCTAATGTCCTTAGTCTGGTGCTTGTATGGTAAAAATATGAGCGAAGTAGACGAATTCTATAAGGAGCAAATTCGCAACCAAGGCGGTTATGCCAAATATATTGCCAACAGCTTAAACCGTTTGGCTAAGAATGAAAATGAAACAACCTTTCATGTTGCATTGAAGTTCATCGACATTGATATCCAGGCAATACCTTGTAAGGAAATTACTATCAGGAGAACCTACGATATTGAGTCGGGAACACCGGAAAAATTGGAAATACTTTTTGATGGCGAGCCAAACGAGTTGATAAACGAGTATGGAGCAGAGCTATTCATACGTGATTTCATACTTCCTTTAGAAAGCGCAAAATTCTTCTTCTTTGATGCCGAGAAAATTGTTTCTCTTGCAGAAGCGAAGGAAGCCAATGAGAGCAAAGAACTCAGCAAGGCATATTCTGAAGTCTTAGGCATCAAAAAATACGAGGACCTCTCCAACAATCTTTATGGATTGCAGATGAACTACAAGAAGGAATCAGCAACGGCTGAGGACCGGATGCGCCTGATTGAACTCCAAAGCAATGAGAAGAAAAATGAAATCAAACTGGCCGATTGCCAGATATCAATAGCAGAGAAAAAGGAGCTGATTGACCAGCTCCGTTATGATGAAAGGGGCTTGCAGCAAAAACTTGTTCAGGAGAACAACATTATTACGGCTGATGAATTACAAGCTCTTCAGCAGAGAAACGATGAAATCGAAATTTTATTGACTGAACAGAAGTCACAACTTACAGAATTGCTTGAACTGTCCCCTTTTGCAATATCAGGTGATATGCTCATGCAAGTTTCCGAGCAGCTTGAAAAGGAAGTTGAGAAGAATAATGCCCTTTTCAAGGATAATGAAATCGATGAGAAGACAGAGAGCATCTTATTTGAACTTGACCAGCAACGAATTAAGTTTGATTTACCGATACAGCCGCGTATAAGTGAATTCTATAACACATCGCTACGCAACCTTATTAGAAGGCACTTTTTTGACATTAGTGACGAGCATTCTGAAGAAGTCAAAAAAATCCATGAGTTCTCCGAATTGGAGATATATGACTTCAATAACTTGCTTAATAATTTAAAGCAGTCATTCAAAAATCAATTCAAAAATGTAAATCAGGGATATAGCTCACTGTTGCTTGAAAAGAACAACATAGACAAAAGAATTTCTTCCGCTGCGAGCAAAGAGGATAACGGCCTGATAAAATCGTTAAGGGACCGGCAAAGGGAAATACAAACCCAGATAAAGCAATTGGAAGAAGACATCGAGCAACTGAACATCAAAATAGGTGCCATTGAAAACGAGCAGGCTCAAATTAAAGCGCAGATTTCAGGGCTTGCGAAGAAGATTGACACCTCCGACCTCTACAAAGACAAGGACGAACTGACCAAGGAAGTAATTTTAGAAGTGAAAGACTTCATCAAAAGGTATAAGGAAGAGAAAAAGAAATCACTAGAAGAACGCATTTTAGCTGGCCTAAATACGCTGATGCACAAAAAAATTGTTAAGAAGGTTATTGTGGAAATGTTCGACGAGCATATTAACATACGTCTTCAAAACGATAGAAAAACGGATATTCCAAAGGAAAGCTTGTCAATGGGCGAAAAACAGCTATATGCGACTGCTTTGCTTAAAGCTCTTGTGGAAGAAAGCAATATTAATTTCCCCGTCTTCGTAGATAGCCCGATGCAAAAGCTGGACGAAGCACACGCGGAAAATGTCATCAAGTATTTCTATCCGAATATTTCCGAGCAAGTTGTCATCTTCCCAATCCTAAAAAAGGAATTGACCCAAGATGAATTTAAAATGCTGCAGAAGAACATTTCAAAGTGTTACCTGATAAATAACACAGGAGAAAGCAAATCCGAATTTCTCGAAATTTCAGATAACAAAATTTTTGAAGCGTACAATAAAAAATACAGTGATGACAATT
The DNA here is from genome assembly GCA_964430995.1 of uncultured Flavipsychrobacter sp. Classification (GTDB taxonomy): domain Bacteria; phylum Bacteroidota; class Bacteroidia; order Chitinophagales; family Chitinophagaceae; genus Nemorincola. The sequence continues at coordinate 62,604 of CAYSIG010000010.1, forward strand.
AATGTAAAAACCTCGGAGTCCAGTCACAAACTATTGCGCGAGTACTCACAAAAGCTCAGGCTACCTTCTGAAAACATCATTGCGCGTATTGCCTTGGGCTACTCCATTTCGAAAGGAAAGCAACTGGATTTAGCAAGCATAAAGGATTCGAAGGGCAAGGAGTATAAGGAAGAAACGTTCTTCGGTAAGAATAAGACGCATTTTGTTGCCATGGTTTGCCAGCTATACAATGTACATCGTACAGATATAAATATTCCTAAGTATATAAAAATGCACATAGATGATGGCTTTGCGTTGATGGAGAAATTTTTTGAAAGCAATATAAATCACAACATCTATGATTTTCTACTTGAGAATATCGACAGAGGTATCGAGGGTATTGAACACAGCAACAATCCATTCAAATTCGTGGAGAATTCCAATAGACAAGTACCCGACAAGCAATTGTCGGAACGGCTTTGGAAGATCGTTGTAGGGAAGGATGAGGAAGGTCATCCTATTGTTGTCGAGCCAAACAACACGAATAAATATAACAATAGTCATATTACAATCGCCGGAACGACAGGATCAGGCAAAACGCAGTTCGCGCTTGAACTCATTTCCCAAATTATTGAACAATCCAACGGTAAGACCAATTATTTGTACTTAGACTTCAAAGGTCTTAATATAGAGGATGAAAAGAAACTAAAGACATTCTTCGAAGTGACGAAGACCGAATTCATCAATGCTCCGCATAAAAAAATTCCGATAAACCCCTTCTCGTTTATCGACAATGTCAATGAGAACAATAAAAAGCTCGGGATAAACAAATTCGTTGATTACATCGTGGATTACTCCAATGCTGGCAATAGCCAGAAGCAACAATTACGCGATGCAATTAGGACCATTTTCGCCGCCAGAAAGACAGGAAAATATCCTACTTTGGAAGAACTTCACAAAGAATTGCCTAACCATTTTCAAAAGATTCCTAATGTCGTAACGGAAATAATCGAAGGACTAAGTGATCCACCTATTTTTTCAAAAGAAACTAATAAGGATTTTCTAAACAAGAATTATTATTTCTCTCTATCTGCAGACTTGAACCAGTTATTTAGGTTCACCTCAATTTTTCTAGTTATCAATTATATCTACAACACTTTTATGAGTATGCCGGATGCGCCAGTTGTAAAGGGCATCCGATCAATGCGTTATGTTTTGCTAATAGATGAAGCTCAAGTAATTTTCAGGGACAAAAAAGCAAAATTTGTTTTGCAACAGATTTTGGAGCAAATCCGGTCAAAAGGTGTGGCCGTTATTCTACTGGCTCAGAATGTTGATGAATTTGACCAGCCGACTTTCAATTTTTCCAGTCTATGCGAAATTGGGTTCTTGCTTAAAGTATCGAATCTGACAGCAACAAAGAAAATACAGAAGTTCTTAGGATTAAGTGACAAGGAAATGAATATCGTCGTCAGGAGTTTAGAGAAGATAGAACCTGGGCAGGGGATATCTAACATCAAAGAGTTCAAGAAAGGAGAGCTATTTACAGTCTCCCAGTTTTATAAAAGGTAATTCTTTATATAATATATATGGCAGAGAATCCACTGTTCAAGATGATACCGCTTGCCGAACTTAAGCTTGACCCGGAGAACCCGCGATTGCCAAAGTCCGTGCAAGGAAAGAGCGAGCAGGAAATACTTGAGTACATGTTGCTTGATGCTTCTTTGATTGAGTTGATGCTTGCAATAGGAACAAACGGTTTTTTTTCAGGTGAACAGTTGCTTGTCGTTAAAGATGGAGACGGTAAGTATAAAGTTGTCGAAGGCAATCGACGGCTGTCAGCTGTAAAATTACTTAGTCGTCCCGATCTAGCTAATGTTCAAAAGATAAAGATTGAAAAAGTACTAGAGGAAACATCAGAGCGTCCACAGGAAATTCCTTGTTTAGTCTTTCCTGCGGAGGAGGGCATTCATAACTATCTCGGCTATCGACACATTACAGGTATCAAAGAATGGAAGTTGCTCGAGAAAGCCCGCTATTTGAACAGACTTAAAAATGAAAAATATAACGGTACTAATATTAATCAGGCATCTAGGGAAATCGCTAAAATTATCGGTAGTCGAATGGATTATGTTCGGAGAATTTTGGTTGGTTTTGATCTATATAAAAAAATTGAGGATGAATCGTTTTACCGCATTAGGGATTTAAACGATACAACGTTTCATTTTAACTACATTGCTGACAGTCTCAATAAAGCAAACATTACAAAATTTGTCGGTGTAGACTTAACCATAGATAGCCCGGCAGAAAATATCAACGAAGGAAACTTGAAGACATGGGCGCACTGGCTATTCGAGAAGAATGACCAGAACCATACCAGGCTGTTAGGAACCAGCGGTGATTTGACAAAGCTTAATAAAATTATAGGGAATGAAGTAGCCCTTGATGCTTTTGCAAATAAAGGGGTTGATCTTGAACGCGCTTATGAGTTGACCGAGGACCTAAGTGAAATTTTCAGAGATGCAATTAAAAGGTCGCTGTCGTACTTGGAACAAGCCGATAATGTTGTCCATAGAATAAATGATTTCTACGTCGAAATGGAAGAAGACTTGACCAGCATCAGAAGGCTTACTGTCAAGATTAAGAATGCTAAAGATACTCTAGAAGATGAAAAATTTTGATGAAAATCTAACGGAACAGTTTACGGATTTTAAAGTAGGTAAGCCTGAATTCGCAGCCCATCTTGAACACTTATATGCCGACTATATAGAGTTGGTCGCATTGTTTGCGAATAAGTGTTTTGTTACCGCGTCTGATATTCTCGATAGGTTAAAGGATGAAGGCGCGATTAGGAAGAAGGAAGAAACCAATGTTGCAGCTGAGGAAAATGATAAGAATGAAGCATGGATAAACGAGTTATTTTCAATACTTGAACTACGCGCGACCTTATTTGGTGATGATTATCCTTTCGCGTTTTCGCCTAATAAAATCATTCTGAAAGAAAGATTGAGTAGTAAAAACGAACTGTATATTTTTCTGTTAATATCCTCAAATCTGGATTTATTCAACAAGGTCAAATCATCTCTAACAGATGATTTTGAAATGGTATCTTATCTCGTTCTTAAAAACTTCTTACCTCCACAGGCAATCGTAAAGCAATTTGGAACGAACTCCGATTACAAAGGAACAGCAATAACAAAAATTAGGGCTTTGGCTGCGGATCTCAAAGTTGAAGTACGGGAGTATGAACTTGATAATATTTCTGAGAGAAATAATAAGGAACGAGGCCTTGATGTTATCGGCTGGATTCCTTTTAGCGATAAATGCCCCAATTTGATAACAATTTTAGGGCAATGTGCCTGTGGTAAAAAATGGTATGATAAGCATCATGATACATCCCGCTATAAGCGTTATTTGAAGTTTTTTCGTCTTAATCCATATAGTGCAATGTTTATACCCTACGCGCTGATTGGAAAAGATAATGGCACAAAATTTTTTCGATCTGATGACATTGAGGAATCAACGCTTGTTTTTGAAAGAAAGAGATTAATTGAATACTATAACAATAGTACAGATTTTAATCTTCTAGAGTCTAAGCAAATTGTAGATCAATGCATTAGATACGTAGAGGACATTGTATGACCCCACACCAGGAATCATATGCAGATATGCTTTATTTCCCAAACTGTTTTACCTGAAAAAACTCTATTTAAGATGGAATTTATTCATTAATTCGCGGGTAAGGTATTCAATACAAGTAAGGCTTTACTCCCAGGTAGCTCCTAACGGATCATGCCGATTTTTGACTTATAAATGGCATTACAGTCTTGTCTGCCAACTTGATAAAAACAACGAACGATTTAGATATGGTTGGAAGACACGGAATTTTTAAATACTTATACAAAATAGAGTTAAAACCGATGAATAGTTTTACAAAATCAGCATGTAAACTCCTTAAGTTCTAAAGAAGTTCTTTCTAGTTAGGATTTCGTGGCCATTATATTATTAGCCGATTAAAACACCCATTTCCTTGCAAAAATTTCTCATTTTATTTCTTAATTCAACAAGGAATTGCAAACTTAGATTCGGCATTAAACACTCTATGTAATCCTCCATTATTTCGTTGCGATTGATAATATCTTTATTTCTCCATTTAGATGCCTTAATTTCTCGTAATGCTCTATCAGAAATTATAACGCCCAAACGTTCTGCGGTTCTTTCAGCCAAATCTGGATCAACAACATATTGAAAATCGAGTGAACCAGGTTCAGGACTCAATATTTCAATATCAGACGAAAGTATCGAATGCTTTCCTTCCTCAAAAAATGAGCAAAATTTTTCGTACATATTTTCTAAATGGTCCTTCTGTAGACCAATATGCCCCAAAACAAATCCAACTTGCAGTTTTATTCCGGTTGCCCATACATTATTAAAAACCACAGTATTGGCATCGAGAAGTTTCTTTGATAAACTCAAAACATTTCGACTCGAAGTTTTTGTAAAATTGATTGGTTTTCTCATTGCAGCTAAAGACAATGGCGTGAAACTGTCAAATCCAACTCTAATTATTCGAACTCCTAAGTCGTGTAATCTTCGAACCATTTCTAAATCAGTCAAACCATCAGATCTTGCATAAACAGTTATGAACGGACGCTTTTCTTCTTGAAGATTACGAAACCAGGATGGTTTATTATTTACCATATCGAGTATTAACCTTCGAAAAGTTAAAGGAAATTCGTCAGCTGTAATATAAAGATAGTCGTATCCCAAAAACACTGCTTTTCGAAAAACATCCCATGCAACTTCATGACTACCTACAGAATTTCGCCATTGATCACCATATTGAATAGAACAGAATGAACATGCATCGTTATTCTTAAATTTAATGCACCCGCGACCAATTTCAATGGTAATACCATTGGTAACCTTTCTGCCAAGTACTTTTTCAATAGTGTTTGCGAGTTGTTTTCGAAAGTTTAAATTGTATTTTTCAGAATGATTATAGAATTTATCTACTATACTGTAATCAATATCAGTAAAAATTGGTTCGTTCGACGGTTTCCCGCGAAAAATTGCGTTGTCGTAGCAAAATGCGATTGAAGGGTAAGTTTCTCTCGTAAGCTTTTTATTATGAAATAAATCAGAGATTAATCTTTTAAATCCTGTAACTACTTCATTTCCTGTAAAACCGTAATCAATTATATCTTTTCTATTAATTAAGCAAACATTTGGCATTGCAGTAAAATGATCATTCCCAAATATGGTTACAATTTTGGAATCAATTTCTTTTGTTTTCTCCGCTAACAATAATCCTGTCTGATACGTTGCCGTTAAAACGCTTACAGCTAGTACTAAAATTTTACTACTGTTATGTTTTATAAAACTAATTATAAACGAGATATCACATACCACCCCATCAAAATAAACAGGTTCAATACCTTCAATGTCCTTTAGTGATGATGCCAAAGATAGAATACCTAAATGCGGATAATTTGCCCATTCTATTTGTTCTCGCGGATTTTTGAGCAGATTATTTAAATCATCAAAAATGGTCTCGGAATTTGGCGGATTTAGAAATACAACTAAATTTCTCATTTCACAGTTATGAAAATATATAGAAAAACTGTTGATGTAGCCTTCTTGCGCTTTTATCGGCAAGTACAATATCATATTTCTCATCACGATCAATTACATCCATAGGGTTTACAATAACGGCGGTGTACTCTTCGTGTGGATTGTATATTGCCATCTCAGTAGTCCAAGGAAATTCATGATCTTGTAGCCATTGTGCTGTTACTTGTTTATCAGCCTCTTTTAAGCCTTTATTGAGGTAATATTTAATCATTTGATCAAAGCGAATACGGTTTTCTTTAGTGTCGAGTACGATGTATTTATATATTACTCCTCTTTTTATCACATTTTCTCGCACAAGGTCACGAAACCTTTTATATTCTGAATCCCAATATAAGTCTAATGATGCGATCCAAACTTCTTTTGCATTTTTTTCTAAGTCTTCTGCCGACTCCATGCAGTGCAGCCAACCACAATTTTTATTTAGATTTAAAAACGCACCGAATAGTAAAGCAAGGCGATCGCGAAGGACTTGTATGATGTCGCCCGCTGTATTAAATTTCCATATCAAGGTTTTTTTTTGCATTAAATCATTAATAAACCTAAAAACGTCTTTTTCTATAACATAGTCGCTAAAATCGCTTTCAGGATTCATATTATAGAGTTTAAGAACATTAAAAATTTTCTCGGGTACAAAAGCATAAACCGGAACATTACTATTCAAAACATTTATGTATTCGGTATGTGTTATAGACTGGCCTGTTTCTTCTATTCGAGTTCCATATGTCGGTCCAATTATCAAGATATACACATGACATTGCGTTACTGCTCGAATTGAATCAGCTATAGGTTTGCCGTGATCTGTGTCTACATAGGGAAAATGCTTTCCATCTTCCCACATAAGTGGAACACAATTTAATTCGGCTGATAAAAAAGTGTTTATTGAACTCCGAAGTTCTTTCATTAGGTCTCCATTCGTAGAACTAACAAATATTCGAGGTTGGATAAAGTATGATTGGTTAAGTCTCATTGATTAGCAAAATTTTGTGTTTCAGTATAAACAAATGTAAAATAAATAGTGGGGATAAAAAATATTCATTATCTGTCAATCGTAATCAATAGCTGAAATATCCACATTGAAACGATAAAAATACCCAAGATTACTAGAAACTTACCTGACGACGAATGGTAAATATTATCACTTAGGGAAAGCGGGGTGTGTCTGATTTAGCTCGTTTGTGAACGGAAATTAAGGTGCTAAACAATTCTTGCCAATCTTTTCATTTCATCTATTTTGCGGTTCGAGATTTGGACCAACGGATTCACTAAAACTGAAAGCCGCTCCTGTAGCGGCTTTTGTGTCATACCCTTTTGGGACTATCGAACCAAGCTACAAGTCTTCCAACTACATATGCTCTGCGACAGTATTTTCCCTGATTTTATGAGGTTCCCAAAGGGTGGTAGCATACATGATTTAAACTCATTGCAGCAAAATATTTGCTATCTTCATCTACAGGCTCTAAACGAAATTTAATATCTTTGATTTGCTAAAGTATAGCACACAACCAAACATATGTCTAAACGTATCAGTATCATTAATTTTAAAGGAGGAGTGGGGAAAACCACTTTGACATACAATGTGGCGTGTGGATTAGTTAGGTACCACCAAGCAAAAGTTTTACTCATTGATACAGATCATCAGAGCAGCCTTTCGATTCTTTGCTTGGGGGCAAAGCCATGGGAGCAAGCTGTCGATAACAAAAATACTATTGATAGAGTATTCCAGAGCTTTCTCGGTAACGAGAAAATGCCAGGTAAAGAAATAATAATTAAGAGTCCACTTCCTCAAAGGGTGTATGCAAATCTGGATGTTGTTATAGCCAGTCTTCAACTAGACGATACCGAAATTGAACTTACCGCTTCTCATCAGGGAAACGCTATTCAATCGGAGTGGAACAAACGCACGATGCTCTGCAAGTGGCTGGAGCAAACACAAGTCGATAACGATTATGACTATATAATTTTTGATTGCCCCCCAGCTACCAAAATAGTTTCACAGAATGCAATTGCAGCTAGTCATGGATACGTCATACCAGTTGTACCAGAGGCGGTGATGGAGCGTGGAGCACCTCACTTATATCAGATGGTCAAAAGCGGAATTGATGGCAAGCTTAAGGCTTTGTCAGCAATGAACAAAACAGAACCCATTTTTGTGCCGGATACAAAGTTAGTGGGGTTAGTTGTAAGTCGTATACAAACTTCAGGTGGTTATACCGGTTACACTAACGATCACGCACAGCATTTGGATTCGCTGAAGCGCAAATGGGGCAATAATCTAATAGAGCCGTATATTCAACAGGGTACAGGTGTCAGTCAAGCTTTAGCTGATGGTGTTCCTGTATACGACAGGGGCACAACTCAGAACATTGGTAACAGAGGCATTGATAGGAGTTACAAGGCATTAACAGCAGAACTAAAAAAGAGAATTGATCTTTTATGAGTGATTTTGACCAATATAAAAATGGAGAGCTAGAGCCTGTTGATGTTGATCTTTCCGTGGCTCACGTTGTAAAATATCTATCAACTTTAGCCAAACTTCACGAGAGCCTTGGTACGGCTCCTGCTAATTTCAGTTCTGCACTCAAAGAGATTGCAGACAGACTAAGGCCTTATTCTCAGAGTCCTTTGTCGGAACTCCCTAGTGTTTTTGATAATAATCTGCAAATTGGACGAAAATCGTCACGAATTGCAAACAAAGCTTCATTTGATCTACCTGAAGACCTGGAAAGTCTAAAGCTAGATGACATGGAATCTATTATTAATGACCCAAATTTGACGAAAAGTCAACTGGTCGCTTTAGGAACAAGCCGTCTTGGAATCGCTAAATCTAAATTGGACCGCCTTAGCAGGCGCGAAATTATCGAATCTATCAATGCTGCTATTAACCACGAACGATCACTTAATATTATTAGCGACCAAGCTAGGCGAACTGGTGAAAATAGGTCGTCATGATTTTTGCTGGTCATTAGTGTTAATTCGATGTAGCTTCAAAAAACTACACCTACAACCTCAAATCCTCACAAAACTGGTTCGAGATTTGTACCATAGGTTCACTTAAAAATAATTAAGTAGCTAAAAGTTTCAAATCTTCAGCAAACTGGTTCGAGAATAGTCCGGTCAGGACTACTAAGGTAATAGTGGATAAGATAATAAGGCCGTCTCAGAAGTAGTTCCGGGACGGCCTTATTGTTTGATTTGCTGTCTTTGGTTTTTCCCGGCAGCATATTTTTACTACGCATTTGTGTTTGTAGCAAAAACAGGGGTTCCCTGAGTATATTCAACCAGGTTGCCATCGTTCTGGGCAATTAAAAATATCCCGTTGTTTGCCGGTGCGATTGTGTTCACAAGGCTGCCACCTGCGGCGTATATTGCAAGTGTTCCGTCTTCCGACATCGCCAGGTAGTTGCCCGAACCTGATGTATTGGTTTGCCAGGATGTGTTGCCATTGTACGTCAGTACAAGGTTGCCGCTGGTGAGCATAGTCAGTACATTGGAGCCATTTAATGATATCAGTGCTTCTCCTGGAGAAAGTACCCCACCGCGTGAAATACAATTTCTGCTGTTTGTTGCCATAAAATATGTGTTTAAAAAATTAAAAAAGTTCCTACTCATTTAAGGCTTTTCGGATTCCGCCCCGCTTTTGTTGCCTCCGCGCTGGCCCGTTTTTTAAAGTGGTCGCTGAACTCCACTTGTTTGCAAACATCTTATAACACGCAGCCAAACCGCTGCATAGTCTATTTCGTTTCTTGCCTCGATACAAGTATCTCAGTCATTTGCTCCTGCAGTTGTGTTATGCTCAACCCCTGCCGTGGTGTGCTGCGTATACTCGACGGATAAGTGAAAGTGGGCGAGTAGGCATCGCGGTTCGTAAGCGGCGTTGGTATGCCAAACACTTCCCGAACGGTAGCAGGTATTGCGCTATGTTCATACACGGTTTCCGTGTCCACAAATGGATCGTGCCATGCTGAGATAACTATTGCAGGTACACGTGTTCCATACTGCATAAACCCGAAGTTCTGTTCTGCAGGGTTGGCGGGCATGTCGGGCCAGTTCACCTTTGTTGGCTGCATCGAGGATGGTAGAGAAGCCTTCGGCATAATACTGTCGTAAAAGCCGCCGTGCTCGTCAAACGTAATGAGGAAAAGCGTTTCTTCAAATAACTCCTTGTTGCTTACTATCGCATCATACACGGCAGCTATCAGGGCTTCGCCATTGGCTATTGTATCGCCTGTTCCCTCATTTGGATGAAGCGAGTTTGGCGGATAGGCCGGGTAACCCGGCGAGGTGCTGCTGGGCGGGATGGCTGCGCGCCCGTCCAGGCTGGGGGTAATAAATACATAGTCGGCCAGGTTTCCGGCTGCAGCATCCGCCACAAAGGTGCTCAGGTCAAAGAAATTGGTGTTTTGAAATGGCTCCAGTTGCTTAAGGGCCCGCGCTGTAGAAAAAGACTGGTCCCAGTAGATGGCCCAGCTTTTGGTAGCTCCTTCCATCAGATTAAAGATGGATTTCATTGGCGGGCAAAAACCTGGTGCGGCATTATATACCGCCCCGAAATATCCGCCCGATGTGGCGCAATGCGCAAACAGCCTGTTGGGCCCGGTAGGGCCGGGTAATGACGAGAACCACCTGGCGCAGGTAATGTAATTTTTCGCCAGTGCCGATAGTACGGGTGTCTGATGGGGTGTATAGCACTTCATGAAAACGCCAGGGTCATTTGTGTTATAGTTGGTGGTTGCCGCTTCGTCCATAGCATTCTGCAGAAACCATTCCCCTGTAGGTGGCAAAGGATTTCCCGCACTGTCAACCGGTATTGTACCTCCCGACGTTCCATACATTTGGGTTACTACATCGTCAAAATCATGTTCCGGGGCATAGAGAATATTATCATCCGGCCAGTTTTTGCCAGATTCCATGGTTACCGGGTACCATGTCGTTTTACCGGTACCGGGGTCTGTATAGTTCTGCCCTTCGCTACCAGTCAGCGTTCCTACGCCCGGCAGCCATCCCAGCAGATGATCGAAAGACTGGTTCTCCATCATAAGGACAACCACCCGTTTAAATTGACTGTTTTCCATTGTTTTGCTTTTTTTGATTTAAGATGGCTTGTTAAATAATTGAAATTTTGATTTTTGATCCTTCAATGAAGCCCGCTTTAATATTCCGCGTTCCCATTTCGAAAATGCTGTTTTTTGATGATGCAAAAATGAGGCGCCTGCAAGCAGGATTATAGAGCAATAATCCCTGTTTATAAAAACAGGTATAAATACCTGTTTTTTACAAATGACCCGGAATAAATACCTGTTTTTCAGCAAGACGCGCGCCTGAGTGTTTTTTTTAACACTCTTCGGTATTAACATTGTATCGAATTTGCGAAAGCATTATATTTAAAGGTTCCACACACTATTGTCTCACTTCTTAAAAACAAAAAAATGAAAAATAATTTATCAGCTATTGTATTAACCGCAGTAATTGCTGCAGGTATCACATTTTTCGTTACCAGGTACTTGTGCAGCACCACCGGGCAGAAAAATGCATTGGATGGAGCGAAAGCTCAGCCCTCTGCTAATTTAATTACTGCCAACAGCTATCCCGTAGATAGCGCTATCAACGACATCAATGCTTTACAAAGCCTTGCATCAATGGTTTTTGACTCGTTAAAAAATGATCTTCCGCCACACGCAGGTAGAGGGGTTGTAGGTTACAGGGTTAGCAGTGGTGACTTGCTCAAGGCTCTCGGAGTGAAATGCGAACCTAACGCATCTGGCAACTGCGCACTTACATGGACGTTTCCATACATCAGGGTTTACCTCGGCTTTAACACGGACAAGGGAAGATTCAGGTTATTTGTAGTACCGGTTGACACCACCACAGGCATCAGCCCGTGTTGTGGCAGCGACATTTTCTTCGATAAGTTTTTGAACCCGATTTTACCACCCCAAATTCCTGATTCCAATACTTCATATGTCTTAGACCTCATATCTCCATGCCCACCCACCTGCGACACAAACAGCCTGCTTGAGCTTGGGATAAAAAATCAGGTTTCCTGTTCATGTGATCCGATGACCAATAACCACGCTAATAAAAAATGAAAGAACTGGTAATTGCTGCCGCATATGTTACAGTCTTTACAACTGTACTCAGTTATTTATGGCTATATCGCAGCCTAGGGAAGGCATTGGCAGCGTTTGCATGGTTCATATTTTTTTCGGGGGCTATCCAGTTCGTGTCGTTGGTATGCTGGCTCCGCCATATGAATAATTTACCCCTGCTTCATATTTATGTAGCAGGGGGCTTTTTGTGCCTAGCCTGGTTTTACTGTATAGTTCTGGGCAGCTATATTCACCGGTTTGTTATATGGGGTAGCGCCATAGTATGTGTGCTGTTCAGTGTCATCAATACACTGTTCATTCAGCCCGTCTATATTTTCAATTCCTATGCTCTGGTTGTTGAATCGGTATTTGTTATTATACTTTCGCTATTCACATTCCTGTTCCTGCTCAATCAGACCATACAGGATTCGGGCATCCGCGATATGAGCAGCATCAACTGGATAAATTCCGGGTTATTCATTTACTATCTGTCCAGTCTGCTGATATATTATTTCAGCAACAATACCATTTTCTCTACTACCTTCGCTATGCGCAGGTATACATGGATGTTTCACGCTTTTTTTTCGGTGGTAATGTATAGTTGCTTTTTAATTGGCTTATGGAAACGGTCAAAGACCCGGGACTGACAGCAGTATTGATACCACTGCTCATCATTGTCTTCATTATAGCAGTGGGGGTGGTATTGCTGTACCAGCATTTTCAGAAAAACCTGGTCATTCATAAACTGCGGGAAGAAGCCATGAAACGGGACCACCAGGGCGAATTGCTTCGCGCAAACATTCTGGCGCAGGAAGACGAACGCAAGCGTATAGCCCAGGATATACACGACGAACTGGGTGCCACGTTGTCTATCATGCGGATGAATATGATGATGCTTGAAAGGCAGCCAAGCAGTGCAGATCCGGCCTTGCAGACTGGCCTGCAGAATGTCCGCTCGCTCACCGAAAACGCCCTGTCGAGTATGCGCAGTATCAGCCACCGTCTCATGCCGCCACAATTGGAATCCTTTGGCTTGCTGAAAACACTGGAAGCCGCGGTAGGGCAGATAAATGCAGCCGGCAACCTGTATATACACATCAATGCAGCAGCGGGTCCGGCATCCATGCCATGGGCAGTGAGCCTGGGGCTGTATCGTGTTATTATGGAGCTGGTGAACAATACGATCAGGCATTCCGGTGCTTCACATGCGCAATTGGACATCAGCCAGCAGAACAACTGTATTGTTTGCAGCTACACCGATAATGGCAAAGGTATAAATGACCGTGAAGAAGGTAATGGACTTGGGCTAAAAAGTATAGAGGGCCGGGTAAGCGCGCTGAACGGATCATTTGAGCTGGGCACGGCACGGGACGGTGGTTTTTATGCTATTGTCAGCGTACCATTACAGCCTGCCGGCAACAATGAACATACTATTATTCAAAAAAAATAAAATAACCAATTTCAAACAGAGATGCCTGATAAAATTTGCGTCGGCCTGGTAGAGGACCAGTACCTCTTTCGGGAAGGGATGAAAGCCATACTCAGTACATGGCCGGATATAGAAGTTGTATTTGAGTCTGCAGACGGCTATTCCGTGACAGACAAGCTGCGGAAAACCACCAATATCCCAGATGTGATGCTGGTAGACCTGTCATTACCACCGCAGGGGCACCGCGAGTTCAGCGGGCTTGATGTGACCCTTGCGCTTACAGATGCTTATCCTGCAATGAAAATACTGGTGCTGTCTGTGCATGAAGATGAGAACTTCATCAACCAGATGATAGAGAATGGCGCACATGGCTATCTCGTTAAGGACAGCGACCCCCAAGAGGTGCATGAAGCAATACTGTGCGTATACAAAAGGGGGTCTTACATAAATGAACGCTCCCTGAGGGCTATACAAAACAACAGGGGAAGGAAGCCTGCACCCAAAAAAGTAAGCATAGAGCTTACCCGGCGGGAGGAAGAGATACTGCACCTTGTATGCCAGCAATTCACTGCGGAGGAGATCGCCGAAAAATTGTTTATCAGCGCTAAGACCGTAAACGGCCACCGCAACAACCTGTTGCTGAAAACCGGTTCACGCAACATGACCGGGTTGGTACTCTATGCTATAAAGCATGGCATTATTACGGTAATGTAGTGGCAGGCACTGACAAATGACATACTCAGTTTCTTATATCCCCAACAGGCATGACAGTTGTAACCTGTGACTTATTGTGTTCAGAAATTTTACTTCTAAAGTATCGTTTCGCACTTATTGGACTCATTCTCAATCATTTTCATAAAAATCAGGTTCGATATTCCCAGTATGCACTATACTTACACGCCCCTCGAGGCCGTAGATGGAGAGATTTTTATGAAATATGCCGAACTATGATTTCCACACGACCTGAAATCATAACCGGACAAAGGCCAACTCATAAACGCTGGTTTACCGGTGTTTTTTCGAAAGAAATTACTGCCGTTCCGGGTCAGGGCAATGATATACATAACCCGGGAAAATCATGCGCATTCCAGATGACTTTTTTGAGCTTGCCTGATCTCTTCCACGCTTTTGGGGTATAGTATCGACAATATTATCAGGGTAGTTCCTGGGCTTAATGCCGGTTTTTTTTAAATAAATCTATCCTTATCCGATAACAGTAGGGGAATATCCGTTTTTCACATGTTCAATCGGATACGCGGCCATTGTTGTTCATTCACTGCGCACGGGCGCATCTGACAAGTCAATAATTTCAGGGACACTGATCCGGCAAGCGTGGATTTGCTTGCCTACGTACTTTTCAGCGATGGGTCCACAGCGTTTGTAGCCCTTATGGCCGGGTACCATGATACCAGCAGCCCCACAGCCGCTATAGTCACAAACACCAGCGCCACGTCCATCGCCTGTATCTCCACAGGGAAGGCATTCACTACAAAAGATTCGCCCATCTGTATCAACTCAAATTTCATTTGCAGCACACAGACTGTTAGCCCAAGCAGCAGGCCAGCCACGCCACCTGCCAGCGACCATAGTATGCCCTCCAACATAAAAATACTTCTTATCGAGCCCGGTGCGGCGCCCATCGCCTTCAGTATGGCTATGTCCTTCTGCTTTTCCAGCACCAGCATCGAAAGGGCACCCACCATATTGAACGAGGCTATCAGCATCACCATCAGCAGTATGGCAAACATTGCCCACTTTTCTGCGCCCATCACCATATACATAGTCTTGTTCTGCTCATAGCGCGTCTCCACCCGGTACCCGTCGCCATATATCTTTCTCAGCGCCTCCTGCACCTGCCGGTCCTTTCCCGCTTCGGCCCGTATCTCTATAGATGAGCACATACCTTCCTGCCCAAAGAGCTCCTGCGCCACATGCAGCGGTGCCAGCACGTACCTGCTGTCAAAATCGTCCTGGATATGGAACACGCCGGCCGGCCGCACCTTTATAGTCCTTAGACCAGACAATGGGTTGGTGCCGGCATCGGTTGCCTTTGCGTCCGGGTAGTTGAGTGTGATGTAGCTGAGTGAGTTGATGTCGGTGCCCAGTTCGTTCTGTATGCGCAGGCCCAATATAGCCGTGTTGGGATTGCCGGGTTCTGTATCTCCCTGTGGCCGGGCTGCCATTACAAATGTATCGCCCTGCTCTATGTAAGGCACCACATCATTTACCTGCATGTAATGCTCATCTATACCTTTCAAGAAGATGACCTTCTGCTGGCTGTAATGTACTGCGAATGCGTTGTCCTCTATCACCACAGCTACATCGGCTACTCCGGGGGCCTTCTTCACCTGTTCAATTTTCTCCTTGTCTATCCCGAAGAATTTACCCTTTGCTACACTTATCCTTATATCCGGGTAAAAAGCCACATAACCCTCCTTCGCTAATGTCTCCAGCCCGTTGAAAACAGAGAATATGATGATCATGGCCGCACTGCTTACCGCTATGGCCACCATACTGACCCGCGACAGTATAGGCACAGCATTGGCAGAGCGTTTGCCACGCAGGTACCTTATTGCCAGTTGCCATATAAGTAGCTTATTCATAACCTCAAACCCCTAACATGCCTCGGAGAGGAGGGATTTAAATTTTGTTTAGTTGCCTGTTTGCGACACATAATACCCCCGCTTTATGGGGTCGGGGTTTCAGGGGTTGGCGGTATTGTGCGCTCCTCATTTATCTTCCTGAATAATTGCTCCATCTTGAACACATGGTCAAGCGTATCATCCGGGTAGAAATTCAGCTCCGGCACACGGCGCAGCTGGTCTTTTACCCGTTGGCCCAGCGCCTTGCGCCATTCCCACCCACGGTCTGTTATTCTGCGCAGCAGGGCATTCTGGTCTTTTACCTGGAAAAAACTCAGGTACACACGTGCCTCCAGCAGGTCGGGGGTTATCATCACTTTCGATATAGATACCATACCTCCGTCCACTATGTTCATCCCCTCCCGCTGAAAAATATCGCTCAGCTCTTCCATCACTAATTTACCCACCTGTTTTTGGCGCTTATTCTCTTCCATAATCTGTTATTGCCCGATAAAGTTATGAATTAATATGGCTTCGTAGCGGAAGGCAGCCACGCACACCATATTTTCACCATTATTTAGTAAATTCGTGCCTTATCTGCAAATCATGAATAAAGTATTATTAGCATTTATCTGTAGTGCGGTTTTGCTGCTGGAAAGCTGCGCCGGCTGCAAGGAAAACAACCCACCTCTCGATTTCAGCAACGCCAGCATCAGCGATACCACCTATGTGCTGCCGGCAGGGTCTTTCCCCACCACGCCCAGCCCGCACAATGTGCTTGTGGAAGAGTTCACCGGCCAGGGGTGTTCCAATTGCCCCGCCGCCCACGACCTGCTGAAAACAGTGGCAGCCACCAACCCAAACCGCGTCAATATCATTGGGTTATATATATTCGGCCCCACACAAGGTAAACCGCCCCATGGCTCTATTCACGACTTCAGGGATTCTATCGCCAACCGGGTAAATGCCCAGGTATATAACGGCATTAATAACTTACCCAGCGGCGGGGTTGACAGGGTAGCTATTGCCGGCCAGGTATCTCTTGCCAAAGACCTTTGGGTGAATGCCATTAATACCCAACTGACCACCGAAGATCCGCTGAACCTGGAGCTGGACACACACCATAATGTCACTGATGACATTGATACCATCATTGTAAAGATCACCTACATAAAGGAAGTGAAAACTATCCAGAACCTTACAGTAGTGATAGTGGAAGACAGTATGCGCGATTACCAGGAGAACGGCCTGCACATAGAGGCAGACTACCTGTTTACAAATGTGTTCCGCGATATGGTGACACCGGTGCCAGGTGGTGTGGAAATAGGCTCAGACATGGATACAAAAGAGCCAGGCAGGGTTTACCAGAAAATCTACACCTACAAGCCCAAGCCCCGTTCCACAGCCACTGAACCGCAGATCAAACCAAAGAACTGCAAGGTCATCGCTTTTGTGAATAACTGGGGTTCAGGCAATTACCGTATTGTTCAGTCGGCACAGTGCCCGCTGCGGAAATAAGCAGCGTAAACAATCAATCATCCCGGATGACTTTTTTAAAGCCAACAGCATTTCTTTTTGCAGCTTCCTTACTGCTCGCTTGTGGTGCGGATAATGACCATGAACAAAAAAATGCCGCGCCCGCAGAGGTGATAACCGCCGCGCCTGTGAATGCGCCCCAGTTTGATGCCGATAGCGCTTACAACTACATTGGCACGCAGGTGGCGATGGGGCCACGCACGCCGGGCTCGCAGGCCCAGGTGAAATGTGCGACATGGATGGAGGGCAAGCTCGCCTCCTTTTGCGACACAGTGTATAAACAAGAAGTAAAAGTGACAGGTGGAGATGGAAAGTCTTTACCTTGTATCAATCTCATAGGGGTTATTAACCCCAAAGCCGTTAAACGTATCCTGCTCCTCACCCATTGGGACAGCCGCCCCTGGGCCGACCAGGATGTAAAAGATAAAGATAAGCCCATACTGGCAGCAGATGACGGCGGCAGTGGCGTGGGCGTGCTGCTGGAGATGGCCCGGCAGATAAACGCCAAGGGGCTGCCGGAAGGCCTGGGTATTGATATTCTGTTTACCGACGTGGAAGATTATGGGCAAACCCGCTGGGGAGAGGATTCGTATTGCCTCGGCACACAATACTGGGCGCGCCACCCCCATATTCCCGGCTACCGTGCCGACTTCGGCATACTGCTGGATATGGTAGGCGCACGCGGCGCGCAGTTCCCGCTGGAGGGGATATCTACCCATTTCGCCAGCGATGTGCAGCAAAGGATATGGCGCGCAGCAGCGGAGGCAGGCTATGGCAGCTATTTCCCCTACACTGCCGCTACACAGATAACCGACGACCATGTGCCTATAAACGAACTGACCGGCATACGTACTATCGACATCATTAACCTGTCGCAAGACGGTGAGAAGGTTTTCCCGGCACACTGGCACACCCATGCCGATAACATGGACATTATTGAACGGAGTACACTCAAAGCCGTAGGGCAAACCCTGCTACATGCCATTTATGAGCTGGCGGGCGGCCTCAATAATGCATAGAAAAGTTAAGAATACCGCCCGGCGTGCTCATATTTGTTTTTTCATTACCCTGCGTTCTGCTGTTTGCAGTATATTTGCCCACATTAAACTTATAGCTTGAAATACCGTAGTGCTTTACTTATAGTTCTCCTCATCATCATTGCCGACCAGGTACTGAAGGTGTACATAAAAACTCACTTTACCATAGGCGATGAGGTGAAGATGCTGGGCAATTGGTTCAGGCTGCACTTCATAGAAAATGAAGGCATGGCCTATGGCATGAAGTTGAGCGAATCTGTGACCGGCAAGATTGTTCTTTCGTCTTTTCGCCTGGTAGCGGTAGTCTTCGGTTTCTTCCTGCTGTACAAGCTGGTGCGCAAAGGGTATAGCAAGGGTGCTATAATTTGCGGCTCACTCATCCTGGCGGGGGCGCTGGGCAATCTGATAGACAGTATGTTTTATGGGCTGATATTTTCTGATAGCCCTTACTCCTGTTTTGCAGGCAATTACGACAACATAAAAAGCATGGTGCAAAACCAGAACCATGAGGCGATAGCAAAGTATACCAGCTTCGGGCACGGTTACGGAAAATTCCTGCAGGGCAAAGTAGTGGATATGCTGTACTTCCCCATTATCGACACTAAGATGCCGGGATGGGTTCCGTTTTTTGGCGGGAAGAATTTCATTTTTTTCGAGCCGGTATTTAATATTGCCGATGCAGCCATTTCCATCGGGGTGCTGACACTGGTATTTTTTCAGAAGACATTGATACATAAGGTGAATAAGACGGATACAGATAATCTCGTAACGCAATAACTATGTCTGAGGAAACCACCATATCCATAAAAGTATGGCTTGCCGGCCGCAGCTACCCTATCCGTATCAAGCCGGAGGAAGAGTCTGCCGTACGCAAGGCTGTTAAACTGGCCGATGAGAAGATACACGAAATGAGGGCGCAGTATGCCGGTAAAGACGACCAGGACTTTATGGCCATGTGCCTGCTCAGCTATGCCGCCGACAGCGCACTTGAATCTTACAACAGCCCCGTACTACAGGAGGAATTAGACAAGCTCTCAAAGAAAATTGACAAGGTAATTGTGCCGGGTATTTAATCCCCGGCACCACGACTACTTATTTTGTAGCTTCCAGGTGCACATTCACATTTACATCCGGCCTTATGAATTTGTCCCCCAATGATTTGTCATTGCCATAGGTAATTCCCCATACCGTACGGTCCAGGTTAAATTCAGCATCGGCGGTTATCCTTCCTTCATCTATATTTATTTTGGCCGGAAAAGTGATGCCTTTATTGATGTCTTTGATCTTCAGGTTACCGGTAACCATGTGGGTAGCCCCTGCCATCATTACTTTATTATTTCCTGTACCTTCTTCTACATTGGTTATCTCAAAGGTCGCTGTGTTATACTTGTTTACGTCAAAGAAATCTCCGCTTTTCAGATGGCCTGTCAGTTTCCCATTCATCGTCCCACCCTCATCATAGGCCTTCAGGTTTTCGAGGTCGATAACAAAACGCCCGCTTTGAAGGGTATTACCCGAAACATGCAGCGCCCCCTCTTGCAACGCAAACTCTCCGGGGTGCGTACCTGTAGGTTTTGCGCCCACCCACTTAATGCTGCTTTTCTGAACATCTACTGTGTATTGAGCACCCGATGTAGCCGGTGCTTCTACTTTTTGTGCATCACCCGCTGTTGCTTCGTCTGCTTTTGGTGTATCCTGGCACGATGTGCCCATGAGCATTATGGCTGCGACGCTATATAATATGATTTTCATCTTCTTTCTTATTTTCTGATTCAGATATTGAAGAAAGAAAAACCGCGCCCATAAAATCAGCAACCTTGAAAATTAACACTTTGTACAACACATTCAAATAAAAAAACCGCCCTGCAGGTTATGCAAGGCGGTTCAGATCCATCCTTTTCCAGTGAGTTAGCTCAATCCTTCTATCTCCCCGTTCACTAATTTTATATGCAATGCCTGTGGGTCTTTTGGTAAGCCCGGCATACGCATGATCTCCCCTGCTACTGCCACAATAAAGCCCGCACCCGCATTGATCACGAGGTCGCGTATATTGATGGTGAACCCTTCAGGTGCGCAGATTTTTTTCTCATCGTCAGAGAAAGAGTATTGCGTTTTAGCTATGCATACCGGCAGATTGCCCCATCCGTTGGCTTCAAATTGTTTCATCTTTGTGAATGCGCTGCCATTGAATACCACTTCCCCTGCCCTATATATCTTCTTAGCTATATTCTCGATCTTAGCCTTAATGCTGTCATTCAGTTCGTAAGTGAAGTTGATGTCTTTCGATGGGTTGTTCTCTATCACATTCACCACTTTCTGTGCCAGGTCTGCCGCTCCGGCGCCACCGCGAGCAAAGCCTTCATTGATAGCAAATACCACACCCTGCTGCTCACAGAAGTTGGCCAGGTGGCTCACCTCTTCATCAGTATCATGCTTGAACTTGTTGAACGATACGATCACGCTCTGCCCGAAGTTCTTCATATTCTGCACGTGCCTTTGCAGGTTGGGCAGGCCTGCTATCAGGGCCTCCATGTTAGGTTTGGTTATTTCTTTGGCATCCACTCCTCCGTGCAGCTTCAGCGCGGCAGTGGTGGCCACAATAACCGTAGCTTTCGGCCTCAGGCCGGAGAGACGGCATTTGATGTCGAGGAATTTTTCCGCGCCAAGGTCGCTGCCGAAACCCGATTCCGTAACCACATAGTCATTAGTGCTCATCGCCATTTTGGTGGCCAGTACAGTGTTGCAGCCGTGTGCTATATTGGCAAACGGCCCCCCATGCACAAATGCAGTGGTCTGTTCTGTGGTCTGTACAAGATTGGGCAATAAAGCGTCTTTCAGCAATACGGTGATGGCTTCTGCCACGCCCAGGTCTTTTACAGTAAATGGTTTTTTATCCACCTTGTATCCCAGCACTATACGCTCTATCCTTGCCTGCAGATCCGGCACATCGGTAGCCAGGCAGAACAGCGCCATTATCTCTGATGCAGGTGTAATATCGAACCCGGCTTCAGTAGGAATGCCATTTGCACTGCCCCCAAGGCCGCTTACCATACTCCTCAGTGAGCGGTCGTTAACATCAAGCACCCTGCGCCAAACGATGCGCTCCAGTGCCTTATCAGTATGCCTGTTCTGGTACTGGTAGTTGTCCAGCAGGGCCGATATCATATTGTTGGCGCAGGTAATAGCGTGAAAGTCGCCGGTAAAATGCAGGTTAATGTCTTCCATAGGTAGCACCTGTGAGTATCCGCCGCCTGCTGCCCCACCCTTCATGCCGAAGCAGGGGCCAAGGCTCGGCTCACGCAATGCCACTGCCGCCTTCTTGCCTATATGGTTCAGGCCCAGCGACAATGCCACGCTGGTCACAGTTTTGCCCACACCTGCTTTGTTAGGCGTAATGGCAGTAACTAATATCAGGTTGCTTTTCGCTATGTTGGCCTCGCTCAGGTAAGTAAGCGGCACTTTGGCCTTATATTTTCCGTAAGGGATAATATCATCCGCGCTGATACCTATTTTTTCAGCTATCTGCGCTATCGGTTTCAATACTGTTGAACGTGAGATCTCAATGTCAGAAGGAAATGGTTTTGCTGCTGTATCCGCCATAATATTGTTTTAAAGTTGAGTGAATTAAGTTTTTATAACAGCCAAATATAGCAAAAACGTTCTGTTATATCAGCTTATACATATTGCATTTATTAAACAAATGTGGCGCACTTTTCGGGTGCGCCACATCTATATAAGGTTGAAAAGAAGTTTTTACCTCGTTATCAGTATTTTCTGGTGCACATTTCCTTTTGGCGTAACGATTATTGCGTAATAAAGCCCTGTGGGTATGCTTTGTGGTAATGATACAATACTGTCTGTGAGTGTAGCGCTGAATACTTCCTGTCCATACAGGTTAATGAGGCGCAGTACATCTGTTTTTTCAGCGCCGTTTATCTGCAGATAATCTTTTGCTGGATTAGGTATCACGGTAATCTCCGGAGTGTTCATATTTTCTACTCCGGCACGCACAGGGCGTGTCACTGTTTTGCAGAATGAATCCACACAAGTAAGGCCATTCTTCCTTTTCACGGTCACATACAGGCATACGTTATAAGTGCCCGAAGTATTGTAGGTATGGTCAGGGTTCAGCTTGGTAGACGTATCATTCACTCCTGATGCAGGGTCGCCAAACTTCCAAAGACGCGTTACCGTATCTCCGGTGCTGCTGGTAGATTTGTTGGTGAAGAATATCTTCTTGCCCGTAGTGGGTACGCTGTCAGTATAGGTAGCGTCGAGATTACCACACACCGGGTTATCAAGTGCGAGGTCGCTTACCAGGATAGCCCCTGCCGATGATTTATTGAACAGGAATTTTATCTTCCTCACCTTGGCAAGGTTGATATTCTTGAAGCTGTCTATTGGTATGTGGATGGTATTTAACAGCACTTTTGGTAATGTACTCGGCTCGGCACCCTGGGGATAAAATATGGCGTAAGTATGTTTTTTCACAGCCCTGCTACTGATAGCCCCTGCGGAATCTATAAGCTGCACGGTAAAATCATTATTGGCAGTCGGTGTTGTTTCGCTGAAATTAACACATGCCCTGAACGAGAGGTTCTGATATGTGGTGAAATTCTGGTAGGTAGCAGGTACATTATTCTCATAGGTATGTGTTGTGTCCGACCACTGTATCCTCATTTGCCCCAGCCCTTTTATTGAGGCCGTTCCCCTGTGTGGCTTCTGATCATTGCCAAGTCCTGCGTCACATACAGGTAATGCGAGGCCGCCACCGCATATTATCGGCGAAGTGAGCCCGGTTGAGGTTACGGTGCCTGCAAGTGAATTAGTAGTAAGGTTTGTTGCAGCGTCCATTGTGTTCACGTCCAGCCTGTCAGTTTTGCCTGCGTGGTAAGAGACATAAATGTCGTTGGTGTCAAGGGTAGATGAGGTAGGCGGCATAATGTCATTCACTTCCAGTATGGGGGCAAATTTTGTTTCTCCGCCCAGGTATAAACGATAGAAGGCGGCTGCATAGGTGTTATACATCGCCATTTGCTTAACAGTATCAAGTCTTGAAGGCTGTGTAGTACCGCAATGTGGGTCGAAAGGGTCGTAGCCATAATCTTCCCAATCATCAGCACCTCCGGCTATCCATGAGCCCGGTGTCCAAACAGTATTATAAAAATTATGGTTCGCGCCCATTACTACAATATTGTGTTTTGGGGCTTCGTCTGTAACCACATTATAACGGACATCATCATAAAAATGCACGCCCTGCAGGTCTGATACGTCGCCATCGCAATTAGGTGCTATATTCAGCAATGGAACGTTGTTGGCCACATGCCTGTAGAAGTCTACCGGCGCAAGAGTGAGTATTGCTTTTATGCCATACGGGCTACCCAGGCTTGCATTGTATTCAGCATTGTACACAACACCTTCACCCCCGCGCGAGTGGCCCATAGTGCCTACTTTCTGCAGATTCAGCTTGCCCTTAAACAAGCTGCCGAAAGGTGTGGTGGAACCGGTATCTGTTGTGCTCCAGCCTTTCCATAAATCCAGGTGGTGCTGTACCAGCACTCCACGCGCATTCATGCCCGCATCAGGCAGCGACCCATCATGTGCATTGATGGAATTTGCTGATATTGAAATCACAATATAGCCGTGGCTCGCCATTGTACGGGCTGCGTAGTCGTAACCTTCATAGCTCAGTATGGGCAACCGACCTGTGGGACAGGGCCATGCGCTGCTTGAAACAAGTGTTGTGGTATTGTAGCAAGTGGAGTGCCTGCCATGCAGCCATACCAGCACGGGCATTGGCCCCATTGTAGCTATATCAGCAGGATAATGCACAGACCCTCTCACTTCCATTGCCCAGGAGAATGCTGCCGCGGCAGGTGGCGTATAGGCGGCATCGCCCAAGTCGTATTGGCCCTTTAGCACTGCATGTGTGCCCATCAGTCCCGGGTCGGGTGTTTGTGCCACACTATTGAGGTTTGCTGCACAAAGAATAACCAATGCAAATAAAGCCTTGATATTCTTTAAGTTAATTCTGCTATTCATTATAATTCGGTTTAAAAATGATTTTTTCAGGAACAGGATTATTTGGTCAGCATACTTGAGCTGAATTTGCCTAAATGCCAGCATTTATGGCTTCGTTGCGCATGCGCGGCTATATCCTGCTCTTCCATATTTATATGTCCGTAGTTCACATACACATCAGCCCCTTCCTTCAGCGCGCCGAATTCTCCGGCACCAATCAGAAAACTGATGGTTTTATTGTTTTCGTCGGCAGGTGTTTCACTCAGGGCAAATTCTTTGTCGCCTATGTAAAGTACATACCTGTTATTCCCGAATATCAGTGGTTTTGAAGAGGTAACCGTAAAACGGATCACCTCTCCACTCTGCTTCACCGAAGCAATTTCTGTTTTGGCTTTTTGTGCCTGTAAATTATTGGTATACGATACCAGCACAACCATACTAAAAAATAAAGCAATAATTTTCTTCATGCGTCAGATTTTCAGTTTCAAATGTACCGAAAATTGGTTTTACAAACTCAGGAGCGGTAAAATAAAGGGGTAAAGGTTTTGAATGCTGACGTGGATGGGCAATGATTGTAACTGTGGGTTAATTCCAGTTTTGAAGTCAGTACAAAGCGGAAATATGATAAGACCGGGCAATCCGTTTAACGAAGGTGACTGACGGCTGTTAAGAGACAATGCATGATACAACAAAAACAGAGAATACATTTGAAGGCGATTTGGCCTGATATGTCTTTGAATTGGCCATTATTTTTTGCCGGGGGCTATCTAGCTTTACAACTATACACTTTCATGCCGCAACAGGACCCAACTGCTGCCGGGAGTGCAGACTCATTAATACTTAACCAATAAACGTCCAGAAGTATGAAACCAGTTTTTCTGCCGCGCAAACTCCGCGTACTGCTGTTGCTTATGCTGCCATTAGTGCTCACCAGCCTGCCTATGTGCAAAAAGAAAGACAGCCCGGCGGCCACCCCGCCTGTTGTTACGACGACTGATACCACACTTGTATTGCCCGCAGTGCCGTATAACTATTCCTCAGTGCAGTACCCACAGCATATACTTACGGCCCTTACTTTGTTTGACAACACACCGCCGGACAACCCGATCACAGATAATGGAGCTACACTGGGACGGGTACTGTTTTACGACAAAAAACTCTCTATAAACAACAATACAGCATGTGCTACCTGTCATCAGCAGTCCCTGGCCTTCTCCGACGGGCTTGCTACAAGTGTAGGCCATGCAGGCGCGCACACCCGCCGCAATAGTATGCCACTACTCAATCTCCGGTTTTATAAGTCCGGAAAAATGTTTTGGGATGAAAGGACAACCTCATTAGAAGAACAGGTGTTAAAACCTATACAGGACCCTGTAGAAATGGGCATGACACTGACCGCGCTGCTTGAAAAAATGAACAGGCTGGCGTACTACAAGCCGTTGTTTAACAATGCCTTTGGTTCAGAAGAGATAACCCCTGAGAGAATATCAAAAGCTCTCTCTCAATTTCTTCGCAGCATTGTTACCTACCGCTCAAAATACGACAGGATGAAGCAGGGGCTTGCCACATTTACCGCCGGGGAGGAAGCCGGGCACCTATTTTTCCGTTCCACAGGCCCATTTGGCGCATGCGCTGATTGCCATGCCGGGGGCGGGGGCACAAACGAGTTTCAACAGGCTGTTGCGCCAGTAAAAAATCCACCATCATTCACTAATATCAATGACTGGGGTGTATACGAAATAACGCACCTTGAGGCGGACTCCTCAAGCTTCAAAATTCCATCTTTGCGCAATGTTGTGCATGGCGCCCCATATATGCACAATGGCAGTGTGGCCGATCTGCAATCCCTGTTTAATAATACCTATCACAGGTTTGAGCTTACACCGGCGCAGAAGGAGAATATCATCGCCTTTTTGAATACACTTACGGATAACGATATACTCACCGATCCGAAATTTTCCAACCCATTCAGGTAACCTACATGGCAGATAAACATGTGGTTATTCCTTGGTAATGAGGCCGGAAGCTATGTTATTTCGTCCCAATATTTTGTACCAATAGGTGCCTGCCGGCAGCATTGATATATTTAGTTCGGTCTCTTTACTGTTCAGTTCCTTCTCATATACCGCGGCACCGTATGAATTAATCAGTTGGAACTTCACCGGTCCGGCAACCAGTGATTTGTTTTTCAAAGATACTATCAGGTGATCCGTAGCCGGAACAGGGCGGACAGTGACAGATATTTCTTCTATACTGAAGTTTCCGGCACCTGTTTGCGATGACGGGAAATAATAGCATGCAACAGATATTTTGTTTCCAAATACTGTATCCATGTTTTTTTCCATTTCCAATACCGGTCCTTCTTTTTGTGCACTATACCAGGTATAGGTTATCGTACCAGTGTGGCTAACGCCCCGTATGTTATTGCTGTCTGTCTTGTGCGTAGTGTGTTTTAAGCGGACACAGTTATTGTACAACGAACCATCTATCCTGAGTGTCCCATATCCGTCAGCGATTATACTGTCTGTGCCTTTAATATAGTGCATACCGCTCAGATAGCTATAGTAGCTCCCCCTAAAAGAATCAGTGGCCCTATCCAGATAGGTAAAAGGCATCAGTGAATATACCGGTTGCCGTGTATATGTGAAATTGATGTCTTCAACAACACCATTATCCTGGTCTTTTCCCACAGTTTTTATAATACCACCGTGCATCTTACAATACTGGTAGTCATCAGTCCTGTAGAAGTGCATACTTTTGTTTACAAGGCATAAATTGGCTGTATCAGGTCCCGAGATCCCGCAAGCCAGGAATTTTGATGTACCAGCTGGCGCAACACTTACTGTGGTATCAATGGTAAAGTACTCGGAGAAGTCGAGCGATGAGTAATCCCAAACTATATTGGCACCGCCATTGCCGGGAGAAACCGCCCATAAACTTGTATCTATTTTGTACTTGTACAGATAAGATCGGTCTATCTGGAAAAAATTTCCGCTACTGATGAGCGGGGCCTGTGCATCAGCTGTTGATGATGACAATCCCAGGGAGAGCAAAAGAATCATTTGTTTGCGCATAGGAAGTTAATTTTATTTTATCTTAAAATGATTTGGTCATATATGGGGTCGGTAGAAAGATGGGTCGTGTTCAGAATTGAAGCTCAGCCGGGTTATTCATTTTATTTTGCGTCAGCATACGGCATTCCTGCCAGATGGTTTGGCTTGAGGTAAACATAATTATTTTGAAAATCAAGAATTGTATTGAATCTTTTTAACACTTCATTTCCTATAATATGCGTTCTAAACTCGGCAGGATTGGCAGTGGTCATTATTTGCGCCGGAATATTGTGCAGGCTCAGATCTCCAAGACTAAGCATATCGCCATTAACTGTTAATACCGGATATTCGTCGTCTTTCCCGTTTTTCATGATAACCCTTTTTATTACTTCCAGATCGTGTGGGTAGTTCTGCTCATTCATTAGAGTGGTATCCAGCATGATAGTTCTCTGATAACCATTGTCGAATAGAAACCGGTTTTTATGTCTTCTGTTCTTTATTTGCAGATACCCCTCAACGCAAAACAGAGTATGCGTGTACTCAATGGCAAGTTTTGAATATACTTTGTCTGTTTGGGGCGGCCTTGAGTGAACTATAAGAATACTATGGTCATAATCGATCTCTATGACTTTTCCGTCAAACAAGTCCCACCCGAATCTCCCGTCTGTTTCCTGTGCTGATACTGCCACAGGTCGGACGTTCAGGCCAGGCCATACAGTGCGTCCTATTTGCAATTTGTTTACACCCTGTATAGAGGCTGATAAATGTGTTTTCTGACCTATTGCGTCCTTTGTCAGCAACAGGCCCGTGGTTCCGGAGTCAAAAGCAAGGCTTAATGTATCAATGTCATTAAGGATTGATTTGATACTGATCGTATTGAACTCTGTTAATACAAAATGAATAGTATCGTGAGTGACGGGACCTTTGTTTGAATACCTTTTTACAGGCGGGCTTTCAAACCTCGTATGGCACGAGTCTTTGCCGTTCAATAATATGATGAAATCAATATGCTCTCCGGGTGCCAACTCTGTTATTATAGAGTCGATATCTGTGTACAACCTGACCCACTTTGTCGCAACATTTTTTGAAGTTGTATATATGTCGGGTATGGTTTCCGGATTTAGTTCCCAGTTATACTTTTCATCGGCCCCTTCGACGATCAATGCGGCCTTTGAGTTTGCATAAATAATCCGGTTTTTTGTTTGGCAGAATGAAAAGGATGCTGCAAATAGAGCAGGAAGTAAACAGAGTTTTTTATAAGAGAAAACGGACATTTTCTGTCAATTGCTGATAGTAAAATTACGGGTTTGATTGTGCGGCCTACAGACAGAAAACGGACATATCCGGCGAACTTCTCTTTTAGCTAACATCGGGGCACCACTCCGGGCTTGTGCAGATTGGCCCAAAAAGTCAGATGAATGGCGGGTTGCTAAACTCTTTGTAAGATAGTTTTGGCACTGTAAACGCATATACAATGAGCAGGACAACAGCACTGGATCGGGATCAATGGTTTTTTTTATCAAAATGCAGCATTATTGTTGTGCTGTTGATGTTCACTTCAGTTTTGAGTAAGGCGCAGCCATACACAGTAAAAGGCAGAATCGCAAAAACCACAGACAGTATGCCAGGAGCGGACCTACTGGCAATTGATGCGCAAACCGGCATTCTCATCAAGGCATATGCTGTGGAGAATAGTGATTTTGAGATCAAAGAGATCGCGAATACTGAGTTTATTCTTAAGATCATATGTCCCGGGCATTCAGATACAAACATCGTTGTGAGCAACCCAAATCATAGTGGCCTTATTGACATTGGTACAATCTCACTGTCAAAGGTGTTGCAATTGAAAGAAGTTGTCTTTACTTCAGCAACGCCATTGTTTCAGAGAACAAACGAAGGGAGCAGGATCAATGTGGAGAATACAATGCTGGCGGCATGTGCAGGTACGGCGGAGTTGCTTGGTAAGTCACCAGGTCTATCTGTCAGCGGCAGCAAGGTTAGCATCTTTGGGAAGGGCGAGGCTTTGATTTATCTTGGTGGCAGGCAAATTACTTACGAGCGCCTTTTGAGCATTCCTGTAAGCCAGGTAAAGAGCATTGACATAATCACTAACCCGTCGGCTAAATATGATGCGAGGGGAAGGGCAGTAGTTAACATAACACTCCGGAAGAATACCAATGAGGGGATTTCAGGCAGTATATCGCAGAATTCTACTAAAGGGAAGTATTTTCAAAGCAATTCTAATGTTAGTTTGACCTATCGATGGGGTAAGGTGTCGCTCTACGGTGACTATACTCTCAGTTTGGGTAAAGACTGGAACGAGAATAATTACGGGGTTGTATATGATCTGCCACAAGGTGTTTACAAGACAAACAGCTATTACCAGGAACATACCAGGTCCACAAATGTATCCGGCTACAGGCTGGGGCTAGGGTACGACATTGACGCGAAAACAGATGTTTCGGTCCAGTTTGATGGACTTTATAATTTGTTTAACCTTGCAGTTGAAAACGATGCGAATAACTATAATCCATCAGGCACGAATACTAATATAAAAATATTCAACAATGGTAGAACGGTAAATGAAAATTATTCAGGAAACATCAACTTCAACAGAAAACTCGATACTTCAGGCAGCACTTTGTTTTTCGGTGCGCAATACAATAATTTCGAAAACAGATTGTATGATCAGCTGAAAGAGCGGATCACTTACCCGGGAAATACAGTCGGTAATAATATGAGGATAAATGATGGCAATAACCGCATCAGTCTGTTCATCGCCCAGGTTGATTTCAGTAAAGTCTTAAACAACTCGTATAAACTTGAGTTTGGAGGGAAGTATTCCCGTGTAACCAATGAAAGCCGGATAAAATTCCTGTCGAAAGGGGAAAACGAAATCTTGTGGCAAGAGAATGAATTGATTGCAAACAGCTTTTTATATCAGGAGGATGTACCTGCTATTTACATGATGTTCAGCGGCAAATCAGGCAAGGTGGACTACAATGCTGGTGTCAGGGGCGAATTGTCTTACGTGAATGGTTATTCACGTAAGCTGGGCCGGGAAGTTTTTGACACTACATATTTTAACCTGTTTCCTAACGCCAGGGCTGCATATGCTATCAGTAGCCAATGGAGTACAGCATTGAGTTATTCGTACAGGATAAACCGCCCATTGTACCAGGATATTGACCCTTTTGTCTGGTATATTGACTCATTAACATCAATCCAGGGCAACTCAGGCCTGAAACCCGAATTTATAAATTCGCTGGAGTGGTCGCTCATTTATAAGTCATTTGTGCTCAAGCTGGGTTATGCGAGCACCAACAGCGCTATCCGGAGCATTGCCAGAACAGGGAATTCCGGTCCCAACAGTGTGATATTTGCAAAAGCAAACCTGAAAAGATACACCCAATACACAGCATCAGTTGAAATACCCATAGAAAAGAAGCATTTCAATTCTTACACTACGATTGCATACAATCTCAATGAGATAGATGTGTCCGGTACTGATTACATTTTACGGCCAATAACTCCGCAGTTGTATATATACATGTATAACCAGGTGATTCTGACCGGTATTTGCAACATAGACCTCAGTGGTGAGTACTATGGCACATGTGCAGATGGTATTACAGTAAAGAAGGAGCCTTATTATTATGTATCACTGGGCGCTTCAAAAACGGTTTTGAACAAGAAGCTGAGTTTACAGATTATATGGAATGATGTTTTCAAGACGGCAAGAAACGTAGGCGACCGGAATTTCGGACTTATCAATAATTATTTCAGTCAACGGTTCAATACCAATTTTTTTAGAATTACGCTCCTGTACAAATTTGGAGGCCGGTCGGTCGGCAGTTATAAGAACAAGTCCGTGAATTCGGTTGAGTATGGCCGCATCAGGAAGTAGCCGGAGGGTATTCGCCGGTATGTACTGCCTTCATCATACATAAAATAGGCCTTGTTCTATGCCTGTTGGCTGAAAATGTCTTTATTTAGTCCAGATTCCGATTTGGTTACCAGCTAAATTTGCTGCACGTGAAAAGAAAAAAACAGGATACCCAGATACTTTTTTTGATATTGCCTAACAGCAACCTGCTTGATTTTGCCGGGGCCGTGCAGGTTTTTCATGAATCTATAGACAGCGGTTTGGATGCAAGGCTGAAATTCTGCTCTTATGCCAATAATATAAAGACATCCGTTGACCTGCCATTAGGCAAGATAGAAACTTACAGAAAACAGCATGTAAGCGAGGGTGACTACATCTTTATTGTTAGTGCGAATATGAGTTATGTATTGTCAGGAAAAATGAACCCGGGTAAGCATTTTCTGGATTGGTTGGTTAACGCGCATGAGTCAGGGGCAACAATTTGCGCCATATGCAATGCAGCATTTCTGCTCGGAGAAACTGGATTATTGAACAACCGGGAATGTACCACGCATTGGAAAAGGATACCCGAAATGAAAAAGAAATTCCCCCTCGCAAATGTACAGGAGAACATCTTGTTTGTGGAGAAAGACAGGATAATAACCAGTGCCGGGATGGCGTCCGGAATCGATGTTGCGCTGTTTGTGCTGGGCAAACTGAAAGACGACCATTTTGTATACAAAATATCAAGGGAATTAGTACTCTACAACAGGCGTAGTGGCACTAATCATCAGCAAAGCGCCTTTTTGAACTACAGAAACCATGTGCATGAAGGGATACACAAGGTGCAGAACTGGCTGGTGGAGAACATTAATAAAAAAACCAGCGTTGCCGACCTTGCTGACATAGCATTGATGAGCGAAAGGAATTTTACACGCGTTTTCAAAAAGGAAACACAGCTCACGGTGAACGAATACATAACCTTGCTGAGAATTGAAAAGATCAAGACATTAATAAAGAACCCTGATTTGTCAAGAGAACAAATAGCAGGATTGTGTGGGTTGCAGAGTGCAAAACAAGTCAGACGGTTGATTGACAGGGTTTAAAACTGAGGTCTCTTGATTTCTCAAATAGTAAACTGTTGAGATCTGATTGCACGGTTAGGTTTAAATAACGTAGGTGGTCATAAATGACTTCGATTTGACTTCTTTTAGCATTGGCCAATGTACAGGTTTCAAAATATAAAAACGTTTTTTTACGAAAACGATTATATTCGCTCCTTTCGCATCACGGCTGATAAGTACATCATGGGGCAGCACATCCCCAATCACGGGATGGAAAATGGGATTCAACGTCCATTCCAGTTTACCCCGTTTCCCGGTTGACAAATTCATTTCACGCATCATTACCCTGCTATCCTGTTGCTATATCAGCAGTAAAAACTGGCGACCGAAATAGCGGCAACTTGGCAGCCAGGGTGGATTCGTAACCTGTATAGATGATCTGGGCAACCCACAGGTATCGATTGGGTATATGGCGTGTAGCAGTACTACTACCTTGCTTCATTTGCAAAGATCGCGCTCCATACACTTGATTCTTCAGGAAATACAAATCAGGTGATTGGTGAAGGTAGCGCTGTATTCACAAGCACCGTACCATCATATACTCTCTGCACCCTATCGGCAACCTATTCTTACGCACTCACCCCCGATGCGATGCAGATCGTTTTTTCAACAAGTACACCCTGTTCGGAGAATTCTAATCAACTGAATACGCCACCCGGCAAGGGCGCTAACGAAGGCACAGCTCTTTGGATTGATGAAATATCTGTTCCCGGTGGCACGTTGAGTGTTGACAGAGTAGCACAAAAAGAAATCAGTGCATTTCCGAACCCGGCAGCTTCTGACGAAGATATCCGTATAGTTGTCCGTTTGGAGGAAAATACGTCTAAGATGTTTTCTCAGCAGAGGGGAAACTGTTTCTTTCATACACCTCAGATACGTGCAACATTGTATTTGATCGTGGAAAACCCATTCCGGAATGTATTTCTTTATGCTAAATAGCCTAAGTGAAAACATGCACAAAGCTATATTTACTGTTTACTGATTTTCAGTTTCCTTTAGCCGTGGGGCATTTCTCAGAATTGTATTGCTAAAATCCGGCCTTACAGCTCGTGCATTAGAGGAAATAAAAAAAGTCAAGTCCCGATTAAGCGTTTGAGTAAACCATACCTAAACTAATAAACAGGAAAGTCTGATACTGTTCCCGGTTAAAGCAATTCATGTTTCGTCAATAGTAGCCCTTTCAAACATACATCTGAAATAATAAACGGCTAAGGGTTTTAGCAGTTGCCTAATAAAAGCTCACTGGTTTGTGCAGGATAATATTCAACAGATATACCACAGGGTAACGAACCCAAACAAAAAACACTCCCGACAAGGATTTGGAGTGATTTTGTCTATTTTCTTGTATTGCTCTGCAAAGAGAATAATACAAATATCGAACCTGATTTTGATGTAAAACGCTGTTTATTTGGTGGAAATTCGCCCAATGACTTATTGTAAAGTATTTTAAGCGTTTTTGACCAGATGGTTGGAGAAGGAGCAAAATCCTGTCTGAAAGATGCTATAGTACTGGTTAACCTATTTCTTTTTTTGATTGCACTAAGAATCTCACGGACAATGTAGCTCGCTATAATTGCCTTTAATTCCTTTAGGGAAGTTACAAAAAGAGAAACTTCAAAGTAACAGATAGTTATTTTTTTGAGAACCTAATACGATGTTCGTTTATTTCTACACTAAGCAAAATACATAGTTCATAAGAATGACTTGAATGCGCTGCTAAATCAATGTTTCTACCCTTCGTAGATTTCCTACCTGTATGCCTTTGTGTCATTCATAATCAAATAATTATATAAATTATGAAAAATTATCTCGAACAATTTAACATTTGATATATCACTACGTAGTTATTTAAGTGTAGTTTTGACTTTCCAAAATGAAGGTGATAATCAGATTTTTTCCACTTCTATTTGCGCTTATTCTGGCGCAAAGTGGATTCCTGTTTGCCAAATCTGAATCGGGATATACCGAATGTACCTTACAGTCTGCACAACAACATTCAAAAGACGCACAATATTTAAAAGCCATCGAAGTTGAGGATGATGACGATGAAAAGAGTTCATCCAAAAAATACTCAGATCATAGTAATGACTTTGGCATATTGCAAAATATGGTATCGGAATCCCGTGGTTTCGTTGAAACTCACTATTCCGCCTGCAACAACCCTTTTTCTTCACTTCTTCCCAGATATTTACTTTATCGGGTGTTCCGGATTTGATTTAATATTTCCGTGAATGCAGTGAAAAGCTGCACACTGGATGATTTGTTCTAAGCTCATGCTTGTGTGTCATCAGGATACACGGTTATAAATGTGCATTGGCTTACCCTGCGTCAAAAAATCACCTCAATCAATTTATTTTAAAACATACTTCGTTATGAAGAGAATTCTCATGCTTATAGGCTTGTGTGCGTTATTATGCTTTGCAGCTTGTAAATCAAAGACCACAGAAAAAGAAATACAGACAAGATTCCTTATTACCAGTCCGCTAAAAATGGACACTTCCATCACCAAAGAGTATGTATGCCAGATCCATTCAATCAACCATATTGAAATGAGAGCCATGGAAAGAGGCTATCTGCAGGACATATTTGTGGATGAAGGGCAGGCCGTAAAAAAAGGACAATTATTATTCCGCATTATGCCTAAACTGTATGAAGCAGAACTAAAAAAAGCACAAGCGGAAACCAAGGTTACTGAAATAGAATACGAGAACACAAAAAGTCTGGCAGATAAAAATATAGTATCTGCAAATGAATTGGCTATGGCCGCTGCAAAATTAGACAAAACAAAAGCCGAATTAGCATTAGCCCAGGTTCATTTGAGCTTCACAGAGATAAGAGCACCATTTGACGGCATTATCGACAAATTCCGGGTGAGGCTTGGAAGCCTTCTGAGCGAGGGGGACCTGATTACTACTTTATCGGATAACAACAAAATGTGGATATATTTTAATGTTCCTGAAGCCGAATACCTTGGCTATAGCGACAAGCTAAAAAACGAAAAACCTACTGTATGGTTAAAAATGGCAAACGGCGCCCTTTTTACATACCCTGGAGTGGTGGAAACAATTGAGGCTGATTTTGACAATGAAACCGGAAATATTCCTTTCAGGGCTACATTTCCAAATCCCAATGGACTTTTAAGACATGGCGAGACAGGCAACATCAGAATGTCTGCATCTATTAGAGGAGCATTGCTGATACCCCAAAAAGCCACCTTTGAAATTCTGGACAAGAGATACGTGTATATAATTGATAAAGATGATAAAGTACACTCCCGGGAAATCAATATTGGTGATGACATGGAGGACCTGTTCGTTGTTACAGCCGGATTAGCAGAGACCGACAGGATTCTTCTTGAGGGTTTGCGTAAGGTTACAGAAAACGAAAAAATAGCCTACGACTATAAGGACCCTAAGACAGTAATCTCTAACCTGAAGACACATGCAGAATAAATAATGTTTAAAAACAACGAAAATGTTTAAAAAATTCATTCAGCGACCTGTTCTCGCAATAGTGCTATCTCTATTAATAATATTTATGGGCATACTGGCCATTAATACACTGCCCGTCTCCCAGTTTCCCTCCATCGCGCCGCCAATGGTAGTAGTAAATATTGCCTACCCCGGCGCCAGTGCTGATGTATTGGTTAATTCAGTACTTATCCCGATGGAAAAGGCTATTAACGGCACCCCTGGCATGAAATACATGACTTCGGATGCAACCAGCGCGGGCGAGGCCACAGTACAAGTAGTATTTGATTTAGGGGTGGATCCGAACCAGGCCATGGTCAACATCAAAAATCGGGTGGAACAGGTAACCAACAGGCTACCGGTGCTGGTACAGCGTGAAGGGTTAATCATCAGTTATACTTCGCCAAACATGTTGATGTACGTTAACCTCTACAGCAAAGATCCAAAAGCAGATGAAAAGTTCCTGTACAACTTTGCGAGTGTTAACATAATACAGGAGATAAGCAGGTTGAAGGGTGTTGGCAGTGCCAAAATATTAGGTAGCCGTCAGTATGCTATGCGCGTGTGGCTAAAGCCTGACAGGATGCGGGCATATAACGTATCAACTGATGAAGTAATGGAGGCGTTGGCACAGCAAAGCGTAATAGGATCTCCGGGACGAATAGGGCAGGCAACTGGCAAGCGTTCACAGTCACTTGAATACGTATTAACTTATCAAGGCAGGTACAATACACCGGAACAATATCAGAATGTTATTATTAAAGCTAACCCTGACGGAGATATCCTTCATCTAAAAGACATAGCTGATGTTGACCTGGGAAGTGAATTCTACGACATCTATTCAAATATGGACGGGCATCCATCAGCCGCAATTACCTTAAAACAAACTTATGGAAGCAATGCCAGCGAAGTAATTAAAGAAGTAAAAGAAAAACTCGAAGAGATAAAGGCCAGTTCATTTCCTCCCGGAATGGATTACCAGATAAGTTACGATGTTTCCAGCTTCCTGGATGCTTCTATTGAAAAGGTGTTACATACTTTAGGAGAGGCTTTTTTGTTGGTTGCAATAGTAGTTTTCCTTTTTCTCGGCGACTGGCGCTCCACACTTATCCCCACGCTCGCTGTACCGGTCTCACTCGTAGGTGCATTCGCGTTCATGCAATTATTCGGGCTCACCATCAATCTTGTTACTTTATTCGCGCTTGTGCTGGCCATTGGCATCGTGGTTGACAATGCGATTGTGGTGGTAGAGGCTGTGCATACCAAGATGGCAGAGGAGAACATTTCACCTTTTAAA
Source organism: uncultured Flavipsychrobacter sp. (assembly GCA_964430995.1). Classification (GTDB taxonomy): domain Bacteria; phylum Bacteroidota; class Bacteroidia; order Chitinophagales; family Chitinophagaceae; genus Nemorincola. The sequence continues at coordinate 99,717 of CAYSIG010000010.1, forward strand.
GCTGTGAAAAAGGTACTCGAGGAAATCAGCGGAGCTATTATAGCTATCACATTGTTAATGACCGCTGTGTTCGTTCCTGTCGCATTTATGACAGGCCCGGTTGGCATATTTTACAGGCAGTTTTCTATCACCATGGCTACCTCAATAGTTATTTCCGGTGTAGTTGCGCTTACGCTTACCCCGGTACTTTGCGCTATGATATTAAAAAACACTCATGGCCAGCCGAAAAGAAAAACGCCGATCAATATCCTGATAGACGGATTTAATAAGTGGTTTGAAAAAGTTACCGGCAGGTATACGAATGTGTTGAAAGTTATTGCCAGTCGCAGGGCAATAACTTTTGGCCTGCTGATTGCATTCTGCTTCGGTATATGGGTTACATCTAAAACACTGCCTTCCGGCTTTATTCCGGCTGAAGACCAGGGGATGATTTATGCAATAATCCAGACACCTCCTGGTTCCACACTGGAAAGAACGAATGATATAGCTCAAAAAGTGCAAAAAATTGCACTTAAGGTTGAAGGTGTTCAGTCCGTTTCTTCATTAGCAGGTTATGAGGTGTTGACTGAAGGTAGAGGATCAAATGCAGGTACATGCCTTATAAACCTGAAAAGCTGGGCAAACCGAAAGCATACCGCACAGGAGATTATAGAAGAATTAGAGCAAAAAAGCAATGAAGTTCCGGGAGCGACCATAGAATTCTTTCAGCCACCTGCCGTACCAGGTTACGGTGCTGCCGGAGGTTTTTCATTACGGCTGCTTGATAAAACCAACTCAGGTGACTATAAAGCATTCGGCAAGGTAAACGATGAATTTATGGCTACCCTCAGAAAGAGAAAGGAATTAACAGGTCTGTTTACCTTCTTTGCTGCAAACTATCCCCAGTATGAATTAGAGATCGACAACCAGGCAGCCATGCAAAAGGGGGTATCAATAGGCAAAGCCATGGACAACCTCTCCATTATGATAGGCAGTACTTATGAACTTGGCTTTATCAGATTTGGCAATTTCTTTAAAGTATACGTTCAGGCAGCACCTGAATACAGGCAACTGCCGGAAGACGTACTCAAATTGTATGTAAAGAACAACCGGGACGAGATGGTACCGTATTCTTCATTTATGAAAATAAGAAAAACGCAAGGACTAAATGAAATTACCAGGTATAATATGTATACATCGTCGGCAATAAATGGCGCGCCGGCCGCCGGATACAGTAGCGGAGAGGCTATCAACGCAATTCAAGAAGTTGCTCAAACCCTACCCAGAGGGTATGGCATTGATTGGCTGGGATTGTCAAAAGACGAAGTAGGAAGAGGTAATGAGGCGATCTACATTTTCCTTATCGTTTTGCTGTTTGTCTACCTCGTCCTCGCCGCACAATATGAGAGTTTCATATTGCCTTTTGCCGTAATTCTATCTCTGCCCGTGGGCATTTTCGGATCACTCCTGCTACTGAAGATGATGGGGCTGTCAAACGATATCTATGCACAGGTGGGGTTGGTAATGTTGGTCGGGCTGCTGGGCAAGAATGCGGTTTTGATAGTGGAATTTGCTGTTCAGAAACGTCAGCAGGGGGCTTCAATACTTGATGCGGCCATTGAAGGTGCCAAAGTCCGTTTCCGCCCGATACTCATGACCTCGTTCGCCTTTATTGCGGGTTTGATTCCCTTACTTTTCGCGACTGGCCCCGGCGCAATAGGCAATCGCACCATTGGAGCATCCTCAGCCGGAGGGATGCTACTGGGAACAGTATTTGGTGTAATAGTAGTCCCCGGCTTGTACTATGTATTCGCCAAAATGGCCGATGGACGGCATATGATCAGGGATGAAGACGAAGTCCCATTGACAGAAAACATAGGACAAAAGAAATCAAAAAGGAAACGAAAACTAAATTTCTTCAGATCCGCTGAAAAAGACACTTTGGAAAAGAACGATTCACTAACTGAAAAAAAAGATCACAATGTTTAAAAATAAGATATACATGTGCGTAGGTATAATCTGCCTCTATCTGCTATATACCGCCTGCAAAATACCTGCTATAACCGGCAGAAAAGAGAATAGAGGAATACCGGAAAAATTTAATTCTGCGAATGACACTTCCAATACTGCAAAAATGAGTTGGAAGGATTTTTTCACAGACCCCTACCTGACCACCTTGATTGACACAGCACTTAAAAATAACCAGGAGCTAAATATAACACTCCAGGAAATTGAAATCAGACGAAACGAGATCCGGGTAAGGAAGGGGGAATATTTACCTTTTGTGGGGACAAAAGGTGCAGCCGGAATTGACAAAGTTGCAAGATATACGAATATGGGGGCGATGGAAGCAAATACAGAAATAAAACCCGGAAGGGAAATGCCCGAACCATTACCGGACTACCTCTTGGGATTATATGCCAGTTGGGAAATAGATATCTGGCATAAACTACACAATGCTAAAAAGTCGGCTTTTAACAGGTACTTATCAGGCATAGAGGGGAAAAATTTCTTAATAACGAATATGATTGCGGAAATAGCCAACTCTTACTACGAACTGCTTGCCCTCGACAATGAATTGAGTATCGTGAATCAAAATATTGAGATACAGAGCAACGCACTGGAGGTGGTGAAACTACAGAAAATTGCCGCGAGGGTCACAGAACTTGCCGTACAAAAATTTGAAGCAGAAGTATTTAAAACGAAGAGTTTGCAGTTCGAGATTCAACAGCAAATTACTGAAACAGAAAACAAGATCAATTTTCTCATAGGCAGCTATCCTCAACATATCATGAGAAGTCAGCAATCCTTTGGCAACATGTTGATGAACAGAATTCACGAAGGCCTCCCATCGCAGATGCTGGCCAATCGTCCCGACATCAGAAAAGCAGAACTGGAATTGGCGGCAGCCAAACTGGATATAAAGACTGCAAAGGCAGAGTTCTACCCTTCCCTCCGCATTTCTGCATCCAGCGGTTTACGGGCATTTAACCCCGCCTATCTCGTAAAAGCTCCGGAGTCCATTTTATACTCGCTGGCGGGAGATCTTGTTGCGCCTCTAATCAACAAAAATGCCATAAAAGCAAATTACTACACAGCAAATGCAAGACAAATAATGGCAGTATATAATTACGAGCGCACTATATTAAATGCATACATCGAAGTAGTTAACCAACTGGCAAAGATCAACAATCTGGAAAAAAGTTATGAGTTGCGATCAAGACAAGTAGAGGCACTTACGCAGTCTATCAGTATCTCAAATAACCTGTTCAGATCGGCGCGGGCAGATTATATGGAGGTTTTGCTTACACAACGGGATGCACTGGAATCAAAATTCGAATTGATTGAAACTAAAAAAAGACAAATGAACGCGATAGTAAATATCTATCGCGCACTAGGGGGAGGGTGGAATTAATAGATTTTGGGCCTTCTATGCACATTGACTGGAGGGTAAAAGGGAATTTTTAGGTTTAATTTTTCCTGAAAAACTGATTTATGAAAAATCTGAGTATCGAACCTATGAAACGAATGAAATATTTTTTTATTAGACAGTATTGAAAGGGCTTCTAGCGGGGTCCAAAAAGAGAAAGGCAGCAAAAACGCTGCCTTTCTCTGGGGAGTAGTCCCTACTGTTTCATTATCGAACCTTTTGAAGAAAAAGTTCAAGCAGATTTATGAATTTCTGTCATCAAAAAATGCGACCTAATGTCGATTGCTAAATTCACTTTCGATAATTCGATTAAGCGATAACTCGTCCCATTTTAAGGATCGTAAAATTTGTTCACCCTTTAAAGTGTCTTTTTTACCCTTGGCATCATCAAATTCATCCATTAAGCCGCTGCAAAATAGTCGTTCGTTCCCCGTCAACCCACCAATACTCTCGTCTATTACATTGATATCAAACCATTTTCCGTCAAACCTCTGGTAGCTTCCAAATTGAGGATTACCAACGTCACGGACTTTGACTCTCGTTGGGGCATTGAAATCATTTTGGCAGCCCTCTTGAGGATCACTGATGCTTATCCAATCGCTGGGTTTGATATTCAATTCAATCCAACAGAAAGCTTCAGCTTCTTCAGTATCTGTATAAAAGAAGTCTTTTGTGGATGGCGCATCGACCCATGTATTGAAATAGAACAAATAAGCCCCCTCATCTGTCTCATAAAGCATTATCTTCTTGGTTTCATCGCTGTCGATGAAGGCGACTTTTCTCACTTCTATTTATGACTTAGAATTGAAAAGTACTAAAAGTTCGATATTCTTGTAGGGATGAAAAATAAAAGCCTTGCTGGGCAAGGCTTTGAGGAGTGGTAGTCTCAACAGGAATCGAACCTGTATCAAAAGTTTAGGAAACTTCTATTCTATCCATTGAACTATGAGACCAGTTCTTTTTAAAGAGTTGCAAAAGTAAGGTATTTTTCATTTGGTCGGTATACTTACTGAGCTATTAGCCCCCTTCCACCGCAGGGTCATCAGCATATGCTCTATATCCCGCTGCACAAAATCGTAGGCTGGTTGCAACGAGTCGGCATTGGGTGTCACATCAAAGTATAATGCACCCCTTACGAAGTGCTTTGTGGAGTCTGTAGCGGTGAACTGGTACTTAGAGGCTGCGTCACCACCAAGCAAAAAAGTGGTCACATACACATCTGCTCCATTATTAAAGTATGCATTGTCTAAGTATTTAGCCTTGTCCTTATGAAAAAAAGACAGGTCGAAAGCCCTTTTTACCAATTCATTTAGCGGCTGTTTTGCATTAATTTCTTTATATGTGAAGTTGATGACACCTCCCAGGCTGGGTATATATATATTTATCCAGTACGGGTTGTCGGCCTTCTCCTCAAAAAAAGAAGAATCGGGCCTTATCTCGGCATAGGTGGGGTACTCAAAAGTGTACGGGAAGCCCGGTTTGTTGAAAATCCTGTAGTCGTGGGTCTCGGGGGTGTCTATTTTATAATAGCCTGCGGGTTTGGGCGTATATAACGGTGGCCTGCAAGAGGCGATACATATCAGCAGTATGAACGGAACAATAATCCTGTACATAGCCTTCAAAGATAAGGGATTTGCAGATTGGGTATACTGCTTTCGGCTAATCGTTAAAATAGACTAATTTCGCACCCATATAAAAACAGATATTTATGCCAGACCAACCAATCCCCGAACAACAACTGAACATTGAACTGACTGAAGAAATGGCCGATGGAGAATATGCCAACCTTGCTATTATTACCCACTCCTTTGCCGAATTTGTGATAGATTTTGTAAATGTGATGCCCAATGTGCCTAAGGCTAAAGTTAAATCGCGCATAGTGATGACCCCGCAGCATGCCAAAAGGCTGATGAAAGCCCTCATAGATAATGTGAAGCGTTTTGAAGCACAATATGGCAATATTAAAGATCAGGAAACACCTGCTATGCCATTCAATTTCGGCACGCCCCAGGCGCAGGCGTAAAACTCTTCGCCTCTGACGGGGACTCCCCTCAGGTTGCTGAGTGAGATAATATTTTTTAACAGAATAGAGAAGCTCCGCCGCGGCGGATTTGGGTCTGATGAACAACAAAATACTCATACTTGATTTCGGTTCCCAGTATACTCAACTTATAGCCCGCAGCATACGCGAGCTGAATGTGTACTGCGAGATACAACCCTGCACAAAGGCTGTGGCATACGACAGTACGCTGAAGGGCATCATTCTTTCCGGCAGCCCATGCTCAGTCAACGATGCCGACCCGCCATGGCCAGATATAAAGGCTATGGCAGACAGATTGCCGGTACTGGCCGTTTGCTATGGCGCGCAGCTATTGGCCGTACAGGCCGGGGGCGAGGTGGGTAAATCTACGCACCGCGAATATGGCAGGGCCCACCTGCAGGATGTGGTGCCCGATCCGTTGTTCTCTACTATCCCCCAGGGCTCACAGGTATGGATGAGCCACAGTGATACTATCAAGCGCCTGCCGGATGGATGTTCCATACTTGCCCGTACGGAAAGCATCCCGGTGGCAGCTTTCAAAACTGATAGCACCTTCGCAAAGAATACTGTCCACGCCATACAGTTTCATCCAGAGGTAACGCACAGCACCGATGGCAGACAATTGCTCAAAAACTTTATTGTAGACATCTGCCATTGCGAGCAGGACTGGACACCGGCAGCCTTCATACACGAAACTGTGGCGAGGATAAGTGAGCAGGTGGGCAACAGGAAAGTGGTAATGGCGCTCAGCGGCGGTGTGGATTCCACCGTAGCCGCCACCCTCATACACAGGGCCATAGGCGAGAACCTATACTGCATATTTGTAGATAACGGCCTGCTACGCAAGAATGAATTTGAACAGGTACTCGAAGGTTACAAGCACCTCGGGTTAAATACAAAGGGTGTAGATGCCCGTCAGTTGTTCTACAAAGAGCTTGACGGAGTATCAGACCCGGAGAAAAAAAGAAAGATAATAGGCCGTCTGTTTATCGATGTTTTTCACGATGAGGCGGTCAAGTTAAAAGATGTCAGCTTCCTGGGCCAGGGTACTATCTACCCCGATGTGGTTGAGTCTATGTCTGTTCATGGCGGCCCGTCGGCCACCATCAAAAGCCACCACAATGTAGGTGGCCTGCCCGACATCATGCACCTTTCCCTTGTGGAGCCATTGCGATACCTGTTCAAGGATGAGGTGCGTAAAGTGGGCCGCGAGCTGGGTATAGACGAGATATTCATTGGGCGCCATCCGTTCCCCGGGCCCGGTCTGGGTATCCGTATCCTTGGGCCTGTTTCAGAAGAAAAGGTAACTATGCTTCAGGAGGCAGATGCTATTTACATACAGCACCTGCGCGATAGCGGCTGGTATCACCAGATATGGCAGGCCGGGGCAATATTGCTGCCTGTGCAGAGCGTAGGGGTGATGGGTGATGAACGCACTTATGAATATACATGCGCCCTGCGTGCCGTGACATCGGTAGATGGTATGACCGCCGATTGGGCCCATATGCCTTACGACCTGCTGGCGCGTATATCTAACGATATTATCAACCGTGTGCGTGGTATCAACCGTGTGGTATACGATATTAGTTCTAAACCACCGGCCACTATAGAGTGGGAGTAGTATAATAAAAAGAAAAGTATTACCTTTTTGCCCTGAAAGCACCTCACCTTTTATGATAAAGCACAAAATTATCATAGCTATGCTGTTTACCTTCCTTGCATCAGGGCTTGCTCTTCCGGTGCTGGGGCAGGAGGAGCAGTCAGCGGGCGAAATGGCAGCATTGAGCCCAAAGGATGAGAAAAGAAAAGAAAAAGAAGAGCGGAGGCAAATGAGGCGCGAGCGCCGTAAGCAGCGCTATCTTGAAGAATATGGGGCTACAGACAAAGACAAGGTTTCCTCTGCCGCAGCAGGGTCTACCGCAGTCAACACTAACTTTAAATATCCGCCCACTGTTATCAAGTCACGCTACAGGGTGGATGTAATGGCATACATGTACCTGGATGAACTGGTACAGTCTAAATCGAAATCGGCCAAAGATGTGATCCCCGAAAAAGCCCTGGCGGGTGTATCTGTCTACCAGGGTGCCAGCATAGCCGCCGACAGCCTTAAGCGCGCGGGGTATAACATTGATATCTACATACACGATATTACCACAAAAGCGGAGCGCCTCGACTCACTGATCGGTAAGGGCCAGCTGGATTCCACCGACCTGATAATAGGTGCTTTGCAGGGCGATGATATAGCCACTGTTGCCGGTTTCGCAAAGAGCCGGAAGATAAATTTTGTATCCGCCTTCTCTATGTCCGACGGAGCGGTGAAAGGTAATAAGTATTTTACTATGCTGCAGCCATCGCTCAAGACGCATTGCAGGCGCATAGTGAAGGATATTTCCAGCAAATATCCCGGAATGAAAGTAACATTGCTGTACCGCAATACATCGGCAGCCAACGAAGAAGCTTACAATTATATCATTGCCGGTGATGACATTAATTTCAGGCAGCGTATGTGTAATACCCTGCCTTCCAAAGAGGAACTCATCACTTTTTTCGACGAATCGAAGCCCAACGTAGTCATCATTCCTGTGCTTGAGGCAGGTTTTGCCGATTCATTGCTCCGCCGGTTATCAAAAGATTTTCCCGCAACGCATTTCGAAGTATATGGTATGCATACATGGGGCAGCATAAAAGGTCTTCGTAAAGAGGATGGGTTTCCTAACCTCAGCGTTAACATCCCGGCGCCTAACACGGTTGACGCCGGTTCACCAGCCGCAAAATATGTGGCCCGCCAATACAAGGAGTTCTTTGGTGGCAAAGCATCCGGTTCTGTTTATTATGCCTATGAAACTATGATGTGGTATGCCAGCCTCCTGAAGCAATACGGCACTATGTTCAATTCGAACTACAGCGATAACACTGCCGCCCCCTTCACCAAATTTGAGATAAAGCAACTCCGCGATGCGAATGGCTACATACTCTATAACGAGAACCGGCACATATTGCTCACCCGCTATGAGGGTGGCGTGTCGCGCACGCAGTAGGCTTCTTTTTACGGTCGGTACTACTGCATCTTCCGTGCCCGCCATTTATATATCATCATCACAATAGCCGATACCAGCATTACGCAACTCCCCAGTGCAATATATATATTCATATCCTGCATCAACCATGCCAGCGCTATTACCAGCACATTCATACCCACTATGATGCCCACTGCCTGCGTATGTGAACAGCCCGCATCAAGCAGGTAGTAGTGCAGGTGACGGCGGTCTGCCTTAAGGGGAGAGATGCCCTTCATGGCACGCAAAACAAACACTCTAATGCCATCGTAAACGGGCATGAACAGCATGGCAATTGAGAGCAGCACAGCCTGACGCGTGCCATGAATGTACACCCCTGCTGAATTGGCGGGCTGACTGAGGTACAGCAAAGTAAAATTAAAGATGATGAAGCCCAGGAACATAGAACCCGTATCGCCCATGTAAATTTTTGCAGGGGCAGAATTATACCACAGCAATCCACCTGTCGCCCCCAGCAAGGCAAAGATCATACCCGCCGTCATCTCTTGTCCGCCAAGCGCAAAAAGGCCGCCCAGTATGGCTAAATATAAGATAGCTAATGAACCGGCCAGGCCATCTATGCCATCAATGAAGTTGAACACATTGATGAAGAATGTGCAGCACAGTATCGTGAAAATTACATTTACCATGTAAGGCACTTCCGGCAGTCCGAATGCGTCAAAAAAAGCTTCCATACGCATATCGGCAAAATACACGGTAATGAACGAAGCAGTAAGCTGCGCAATCAGCTTTTTACTGGGTTTCATGTTCACCAGGTCGTCATATATGCCGGTAAAGAACAGCAGCGCGCAGGACGATAAGATGGCTGGCATAAAAAAACTATCCCGCTGCCAGAAAAATACTGCCACCAGTATAAAACCTGTAAACACCCCTATCCCGCCCAGGTTCGATATGCCTGCGCTATGTATCTTCCTTATCTTATCGGGTACGTCATATATTTTCATCCTCCGGGCAATGAAAATGGTTTTCTTCACTGCATACAGGCTGATGACACATGATAGTATTAAAGCCGAAAGGTAAAGGAGGTATGGGGGTAATGAAGACAGCATGTATATCGGCGATGGTATTATCCTAACGGTTTAATCCAAAAAATGTTTTGTGAATGCGTATAAATTGAACTCTTTATTCTTCAGCGCTTCAGCCAGCTGCTCCTTTATCCTGCCCCGGTCCACATTCTTCATTTTTTGTGCCTGTATCAGTTGCCAGCTTTTTTCGGTAAGCAATTGCAGGCGTTTTTCAGGTATGGCTTTTTGGGTTTCCAGACATTTCATTATCTCGGCGGCCAGCATTGCCACACCATTGTTCTCCGTTGCCACTGTTTTTACCACGGCAATCTCGTCAGCGCCATTCGCTTTTTCGTGGGCCAGTATGCGCAGGTTATGGTACAGTCCTTCGGCATCGGCATGGTCGGCCTTGTTCACCACAAAAATATCGGCTATTTCCATTATTCCCGCCTTCATGGCTTGCACCTCATCGCCTGCTTCCGGCACCAGCGCCACTACGGTGCAATCAGCCAGCCCGGCTATTTCCACTTCGCTTTGTCCCACGCCCACGGTTTCTACCAGCACCAGGTCGAAGGGGGCTTCCTTTACGAGGTCGGTTATCTCTATTATTTTGGCGCTTAGCCCGCCCAGCGCCCCCCGTGTAGCCAGCGAGCGGATGAAGATGTCCGGGTGGGTGTAAAATTCGCTCATCCTTATCCTGTCGCCCAGCAAGGCCCCATAGTTGAATGGCGATGAGGGGTCAACTGCGATAACGGCAATTTTTTTATTTTCTTTAAGCCAGTGGCGCAGCAGTGCGTTTACCAGCGTACTTTTGCCTGCTCCCGGTGGCCCTGTGATACCTATTACTCTTGCATGGCGGTTCTCATGGAGGCCCAGCAACAGGGATTCATAACCATCGAGCTCGTTCTCTACAATGGTTATCCCTCTTGCAAGGGAAAGAAATTTCCCATCCTGTATCTCCTTATGAAGTTGTTTTATTTTGCTTTGCACTAAAATGTAGCTTTGACCGTTCTTGTAGAACCTTTAACAAACTTGTGAACAAAAGTAGCTTACTAAGTAATAAATTGTTAGATAAATCCAATATTGCATTATTCTGCATATTGGCAATGGCAGCAGGGTTCCTTGCTTCCCCTGCTATATTATCGATGGCAATGATAATATATGGGGTCAATGGCCTTTGGGGGGTACACCCTAAAAACTGGCTTCGTGATAAGTGGTGGCTGCTGGGAATTGGATGGGTGCTTTGCTACGCCATCAGTTTTTTCTGGACGGATAATACAGAAAACTGGAATGTAGGGCTACAGGTAAAACTGCCTTTTCTGCTGCTGCCCCTGGCTTTTGCCTATACCCCCCGCTTTACACCAAAGCAGATGCAAATTCTTACCTTAGGTATGGGCATCATACTGCTTGCTGGTGTGGAATACAGCCTGTCTTTCCTTATTAAGGACCGTGAGTATTACCTGCACGGCTACAAGTTTTCCCATATACTGCCCACACCCGCACGCAACGACCATGTCAGTTTCAGCCTAGGGCTGGTGATGTACATTATCTGGGCCATATACAGCTGGAAGTTCCTGGAAACGAAGCTGATGAAAGGATTCGTTACGGCTATTGTGCTCATCATCATGACCTACCTGCATGTGCTGGCCGCCAAGAGCGGAATTGTGGCGCTTTACCTGTTCCTGGTGGCGTGGGGCATCTATGTGGCCTTTGGCCGCCGAAAACTCTTTGGCATCATCATTATTGTTGCGATACCGTCGTTCCTCATATTCGCTGTCAATTATATCCCCACCTTTATAGAGCGGAAAGGCTACATAGACTATACCTACCAGATGCTTATCCAGGGCGACAGGTCGGGCAATTATGGTGATATTGGCCGGCTCATGTCCTATAAGCTGGCGGCAGATATTATCAAAGACAAACCACTCACCGGGGCAGGCTCAGGCGATATACTGGACGAGATGAAGAAAGGGTATGATACCTATTACCCCCAGGTGCTGGAACGAGACCGGCTGGTGCCGCACAACCAGTTCCTCATTGTAGGTGTGGCTGCCGGCATACCCGCTATTGTCATCTTTACGCTATGGGTGTTTGCACCGCTCACCTGGCTGCGCCGCAACAGGCAGAGCTTCTTTTTCTTTGCCATATGGATGGTGTTTATGCTACACCTGCTGATAGACACCGCCCTTGAAGTGCAGATGGGGGTGTATATCAATGTCTTCTTTCTTTTATTGATGAGAAAGGAGCTCACTCATTTTTCGGGGGGCATAAGTCGTGAGTCGTAAGTCGTGAGTCCGGGAATGGAAAAATCAAAGAGGAGGAAATCACTTTTTTACATTTTTCGTACACTTTTTTGGATAGTGGTTTTAATGTGTAATCAATTGAATTATAGTTTATAATAAAATCGTTTTTGGACACTATCTTTACACTTTTGTAGTCGTAAGTCGTGAGTCATAAGTCGTAAGTCCAAGAGGCACAAAATTCACAAAGCAATATTTCAAAGAACGTGGGCCTGATTTTTTCAGGTTCCCTCCTTCGCCATAGCCTTCGTTAAAACTACGGCTACTGAAAACGGCGGGTGAACCAACCTTGCGCCACCGCTAAAGCTAAGGCGGCATGCGGTCGCCAAGGCTTCGGTGGTCGATGAAAGGTATAATTCTCGGGTTTTGTCGTTTTTTGGTAAATATTTATTTTTAGATGTGCCGAAATGCTCTGT
>CAYSIG010000011.1:0-111922 GCA_964430995.1 uncultured Flavipsychrobacter sp.
GCCCGGGTACGGCCAGCGGGATTTTGTTTATGACCATAGAGGACGAAACCGGGACGGCCAACCTTGTTGTTTTCTCAAAGCTGTTTGACAAATACCGTAAAGAAATTGTAAGAGCAAGATTACTCATGGTTGAGGGTAAACTCCAGCGAGAAGGAGAGGTAACCCATGTGATTGTTAAGCACTGTTACGATATGTCCGGACTGTTATACCAGCTTACTGAGCCGACAAATGATGCTCCTCCGGTACTCACTTTATCCAGGGCAGATGAAAAAGATGGGGATAAGCTTTCTCCGCATGAAAAGAAGAAGCTACTAAGCAGGGTAGTGCAGGGGGAGATATTTCCGGCGGGAAGGAATTTTAGGTAGTGGTTTGCCTTTTGAGATTATTCCTTTCTTCTTCTTTTATAAATTGATACACTGGTGGTTTAATAACGAAATAATAAATGCCGATTCCAGCAAAAATAACTAATAGTGTTATTCCAGCTATCCAATAAGTACTATGTTTAGTCTCTATAGGTGGCAAATATATTTTATCAGCCTCTTTAGCAATTATTCCTAACGGAGGTAAAGGAAATCTTTCTTTAATTGAGATATTTCTTAACACTGGAACTTCCATATTTTTACAAAATTTTTGTTGTTATCAGAAACGATTCTAAATGCGATGTCACCTATTACAAAAGCTATTTCTTTTGAGTTGTTTATATATTTTTGGCCATCATGTGTATCCCAATCGAATCCGTTTTTATCCAAATAAATAATCGGAATCAATTGCGATATTGGTAAGAGAAAATTTAGTATATTTATATTTTTTTTATACTTTTTGTGCCAACCAGACTTTATTCCATAGTCAGTTATATCGCGGATTCTTTTTGCTGCGCTATAGCATTTATTGTCACAATAGTCCCTATTGCCCCTTCGTCCTATTGGCAATTCTTTTTGACATCCTGCGAATTTGCAGTTTTTAGTCATTGTTAAATCCTTGATTTAGGTAAGTTGACAACTATTTCGTTTTCCTTTACCATGTCTAGTATGTCCTGTAATGTATAAAGAATAACACCTCGCACCTTACTATACTTAATCTTACCTTCAGCACGCAAAGTTGCCAAGGTTCGTTTTTCAAAAGGGAGTAATTTTAAGGCGTCTTTTTCACCCAGAATGATTTCGCTAGCAGGGCGGGTATTATTGAGGAGTTTTTCCTCTATTTTTTCAAGAAAATCTTCAAGTCGATCTTCTGCCCATAAAAGTGTATTTTTCGCTACCATAATAAAAATATTTTATAGTGCAAAGTTAAAACAAGCATTATGGGTACCAAGTAGATTCGCTACGGATGCCCGTAGCGAATCTACTTGGTGTTATCAGAAGAATTAAGTATTTGCATCCCGTATTTCATCGAATAAACCCTCGAAGGTCATAAACATATTTTTACTTTTGCCCTCACGTTTATATTTACTCTTTATATTACGATACCTAGCCCTGTCTATATCCAAACGGTCCAGTAGTTCTTGTTCAATAATTCCTAAACTGGTTTCATTGGCAAATTTTTTTAGTTTAAACAGTTGAATGAACTCCACAATTAACCTCGGCGGAATTTCCTTGCTTATTTCTGGTAGTGACCTATTTTGTTGATATAGACTTGTGTAAGTGCCTAAAATACTCTTAAATGTGTCAGCAAGGTCATTCCAAAAATTCGACCTAAGCTTCAAGCTGTGGTCTATTTCTATCAATCCACCTCGTTGCTGAAGAAGGTTATGATAAGAAGTTCCTAAAGAAGGTTCTTTTTTTCCGTTCAAAGAAACAAAAACCGATACCGCCTTGTTGAATTTTACTGATCCTGTTGAGTCATACTCTCTTTTTCTATCAATACAATATTTAATGCAATATTCTAATAGAGTAATTCTATCACTTACAAGTAAGTCAGTGGATTCGATTTTTGTTTTCAATTTGTTTTCCCCAGTTATTTTATTGAAACAATCCCGTACAAAGGTTGGTCCTGCGCATACTAACTCAGTTTTATTAATAGCGTGGGTAATTGATTCGACATGGTGGAGGTTATTAGGGTCGAAATCGGTTATGATGGATTTTTCCAGTTTTTCTTCAACCGGGTACAAGATGACTTCGTTAAACGTCAGAAATTCATCAGCATTCGATAATATTGTTTTTATGTCCTCACTCTGCAGTTCAAATTCTGGTTGAATACTATAATGATTAAATGTGTCCATTCTAATTTAAGTGTAATTTTGGTGACATGTTATTGAGTATTATGTATAAGTGAAATTACGAAAACTAATATAACTCGCGCGAAATATTTCTCCACAGTGATTTTGCGGGGTAGGGGATAGAGAATCTGAGAATAGTTATAACAAGTGGTTCGAATCTGGCCTCGACCGGGTCAAGGTGGGATTTCTTAACAATAGTGAATTTAACGAGCACTTAGCCTTAACAAAATAAATTTGTTTGTACGGTGAAATGCCGTACATTTGTATCAACTATATGTTATGAGCTACGCCAATCAACAACAAGCAAGATTTGATGCAAGGCTAACAAAGAGCCAAAAAGAGTTCTTTGAATTAGCTGCAAAAATTAGTGGTTTTAAATCCCTTTCCGAGTTCGTTATTCATTCTACCCAACAAGTAGCTAATAGCATTGTTGAGAAGCATAACGCAATACTTGCAACTGAGAAAGACAGAAATGTATTTTTCGATACGCTTGTTAATCCTCCCAAACCGAATAAATCATTGAAAGAAGCTGCTAAGAATTATCAAAAGCAAGTATCTGCAAAATGAGTTATTTGACAGATCTTCTGACTAACGACCATGAGAAAGGTGATTTTTCGTGCGGAAATGATATGCTAGATAGCTATCTGCACAAACAAGCGAAGCAAGATATGAAGAGAAAGTTGTCTGCTTGTTTTATTTTGTCCGCCTATGGTAAAGAAGTAAAAGGTTATTATACCCTATCAAGCGCATCAATACAAAGAACGCAATTGCCTGAATCTATAATAAAAAAATTGCCGCCTTCATATAATGATTTGCCCGTTACACTATTAGGCCGATTAGCAGTGGATATTAAATTCAAGGGACAAGGAGTTGGGAAGTTATTATTGATTGATGCTCTTAAAAGAAGTTATGAAACATCAATAACTAGTATAGCTGCTATGGCAATAGTAGTTGACCCAATAGATGATGAAGCTCTTAGTTTTTATTCAAAGTATGGTTTCATTTCATTGCCTGACAGTGGTAGAATGTTTATTGCAATGAATACGGTAGAGCAATTGTTTTAATGCAAATTAATAGCATCTCAACATTATGCTGGAAAAGCCGGTCAAATTAACCACCTTAGGCCGATTTAAACTGACTAGGCAGGCCGGACGAAATTGACCACCCCCATCCTCTGTTTTCGGCATGCTGAGATGAAGTAAATAGTTTATGCTTTGGTTTTCTTATATTGAAGGTATTCATGCTGCCTATACAGCAGCCTCATATCGCTAGCAGACGAATAGATGCACCGCTAATATGTGCTTATATGTTGTAATATATTTTGTGCTGTGTGCAAGTTATGACAAGGGGTTCGAATCTGGCCACGGAAGCCTACAAAATGCATACGGAAAAATGTCTTTTGTGCTTTTTGGGGAGGGCTCATATCCGCCGCAGACTTAGGTTTAATCCCTATCTACATAAAAGAGTCTATTTCTTAGCCTTGCCGCCTGCTATTTTACTTGTAAAGTCCTTGCCCGCTTTAAATTTAGGAACTTTGCGGGCTTTGATTTTTATAGTAGCCCCTGTTTGTGGATTTCGCCCGTTATGTGCTGCACGGTTTGAAACGGAAAATGTGCCAAAACCAACAAGAGTAACAATATCTCCTCTTCAAGTTTACCGTCTTGTATTCGTACAGCCCTGCTGTATATCCTTTGCCCAAGCACATTGAATATTTCAAATGTAGCCTCGCCTACAAAAAGCATGCGAAAAAATGTCTTTTGTACTTTATTGGGAGGGCTCATATCCGCCGCAGACTTAGGTTCGATCCCTATCCTCTCTACGCAAAAATCAGCGACTTACAATATTATTGTAAATCGTTTTTTTCTTTTCGAGTAAATCATACATAAAACATTCTAGTCGCAGGGCAGATTAAGGATTGCATATGTTCACGTTGTTGTAGACAACGATAAGTTTTCACCCTGTTGCCCAACGGCTTATCATACCAATGATCATACCGCGGAGGAACACCATCCCCACGACTCGTGCAAGCTTTTTATTTGGCTGCATAATTTTTGCATTTTTAAAACAAATTGTTTAGACGTACAAATTTTAATTTTGTTTCTACTGTGATTAGGATAGTAAATTGTCGGTCAATTCTATTGCTATGGTTCCTTTTTTGTGTCCTTTTTCAACATAAGTATGTGTTTCAGCAATCTGTGCTAATGGATAAGTTCTATCAAATATTGGGGGGTAACTATGTTTTGTTTGAGAGTGCAGAGGTGCGGAAAAGGGTAGATAGGGGTAGTGCTGGATGCTTGTAAAAATTTACCGTTTCAAGGAAATAGCATTGAATAAGACATGTTCAACCCTAATCAATAAACCGTTTGGAGCTGTCCTTGACATGTTGCTATACAGTTGGTGTTTATAACCAATATCCACCCTTGTTTGGCTGTTAATAATAAATTGGATAGAAGGAGCTATGTCCAGGTACATTTTACCATTCTCCAGCAATCGCTGCCCTAATACCTCCAGCATTACATTGAAGTTCATTTGTTTGTATCCTATATAGCTTTTAGGGAGTATCAGTCTGCCAGCAGAAAGGGAATAATTAATCGCTTTGTCAGAGTTGACTTGTGGCAGTTCATTGCCATTACGGTTATCTACCGCTTGTTCGTAGCTCACACTAGCTGACAACGCCAATTTGTGGAGTAACTGGGTGCCAATCAGGCCAAGTTCGGCACCTGAATTGTGCCCGTTAGTCTCTATCTCCTCTTGGTGGATATCACCGTTGTTCGAGCTAATCCGACCATAAGTTGCCATCCGGAAGTGACGATGCACATTGTCTTTGCTTAGAAAACGATATTTGGCATATAAAGCTCCTCCTTCCGCACTGAACTCATTATTTCGATTGCTAAAGTAACCCTCTGCGTGTATCATCAGCGACTTGTTCACTCCCCACATAAGTTCGGGAATAAAATGGTAATTGAGTGTCGCAGGTGGTTCATCCATAAGCCAATTGGTTATTCGTAAACCTGATGAATTGGCTGCCATGTTGCTGGCTGGTTCCGTATAAGTAAATAGCTCCTGCGCGTTAGTTGATACTTGCGTTGCAAGCAGTGCTGCGATAGCGAAACTTATCTTTTTCATGTTGTGTTAAAATGTTACGTGATAAATACGTCCGGTCACACCGCTTTTCCGGCAGCAATCCTTTGCCATTCCATCCTCCATGCACTTCAATTGAGTTAGCTTGGCATATTTTTTGAATTCCTTTGCGGGTAAATAGTTCCTATCAATTATTGTAAGCTTCTTATCGCCATTTATCTGTTGTTTAGGAACGTTGATGAAATGGAAGTTGCTGCCACCAATCGTTAAGTGTGCATCTTTGTACAACTCGGCATTCTTGAGTGACAAATCTATTTGCATCGTTGCTACAGAGAAACCTGCATTTTCGACGGCCTTTTTTATGTCGTCAATTACTACATTGGCACCATCCTTGAATAAAATATCATAACGTGATGCCTCAATATTTACCTGCACATCTTTAACGGAAGCTACCTCTTTCAGCGCCATGTATATTGCCTTACTGCACATACTGCATGTTAACCCACTTGCGGTGAGTGATGCTGATTTTATCTGTGCGAAATTCTGTGTTGCAAGTGCCATTAGCAGTGCAAATAGGAAAATTGTCTTTTTCATACCTTTTCTATTTTTTGTTTTTTATTTTTTTGGTTTGCGATCGTATTTGCAGCATTCATGAAGGTTGTCATAGGCATTGTCGTCAGCAGCAAATTTTTCGGTATCATAACCTGCCAACGCAATTTGTTGCTGAATTATGTCACCAGACAATTTTTTAGCATCATACACAACTACTATTTGTTCTGTCTCTTTGTTCCATTCCGCAGTTTTTGTACCAGCCTTTTGAGCGGCTGCCTCAATGGTTTTCTTGCACATACCACAGTTGCCCCATACCTGAAACGATTCCTTATTTGTTTGTGCTGATGTTGTCAACGAAAGTCCCAGTGATGCGAACATGACGATTAATTGTTTTGCCTTTTTCATTGTATTTCCTGTTTTGTTTTTTTTATTGAATGATGTCTTTTTTCATGATTACAGGTAAGCCAAGCTTTTCTAGATAAACCGCACTGCCCACCATGTAAGTTTTAGAGGTGTTTTCATGGTACGATTTCTGTTGCTTTAAATCCAGCATTTAGAACTGCGTCTTTAACTTTTTCCGGGTCTAACCCATCAAGTGCCACTGTTAGGGTCTTGTCTGCTGTTCGTGTATCTACATCCCAGTTTCCGGGGCCTACTACTTTATCCAGGAATGGTGTAACCGTGGCTATACAGCCTGCGCATTTAATGTTTGTTTTGAATTGTTTTGTTTCCATTATCATTTGATTTTTCTGATGCAAAGTTAATTTCAGTGTGGGCGGGCATTGTTATACTATAACGACTGTAATTCATACAATTTTGTCGATGTTCGTAAAAAGGTGACAGGGCTTATATGTACTATTTATTGTTAGGGGTTTTGATAAAGACCATTGCAAAAAGGGTGGCAGTAGCTGAAATGGCTGCGGCACAGATAAATGCCAATTGGAAACCCGCCGTCAACGCATGCGTGTGTGTTGCCCCTTGAGCAGTTAACATAGCTGTCTTACCGGTGGATATGGCTACTATTACAGCCAGCCCGATGGCAGACCCTATTTGATAGCTGGTGTTTACCAATCCTGATGCCAACCCTGTCTCTTCCGGTTTAGCGCCGGACATAGAGGCGATAGTGCCGGGTATATATCCTAACGACATCCCGATGGCACCCAGGATTGAAGGTAAAAGAAGGTGTGTCAGGTAACTTCCGTTTTCAGGGGCAAAGCTGAAAAGAACAAGGGCAACAACCAGGAATAATAACCCTGCGAGCAGATTTTTCTTAAAGCCAAAGCGCGCTATTAGTTTTCCCGTTACGCCTACCATCAAAACCATAATGAGAATAGTCATTGGCAACAGGGCTAGGCCGCTCTGGAATGCAGACAACTGTAGTATCTGTTGTAAATACAGGTTCAGGAAGAACCACAGTGGTATCCATGCGGCTGCCATGAGTGCCATGACCAGGTTGCCTGCTGTCAGGTTTGAGACCTTAAAAATAGAGAGTGGCACCAATGGGTTCTTGCCTGTTTTCTGAAGGACAATGAATATTGCGAGCAAAACCAATGATACCGTACCCAAACCAATTGTCTTTGGGTTGAACAGGCTACCTTCAGCAGAGACGATCGCATACACCATGAGTACTATCGCTCCGGTTATGATTAGTGAACTAAGCAGATCTACTTTGCTTTTCCTACCCGGTGTCATCGGCAGAAGTGATTTGCACAAAGAGAGTACAGTCAAGCCAATAGGGATATTGATAAGCAGCACCCAGCGCCATGACAACCACTCAGTTATTACTCCGCCCAGGAATACCCCCGCAGAGCCTCCGGCTGCAGCTGATGCACCCCACAGGCCAAGCGCCTTGCCCAACTCCTTGGGGTCTGTAAACATGGACATCAGCAGCGTTAGTGCTGCCGGGGCTATAAGCGCCGACCCGATTCCCTGCAATGCCCTTCCCGTGTTCATAGCTCCCTGCGACCAAGCTATGCCTGCTAATAGAGAAGCCGCTGTGAGTATAGAAAACCCCCACATGAATATTTTACGTGAGCCAGCTACGTCGGACAGTTTTCCGCCAAGTAACAGAAATCCACCAAAGAAGATAACATACGCGTTGAATATCCATTGCAGTGTTGTCTGGCTGTAGCCAAGCGCATTCTTGATAGCCGGCAGAGCAACGCCGATTATTGATGAGTCCATGATGACCATGAATTGGGCCGTGCAAAGCAGGAACAATGCCGCCCACCGTTTTTCGTAAACTTTTGTTGAGATTTTGTGTGTCTGTTCCATAATTTCTTTTTTTTAACAAAGGTATATTCGCGCCGCGCCACGTCCTTTGCACTATAGCTGGTATGATTTATATCATCGTGTTACGCCTAAAAAAAAGTGCGGCTTTCAATGTGCCGCACTTGTGAATAAGGAGTAGTATTGAATAATTATTTGCTGCCTGTTACGTTTAATAGTTCGAATTCTGTAATTCTCACTGTATACATGGCCAGTGAATAATTTAGCTGTGCCCTGGTCAGTGAGAGTTCCGCCTCGCTGAGTTCCAGGCGCGAGTTCACCCCGTTCTCGTAGAGCTCGGTTGCTATTTCATAACTTGACTTTGCTGCTTGCACGCTTTGCGCTGCTATCCTCCTTTGTTCCTTCGATTCGTTAAGCTTCAGGGTCAAGTCAGATATTCTTGTCCTCAAGCTGTTTGCATATTCTTCCGCGCGTAACTTGCTTTGCTCTGTATTAATCCGTTGATTGCTTTGCCTTGCCACATGCCTCCCACCTGAGTAAATAGGCATAGACAGGCGTAAGCCCATAAAGGTGGTCTGCGGCCAGGGCAACTGTCCCGCAAAGGGTTGGTCTGACTGTGATTGCAACATATACTGACCCATTGCCACTAATTGTGGTTTATTAAGTGACTTTGTCAACTGCTCTTCTTTTTTTGCAAGGGCGATGTTAAGTTGGTTGATTTGAAAAGTGGGATTACCGGTCACCGCTGCAGCTACCAGATTTTCATCCTGGGTAAGGCCGAAAATGTCCGTCTCCAGAACGGTAGTATCAGATAATTTGCGATCACTACAAATGTCATACCCAACGAGGTCATTCAGTTGAAATTTTGCCACCTGTATATTACTCTTTAATGTAGCTATGGCAGAGCGCACATTTAGCAAGGCTATATAGTTGTTCAATGTATCAGTTTTAAGGGCGCCGCCTTGTTCAAATAACATTTTGGAATCTTTAAGTGCCTTTTCATTTCGCGACAGGCTATTTTCCAATAACAGCATTTGCTGGTCGTATAGAACAACGGTCAGGTACAACTTCGCAACTGCCAGGGCCAGGTCGTTCTTGCTTTGTCTCAGTTTCACGCGTTCAATGTCCCTGCTGACATTGACAACCTGTTTTTGCTTTGCAAGAGTCAAGTTCAGTATTGGCTGTGCTATTGTAACACTGCCGACAAGTGCATTCTTCCCGCCGACTGGCACCTGCTTCAGTGAAGATCTTGTGCCCGATGGTCCGTCGAGCAAGAATATTACCTGCCTGTCGAAATAATGGTCCAATGAGCCATTTGCCCTAATCTCGGGTAGCACGTACGACCTTTGTTCTTTAATACGGTTTTCTGCCTTTGCCAGTTCATATGCCTGTATCCTGGTTTGTATATTGCTATCCAGTGCCGCGTTAATAACTTCGTTGAGGCTAAGAGTACCCTGCGCAAAACTTGCCGTGAAAGGGTACATTAACAGGATGATTATGATAATTGATATTTTTCGTTGCATATTCGTTGTTTTTATGCTTTGATTTTTGATTTCTTATTTGTTGCAGAAAGGAAAGTGTAAACCGTGGGAATGATGAACAGCGTAAGAATACTCGCAAATACTAACCCGCCAGCTATCACAATCCCCAATGATTGTCGACTGTTGTTTGTGAGCGCGATAGGTAACGCGCCGAACACCATGGCAAGTGAGGTCATGAGTATAGGCCTGAATCTCTGTTCAGCCGCCTGTATTGCCGCCTCGAACCTGCTGAGACCTGTTTTCTTCAGGTGGTTGGCGAACTCAACGATGAGGATGCCGTTCTTTGTTACAAGGCCTATCAGCGTTATGATTCCTATTTGGCTGAAAACATTGATGCTTTGGTCGAAACAGAATAGGCTTATCAATGCACCTGCTATGGCCATCGGTACGGTCAACATGATTATGAACGGGTCTCTCAAGCTTTCGAATTGGGCCGCAAGAATCATATATATGAATATCAGCGCAAGGAGGAGCGTAAAGAGTAAGGTGCCTTGTGACTCCACAAAATCCCTTGATTGACCGGCAAGCGATGTTTTGAAGGTGTCGCCCAATACCTTTGATTTGATAAGTTCCATCTCCTTTATGCCCTCGTCCAGGCTTATACCGGGTGCAAGATTCGCTGATATTGTCGCAGACATGTATTGGTCATACCGGTATATTGCGGCTGGGCTCACCCCTGAGTTTACTGTTATGAGATTGTCGAGTGAGATCATTTGCCCATTTGCCGAACGCACATAGATCGACTTCAGGTCGCCAATATTGTTTCGGTTAATCCGCTCAACCTGTCCAATCACCTCATACTGCCGGTCATTCTTGATAAAGTATCCGTACCTGGCACCGGATAGCGAAAGTTGAAGTGCTTTACCGACCTCGGTTATGGATACCCCCATCATAGCAGCTTTTGCCCTGTCTATGTTCACTTGTAGCTCGGGCTTGTTTATTTTCAGATCGCTTTCAACGAACATGAACTTTTTACTGCTCCTTGCTGCTGCCAGAAAACCGGGGAGTATATGTGTAAGTGTGTCTAGGTTGGGCCCTTGCAAAACAAATTGTATAGGCATTCCTCCGCCATATCTTGTTCCTATAGTAGGCGGCAAGTAAGGGAAAACAAGCGCATTCCTGAATTTTCCTGATGCCATACCGTACTGATTATATAGGTCTTGAATGGTAGATTTCCGGTGTTTAGGGTCTTTCAGGTAAATAGATTGTACCGCAATGTTGGTAGGTGCCGGTGCCGGTATAAAGGAGATGGCGACCATCGAATAGGTCTGGTATAAGCCCTCCGTCGAATCGTTTACATATTTGCCAATTTCAAGCATATTTTTTTTCATGAAATCGAACGATACGCCTTCAGGTGCAATAGCTATAAGGCTGATGTTCGACCTGTCCTCTGTGGGTGCCAGTTCCGATGGAAGGCTTTTTCCAATTAATACTATAGAAAGCCCGGTAACGATTAGGAATAACCATGCAACACCTCTGTATTTCATGAACCCTCTTAATGCCTTCCCATATCCCATATTTAGTTTAATAAATAAAGGTTCAGTCAGAAGATATAATTTGTTAGGGGTATGCTTTGGTTTCAGCATGTAGGCGCTCAGCATTGGCGCCAGTGTAAGTGCTACCAGTGCCGATACAAGTACTGAACCAGACACAACAATTGCGAATTCCTTAAAAAGATGCCCGCTGATGCCACCCATAAATATTATAGGAAGAAACACTGCCGCCAGTGTTATTGTAGTAGAGATAACGGCAAAATATATCTCCTTCGAACCTTTCAGAGCAGCCTCCCTGGGAGACATCCCGTCTTCAATTTTTTTGTAGATATTTTCCAGTACAACGATAGCGTCATCTACTACCAGACCGATAGCAAGAACCAATCCTAACAACGTCAAAACGTTAATCGAAAAGCCGGCAATGTACATAATAAAGAAAGCGGATAATATGGATACAGGTATTGCCAGCACAGGAATTATTGTAGACCTCCAATCACGGAGAAATATGAATATGATGACAATAACCAGCCCAAAAGCTATAAACAAAGTTTCTCCTACCTCTTTGATGGATTCCCTGACTGGTTTTGTAAAGTCAAACCCCACTATCAATCGATAGTCCTTCGGGATTTCTTTCCTTAATTGGTCAAGGCGTTTGTAGAATTCATTAACAACTTCTATAGCGTTTGCGCCCCGCTGAATTTGTATTGCCACTCCTACGCCTACCCGGTTGATGTTATTTGTCTCATTGATGATGGCATTTCGTTCATTCATCTCTCCCAATTCCGCATAACCCACGTCTTTTAACCGAATAACTGCTGTAGGGGTTTGGCGTATTATCATCTCATCAAAGTCACGTGTTTCAGTTAGCCGGCCCATAGTACGCACAGTCATTTCATTGCTACTGCCCTCAATTCTGCCTGCTGGCAGGTCAATATTCTCTCTTTGCAGAGCAGACTGAATATCTTCGGCTGTTAAGCCGTGCGCAGCAAGCTTCACTGGATCGAAACGTAGCCGCATGGCATACTTGTGTTCACCCACAATCGCAATCCGGCTTATCCCGGGAATCGACTGCATCCTGTCCTTGATAACAGTGGAAGCCATGTGGCTGACCTCTTTTATATCTTTTGTGTCACTTTCTACTTCCAAAAATGCCACAAGATTATCGGGCGAAGAAGATTTTTCTACTATCGGGGGATCTACATCCGCCGGCAACTGCTTTCTTGCTTTTGCCACTTTGTCACGCACATCGTTGAGCGCATCGTCAAGGTTAATATTTCGGTTGAACTCAACCGAGATCACACTTACCTGCTCCCGCGACTCTGATGATACAGTACGAAGTCCACCTGCTTCCGCTATTGACTCCTCAAGCGGCTTTGTTACTTTCGATGCTATTACATCCGGGCTGGCACCGGGGTAGAATGTTACCACTGATATTACGGGAGGTTCTGTTAGTGGAAATTCGCGCACCCCAAGCTGCGTGAACCCCACTATCCCCAGGATCACAATTACGACAGAGAATATCCCCGCAAGGATCGGCTTCTTTATGCTTAATGTACTGATGCTCATGATATTTCTTTTTAGTTGATTGTAATGATCTTTACGGGTACGCCTTCGCCTGCTTTCATCAGATTTGATACTATAACACTGTCACCATTGTTAAGCCCTTCAACCACATAGGCATACTGCTCGTCTTTCACGGCAATTTTTATAGGCACCAGGTGTGCAGTTTGGTTTTGCGATATGAGTACACTGCTCCCATTTTCTGTGGCAATTATCGCCTCTGTAGGTATTTTGTAAGTAGAGTTGCTTGTTGATTTCCGGTAAGAAATCCTTGCAGAAAGTCCACCCTTAAGGCTGGTTTGCGTTTTTGTATCTATGGCTTGTACCAATATCGTTCTGTTTTGTGGGTCTGCTGAAGATTCGATTGCGGAAACCACTGCATGATGCTCCTCTGTGGATATTGTTGTTACATAAGTAATTTGTGAGCCTGTCTTTATGTAAGGCATTTCTTTTTCCGATATAGAGAAAGTGACCTTGATGGCCGATAGATCTACCAGATTAGCAAGCGGCATACCGGGAGTAATGTAAGCACCGGTATGAACTTTGGATATACCGATTTGTCCACTGAAAGGTGCCCGTACTTCTGTTTTATCTAATTCCGATAATAACAGCAGCTTTTCAGCAGTCGCTACACTAAGTTTTGTTTTAGTATCGTCATAGACTTGTTGTTTGATAGCTTCGGCAGTTAACAGGCGTGCATGCCTTTCTTCAGTCAGCCTGGCAAGATTCAGCTCAGCCTCCACTCGGTTTAGCCTGGCTTTCAAGTCTTGATCGTCCAGTTTATACAGGAGTTGACCTTTCGTAACGGAAGAACCATCTTGAAAATTCACGGAAATTACCTTTTGTGCAATTTGACTCGTAATTACCACCTCTCTGTTCGCCGCTGTAGAACCAGAGATCGTTTCGTTTTCACTAAGGTCTGCTGCTGTCGCAATCCTTATGTCTACTGGGAGCGCTTGCGCGTTGCCTGGACCCTCAGTTTGTTGCTCTCCTCCTGTCTTGCAAGACGCAAGGTTGATGACGGCCAGAATTGCGGCCATCCATAGTGTGCTCATTTTTGTGTTTGATGCTGTCATTTTTTTACGTTTTATTGATGGTTGAATAACAGCGCAAAAGTAGATTTGGCAACAGGCGTAGCTGTTACACTATGGCAGTTGTGATTTATACAATATTGTGAAGGCTAAAAAAAACGCCCCGATTATCGGGGCGTTTTTAATGTTCTATTTCATATACTTCAGCCGTAGGCTATTCCCGACGACACTAACTGAACTTAGTGCCATGGCTGCCCCACCTATCATGGGGTCAAGCAAAAAACCATTTACTGGATACAATATGCCCGCAGCGATAGGTATACCTATGATGTTGTATATGAACGCCCAGAATAGATTTTGCCTGATGGTTCTTACGGTTCGTTTTGACAGCTTTATTGCATTTGCAATTCCTGTTAGGTCAGAGCGCAACAATGTTATTTTCGCTACGTCAATAGCTACATCAGACCCTTTTCCCATCGCTATGCTTACATCGGATTCAGCAAGCGCATGACTGTCATTGATACCATCGCCAACCATCGCCACCACCTTGTTTTGCGATTGTAGTCGTTTTACCAAAGCAGCCTTGTCTGCAGGCATTACTTCTGCGCTGAACTCACTGATCCCTACTTGCCGGGCAACTGCTTCTGCCGTTGCGCCATTGTCACCTGTTTGCATGATAACCTCAATGCCCATTTGCATCAGGTTCGCTATAGCTTTCGCAGATTTTTCCTTTACCTTGTCGGCAATTGCTATTGCTGCTAAAACACTTTGCTCATTGGCAAACCATATAACGCTGTATGACCGACCATACCATTCTTGCACAGTCTTTTCAAGCTCGGCTGGTATCGGAATGTGTGATTCTATCAGCAACTTGCGACTGCCTGCATAGAACCTCCTGCCATTAAATACTGCGTTTACGCCTTGCCCAGTCAGGCTGTCGAATTCAGCTGTATCTAGTAGTGGCATTTGCAGTTGCTGCATATGGCGTACAACCGCGGCACCCAATGGGTGTTCTGATTTGCGCTCCAGGCTATAGAGAATGGATGAGTTTTCTTTCGTCTCGTTGCCCACCGTCCACGCCACAGATACTACCTCGGGATGTCCTTCGGTTATTGTTCCTGTTTTGTCGAGGATCACTGTTGTTACTTTATGCGCTAATTCCAGGCTCTCTGCGTCTTTTATTAATATGCCCTGCTCCGCACCTTTTCCGATGGCTACCATCACTGCCGTTGGCGTTGCAAGGCCGAGCGCACACGGGCATGCTATAACGAGGACGGTGATTGCCGCCATCAGACCGTGAGAAAATGCAGCCTCGCCACCCGCTACCATCCAAATAACTAAGGTAAGTAGTGCTATCCCCACCACTACCGGCACAAATATGCCGGCTACTTTGTCTGCCATTTTTTGAACTGGCGGCTTGCTACCTTGTGCTTGCTGCACCATATGGATTATCTGTGCCAGTACAGTGTCAGACCCCACTTTATTTGCCCGGAAGAGGAAGCTCCCGGTATTATTTACAGTGCCTGCAAACACCGGGTCACCCGCTTTTTTTTCCACTGGTATTGGCTCCCCGCTGATAGTACTTTCATCAACGAAAGAACTTCCTTCCATCACTATACCGTCCACCGGGATACGCTCACCGGGCCGCACAACAATGTTGTCATCTATGCTTACTTCGGATATAGGAATGTCCTGTTCAATGCCATTGTTAACCCTTTTTACTGTTTTTGGCTGTAGGCCTATCAGCTTTTTTAATGCCGAGGTGGTATTTGATTTTGCCCTTTCTTCCAGCAGTTTTCCAAGTGATATAAAAGCGATGATCACAGCAGCGGCTTCGTAGTACACATGTCCATGCAAACCCCTTTTGTGCCAGAATTCGGGATACACAGTATTGAATAGGCTAAATGCATAAGCTGTGCCTGTGCTTAATGCAACCAATGTATCCATATTCATCCTGCCATGCTTGGCTTGCTTCAGGGCATTGATAAAAAAGCAACGCCCAAAATAAAAGATAACGGGGGTAGCCAACGCCATCATAATCCAGTTTGCATATGGCATGTCCATAAAGAACATACCCACCACCACTACAGGTATAGAGAGTATATTGGCCCAAAGCGCCCTGTTCTTCACGGCCCTATAGCTTTCCTTTTGTTTTGATTCCTTTATCTCTGCCTCATTTTCTTCATCTATGATGAGATCATACCCTATCGATTGTACAACTTTGCGCATTTTCTCAGGGCTGGTTTCTTCAGGGTTGTAAACTATTAGAGTGCTCTGATTAGCATAGTTCACACTTGCATCCTTCACGCCTACGACTTCTTTCAGCATCGACTCTACGCTTATCGCACAGGCGGCACATGTCATTTCCAGTACGGGAAAGTTCTGTTTTATATATTTCTGCATGGTCATTCTTGTTTATATTGTTGAAATTCTTTCCTTCCTGCTGTTCTCATTTCTGTAAAATGATGTGTTAATACCGGCTATTGACTTGAATTGTCGGGAGAGATGCGCCACACTGCTATACCCAAGCAGGAAGGAAATATCGGACAATGACGCGGAAGTGTTTATCAGGTATTCCTTTGCTTTATCTATTCTGTAGTTAATAATATAATTCTCAAGGGTGCTCCCTTCTAAGTCAGAGAATGTTCTGCTAACTGCATCGTAGTCTTTTAGCAGACGTTCTTTTACAAGACTAGAAAACCTGAAATTATAAGGAAAATTATAGTCGCCTGAATATACCTCTGCAACGAGTTTTTTTACTTCGTCAGTTACTAGCAGGTTTTTATCATCAATAAACTCAAAGCCAAGGGCTGTGATTCGGGTTTCTATCAGTTGTTTGTCGTGTTGCCCAAATTTACCAGCCAGGGTAACTCTCCCCAAAGAAATTTTTTCGGCGTTAACACCTATCGTGGACAGTGCGGTGCGTATAGCCTGGATGCACCTGTTGCAAACCATACCTTTTATGTACAATGTCTTTTCCGGAAGCATACGAAGCAATTTTTCACAAAGTTGCATCCGTTATGGCCGACAAGCATTACACTATAAGGTGAATCAATTATACTTTAGTGTGATTTAGTATAATTCACTGTATTTCAACTGATTATATTTTATCTAGCGGACGCCTGGAGTTTTCCTTCATTTGTTTGAATTCACTTGACGTCATACCTGTTATCTTCTTGAACTGTAACGATAGGTGTTGAACACTGCTGTATCCCATCTTATAAGCAATCTCATTCAGGTTAAGTTGTCCGTAAGTTAGGAGTTCCTTTACTCGTTCTATTTTCTGATTGATGATGTATTGCTCTATGGTTATACATTCAACTTCTGAAAAGAGCTTGCTGAGGTAGTGATAGTCGTAGTTTAGTTTGCTGGAGATATATTCGCTTTGCTTAAGCAGTTCGGGTTCATCTTTATAATGTACAAGCTCCACAACGGCGTTTTTTATCCGCTCAATGATCTTGCTTCGTCTGTCGTCTATCAGTTCAAATCCAACATCAGTGAGGCCTTTTCCCAAAGCGACCATAGCATCTGGCGTTGGCATTTCCGACAAATGCACTTCCCCTAATTTTACAGAATCAGGAGTGACTCCAACTTTCTCAAATTCCGCGTTAACGGCAGCTTTGCATCTATCACAGACCATATTTTTTATGTGCAGTATCATGGGGTCAACTTTGCATCAAAAATAGTAATAGCTTTATTGATAGCTAAGAAAAATGTATTAGAAATTAAATTGCGATTAATTCTTTCCAATTATGGAGAGCCTAAATAAGCAATCCGGACGCACAAAGCAATAGCATTATGTGCAAAATAGCAATCAATTAGTTTACTATGTTGGTGGGACAGGGTAGAGAGTGAAGTTAAAAAAGGTACAATATTCAAAATCTCATTTGACGACATTTAAAAAAGACGACTATGGATAAGCAATTTGACAAACTGCGTTTCATGATTATTGACGATGATCCAATTAACAACCATATATGCAGTAAATATATAAACATGGTATTTTCTCATGTGAAAATTCAGACTTTTACAGACCCCGAGAAAGGTTTGGAGTACATTGAGACAAACTATCCCATTATCGATGCGGACAAAACAATACTATTTCTTGATATCAATATGCCTTTATTAACAGGTTGGGAGGTCATGGAAAAGATCACTCAATTTCCTGATGCATTAAAGGATCATTATATAATATTTGTTCTTTCCTCCTCTGTCGCAAAGGAGGATCAGCAAAAAGCCGAAGACAGTCCTTATATCTTCGGCTTTATTGAAAAACCACTCACAACGGCTCAACTGCAAGCTATTCTTCACGATATATAAATACGTATCTTAGCTTACGCAAGGAAGCTGCGCCGACACTGGATTCGTTCTGTATAAGCAGGAAAAGTCTGAAAAAGAAGAACTTCTAATTGCCATCTCTGCACTGCGTCGTGAACTTGCCCGGCTCAAAAAAATGATCTTTGGAAGCTGACATGAGCGGTTTGTTCCCACTGAAGGCAACCCTGCTCAAATGACTCTTGATCTTGCAGTAGATGCCATTGCCAATGTGACAACCGAGACCATATCGGTAAACCAAATCAAAACAATAGCCACTGCAACATTTCAACTTACAGAAAAAATAAAGAATGTCACGTTGAGTATTTTCAATATCTATGGTCAAAAAATTAAGCAATTAGGCAATTTAACAGGGGATAAAATTGAGACAGACAGGCATAATTTAAATGCCGGACTTTACTTTTTCACAATTCAAGATAATAAAAATATTTTCAATGGCAAATTCGTTGTTGAATAATAAAACTAATTTTTAAGACATTCAATGTCGATGCCCTTCCATGGGGTTAGTTCCTTTTTTAAAGATGTACTCGCTATTTAATAAATAAGCCCCACTTATTACAGCAATATCCTCAGCATTTAGTCCCGATGTTATTTCCACTTGTCCTTTGCTCTGTACACCTAATGTTACCATTTTGCTTTTAAAAGTATTTTCAGCGGTCATTACCCATACAGTAGCCCCTTTACTATCAAGTATTACCGCGTTTACGGGCAATGTCAACGCATTGTTTTGCTTGCCCTTAATAATAACATAGGCGGGCATTCCGGGGCGTAACAGATTGTTAGTATTGGGAATAATAACACGAAGTAATATTATCCGGGTAGACGGATTTATTTCAGGGTTAACAAATTCAATTCTGCCCATTGTCTTATATTCAGGCATTCCGGGTATTTGGACTTCGGCAAAATCATTAAGATTAGCCTGTGAAAGTTGAGACGCATAAATCTGCGCTTCAGCCCAAAGTGTTGATAAGTCGGCAAGCCGCATTATAGTTCCACCTTCCATAACATACTGCCCTTCTGTTACGTCCAAAGTTGTGATATATCCGGAAAAAGGGCTGTAAAAACTGGTATGCGTTGATGAGTTGCCATTAAGCGCCAACTCCTTCATTTGTTTTTCACTCAGCCCCCAAAGCAAGAGCTTATTTTTAGCACTCTGAATAAGGTCATTAAAGTCAATAATACTATTCCCCAACTCCTTTCTTTTTTCAATTGCGAGTAAGTATTCTTGCTTAGTATTATTCAGTTCTTCACTATACAAATCATAAAGTTTATCACCTTTTCTCACAAAATCGCCGACATTACGAAAATAAAGCCTGTCAATTCTACCCATTACCCTTGCGCTAAGCGAGGTTATTTTTTGCTGGTCGGTATTCAACGTTGCTGTAAATACGGTATTTTTTCCAATAGATCTGTTTCTTACAGTATCCACTTTAATATTTGCAAGCTGTATTTGTTCGTCACTTAGCATAATCTCATCCTTTTTGGCTTCTTTTATTCTTGACACTGCTATTAGGGACATGTGGCAAATAGGGCACTTCCCCGGTTTATCCTGGACTACTTGCGGGTGCATGGAGCAGGTATAATAAACATCCTCCTGTTTATCAGTTTGCTTCCTTTGGCAAGCAGCCAGGAAAATAATTATACTTATAAAAACCAATACATGTTTCACGTTATTCAGTATTTACCTATAAAACTTTCACTATCTATTAAAAACTGCGCATTCATAGCCACGGAATCCTGCCTTCCAAGGCCTTCGTTAATTTGAACCCAATGTGAATGAAAATGACCTGTAATTATTTTACGTACTTCAAAACCATTGTCCTTTTTTATAAATACTACTTTGTCCATTCCGAGCGTCAGGATAGATTCTTTAGGTAGCCACCATCCGGCATGTGGCTTGCTGAATATGGTTGCTTTGACCTGGCTTCCTACTGGCAGGTGCAACGTATTGCCGTTAATGTTTACTCTTGCAGTTACTGTTTTACTACCCTCCCTGAACACAGGCTCTATATAATTAATTGTTGTTCTGAAGTCATTGTCCGGGTTTGCTTCCGGTACTATTCTTACTTTATCGCCAACTTTAATAAATGGTTGGTCTTCCTGGTAAATATTCAGTATTGCCCATAAGCGGTTAGGGTCAAAAACAGAAAAAATAGTCTGTCCTTCCCCCACATACATTCCTTCTTTCAAGTTTAATTCGGCTGTTGTTTGGCTCGACGGCCCATTCATGGTTTCATTTTCCCTTACTTCTTCTTTCATCACCTGATCTTGGGAGATAGCTTCATGGATATGCCCGGTATAATTACTATACACAGATATTGTCAGTGACGGCTTTCCAATTGAAATGACCTGGCTAACTTGCTGCTGCGACATCCCCAATAATAAAAGCTTTTGTTTTGCTGCTTCAATCATTGTACGATTAGATACATCATTCTTTAGCAAAAACAATAAGTTCTCTTGCGCAGTCATCAGTTCAGGGCTATAGATGTCTAAAATCTTCTGCCCTTTTGATATTTTTTGGTAACGATATTTAATATGCAATCTTTCTATTCTTCCGCTAACACGGGCAGAGATAGTGCCCACAGAGGAAGTATTATAGGCGGTATAGCCTAATACTTTTATTTCCATTGGTTCGCTTCTGTATTGAATTGTAGTGACCGGAACGGAAGAAATCACGTATTCATTTGTTGGCCTAATCAATGCATTTAGGGCTAAATTATTCACTATGGTTCCTTCCGTTTCTTTTCTCACAAGGTCCATTCCGCAAATAGGGCATGTACCCGGCGCATCTCTTATAATTTGCGGGTGCATCGGGCATGTATATTCCACTTTTTCCTTTCTATGCCCCGCATGAGTATCTTTCTTGTTTGCTTCTTTACAAGAACCAAATCCAAGTATGATAAAAGCGAAAAGAATAAATACTATGTTCCTTTTTTGTATCATTTCCTGATTATCTTATTTCCAATATTCTTTCAAGTTCAGCCTGCATTACTAACAATCTTTGCAATTGGTCTAAATATTCTATTTGTGTCATATTCAAAGTCTCCCATGCGTCAAACAGCATAAATAGTTCTTCTGTATTTTGTTCATAAGCCAATTGAAAAGTCCTGTAGTTATTATAAAGGGCCGGTATAATTTTACCTTCATAAAGAGCTATCTGTTTTTTCATTGTATTGATCTCTTTGAGCATCCCTTGTGCCATCCCGGAAGCCTCATTAAGGAGCATTTGTCTTTGCTGTAGCAGACTCTGATTCCTCCATTCGAAACTTTCGATATTGGCCCTGTTCATCCTGGAAGACCAGGGGACCAGCGGAATACGCATCATGCCCATTAAACTAAATTGCGATGGTTGCTGCGCAAGTCCGATCATGTGGTCATACCGGACACCAAATTCAGGCAGTAGCTTCGCCCTTTCACTGCTAATTCTTAATTGGTTCAATTGTATTTCCCTGTCCACTGCTTTTATATCACTGAGTGAGGTTGCAATTTCATTGCTATCAATATTATAAGATGAGTGGTCTTTAATGAGATAAGTTGTATCAATATCAAATAAAGTCGCCTTATCCCTGTTAAGGAACGTGTTGATTGCAATTCTTTTTTGGTCAATATCATTAGCAAACATTAATTGCATTCTTTGTACATTTCCTAATGCGGCCTTTGCTTTATAGTAGGCATTGATCTTTTCAAGTCCGTTTTTATAACGCAGTTCAGCGCTTTGAATCATAAATTGTAATAACCTTTCATTTTCGTCTAAGACTTTTTGTTTTTTCTTTACAATAATCCATTGGTAATAGTTCTTTTTAATGTCGGCGTATAATTGATTTAATGCACTTTTTCTTTTTTCTCTTTCTACAGATGACATTGCGGCCATATACGTATATTCTGTATTGAGCTTTTTGGGATTAGGAAACATTTGTTGTGCGGAAACCATAAATTGCCCCATACCTATTTCCACATTGCCGGTTCCATCAGTCTTTGTTTGCCAAAGCCGGGTATTATACGGTGTCATAAAAAAGCCGGCACCTACTTCAGGTGGCATCCAGCTTTTTGCGCCCTTTGCTGCTTCATCCATATATTGAATATCATAATCATACATTCTGATGTAAGGGTTTGCATTGGCAATAGAATCCAATATCTGGTCCAGACGGGCCCGTTGGGCATAACTACTATACCCGGTTAATATCAATAAGAATGCGACTATTATTTTTCTCATTTTACAGCTAATGTTTACTTGTTCTAATCATTTAGCTCGTCCACTTTTACAGTACCGTATTTTCTTAACTCGCGTTCCCTGAATATTGAATACATAACTGGCAATACAATCAAAACAAATAAAGTTGATGTAATCAGTCCAAAGACAAACGGAATTGTAATTGGCTTCATTACATCGCTACCGGTACCGGTAGCCAGAAGAATAGGCATTAAGCCAATAATATCCACTAACACAGTCATTAATTTTGGCCGAAGCCTGAGCACCGCGCCATCGTAAATAGCAGTTTCTATATCTTGATTAGTGACTGCTTGGTTGCTTGCTCTCAATTGTAAAACCTTTTTATAAAGTGAATTATTCAAATACACCAACATCAGTACACCTGTTTCAACGGCTATACCGAATAATGCGATAAATCCCACAGCTACGGCAACTGAAAAATTAACTCCAAAGAAATGTAGCGAGTATGCTCCTCCTACAAGCGCAACCGGAATACTTGTCAGCACAATCAATACTTCCCTTATTGTATGGAAAGTAAAATAGAGTATCACCATAATTATTATCAATACTATCGGGATAATCATTTTTAAGCGCTTTTCCGCTCTTACCTGGTTCTCATATTGTCCGCTCCACTGGAGGTAGTAGCCTTTCGGTAATTTTTCTACGGCTGCCTGTAATTTCTTTTTAGCATCTGCAACGGTACTTCCTAAATCCCTGTCGCGCACATTAAAAAGCAATGTACCCCTTAGCATGGCATCTTCAGAGCTTATCATAGGGGGGCCTTCAGCTAAATTAATATCCGCTACTGCGGATAATGGGATCGGGCCATATTGCATTGTTTGGATAGGCATAGCTTTTAAACCATCTATATTATCCCTGAAATCCTGTGCAAATCTTACATTAACGGAAAATCTTTGCCTGCCTTCAATAGTCGTCGTAGCATTTGTGCCGCCAATTGCTGTTTCAATAAACATATTGACATCATCAACCGTCAGGTCATAACGTCCTAATTCCTCTCGTTTCACTTTGATATCAATATATTTTCCACCAACAATTGGCTCAACATACAGGTCTTTTACCCCCTCAACATTTTTAAGTTCTTTTTTAAATAGTTGCGCAAGTTTATTAATTGAATCAAGGCTTTGACCATATATTTTTACGCCTACATCTGTTCTTATGCCAGTAGATAGCATATTAATCCTGTTAATTATTGGTTGAGTCCAGCCATTAATTACGCCCGGTATCTGCACTTTTGCGTTTAATTCGTTGATAATATCATTCTTTGTAATGCCTTCCCTCCATTCAGATTCTGGCTTCAGAAGGATAATAGTTTCAATCATGCTCATAGGGGCATTATCTGTGGCGGTACTTGCCCTACCTGCCTTCCCTAATACTTCAGTTACTTCCGGCACATCTTTTATCAACTTGTCCTGAACTTGTAGTATGCGTTTTATTTCAGAGTTTGAAATGTCAGGGAGCGTAACTGGCATAAACAATAATGAGCCTTCATCTAATGGTGGCATGAACTCTGTTCCCAAGTTCATCACAAGCGGGATACTTCCAAGCACTAAGGCTACACTTAGGGCAAGGGTTGTTTTTTTCCATCGTAAACACCAGTTTATAACAGGTGAATATATCCGAATGAAAAACCTTGAAACAGGATGCTTGCTTTCGGGCCTTATTTTTCCCTTTAGAAACATAGCCATTAATACAGGGACCAGGAAGACAGCAACAAAAGCAGAACCTATCATGGCAAATGTCTTCGTCCATACCAATGGAGAAAAAAGTTTATGTTCCTGGCCTTCAAGAAAAAGAATTGGGCTAAAAGAAACAAGCGTTATAAGTATAGAATTTACAACCGCTTTAGCAATCAGTTTTGATGACTGCTCGATCCTTTTAACTCGTTCTTCGTTAGTAATCATAGCTGTTTAATTTGTTTCCTCACCTATTGATTTCATCGCATTTTCTACCATTACAATGCCTGCATCTACCAAGTCTCCAACAGCGAGGGCAATTCCGGCCAGCGACATAATATTGGAGGTTATACCAAATATGTTCATCAGGATAAATGATATGAGCACTGACATAGGTATGGTAATTACAACTACCAATGCACTCCTTATATGAAGTAAAAAAATGAATAAAATGATTGCTACCACTATGATTTCTTCTACAACCGCATCCTTTAATGTGGAAATAGTAGCATCAATCAGGTCTGAACGATCATAGGCTACTTTAAACTTTACCCCTGCGGGAAGCCCTTTTTCCACTTCCGGAATTTTTAATTTAAGCCTTTCAATTACGTCTTTTGCATTTTCGCCATACCTCATTACTACAATTCCGCCTACTTTTTCCCCCATTCCATTTTCCTCTACAATACCTAAACGAAGCTCCCCGCCCATCTGAACAGCCGCTATATCTTTAATTCTTACCGGAATTGAATTAATTGTTTTGATTGGAATATTTTCGACCTCTCTGATGTCTTTAATATATCCCATCCCTTTTACAATATATCCCATATCAGCTTGTTCAAATTTTCTTCCACCTACAGCATTATTATTAGCCTTTACCTTACTCACAACATCCATTAAGCTGATGCCATAATAGGTTAGCTTTAAAGGGTCAACAACTATCTGGTATTGCTTCTGAAAACCACCGAATGAGGCCACTTCACTAACGCCTTCCACTGTTTGTAAAGCGAACCTTATATACCAGTCCTGTAATGCCCTTAACTCCCCTAAATCGTAACCTGGTGCATCAAGCGTGTACCAGTAAATATGTCCCAAACCCGTTCCGTCAGGCCCAAGAGTAGGGGTTATTCCTTCAGGCAATAAACGTTGGGCATAATTAAGCCTTTCTAATACCCTCGTCCTTGCCCAGTATATATCCACATCGTCATCAAATATGACAAACACAAAACTCATTCCGAACATACTGTTGGCGCGTATATTCTTTACTTTAGGTATGCCTTGCAGATTGCTGACAAGCGGGTATGTTATCTGGTCTTCAATGATAAGAGGGTCTCTGCCCATCCACTCTGTAAAAATGATAACCTGGTTTTCCGATAAATCGGGAATGGCATCAACAGGTGTATTCTTTACCGAATAAATACCATAAGCAATTACAGCCGCAGATATTAACAGGACGATTATCCTGTTTTTCAACGCCCATGTGATGAAACTATTTATCATTATACTAATTCATTAATAATGCTCTCTGATACGTCTATTGTATTACCATAGGTCTTTGTTACGAAAAAGTCCTCCTTAATTTATTCTTTAATAACTGAGCATTGACAGCTACAATTACAGTGCTTAGGCTCATAAAAACAGCTCCAAAGGCAGGACTTATTGTTAAGCCTGGAATAAAACCTGTAGCAAGCGGGATGGCTACTATATTATAACCTGTAGCCCATGCAAGGTTTTGGATCATCTTATTGTAAGTAGCTCTTCCAAATTGAATCAAATTAACTATATCCCTTGGGTTGCTGTTAACCAGTATGATGTCGGCGGTTTCGGCAGCCACATCCGTTCCCGAGCCCACAGCAATGCCAACATCCGCCTGAGCCAGAGCGGGAGCGTCATTCACGCCATCGCCTGTCATAGCTACAAATTCACCCTTGCTTTGTAAGTCTTTTATTATATCCACTTTTTGATGTGGGAGCACCTCAGCATAATAGCCGGATAAATGAAGCTGGTTGGCAACTGCTTCACCAACATTTTTATTATCCCCGGTAGCCATAAATACCTTTATATTCATCTTTTTGAATTCCTCTATAGCAGAAGATGATTCTTCTCTTATTTCATCCGCCAATGCGATAAATCCTGCTAACTGGTTTTCAATAATTATAAAAACAATTGTCTCCGCCTTATTGGAAAAAGCCTGTTCCGGAATTTTAAAATTGTTTTCAGACAGATAACCGGGACTTACAATTTTTACGTTTTTACCCTTTACTTGGGCCTGAACTCCTCTCCCCGTTAAAGCCTGAAAATTTTCTATTGATGGAATCTCAATATTCTTGTCCTTCACTTTTGTAACAATGCCGATAGCAATAGGATGTTCTGATTGTTGCTCCAATGCACCAGCTATAGCTAATACTTCATCATTCTCTATTTCAGGCAATAAACTCTCATAACGTGTAACTCCAAACATCCCCTTTGTCAGCGTTCCAGTTTTGTCAAAAATTATGGAGGTTATTTTTCTTGATTCTTCAAAAGCCGTTCTGTTACGGATTAAAAGGCCATTCTGTGCAGATATGGCTGTCGAAATGGCTACGACAAGTGGTACAGCAAGCCCTAAGGCATGTGGACAGGATATTACCATTACAGTTACCATCCGCTCAATTGCAAAATCAAATTCCCGTCCTGATAAAAGCCAAGTGATAAGTGTCACGAAACCTATTGTAACGGAAATAATGGTTAGCCATCTTGCAGCCTTGCCTGATAGATTTTGCATTTTTGATTTAGCTTGCTGCGCTTCCTCTACAAGAGAAATTACCTTATTAAGATAGCTTTCTTTACCAGTATGGACAATTTTTACCTTAATTGAGCCATTACCATTGACCGAACCACCGATAACTTTATCATTCACTTTTTTTTCAACAGGTTTCGATTCGCCCGTCAGCATTGATTCATTAACAAAAGAAGTCCCCTCTGTTATGACGCCATCAGCAGGAATTTTTTCTCCTGGTTTAATAAGCACCAGATCATCTTTATTAAGGGATTCAAGTTTTACATCCACAATATTATATCCTTCCACTCTATGTGCTTCTGCCGGCATCAGGCTAACTAATGCTTCCAAAGAACGGGAAGCCCCTAGCACCGACTTCATTTCTATCCAGTGCCCGAGCAGCATAATGACGATAAGCGTGGCTAGTTCCCAATAGAAATCCATTCCTTTTAACCCGAATACAACTGCTGTGCTATATAGATATGCTACACAAATAGCAATCCCTATTAAGGTCATCATTCCGGGATTCCTTTTCCTGAACTCATCTGCCATACCTTTGAGAAAAGGAAAGCCACCATAGAAAAAAATGACCGACGATAAAACGGCTAAAATGTATTTATCTCCCCTAAACGTCAATTCTACACCCAAAAAATGCTGGATCATTTCGGAGAGCAATAGAACAGGAATGGTGATGACCAGGCATATCCAGAACCTTTTTTTAAAATCATTTATCATCATGCTATGATGATCATCGTCCGGATGTTGCATGTTTTGGGGCTTATGCTCTGTATGTCCGGTTTGTTCGACATTATGATGTGGGTGATGCTGATGATGCTCGTGTTCCATATCGGAAGGTTTTACTTCATTAAATGAATATCTTTTTTTAAGGCAAGCCATGTCCACAAACCACCTAATCCGTCAACTATTCCGAAGGATGCCATTTGCATAGGCGCAACCTCTGAAGCGATCAGGATTACTACTAGTATAGGAGCAGAAAGCCTTGTATAAACTGTCCATTTTGCAAAAGCTACAAAACCCATTTTTGCCGCTCCTATATAGTAAACCGAAGAACATAAAAGCACAAAACCTAATAAACGTATCCAAACATTACCATCAGTCGGTAAGTCAAATATAGGCAGTATCAGGTTTGGCAGTAATAAAAGCACTAAACCCATAATCACCATATAGACAGCAAAAACATATAAACTTATACGTGTAGCTTTTAGTTGCTCATTAGCCATAATGTTATTTCTGTATTACTTCTTCCACGCTACCGCATTCCATCATTTCATCACCGAAATATGGGTTTTTGATTTCTTCCGTTTCGCTTAGCCACATAGCCCCTTGATCATTTAAAGCCATTGGGCAATGGTCATGATAAAGGGGTTTATTCGCACCGAATGCTTTTATCAATCCATATACATTGTTAGAAAGAGAAGCAAAAGCCACCCTTTGCTGCTCAATATCACCTTCGGTGGTTATAATTTGTGCGTTTGCTTTTATACCATCTGCATTCGCATTATACACTGGCGTCTGATCTGCAGGAAGGAACGACTTATCAAAACTATTGACAGCATTTAGTATGGCTGTGGCCCCATTATTTGCCTCTCCCGAATTTGAATTGACCAGGGCTGTTTTAATATGGATATAATGATCTACTACGCTTTGTATGTGGGTTGAAACATGCGCATCTACATTAGTAAAAGATGGTGTTATAACGTTTATCTCTTCTTTTTCGGCGTTCTCGGTAGTTTCAGTTCGTTCATGGTCCTGGTGTTCTTTACTGGTATTAGTTTCACAACTCAGAAACATACCAGAGACAAATAAAGCAATTAGTATTGTTCTCATAATCTATTTTGATTTTAAAATGTTAAAAATATTATTGCAATTTTTACTTAGCCACACAGGTTCTTTTCAGGTTAGCAAACGAAAAAAATAATGAATTCGCTATATAAAAAAATACACTTTTATAGCTTGATTACTTTAATCATTTCACTGGTTGTGACATAATTAATTTTCAAAAAATAGATACCACAACCCAAATCTTTTTTTATTGTGAAATTGATATTTGATTTAGCTGTAGAAAATTGATCAGCTACTTTCCCATCTGAATTAATGAGCAAGACCTGTTTAATTGAATTATTAAATCTCGGATTGAATTCAATACTTAAATCATTAATAAAAAGCGTTGGATAAACTTTCGCTCTTTGAGAAATATTTATCCACGGGACTTCGTTTGAAATAGAAGGTGATAACGAAATCACTCTTGTATAAGTGGTGTCCCCCGTAAGTGCGTGATCATGGTTAGCCACCAACATAGACATGTACATTTTTATTACTCCTCTGTTGCTATCTGGGGCTATCCAGTTAAAAGTCCATGAAATGCTGTCAGCGCCATCGGCACCACATGGGGTATGGCTGATATAATCCCTGCCACCCATTGAGTATTTACGAGTTGTAGTTGTATTAATTAAATTAAAGGACCCTTTAGAAGTATTTAGTGAATCCAGCGAGGCGCAAACGAACCCAAATTTATTATGTCCCGTTCTTTTTATGGAAAGACGTACTAAATAGGTGCTGCCGGGTACATAAATAGAATCATTACTGCCAACTTCGAATAGCAGTTCCGGCAGATTAGGATTTACTGGAGCCGAGTGGCAACCAGAACAGTTAGTTTCACCCGGCGCACCGCTATGGTCCCCTACTATTGGGCTGTCGCATGTTGATGATACAAAAATTAATACAACAAGGATACTCGAAATAAAGTAAATGATTTTTTTCATTTGATTAGTTTTTTATTTTTGCCGAACATGCTAAGTACGTAACTCTATGCTATTTTATAGTTTCTTAATTAATCACTACTTTTTCTATGGCAACCCCTTCGTTGTTACTAATAAATAATGTATAAAACCCCTTTCGCCAGTTGGCGGTATTTAATTTAACAAAAGCATCGAAAACGTCATCATAGATTACTCTGCCTAAAGCATCTACCACTTTAATATTTGTTTTTTCGTGCCTGGTATTACCTTCCATGCTGATGTTTAATTCATTACTGGCCGGATTCGGAAAAATTTGTACAGCATGGGTTATGCCAATCATCTTTACACCTGTATTTTCTATTACAATAAAGCTACCCATCATGCCATCATCTTCATGATGAAGCAGGTGGCAGTGGTACATGTAGGGAACCATTGGATCGGTGAAAGTTTCAAATTTTGTTAAAAACTTTACGCTATCCATCGGCATTACGAGCACTACATCTTTCCAGCCTCTTTTATGAGGTGGCAGAACTATTCCATGCTCCTCGATTACGTTAAATTGTATATCATGTATGTGAAATGGGTGAGCGACTAAAGTGTTGTTCTTTAGTGTCCATATTTCGGTTGTATTCAGATATACTACTTCATTAATGCTATCCATGTCAAAACTCTTATTGTTTATTCCAAATGGGCCATCTGCGCGGTTTGGAACATCGGCAGGGAGGAGGCGCATGGTATCTAATACAAGTGTCCTGTTCTTTGTTGCCATTGCCGGATTAAACGGTGTTAAAGAAACTAAAGAAGCGGGTATAGTTGTAACAGGGCTTGAAGTAGGGGGCGTGATATTAAGCTGCAGCAGGCTGAAATCTGCTCCGTTCAAAAAGTTCTCTTCGTATTCATGTACTGAATCAATTCCACTTCCCAGTGTATCGGCTCCATAAATACCTGCGGGTAATTCAGAGGCATAACTTTTCAGGTAAATAGTCTGCCCCGTCATGCCCGATAAATTAACCAATATTTCGGCTCTTTCACCTGGTGAAAGAAGCAATCGTGTCAACGCAAGAGGGGCATCCAGCAAGCCACCATCTGTTCCGATTTGATGCATCGTCTGTCCGTTGGAGAAACCAAAATTGTAGCTGCGCTGGCTGCTTCCATTTAATATTCTGAATCGTATAACCTGTGCAGGCGCATCAAAATATGGGTTCAATGTACCATTAACGAAAAGGGCGGTGTCCATGTTTGTGGCAATAGCAATTTGCTGCAGTACATCAAAGGCTTTGCTTTGCACTACAATAGGTATATCATCCACCCCATAGGTATGTGGTATATTTAATGCCAGCTCAGCGGCATCATGTACTATAAAAAAACCTGCCAGGCCTCTTGATACCTGGGGGTCAGTTTGTCCTGCGCCATGTGGGTGGTACCAAAAGGTACTTGCATGGTTTCTTATTTTAAATGAGGGGCTCCATGTTGTTCCGGGATTGATCATCTGGTGGGGCCCTCCGTCATTTTGTGCGGCCACATGCAACCCATGCCAGTGCATGGTTGTTTTTACCGGCAAATTGTTGATTACATTTAATGTTATGCTGTCGTCTTTGTTCACAGAAATTGTGGGCGCCATCCAGGTCCCGTTAATGCCATAAGTAGGCGTAGTTGTGGATGGATAAAAAATTTGTGTACCACTCTGTACGGTCAGGTTAAAAACAGTACCTGTAAGTAATGGTGGAATATTTAACGCATTTTGAGCAATACTATTCGATGAGAGTAGTAATAAAAATGCCGCTGATTTCAAAACACTGTCCATAGCTATTTAATAGTTGAAGATTTTACTGATTAAATTTTGTTTTCCTATTAAATGAAGAATGAGTATCTGTGGGTTATATTCCCCTGTGAATAGAGTTACCTCTTCCGTATGAATACTTTTTTCCAATAACAGCTTACCATTCAGGTCATATAGAAATGCCTTTGAAAAATTATCCTGTAGGTTTCCACAAATAATTTGCTTATTGCTATAGTATATTACGGGTTTAGAATTGTTGACCTTTTCAATTCCATTCGGTGCAGTTGCTGTGATGATCCAGGTAAGCGTATCAATTTGCGTGGGTGTATTTGTCGCAAAGATGGAGTACCGTATTATCCCTGCGCCTGCCTCAAAGTGCGGGTTGATATGTAAACTCATCAAGCCATTGTTTCCGGTCACAATAGCAGCCATTGTACCACTGTCCTCAAGTGTAGTATAGCAGTTGCCATAGTCGCAAATACTGGCTTCCCATGTAGCGGGCATGACGACACTTTGTTTATGCCACTTAAAATATAGGGTATCCGCTGTTGGGTGCACCTGCGTTATATTAAAAACGCTAAAGTCATCAAAAGGGACATTAGCTATGATTGTGTCATTAGGTGAGTGATAATAGCTTTGCGCAAAGGAAATATTGATAGTCGCAGTGAATGCGAC
This sequence comes from uncultured Flavipsychrobacter sp., assembly GCA_964430995.1. Taxonomy (GTDB): domain Bacteria; phylum Bacteroidota; class Bacteroidia; order Chitinophagales; family Chitinophagaceae; genus Nemorincola. The sequence goes on from CAYSIG010000011.1 coordinate 31,911, forward strand.
TATCAATAGGATGGTTCCTTTTAAGTGATTAGTGTATAACATGGAGTTTCCTATTTATATTATTACCGTTTACGTTTATCCCAATCGTATAAACACCATTGGATAATATAGCTGTATTGAATTGCCTGGTGAGGACACCGGAAGCATTTTTTTCCTTACTAATTACAGCTACTTGTTTTCCTACCATGTCAACAATATCTATCAACAAATTACTTTGCTCCTTTAAATCCAACGAAACGGTTACATTGCCGGATGCCGGGTTAGGGTATATATCAACGCTGTTTATATTGCCGTGTATTTCATTGATAGCAGTAGGTGGTGTTATCCCTAACATCAGAAGTATGCTGTCTCTCATTATCGTAGTATCACTGGTGCTAAAGCTCATGGTAGAAAACATGACACGATGTGTAGAACCACCTAATAAAACCACTGTAGGCATGCCAAAACCGCCATAATATGCTACAGATGCCTCGCCGCTGTCCATTGCTGCATATAATGGCAAAGAATTAGATGTTACCCATGTTTGTGAATAGGTGCATGTAGTTGTATTTTCGAAAGGAAAAGCATAACCTTTCACTTTGCCCGGATTTGCGGCGTTAATATTGTTTGCCATAGCCTGTATTTTCTGGGCAGGTGGCGGGCAACTACCACAGCTTGGCATATAATAGAACAATACAACGGCTTTGCCTGCGTCAAGATCTGAGAATAGATGAACAGGGCTGCCACTGCAATCAGTCGTATTAAAATCCATCGCCGTTGTTTGCGCATTGGAAATAGCCGCAGCTAACATCAATGCTATTGAGGTAATTATTTTTTTCATTGCTGAATTTATTTGTTGCGAATTATTTAGCATCCGCAACGATTAAAAAAATTATTTAGTAAAATTGCCCGGAAATTCGGGCCCGAAATAGCAATAGAATGCTGCTGCAAGAAATCAAATTCTTAGCACGCGGTTCATTAAATAAATAGGAACACCCGGGATGATGGGAGGAGATGGGTCATTTGCTGTATAAACCCTGAACCCGTTGTAACAAACAGTAGATTGGGCTAATTGTGGGAAAAATAATACAGCCTCTGCGAAAAATATTTTAGAAATAATAGCAGCCTTCGCACCGGATGCATGGTTATCTTTAAATTTAGCCGATACTACTTTATCCTCACAGCAATTCTTTTTATGCTTGCCTTTGCTACAACAGCCTTTTTCAGTGTCGGCAGTAAAGCAAATTTTTTTGAAATGGCCACCGCAATAGTGAAATGAAAAAGTAAGTCCAATGGCACTCGCCATATAAACTAACAGTACAAAAAAAGCAATCACCTTTTTCATTGCATACAAAACTACTTAAAAATATATTCAATATCATGATTTTAATCAATAAATATAAATATATACTAAATGTGTTTTGGCGAAAATACTTATTATTAACTGTCAGTTACTTTTATTGGTGATAGGTATCCTCCTTATTGCCAAAAATAATTTCACAAAAGTTTGTTGCTGTATTTTTACATTAGCTTTGTAAATTATAGATTCAATTCAAACAAAACTCACCGTATATGAAGCAACTTTTTCTTTCTTTCTTGTTAATTGCCGGTAGTTTTCATGGTTTTTCACAAATTACATGGTCAACACCTGTAACCGTATCAAGTGGTTCAACTTACGGTAACCTCCATCCACGAGTAACCCTCAATAGAAGTGGTAATCCAATGGTCCTTTGGGGCAAGACAGATACGAGGGCATATTTTTCCCGTTGGAATGGTACCGCTTTTACCACACCTGTTGCAGTTGGCAATACCGGAATAAATGTATTTGCCCAATCTTGGGCAGGCCCTGACATAGCTGCTCACGGCGATACTGTTTATGTAACCATGAAACGCACACCGGAAAACATGAACATGAATAAAATGTACATGTCCCATTCCTATGATGGCGGTCTGACCTTTTCTGATACAGTAAGAATAGACAATATTGATACAAACATGTCTCGCTTTCCAATTGTTACCGCAACTTCAACTGGAAATCCCCTCGTAGCATTCATGAAATTCAATACTACCTTTGGCGATGCCAAATATGCTGTGTCAAGGTCATCAGATTATGGTATGTCTTTTTCTGCTGATGTGCTGGCAAGCGGTATTGCCGGAGATGTTTGCGATTGTTGTCCGGCTTCGGTTATTTCGTCTGGCAGCAAGGCTATTATGCTGTTTCGGAATAATCTAAGCAACATACGGGATATGTGGGCAGGTATCTCATCTGATGGTGGAATGACTTTTCCAGGCACATTGCAGGTAGATACTACTAACTGGATGATTATGTCGTGCCCGGCGAGCGGGCCTGATGGTTTTGTGATAGGAGATAGCCTCTATTCAGTTTTTATGAGTACCTCAACAGGCACTGCATTAGTACATCTTGGCCGTGCTTCTATAAGTGGTATGACTGCTAAACATAGCCGTATCACAGGGCCGTTCTCAGGGCTTTCTTCTCAAAATTATCCACGAATTGCTAATTCAGATAACGCTGCCACAGCGGTGTGGGTGCAAAATACTACCCCTTCGTCTTCTCCCAGCAAGTACATTGCGTATTCGTTCACAAATAATATTTCAGCAGGTTTATCGGGTTATACAGTTGTTCCTACGGCTACGGGTAGTGGTATAATGAATGCTGATGTCGCCATGTCTCCCGGCGCAATACATATTGTGTGGCAGGATGATAATACAGGGAGTGTTAAATATGTAAAAGGGACTTACTTAGTGACGACATCAGTAGAACGATTAGTGAGTAAGGAGTTAATAGATGTATATCCAAACCCTGCAAGCGAAGCTTTTATTGTTTCTTTAAATAACATCGGCAATATCAGTTCATGCTACCTTACTGACAATGTTGGCAGGAATATAGATTTAATACCGCAAGTGGCTAACGGTAAAGCTTCTTTTTCATTAAAAGGGATTGCTAAAGGTGGTTACTATTTTGTAGTGAGTGATGAGACTGGAAAGAGTTATTACAGCAAAATAATTGTGCAGTAGGATTAAATCTGTAACAAGAGATGGTTATGAAAAAGATTTTGAGTGCTCTTCTTCTTGTGATATTTCAGACGAACTTTTCTTATAGCCAACTTGTTGACGGCTCAACAGCGCCTGATTTTACTTTTACCGACATTAGTGGCAATACGCAAAACCTATATTCTTACCTTAATGCAGGTAAATATGTTGCTATTGATATTTCTGCTACATGGTGCCATCCATGCTGGCTATATCATGAATCAGGGGTATTGGATAGCTTATATACATTGCACGATATTCGGGGAGACCAGACATGGAAAATTCTTTTTATTGAGGGCGATGGTAATACAACGATTGACCAGCTCAATGGTATTGGCACTACACAGGGTGATTGGGTAACCGGCACCCTTTTTCCCATAATGAACCCTGCCGGCGTTTCATTAAATGATTTTCTAACTAACTACAACAATAGTTTTTTTCCAACTTTATATATTGTCTGCCCCAATAAAAAAGTTTACCAGGATACTTTAAATAAAGGGACTAAACCTTCGGTAAGCAGATGGGAGTATGTGGCTTCAACAATGTGTGGGCCCGTAGGAGTTGATGAAATGAAAGATGCTAATCCATTGACCATATACCCTAACCCGGCAAAAGATTTTACTACATTTTATTTTTCACTGAATAATTCAACAGAAATAAAACTAACGATTACCAATTTACTTGGGCAAATATTAGCAGCTAAAAATTTTGGTGTTTTGCATGCTGGCGATCAGTCAATACGGTATGATTTGAACAACTTAAATGTGGGTATTTACATCTTTACTGTTTCGGACGGTAATAATCGCTGCATAAGGAAGAAAGTTGTAGTGCAATAATTCAATATTTAAGAGAAACTGCCTTATATCCATTGCCTTCTGGAATTTTGTATCGACGCAGCAATAAATTTAGGGTCGAAACTCAATGCAGTATTCTGTATATGCGTAGATCAGTGGCGGTGTTCTCCGCACAAATATTTATTTTTCGACTTGGAACCAATAGGTTTTGCTAATATCCGCAAAATATGCTGATATTACAACGACGTGCGGTGATTATATGCTATATTCGCCGCATAAAATGCGGAGAATATGTATATCTATCAACTGAAAAATTGGCCAAATTTTGACTGGAACAACGAGAAAATTGCTCAGTTATTGGCAGAGTTGCGACATAAACAAGGTAAACTAATTGGGCGGATGCAGGCACTTGGCTTCAAATTCAGGGACGAAGCTATCCTGCAAACACTCACCCTAGAAATCGTAAAATCCAATGAAATTGAAGGGCAATTTCTTAACATGGACCAGGTTCGTTCATCGATAGCCCGCAGGCTAGGTATAGATGTTGGCGGTTTGGTTCCATCAGACAGAAATGTTGAAGGCGCAGTTGATCTAATGTTAGATGCTACTCAAAATTTTGAAAAAGCTCTTACGGACGATAGACTATATGGTTGGCACGCCGCGTTATTTCCAACAGGAAGTAGCGGTATGTTTAAAATCGTTGTTGGAAACTGGAGAGACAATAAAAATGGCCCAATGCAAGTGGTTTCAGGCCCAATAGGACACGAAAAGGTACATTTTGAAGCACCAGAGGCCGGTTTACTTGAAAAAGAAATGAAGCTGTTTATGGACTGGTTTAATATGGAAACTAAAATTAATCCTGTTGTAAAAGCGGCTATTGTGCATTTGTGGTTTGTTATCATACATCCTTTCGATGATGGGAATGGGCGAATTGCTAGAGCAATTGCTGATATGCAGTTAGCCAGGGCAGATGGAAGTTCACATAGGTTTTATAGTATGTCCGCGCAAATTGAGCGTGAAAAGAACGTCTACTATGATATGCTTGAAGGTACTCAAAAAGGGACGTTGGATATTACCGATTGGATTCACTGGTTTCTGAGTTGTCTTAATCGTTCGTTGACAAGCGCTGATATGACACTTGCTTCGATATTGAAAAAAGCTGCTTTCTGGGAAAAAATATCAAGCGTTCCATTAAATCAAAGACAACATTTTATGACCAATAAAATGTTGGACGATTTCTTTGGAAAGCTTACATCTTCGAAATGGGCAAAAATGAACAAATGTTCGCAAGACACTGGGCTTAGAGACATTCAGGATTTGATTGACAAAGGGGTGTTGGTAAAAGATGAAAGTGGAGGCAGAAGCACAAACTATATTTTGAATTTAGAGACTGTCTGCAGCAGGTGAGGAAAAAAATCAATAAATGTAATTAAATTATGATTAATAAAAATATAGATATTTTGATGTAATTTTTGAGACATTTTGTTAATGACAATTTATAACTTACATTTGCAAAAGTGTATTTTAAATTCGAAACAGTTGACAATAAAGGCTTTAAAGTATTACATGTAATATTTATAAATTAAGTTGTGGTCAGGGGTTCGAATCCCTCTCTCTCCGCTTCAGGGCTTTGCAGAAATGCAAGGCCCTTTTTTATGTTGCGGTGGGTAAGCGCGGCGACTTTTGATGGTAAGTGGCAGTAAGTGCTGATTTCCTGTTTTTTTGCAACTTTTTGGGTAGTGGTTTTCATATGTAATGTGTTGGTGATTATATGATTTTATATTTTTTTCTGGACACTATCTTTACACTTTTTTAGTAGAAATTAAAAAAAGTAGATGGTAGATAGTAGATAGTCTGGAGTGAAAAAAGATAAACCACATCTTCGGCAAACTCAGGATGAACTGTAAGGGTATAATTTTCGGGATTTGATTTTTATCGGTAAAAACCGGGGGGGGGGTGCGGCTGAAATGAGCCATGGTAAGGTATATGCCTTTTTTTGTCGAGGTATAAAAGGGTATATTTATACCCTAAAAAGTATAATTATACCATGAAAAGGTATAATTATACCCCAAAAGGTATAAAGTAGTCGTGAGTCCGGGAGTGAGAACAGCATCACGCAATGGCGCAGGGGCGCAGTTCCCATATTGTGTTTTTAGGTGCGCAAGGGTGTATGGTGTGGAGAAGGACTCAACTACCCTTTCGGCAAGCTCAGGATGAGGGACACATGGGTTCGACTATGCTCACCACAGTACAATGTTCACAAAGCAATATTTCAAAGAACTTGCCCGATATTTTTCGGGGCCCCTGCTTCGCTGACGCTATAGCCTTCGTTAAAACTATGGCTATTGAAAATAGCCTTCGTTAAAACTACGGCTATTGAAAACGGCGGGTGAAGTAGGTAAAGTTCGGGAATGGGGTAGTGCGGGCAAAATTTTTATGGCATGATGGTACAGTTGGTGTACCATGACGGTACAGTTACTGTACCGTCATGGTTTTTAGTATGCAGTCGGTGCAAGGGTTTGAGCGGTTTTTGTCTATTGTTTCCATAGTATTTCAAGCTTACCACAGGCTTTAAGGTAGTCAAGAAAATACAGCCAGTATTGCATTCTGTTGCTTTGGTAGTTGGCATCAAGCTTTTGGAGATCCGCCTCCTCTATGTTAAGATTCGACGATGATTCTTGACCTTCGGATACACGTGCCTGGAAAATACCGATCGATTCGATGCTTAATGCTATGTTTTCTTCCTGCACTTTCAATTCAGATAGAACCTGTTCCATTCTGATTTTTGCAATAAGTCCATCCTTAAAGTACTGAGCAGTTCTATCATCTTTTTGCTGATAATATTGGGTAGACTGCAACTTTAGTTGTTGCAATTTCCTGTGTTTATCCTCTCCAAACAGCAGTGGATATTTCAAATCTATTCCAACAAAACTTAAACCAAACCATGAATTTGCTGCAAACGGGTCGAAACTGTTTGTATACTGGTTAGCACCGATAAAGCCTTTCACACCGACGGTAGGCAGGTACCTGGCCTTTTCTGTTTTAGTTTGTATAGCTGTCAAATCCCCTTTAAGTTGTAATTGTTGTATTTCAGGTATGTTTGAAACATTTGGTTGCTCGTTCATATTCGTTACCTGCTTATAGTTTAAAAAGGCTGTGTCAATAATAAGGGCAGGGTGTTCGATATCGTTTTTGCCTGTTAAGAATAAGAGGTAAACCTTATCTTCTATCAATTGCGATACTGCGTTTCTATATTGTTGTACAGTGTTATTATGATTCATCCTGGCCTTGTTTAGCTCAGACTTCAACAGCCTTTTTTGCTCAAATTTATTTAGCAGCAATTGGTAGCTGATCCATGTCCTGCTTGTATCTGCAATAGCTGATCTGATCTTAGTTTCCTGCAAATTGATGTCGATATATACCTGGGCCACCGTGTAAGCCAGGTCATATTCAGTTTGGGCTTGTGAAGCAGCTGTTATACGTTGCTGTAATTTGGCTTCACTGATCTGCCTGTTTATAGAGACATCAATTAAGGGTTGGCTTAACGTTAGACCGGCTGTTTGCGACCATTTTGTGCCAAATTGAATACTCTTAGTCGCATCAGCGGGGTAGGCAGGATTGAATACGCCAATTGGCAGAATAGAAGTTTGCAAAATCGGATTGTAGCGATAGGCGTATTCTACATTTACCTGAGGCCAGTATTTCCGGTACAAAGCATCCGTTTGCAGCTTCCGGATTATTTGATCTGATTTTCCCGCTTGTATATTCTTCCTGTTTGCAATAGCATTATTTATCGCTTGCGATAATGTTAATTTCTCTTGCGCCTCAGCAGAATACTGTATTGCAAACAGCAAGACTATTGCTATGCACCTATACCAGCGGCGAACCGCAATACATGTATTAATAAAATAATGTTTATTGTTCATAAAAGACTTATTAAAGATCATCTAAAAACAGCAGCGGGTTCCACGCTTCTTATCCGACTCAACGCAAACGATGCTCCACTGAGGGAGATCAGTCCAATTGTTGCAAACATGCCCAGAAGCATCAGCGGTGAAAAAGAAAAGATTAATCCGGAGTTGGCAACCCCCCTTCTGAATCCCTCAAGCAACATCAGCCCGATCAGAAAACCGACTATAGAAAATAAAGCTGCCTGTGTCAGGATCAAACGAGTTATATAGCCATTCCCAGCTCCAATGGCCTTTAAAGTTCCATAATCTTTTAGCCTGTCTAATGCCGATGAATACATAGTTAGCCCTATGATGAAAAAGCCGGCTATGAGCGCAAAAATGATCAATGTGCCTGTGCTTAATGCTATACCGCTGCTGGAGAGTATTTTCTTTACAGATGATTCAGCTAGTTTTTGCGCTGGCCACGCTCTCACCCCGGTTATATCCTTGTTTATATCAGCAACTACATCATCCACATTTACACCCGGCAGTACATTTACCAGGACTGCGCTTATTGTATTTACCGACTGGTTAGAATAATATCTGGCTCTTTCAATAGTTGTAACACAGAAGCTGCTGCCGAATCCACGAAATCCTTTAGTCTGCAGTGCAAAAAAGGCACGCTTACCGTTTATCTCAAAAGGCGTTCCAATATCTATTGTGCCGCCCATGTTTTTCTTTTCAAAATACTCACCACTTACTGCACCATCCAATTGCAGATCGGTTGTTTTACCTGCCGTTACTTTTTCGGGTTTTATCACTGCCATTACTTTATTTGCGTCAACACCAATTAAAGTAATGGCCCCGCTGGTTCCGTTTTCATAATTACATGAGCCACCAGAAATGAGTAGTGGAAAAGCTTCTTTTACGCCGTTTATGCCTTGTACAGCCCGCAGATTTCTAACATCAAGCCTGCCTAATTGATTGACATCATTTGTTTTGCTGTCTACTACCCATATATCTGCTTTTACATCGGTAGCTAATGCCCCCATAAGGCCGGAGAGGAAGAAGAAGACGCCTAATTGCTGACCTATCAGAAATGTGCTGATAAGAATACCCACAATTACCCCTATACTTTTGGCCTTGTCAAACCTGATGAACTTCCATGCAATCTTTAACATTGTTTCATTTTTTAAGATCACCCGAAATATTCACTACACATTCAACTCTGGCATTCAGCAGTAATCTGTCTGGCTGGTCTAGCATTATCTTGATTGTTCTTACCCTCCGGTCTTCTTTTTCGCCTGACTGGTCTGTAAACAGGGATTTCTTTTGCAGAAATGATAACGCCAGATAAACTGTACCTGTCGACAGTGTATCTTGTGAGCCAACACTACGTATCCACGCTTTTTGCCCTGTGGACACTTTGTCTGCATACATTTCATCAACCTCACAAACCGCAATGGTTTTGCCAAACGGACCAATCTGTGCAAATGACTGCCGGGTATCTATAGAACTGCCTATCAATGTGCTTAGTTCTAATAATTTCCCATTTACCGGAGATTTGATAATCTTCTGATCCCGTTCAATTTCTGCGATATGCAGTGCTGCTTTCGTTTGTTCCAATTTGCTTTTTGACACAGTAACACCAGCCTGTAACCTTTCAAGATTTGACTGATAGCCCTTAACCGCTGTATTGGCATCATCGACTACCTGCTGTGTCTCTGCTCCCTTAGCCAATAATCGTTGAAGCCGCTGTACCTCTGATGCTGCATTGCTATATTTTGCTTCATATTCACCTAAGCTTGCTTCGTCTACTTTTATTTGGTCGGCCTGAGTATTTACCTCGGTTACAAGTTGTTTCACTTTTCCATCTTCCAGTTGATGATCTAACTCTAATATAGGTGTACCCTCATTCACGGAGTCATTTTCTTTTTTCAGAATTTTCTGAACAATTCCGTTTACCGGAGATGATAATTGGACAATATCGCTTTCCGGCTCTATTTTGCCAATGCCAACTACCTGGTTAACAGCGCCAGCATCATTGGTTTTTTCTGCACCAGTCTTCTCTTTTAACTTGTTATTACTACAAGAGCTGAATATTGACGACAGTAATAGAAGGCACACAGTTCGTTTCATAATTGAAATTTATTTTTGAGCAATTTGCTCTTCTGTTGGTTTATCAGATATACCACCATCTATAACATATATTATCCGATCAGCAAAAGGGGTGAGACGGGTGTCATGAGTAACTACTGCTACAGCCTTCCCTTGTTTAGCCAGCTGCTTCAATTCATTCATTACAATACTCACACTTTTTATGTCCAGCGATGCGGTGGGTTCATCGCATAACATCATTTCCGGGTCCGTGACTAATGCCCTGGCTATAGCTACCCGCTGTTGCTGGCCTCCGCTCAGGTCATTACTCAGGTTTTTCATTCGGTCGCCCATACCTACCTTTTCCAGCGCGGCAACAGCTTTTGTTTTTGCTTCATTTTCATTGATGCCTTGCAGAATTAGCGGCATCATCACATTTTCAAGAGCGGTGAGTGGAGCAATAAGGTTGAACTTTTGAAAAACGAAGCCTATCTTTTTGAGCCTTATTTGTGCCAGACTTTTTTCATTCAACTCGTTGACTTTAATGCCGTCAATCCATACTTCACCAAAGCTGGGATAAATTACACAACCTAACAGCGACAGTAATGTGGTTTTGCCGGACCCGGAGGGGCCTATAATAAGCGTAAGTTCTCCTGAACGCAAATCAACCGAGCTCGCCTGCAATGCGGTTATTACTGTGTTGCCTGCTTCATATTCTTTTCCGGCACCTATCACCTTTGCTACAATCTTATTAGCTGCCTGTATCAATGTCGCTGCATTATTCCTGTAAATTACTGCATCTGCAGGTAGGAAAAGTTGATCTGTATCAGCTATTAATAAATCTTCTCCCTCATTTGTGGTCTAAACTCCACAGTCACACTTATCGTTTCAAACCAACAATAGTAATCACCACGCACACCTTCATTTTATACAATATTTGCCGACGAAATTTAATTGTTGTATTGGGAAATGATATATATAATATTTTGTTTGCCACTGGATAAAATGAAAAAAGCCAATCAAAAATGATTGGCTTTTTTTCCTGTAGCGAGGATAGGGATCGAACCTATGACCTTCGGGTTATGAGCCCGACGAGCTACCGCTGCTCTACCTCGCGATGTGGGTGCAAATGTAGGGGCTGGGGGATTAGTAAACAAACTTATTCTTTAGTAATGGGAGTATTTTGGCCTCATTTTAACATGCGGGGGCTGCAAATTGACTGATACAGGCTAACTTTATGGGAATTAAAGCGGAAAGATGGCAAAGAACAGCAAGAGAAAGACTAAAGACCAAAGTTCAGGCAAGAAAACATATAGCGGAAGGTTAGAAGTAACACGGAGCGGAATGGGCTTTGTGGTGGTGCCCGATCTGGAAACTGACATAATGATAGAGCGGGATGGCATAGGTAACGCCCTGAACGGAGATGATGTGAAGGTGGAGGTGAGGGGCTATGCCGATAATAACAGGCGCCTGAAGGGGACGATAATCGAAGTGGTGCGGAGGAAACAGTCGGAATTCAGCGGCAGGGTTGAGGTGCACCAGCACTTTGCATTCCTGGTGCCGGAAAGCGATAAAATGCCTGTAGATATTTTCATTCCGCTGCACCTGCTCAACGGTGCCAAAAATGGCGATCACGCCATGGCGCGGGTGGTAGAGTGGACGGGCAAGACTAAGAACCCGGTAGGGGAGATAGTGAGCGTGCTTACCAACGAATCGGTGAATGAAATAGCCATGCAGGGGCTGCTGGTGGAAAATGGCTTTCCGCTTAGCTTTCCTGACGATGTGCTGGAAGATGCAGCGCGATATCCTGAGGGCGTGGATAAGCAGGAGATTAAAAAGCGTAAGGACATTCGCAATATCCTGACGATGACGATAGACCCGGTAGACGCAAAGGACTTTGATGATGCACTTTCCTTCCGGGAACTGAAGGGGGGATGGTTTGAAGTGGGGGTGCATATAGCCGATGTATCGCACTATATAGAATCCGGCTCCGCGCTGGATAAGGAAGCCTATCGCCGCGCTACCAGCGTTTATTTGCCCGACAGGGTATCGCCTATGCTGCCGGAGCGCCTGTCGAATGAGCTTTGCTCGCTGAGGCCGCATGAGGATAAATATACTTTTTCGGTTATTTTTGAAATAAACAAAGAAGGCAAAGTAAGGGATCACTGGATAGGTAAAACTATCATTCATTCTGACCGCCGTTTTGCCTACGAAGAAGTGCAGGAGATAATAGAAGGCGCCACCGGTGATCATGAGCAGGAGATACATATGCTCAACAGCATAGCGAAAAACCTTCGGGCGCAGCGTTTCAAAAAAGGGGCTATCAATTTTTCGTCACAGGAGGTGCGTTTTGAGCTGGATGAATCGGGCAGGCCGATAGGCATAATAGTGAAAGAAAGCAAAGAAGCTCACCAACTTATAGAAGAATTTATGCTGCTGGCCAACAGAACCGTAGCGGAATATGTAGGCGCACAGGAATATAAAGAAGAGAAAATACCTTTCCCGTACCGTGTGCATGATGTGCCGGATGAAGATAAGCTCAGGTTGTTTACCATGTTTGCCGCACGTTTCGGTGTGAAATTTGACCTGAAGACCCCAGCCAGCATTGCAAAGTCATTCAATGAAATGCTGGCAACAGTGCAGGGTAAGCCGGAGCAGCATGTGCTGGAGCAATTGGGTATTCGCACGATGTCGAAAGCAGTATATACTACCGATAATATAGGGCACTATGGGCTGGGGTTCGAGCACTACTGCCATTTTACATCGCCCATACGCCGTTACCCTGATGTGCTTGTACACCGTATACTACAGCAATGCCTGGAAGGTACAGCCCGCCCTGTTAAGCATCTGGAGGCACAGTGCCGCCACTGCTCCGATCAGGAGCGACGGGCTATGGAGGTCGAACGGTCGGCCAATAAATACAAGCAGGTGGAATTTATGCAAGACTATGTGGGCGAAGAATTTGAGGCAGTGATAAGCGGGGTGGCGAGTTTTGGCTTCTGGGCAGAGACTGTGGCCCATAAATGCGAAGGGATGGTATCTTCAATCAGCCTCGCAGAGATTGATGACTTTGTTTTCAGTGAGGGAGATTATGCATTGGTGGGCAGGGGCACAGGCCTGCGCTTTGCCATGGGCGATAAGGTAAAGGTACGCGTGGCAGCAGCAAACCTGGCGAAACGCCAGATAGACTATGAACTGCTGGAAATGCCGCAAGGCAGCAGGAAGCGGACCGCATTGTCGCTGGATAATGTACATTTGGGGAAGCAAAAGCGCAGCATAAAAGGCAGTGACAAGCACAAGAAAAAAAATACTAAACATAAAAAAAGATAAATGCATTCTTTTACGGACCTGGCAAAACTTTTTGAAGAACGATACATCGCCTCATTACCATTCCCGCTGTCGCCTGCTACGTTGTATGACCCCTGCCGTTACCTGCTCAGCCTGGGTGGTAAGAGAGTGCGCCCGGTGCTGTGCCTGATGGCAAATGAGCTTTTCGACGGGATAAATGAAGATGCCTGGCAGGCAGCTTTTGGTATAGAGTTGTTCCACAATTTTACGCTGATACATGATGATATAATGGACAAAGCGCCGCTAAGGCGGGGCAATCCTACCATACACGCAAAATATGGCCTTACCGCGGGTATATTATGCGGCGATGTAATGAGTATTTACGCCTACGATCACCTGGCGAAAATAAAGACAAACCTGCCTCAGGTATTGCGTGTGTTCAATAAAACGGCAATAGAGGTGTGTGAGGGGCAGCAATTGGATATGGATTTTGAGGCACGGAAAGACGTGAGCATAGAGGAGTACCTGCATATGATAACCCTGAAAACATCGGTGCTGCTGGCAGGGAGCCTGAAGATAGGCGCGGTAGTGGGCGGTGCTTTTGGCGACAGCGCCACTAAACTATACGAGTTCGGTAAGAATATCGGTATAGCGTTCCAATTGCAGGATGACTACCTCGATGCTTTTGGCGACCCGGAAAAACTGGGCAAGCAGAATGGAGGCGACATAAAAGCAAACAAAAAAACATTTCTTCATGTAAAAGCCCTTGAACTTGCGCAGCCTGCACAGCGAGCTGAAATGGAGCGGCTGCTGCAAAATGACGGAGATGATAAAGTAAAGGTCATGCTGGCCATTTATACCGAAACAGGTGCCGATGCTGCCTGCCGCGACGCGGTGGCCTCATATTCGCAAAAGGCTTTTAACTGTCTTGAGGAACTGGCTGTGCCGGCAAAACGGAAGGATCCTCTGATGGATTTGGCAAACTTTTTGCTGTTAAGAGAGAAATAAACTTTTTATGAGGAAACTATTGTTGGTTATGGTAGTGTTCTTTACCCTCACCGGTTTTAAATGCTCGAAAAAAAGTATTAAGCCCACATCAGGTGTGTATAAGGGGGTGGTCATTCATAATGTATGTTGCCAGGCGGTGATACAGGTGCTGGATACAAGTGGTGTAGGGCAGAACACCTGGGTGGATAGTAATAAGACACCACACGTTACCTATAATAATGTATTCAAGGTGGCAAACCCCTGCCAGTTTGTTGGTCCTGCCGAAGGCGATACAATCAGGTTCCAGTTTCTGTCGTATACTGTAGCTCAGACATGTGCCTGCTGCCTGTTATTTCTTCATACGCCGGGTGTATCGTACCCTGTAGCCGTGGTTAAATAAATGCGGCGTTGGTGTTATTTTGACCTGCATTATATATTTTTGATGCTATGAACTACTGGCTTGTAAAATCAGAACCAAGTACCTACAGTTGGGAGCAACTTGTAAAGGATAAAAAAGCGACCTGGGATGGTGTGCGCAATTATGCAGCCCGAAACAATATGCGGTCTATGAAAAAAGGCGACCAGGTCTTGTTCTATCATAGTAATGAAGGTATGGCAATAGTGGGCATAACTGAAGTAGTGAAGGAGGCTTACCAGGATCCGACAACCGATGATGCAAATTGGGTGGTGGTGGACCTGAAGCCGGTAAAAGCACTGCCATCGCCGGTAACGCTTGCTGCACTCAAGGCTGATAAGGCTTTTGAGCAAATGGCTCTGGTGCGTATAGGAAGGTTGTCGGTAAGCCCCGTAAGCGATGCTGAGTATAAGAAGATATTAAAGCTGGGTGGCTTGTAAGCTGGCCTTAATCTACAATGGTACCCTCCTCAAACAAATAGACGATGTTGCCGTCTATGGTGTCAATTTTGTATTGGAAGTTAATGAGTTCGGCGCCGGAGTATGATAATCCCTTTACATTTTTGAATTGCTGCATTTTATTGGGGTTCTTGATGTCAATGTACCCCTTCGCACATAGTTCGTAACCAATGATGTCTACTGTCATGAACGGTTTGCCATCTATTTCCTCATACTTGTCTATGTAGTAGCGTATATCCTGGAAATTCCGCAAATGCAATTGTCGTGCCAGTTCGGCTTTATACTCATTGCTTTTGGGGCCATAGCGTTCAAATCGTTTGTTGTAGTTGGTGCATTCGGGCTTGTCGCTGCCGCATGAAACTAAGAGAATTGCCGAGAAAAGGGTAAGTAAATATTTCATTATGCAAATATATTAATCTACGACCCAAACTACATCGTCAAAAATAAAATTATAGTTTCCGTTCGATGAGTCGATGTGGTAAACCAGGCCACTTAGTTCGGCCCCACAATAACCATAGCCACCTTCAGGCTTTGCTGTAGTTTTTTTATGATGGGGAAACCTGTCTGATTCAGTAATATCCAAATTCATTTTTGCGCAGAGGTTGTGTCCTTGTACGTCTATCCTCATGTAATACCTGTTCTTGTTTTCGGTAAACATGTCGATCCAATATGTCAGGTATTTGGGATGTGCATTTAGTTGCTTTATTAGTTCGGCCTCGTATTCTTTAGTGCTGTGATCATAACTATCAAATATCGGGTTTGTGTTTTTGCATTCCGGCCTGTCGCAAGATAAGAACAGCAATGTAATGAATACTGGAAATAAACTGCGTATGACCATAGCTACATGGTTTAGCATCAATAACGAAAAAAATGCCGAAAAATTATGAATGAGCTGGTCTATGAGTTAATACGCTTCCATTCTGCCTGTAGTTCCTTCGATGTTCGTGTGCTTCCGTCATGGCTCCAACCCGGCGGGCGAAAGAGGTAGTTGAGCTTGCCTTTCAGTGAATGTGCTTTAGCCAGGTCTTTACCTATATCTTTCCATTCGTGGGTAATAATATGTATTGGGTGGTGAGGTTTTTCAACTGGTTTAGTTATTCCGTAATGAGGTACTTCATCCCTCATTTCTTCCTGAAAGGTGCCAAAGAGCCTATCCCAGATGATGAAGACCATCCCCATGTTCTTATCAAGGTATGGTATATTGCTGGCATGGTGAACCCTGTGGTGCGATGGGGTGACGAAAAAATACTCTATCCAGGCTGGTAGTTTTTTTACATACTGTGTGTGCACCAGTATGCCATAGATTTGAGTGGCCGAATACATGAATATCACATCAATGGGGCGGAAGTTAAGCAAGACAAGCGGGATGAAATAGAGGTATTTGTAAACCGGCATCAGCACAGATGACCTGAAGCCTGTGGTCAGGTTGTATTCAGGCGATGAATGGTGCGTGACATGCACCGCCCAGAACAATCTGCAGCTATGGTCCACATAATGCTCTGTCCAGAAGAGCAGATCTTCCCCCAATAGCAACACCGCCCAGTACACAACCGGGTTCCAGTCAATAGTAATATGATATTGGTAGAAGTAGTTGAGTGTGGCGAAACCAATGAATATACGTAGCAGCAGGTCTAATCCTGAATTGAGCAGATTCAGGTATAGATTCATTACTGTCTCCTTCCAGGTATAGAGCTTACTATGCCTGAAATTGCTCAGTATTATTTCCAGCGAAATGAGTATCACATAAACAGGTATGGATAACAGCAACAGTATTTCTTTTTGCAGCTTGTCCATTTTTTCAGCAGTTTGGAATTTGTAGGGATGCACATTTGTAAGGAAAGACGGATGCAATCCATTTTACAAACGTCTGATTACCAATTCCGGCACTTAAACGGTCATTATCTCTTTTTCCTTATCCTTGCAATGCTGGTCTACCAGCACGATATGCTTATCGGTTATGCCTTGTATGCGGGCTTCGCCATCTTTGGCAATATCTTCACTAAGTCCGTCTTTTTGCAGTTTTTTCACTTGTTCTATGCTGTCCCTCCTGATATTACGCACAGCCACTTTCGCATGTTCACCTTCGCCGTAAACGCGTTTCACGAGGTCCTTGCGGCGTTCTTCTGTAAGTGGCGGCAGAAAGAGGCGTATGTAGGTGCCGTCATTCTGCGGTGTGAGGCCTATGTTGGCTGCCATTATTGCCTTTTCAATAGGGGCGAGCATATTCCTTTCCCATGGTTGTATGCTGATGGTGCGGGCATCGGGTATGGTCACATTGGCCACCTGCTGAAGTGGGGTAGGGTTGCCATAGTAGTCCACATGTATCCCGTCCACAATCTGTGGTGTGGCTTTTCCTGCCCGTATCTTACTTATTTCTGATTCAAGGTGCCCGATGGCTTTTTTCATATTTGAGGACACTCCATCTATTATTTCTTCTAATGACTCAGCCATACTTTGTATTTTTTTAGGTCAGCAAAAGTAATTTAAAATCCAAAAAGTAAAAGGCAAAATCTTGAAATACAGTAGCCATATATAGCTAACTTTCACTTGATAGCAGTATAACTATTAGTAATACTTTAGGGGTCTGTATTTGGCAGGGCTGTAAACTAATCGTAAATTTGCATAAACTAAATGTCCCCCCTATGGAATTATTGACAAGTGCGCCGGTGAAGTTGACTGAAAAGGCTGTAGCAGAAGTGAAGAGACTGATGAACGAGCCGGGTTTCGATAATGGAATGTACCTGAGAATTGGCGTCAAAGGCGGCGGCTGCTCTGGTCTTAGCTATGTTTTAGGATTTGATAAGCAGGAAGCTGACGACGAAATCCACGAAATAGAAGGTATTAAAGTGCTGGTGAAAACAGCTCATGGTATTTATCTATATGGAATGCAAGTCGATTTTTCTGATGGGCTTAACGCAAGGGGCTTTGTCTTTAATAACCCTAATGCCAGTTCTACCTGTGGCTGTGGCAGTTCTTTTTCAGTATAGTGCGTGGCTGATTTGTGGCTTTTGGATGCGACCTGTGTTATTCGTCTTCCGTTCTTAATATTTCATAAAGTATTTCCGCATCAAAGTTGGTGCCCCCTGAATTGTTTTGTAGTTCCTGCAACAGTTTCTTCAGTTTTGCGATACGCTCATTGTTTACAGCCGTTTTAAGCATTTCACTCACCTGTTCTATTAAACGCTGTTTCTTATCCGGCCCAAGTTCTCTATAGTTATTCCAGGTCAGCTCATCTACCTCCAGTTCGATACTGATTTTCATAGTTTCGTTTTAATTATTTAGTAAAAAATATTCTTTTTAAGGTTAAATCACATTTCATTAACAGTTCAAATTAAACAAATAACTGTAATTTGTCGTGAATTTTATTTCATGAATTAAATTCATTTTTTCAATAAAAATCGTGCCACGACGATATTATTGATGCCTTAAATCCAGTAAATATTTCAAAATGAACCACTTAGAAATTGCGGCTGAGCTAAGCAGGAACAAAGAAGTTTTTAAAAATTTATTTGAAGGTATAGAGCCAGCTCAGTTCATCTGGCGGCCACAGCCTGATAAATGGTGTCTTTTAGAAATACTATGCCATTTGTGTGATGAAGAGCGCGAAGATTTCAGGGCCAGGGTAAAGCACATATTAGATACGCCCAATGAACCGATGCCTAAGATAGACCCGCAAGCGTGGGTGAAAGACAGATTCTACATGGACAGAGATTATAATGAAATGCTTGAAAAATTCCTTAAGGAGCGTGAAGCATCGGTAGACTATCTCGAGAATCTGGAGAACATACGATGGGAGAATGTGTATGTGCACCCGAAAGTGGGGCCTATACCAGCCAGCCTTATTATGCACAACTGGATAGCTCACGATTATTTGCATATAAGGCAGATCATTGCAACAAAATATCAATACCTTAAATCACGATCAACAGATCCTCTGGATTATGCCGGAGAATGGTGATAGCTAATTGGAGTTCTTATGGATAAAAGTACATTTACCGACGAGGAAAAACGACCGGGTGACGATGATTTGCGAATAGCTCTGAGTAAAATGTATACCGTATGGGTACACCTGTCTGAGTATACCTTTGGACTTTTCCCGGGCTGCAGGGAAGAGTGGAATTATTCTAAAGCGGGTTGGAACATGCGCATCAAGGATAAAAAGCGCGCTATCATATATTTGATGCCGTGCACTGGTTTTTTCAAGGCTTCTTTTGTTTTGGGCGAAAAGGCCGCTAACGAAGTGTGGAAGTCCGCTATCCGTGAAGAGATAAAAGAGGTCATCAGGTCGGCCCCGGTCTATGGAGAGGGGAGGGGATTCAGGATTGAAGTAAAGAACAAAAAGGCAGTCCAGGATATTGAAATGTTGCTTCAAATAAAGAAGATGTATTAATGCTATCTTGCCGGTAATTTTTTACAAAAAACATGCATTTACTGGATGAGCGTTTGTGGTTTCCGCCTGTTGGTTATGCCGATCCGGATGGCCTGTTGGCTGTGGGCGGCGACCTGAGTGTAGATAGGCTGCTGCTTGCCTATAGAAGTGGAATATTTCCGTGGTATAATGATGATGAACCGCCGCTGTGGTGGTCGCCCGATCCGCGTTTCGTGTTGTTCCCCGATGAACTGAGAGTAAGCAAGAGCATGGGGCAGGTGTTGCGAAAGGGTGAATATGAATTTAGGGTAAATAGTGCTTTTCGTGAAGTGATACATTGCTGTCGTAATACAGTCCGAAAAGGCATGGATGGCACATGGATAAGCGATGATATAGAAACTGCTTACACGGAATTGCATCATGCGGGCTACGCACATAGCGCCGAGACATGGCATAATGGGCAATTGGTTGGTGGTCTTTATGGTATCTTGCTGGGGAAGATGTTCTTTGGTGAAAGTATGTTCAGTTTAAGGAACAATGCCAGTAAGTTTGCTTTTATAAATTGGGTGCGGGAGCTTGGTGCACGGGGTATTGTGCTGATAGATTGCCAGGTTTATACCGCCCATCTGGAAAGCCTTGGTGCCAGGATGATACCGAGGGAACGGTTTATGGAAATGCTTGGCAAATATGCAGGAGGAAATACGTAAGCAGCGTAAGGTCATTCATATAGATATGGATGCTTTTTACGCTTCTGTGGAGCAGCGGGATAATCCTGAATACCGAGGAAAGCCATTGGTAGTCGGCGGCCCTCCACAGGGGCGGGGCGGAGTGGTAGCGGCTGCCAGCTACGAGGCAAGGAAGTTTGGTATCCGCAGCGCCATGCCTTCAAAAAAAGCACTTGAGTTATGCCCCGAAGTGCTGTTTATTTACCCACGTTTTGCGGCCTATAAAGAGGTTTCCGGAAAGATAAGGGAGATATTTCACAGGTACACTGATCATATTGAGCCGCTGTCTTTGGATGAGGCCTATCTTGATGTGACGACAGATAAGCAGAATATAGGGTCTGCAATAGAGATTGCCCGCCAGATAAGACAGGCTATAAAAAACGAATTGCAACTGACTGCATCCGCAGGTGTGTCCATAAATAAATTTGTTGCCAAGGTAGCCTCTGACCTCAACAAACCTGACGGACTTACATTCATTGCCCCGGCTCAGGTTGAGGAGTTTATGGAAAAACTGCCGGTGGAAAAATTCTTCGGTGTGGGTAAGGTCACAGCCGATAAAATGAAAGGTATGGGCCTATACACAGGTGCCGATCTGAAGAAGCTGACTGAAGAAGACTTAGTAACCCGTTTTGGCAAGGTCGGCCATTTTTATTATAATATAGTTCGTGGGGTAGATGACCGAGAAGTCGTGTCTGAACGGGAAAGCAAATCCGTAGGGGCCGAAGATACATTTCCATACGATCTCACAAGTATTGACGAGATGCACGCTGAACTCGACAAGATTGCTAAGATAGTGAGCGACAGGCTGCAGCGCTATGAACTAAAAGGCAG
The DNA here is from genome assembly GCA_964430995.1 of uncultured Flavipsychrobacter sp. Lineage (GTDB taxonomy): Bacteria > Bacteroidota > Bacteroidia > Chitinophagales > Chitinophagaceae > Nemorincola. Next base: position 52,795 of record CAYSIG010000011.1, read on the forward strand.
AACAGTGACCCTGAAAATTAAGTACCATGATTTTAAACAGATAACCAGGAGTATTTCCCTTCAGTCCCCGGTATCAGATATGGAGGCTATAGCAGATACGTCCCGGCAATTGATGCAGCTTGCAGACCTAGTGGATAAAAAAGTGAGGCTGCTGGGTATATCCCTCTCTAATTTTAATGAACAGAAAGCGCCTGCTAAAAAGAATAGCTGGCAATTGAGGTTGTTTGAATGATGTTGGTTTTTACAATGAGATCATATTACCGCAAAATATTGCAGCTGATCTATTTCTTTTTCATTTGCCTTCTCATGCCCACTATCAAAACGATGAACAGTCCAATACCTATGATCAGGAAAGCCATGGGATATATTTTATGGTTAAAAACAACATAATTGATGCTCCTGTATTGATATGCACTATTTTGTCCTGATCTCTCTGAGGGCAAGTTCAAAATCTGTGTGCATCCTTAATATGATAGGGAATGATGGTGAGTTGTAGTAGGTAAAAGCATCGTCGCTTGCAGGGTCTATCATCCATTTACCATCTTTTAGTTTTTTTGCCGGTTTCACCCACTTGTCATACATTTTGTACCCGTTGCCGTCCACTTTTACCAGGTATTCGCCGTCCATAAATTGTTTCATGGTCGCTGGCGGGTCGGTTGGGCTATACATACATATTTTTATTGCTTCACCTTTTACCAGCGATTTAAAGAGCTTTTGGCTTAGCCATACGGCCAGCGTCTGGTCGTCCAGCGTCCTTTCTTCCGAGTGGAAGTAGTTATACATTTTGTAGGCGTTCTGCAATGCTTTATCCGTGTGGTTTATAGAGCCCTTCATATCGGCAGGCTTGGTCATTTCCCAGTCAAACGTTTTGCCCTTTACATCCTTTACAGTAACTATAAAATCATATGTGGAGCCCTGTGCCTTTACTGTATATATCAGTTTTGTTCCCGGTTTCACTATTTCTTCCAGCTTTACCTGGGCCTGTGCATTAATGGATGCAATACATAATAACAAGAAAATGTACAACTGTTTCATTTTGAATTTTATTAGGTCAAAAATAATACTACAAAGTATACTGCATATACCACATTTGTGGTATTTTCATAAAAATAATGAATAAGCTATATAGTAATATTATTTATGAACTAACGCCTATTTCCTATTTTTAGTGCATAACCCTATCTTTGTATAGTAATGAGTTTAAGCCATATTCTTATGCCTGAGGTTGCTGCAAATTCGAAGTCTGTTAGGTTATCTTTTGAAGAATTCAAGCAAGGGGTGCTTGAGGATTATCGCCTTGCTGTGGCCAGCAGGGAAGCCAGCCTTATGGGGCGCCGCGAAGTGCTGACCGGTAAGGCCAAATTCGGCATTTTCGGCGATGGCAAGGAATTGGCGCAAATAGCCCTTGCCAAATGTTTTAAACCGGGTGATATCCGTTCCGGTTATTACAGGGATCAGACTTTGATGTTTGCCACCGGCATGAGCGACTTCCAGAAGTTCTTTGCACAGTTGTATGCAGACACCAGCACTGAAAATGAACCTGCCTCTGCGGGCCGAATGATGAACGGCCACTTTGGCACCCGCTGGCTCGATGAGCATGGCGATTGGAAGGATCTTACAAAAGAACCACATTCATCCAGCGACACATCGCCTACGGGCAGCCAAATGGTAAGGGCGCTCGGTCTGGCTTATGCATCAAAGCTATACAGGAACATTGATGAACTGCAAAGCGGTTTTGAGAAATTTACCAATAAAGGCAATGAGGTTGTTTTCTGTACCATAGGTGATGCATCCACTTCCGAAGGTTTGTTTTGGGAGAGTGTGAATGCTGCAGGTGTGCTACAGGTGCCATTGGCTGTATTCGTATGGGATGATGGTTATGGTATATCCGTTCCTCGGAAATACCAGACCACGAAGAATTCCATTTCCGACGCGCTTGCAGGTATGCAGTGGGACGATAAAAAAGGCGGTATTAATATTTATACTGTAAAAGGCTGGGATTACCCCGGCCTGGTGCAAACCATACAGCAGGGGATAGCCCGCGTTCGCGAAACGCATATCCCCGCCATATTCCATGTGCAGGAGCTTACGCAACCACAAGGGCACTCCACATCGGGTTCGCATGAGCGATATAAAAGTAAAGAGCGGCTGGAGTGGGAGAAAGAATGGGATTGCATAGCCCGCATGCGCCAGTTTCTGGTGGACAATAAAATCGCCAACGAACAGGAGGTAACGGACATAGAAAATGAAGCGAAGACCATAACCCGTGAAGCGAAACAAAGGGCATGGGAAGACTTTATATCACCAATAAAAGAACAGATACAGCAGGCTGCCAGGCTGGCTGGGCAGGTGGTATATGAGGCAGGCGACAACGCCCCTGCAATAGCCACGATTATACAGGAGCTTACAGCCATCCGTGAGCCTATCCGTAAGGATGTGATGCAATCTGTGAGAAAGGTGCTGAGCCTATGCCCGGTGGACAATGAAGCGGTAAGGGCATTGCGCAATTTCTACAGCTATATTCAGGCAGACAATAATGATAAGTTCTCATCTCATCTGCACTCAGAGTCGCGTCATAGCGCTATGAAAGTGAGCGAAGTACCGGCACAATATGATGCGGAGCCAACCTCACTTAATGGTTATGAGATACTGAATAAATATTTCGACCACATCTTTGCCACAAACCCCGCTGTGGTAGCCTTTGGTGAAGATCTTGGCAAGATAGGTGACGTGAACCAGGGTTTTGCTGGATTGCAGGATAAATACGGTGTGATGCGTGTGACCGATACGGGGATACGCGAGGCATCCATAATAGGGCAGGGTATAGGCTTGGCAATGCGTGGCCTGCGCCCCATAACCGAGATACAATACCTCGACTACCTGTTATATGGCCTGCAGCCCCTCAGCGACGATGTGGCCACGCTGCAATACCGCACCCGCGGCGGGCAGAAATGCCCCATCATTGTGCGCACACGCGGCCACAGGCTTGAAGGGATATGGCATAGTGGCTCACCAATGGGTCTGATCATCAATTCACTCAGGGGAATGTACCTCTGCGTGCCCAGGAATATGACACAGGCAGCAGGTATGTATAATACCCTATTGCGCAGCGATGAGCCGGGACTGGTTATTGAATGCCTGAATGGCTACCGCCTTAAAGAGCGTGTTCCCGTCAACCTTGATTCTTTCACAGTACCATTTGGTGTGCCGGAGGTAGTAAGGGAAGGGACGGACATAACCATTGTTTCCTACGGATCGACCTTGCGTATCATAGAAGAAGCGATAAACAATTACCTGTCGCCGCAGGGTATCAGTTGTGAGGTGATAGACGTGTGCACATTACTGCCCTTTGACATAAACCACATGATTGTGCAGTCGCTTGAAAAAACTAATAGAATAGTATTTATTGATGAGGATGTGCCCGGTGGTGCCACCTCTTATATGTTCCAGCATGTGATGGAAAAACAGGGCGGCTACAAATGGCTGGACGTGGCGCCGCGCACAATAACCGCGAAGGCGCACCGTCCGGCATATGCTACCGATGGCGATTATTTCTCGAAACCCAATGCAGAAGATATAGCTACCGTGATTGAAGAAATGATGAGAGAGTAAATGATCTTTAGTTTTTTTTGAAAATGCCGGCAAGTAGTCCGGCATTTTCTATTGATGTACGGCTAAATGAAATAAAGCCATAACAAAGAATAATACTCCCATTCTTGTTTGCTTCAATTTTTACCTTAATTTTCCCGAAAAATTACAAGGATGAGAAAAATAGGTATCATAGGTTCAGGTGTAGTGGCCCGCACATTGGGCAATGGTTTTCTGAAGCATGGCTATGAAGTAATGATGGGTACGCGTGATGTAACAAAATTAAGCGAATGGAAAGAAAAAGGGGGCGAGAAAGCTCATGTTGGCAGTTTTGAGGATGCCGCAAAATACGGTAAGATAGTAGTGCTGGCCGTAAAAGGGTCAGCCGCCGCTAAAGCCATAGATGAAGCGGGTCCACAAAACCTGCAGTGGAAGACAGTAATAGATACAACCAACCCGATAGCAGACGCTCCGCCAGAAAATGGGGTAATCAAGTTTTTTACCAATTTGGACGAGTCGCTCATGGAGCAGTTGCAATACCGGTTTCCGGAGATACATTTTGTAAAAGCATTCAGTTGTGTGGGCAATGCCTACATGGTAGACCCTCCGTTTGCCGAAAAACCTACCATGTTCATTTGTGGTAATAATGACGACGCTAAAAAGAAAGTACGGGGTATCCTCGATGAATTTGGCTGGGAGGTAGAGGGTATGGGCAAAGCCACAGGGGCAAGGGCAATAGAACCTTTATGTATGCTCTGGTGCATTCCCGGAATTTTGAACGGGAAGTGGAATCACGCTTTCAGGTTGATAAAACAATAAGTTAATTTTATTTCATGGAGCCAATTATTACGGTAAGAAAGTTAAATAAGCAATATGGCGAAAAGGTTGTTCTGAATAATATCAACCTTGATATTTACCCGGGGCAGATAATTGGTTACATTGGTCCGAATGGTGCCGGTAAATCTACAACCGTAAAAATAATTACCGGTATAATACATGACTACAGCGGTGAGGTTATCGTGCTGGGTAAAAACCTGCGCGATAGTGTGCTCGAGGTGAAGAGCAAAATAGGGTACATACCTGAATTGGCTGAGTTGTACGATTTACTTACCCCGCGCGAATACCTGACTTTTGTCGGCAAGTTGCATCACCTTGCCGACCATGTCATTGAAGAAAGGTCACAGAAAATGCTGGCGTCCTTTGGCTTGCAGGGCAATATCGATCAGCGTATGGACAGCTTTTCAAAAGGTATGAGGCAAAAGGTTCTCATCACTTCCGGCCTGTTGCATAATCCATCTATTGTTATAATGGACGAGCCGCTTTCCGGGCTCGATGCAAATGCTGTAATACTGGTTAAAGAGCTGCTGCAGGCAATGAAGCAGGAAGGTAAAACTATTCTTTATTGCTCGCATATGATGGACGTAGTGGAAAAGGTATCAGATAGGATAGTGCTGATTGACAATGGAAGCATTATTGCAGATGGCACCATTGACCAATTGAAGCGCGATAATTCTGATACACTGGAACAGATATTCTCACGCCTTACATCAAATGGTGACCAGGTACGCATAGCCGACGATTTAGCGGCTGCAATGGCCAGGTAGACCTGTGTAGTGTTTAAATACCTTTATATTCCGATTTGGGCCGATGAATAAATTTTTTCTCTTTCTTGTAATGCTGCCTTCCGCCATTTGGCGGAGCATGGGGGCTGATGTGGAGCAATTACGGGCTATCCTTAATGTGCGCTTGATGCTGGATGACCGTAAGCCTGTCACCCTTATGCGCAACCAGAAACAAAAGAAAGACCGGAAATATGGTTCCATTACCAATTTTGTTATAGCGCTTGCTATGGGGTTCTTTTATATGATGCCCATTATGGTTGTCCATGATAGGATATTTTCACTTACCGTTTATTTTTTCCTGTTCCTGTCTGTAATCACATTCATGCTTATAACAGATTTTTCTAACGTTTTGTTTGATGCAAGGGATAAGTATGTTCTTTTCCCGAGGCCTGTAAATGATAAAACGCTCGTATTGGCCCGATTGCTGCACGTGTTTATTTACCTCTTCCGGGTCGTATTGCCAATGGCGCTGCCCGGCTGGATTGTGCTGGGCATTGTTGATGGCTGGAAGTCTGCAGTACTATTCCCTCTTCCGCTATTGCTCCTTGTCTTCATGACACTTTTTCTCGTCAACAGTGTTTATCTTCTTGTATTGCGCCTGGCAAAACCGGAGAAATTCCAGGATGTAATTAACTATTTTCAGGTGATTACATCTGTTGTCTTTTTTGCTGTAGTTTATCTTGTTCCCCGCGCCTTTGACAGGAGCGATCCTGTAGATTTGGTAATTACCAACTTTCCATGGCTTAAGTACACACCTCCATACTGGCTGGCTTCTTGTTGGTCTTGGATAGGGGAGCCGGTCTTGCTTACCGGATCAGGTATCTATAGCGTGCTTGCCATAATAGTGCCTGTCGGTTGCATATTTATACTTGTGAAATACCTGACACCTCAGTTTGCGCGTCGCATAGGTGGGATAGATGTAGTAGACACGGGCGAAGGTTCTGGCGCCAAACATACGATTGTTAAAGACCGGTTCTACCAAAAGTTAGCTTATGCCTTCAACAGAACCGACGAAGCGCGTGCCGGTTTTATGATGGGGTGGCTGCAAACATCACGTAGCAGGTCATTCCGTATGCGCGTATATCCTTCGTTCGCATTTATTCCTATCTACTTCATTTACCTGATACTTCAAAACAAAGAGGCGACATTCAGCGAAGCCTATGCGCATCTGGGCGAAACACATATGAACCTGATGCTTATGTACATGTCGTCTTTCGTAATGATAACTGCGCTTACTTACCTGTGTGTTTCAGAGCAGCATAAGGCCTCGTGGATATATTATTCCGCCCCGATTTCTGTTCCGGGGAGAGTAATGATAGGTGCTTTCAAAGCTATGGTGGTTAAGTTCTTCTTACCGTTCTTTTTGCTTATTTCCGTTTTTGTAATATACACATGGGGCCTTTCTTCAATTTGGGATGTTCTTTTGGCATTTGTAAACGTGCTTGTATTTATTGTCAGCATAGCACGCATCAATTTCAGATATCTGCCGTTCTCTGTTCTTGAGCAGATGAAGCAAAGCGGCGCTCGCGTTATGAAATCAATGATTTCATTGTTTATTCCTGCAGTACTGGGTCTGGGGCATTACCTTGCCGTCGATTTCTTAGTGCTTAAGATTATATTCCTCGTCCTTTCTTGTGTTTTCCTCTGGTTGGTTTGGACAAGCTATTCCGGCACCACATGGGCAAATCTGGCTCAAAAAGAGGCAGAATAACCACGCCTCGTACTAAATGTTTACATTTATAGCTTTATTAAATACATATGAAGAATATTTCGCTCGTATTAGCTGTGCTCTCATGTTTGTTTGCATGCAATAGCCCCCAAACCGCTAAACAACAAAAGCCGGCTAACGATTCTGTAGCCGTTGCTAAGGACGTGCATACGCTATCCAATGCTGACCAAGTGGAAATGAAACACCTTGACCTGGATATAGAGGTGGATATGCAAAACAAGCAGATAAGGGGCTGCGCACTATGGACGATTCAAAACAAATCAAAGGTCAAGACACTGACACTTGATACCTACGACCTCACCATTGACAAGGTATTTGTCGATGGCAATGAAGTAAAGTTTGTTCTTGATTCACTCATACGGTTCTTCGGCAGCGCGCTGCACATCCCTATTAAGGACAACTCAGCTACAGTAATGGTGTGTTATAAAACGGGTAAAAGTGCCCGTGCTTTGCAATGGCTCGACCCACAGCAGACACACGATAAACAGAAGCCATTCCTTTTCACGCAGTCTGAGTCTATCTACGCCCGTTCATGGATTCCCTCTGCCGATGGGCCGGGCATCCGCTTCACCTACAATGCTAAAGTAACTGTACCAAAAGGGTTGATGGCTTTGATGAGCGCAGAAAATCCGCAGGCAAAGAATGATAGCGGTGTGTATAGCTTTACCATGGATACACCTATTCCCGCATATCTCATGGCACTTGCTGTCGGCGATATAGCATTCCGCGAGATTGACGACCGCACAGGTGTTTATGCAGAGCCGGGAATGATAGATAAAGCTGCGTGGGAACTGGCCGATGTTGGTCGTATGGTAGATGCTGCGGAGCAATTGTATGGCCCATACCGCTGGGGCAGGTATGATGTCATCGTGTTGCCACCCGGTTTCCCGATAGGTGGCATGGAAAACCCCAGGTTGACCTTTGCTACGCCAACAATAATTGCCGGAGACCGCTCTCTGGTGAACCTGATAGCCCATGAACTGGCCCATAGTTGGAGCGGCAATCTGGTGACTAATGCCACCTGGAATGATTTCTGGCTGAACGAGGGTTTTACCGTTTATTTCGAAAGGCGCATCACAGAACGTATGTTGGGCAAGAGTTATACCGATATGCTGTGGGAACTTGGCTACCAGGACCTCGTGACTGAAGTAAGTGAGATGGGTGAAAGCAGCAAAGACACCCGTTTGAAATTAGACCTGACAGGCCGCGACCCCGATGATGGCCTTACGGATATTGCCTATGAGAAAGGTGCACTTTTTCTGCAACTTATCGAGCTGAATGCCGGTAGGGATGAGTTTGATAAATTTCTTGCCAGGTATTTTAATGAACATGCCTTTAAGACAATTACCACAGAGGCTTTCCTGAAATACCTGGATACTGCGCTGATAAAGGGTAATGAAGACCTCCGGAAAAAACTCACGATAAACGAATGGGTATATGGTACAGGCATACCGGCTAACTGCCCCCGGGCACAGCAGGAACGGTTTGGTAAGGTTGATAGTCAGCGGGCTCTGTTCCTTAGTGGTGCACCCGCTGAGCAAATGGTAACCGTGGAATGGACAACCCATGAATGGTTGCATTTCCTGCGCAAACTGCCCGCTACGTTATCGACTACGCAGATGAAAAAGCTGGATGATGCATACAACCTCACCAATACAGGCAATAGCGAGATAGCAGACCTGTGGTATGTATTGTCGGTACGGGTTAAATATTCGAAGGCATACCCTGCAATGGATAACTTCCTCAGCAGCGTGGGCAGGCGGAAGTTCCTCGAGCCGCTATACAGGGAAATGATGAAGACGACTGATGGTGCAGCAATGGCCCGCCGCATTTATGCCAAATACCGTAAAAATTATCACCCGCTGGCGCAGGAAATGATAGATAGGATCGTGGAGAAAAAAGGGTAAAAGATCAGAGGGCTTATTACTCAGTAGCTGGGATTGTTTTTCGTGTTCCAAGGCACAGAAGAAAACTACCGTAGATTACCGTAACTGTGTACCAGAGTGCTATTACTTTAGATGCGTATATTATTTTATAGTGTACTATTGGCAGATAGCCATCGGGAAAGGAGAAGCTTTTATCTAAAGAAAGTATATAAGGGATTGACGCAAGTACGACCAGCTTGTAGTTTTTTTCAGCCACACCGTAGAAGAAAAAGAAGATAATGATAGGGTGGGCGTACCGTTCGTGCATCTGCGTGTTAAAGTAAAAGAAATACAGGCACAGCATACCGGTACTTAGAAACAGCAGCGCATAAAGTTTTTCATCAAAAGGAAGTTTGTTTTTTCGGGCCTGCCATAATATTCTGAATAATGGTATCATTACCGCAAGGGCAGCAATGGCAAACATGGCCAGCCCGTAAGTACGGTAGGAGAACAGGATGTAGGTATCTGTGTCGTTGATGAAGTATGGGTTGCCACCTGTTATCAGGTACCATATATTGAATGCGGATATGGAAAGATTATGGTAAAGCCCCACAGTGTTTGCAGCAAACTGAACCAGTCTGCTAACGCCACCATCGTGCATGAACGGTAGCAGTATTACCGCTTGCAGTACTGCCGCCGCAGCTAAACCTAGAATAATTGTTTTAAAATTCCTTACGCTATATAGCAACACAGTAAACATAATGGGCAGGAATACGATTGCCTGCTGCTTGGTGTTTAGGGCCAGCAGGTAAAGCAGTACACCTGCCACCGGGTAGCATATTGCGGTAATAATAGCGAGGAAAGCAAGATTGGTATAGATGCTGTCTATCTGCCCCCATACCATTGAGTTAAAGACGTAAGCAATGTTCAGCATCAGGAACAGGTAGGGTATTTTGAAGGAGAGTATCTTTTGCCTGAAGGCACAAAGCACTACAACCGGCAGAAAGTCGAAACATACAAAGAGTATCTTGATGTCGTTTATGTTGCGGATTATATTTGCCTCTGTGCCCTGGAGCAGATCAAAAACCTTTAGTGCATATACAAATACCGGGAAATAGTTGATAGGTGACCCGGCTGCATAGGCATTGTTCAGGCCGTGGCGGTGTATATGCAAAGCCCATTCACGCCAGTACCCCATATCATACTCCATATACACCCTGGGCAAAATGAACATGTACAGTACAAAGAGGAGCAGTAACTCTATGCGTGTTTTAGTGAGGCTGTTTTCCATCGATGTTCAAATGTAAAAAGTTGTAGGGTATAATCCTATTTTGCCATACTTACGCCATCCCTTATCTTTACAATATGGCTTTTGTAGTTATCCTTATTTTCATTTTAGTGTTGGTACTCCTGTTCTTCGGGTTTATCTTCAACCTTGTCATTGCCATTATTTCAGGCATATTCACTACAATTGGTGCTTTTTTCAGGTTCCTCGGAGGGGGCTTCAGGCGATAACCGTTTAATTTTGAATTATGCTCAGATTGTTACCTGCCATACTCATTGTTATATCATTTCTTACTATTTGCGTGGGTGCATACATGAAAATGAACAACCATGCAGCCGCAAATTTTGTGATTATTTGCGGCATTGTTGGGGAAATTACTTTCATCCTGTTTAACAGGATGATGATGTCGAAGAGTAAAAAAGACGATCGTTAAAGATGCCTATTTGAACACTTTTGCGGTGAAAGTACCCTTTTCAAATACCGTTGTATCCTTGGTCGTGAATGAGAAGGTGCCCGATATGGTCTCTTCTGAAATAGCATTAATGATCAGCGACCCATACATGGATATCTTATAAGTGTTCGGATCTGTCAGGTAGCGGGCGTTATTGTTGCCAAGCATACTGTCAAGTATATATGGGCCTGTGGCTTTATGCCACCGTGGTATTGAAATGGCTATGTATGGGTAGGTAGGAAAAGGGGAAGATGTATTCAGTCCTTCTATAACCAGCGTATTATCTACAAGTACTGCTGCGCAATTGGGAGTTGAGTATTGCTCTTCCCCTATTTTGGCTTTCATCGTATAGGTGGTATTGGTGGTACCTTTATTACAACCCAAAAAAACAGCCGAAACACTTATCCCTAATAGTAATAATAAAGTGAGCAGTTTATTCATAGCCATACATATTTTGCATGAAGATAAAAATTATGATCGGGATTGCAAAACATCCCTTCATCTGGATGCAGACATATATCCTGAATGGAAAAATCAATAATAGTGGCTGATGCCATCGTGCCAGTGCCCACGTGGATGCCAGTGGTAGCGGTGGCTGTTGCGGTATGTTCGGTTGGCACAACTTGCGAACAGGATTACCAGCACTAATAAAACCAGGAGTATTTGTATCTTCTTCATCCGACTGATTTACGTGTAAATGTAATAAAATGTTTGGTAATTGTTTCTCCGGTTGTACTAGTCTGTATGCACTTCCTTAATACAGGATTGTACTTTATTTTTATGCTACTTATATTTAATATCTTCATGCTATAGGATTTAGTTATTTACTTATCTTTAACTTATTAAACTTTGTCTGTTTTTTATGGTCTTATTTCTAACTAAAAAATACTTCTATGAAAAAACTACTTTTCTCTGCATTCGTGACTGCTTCCACAATCGTTGATGCGCAGCCCGTGGTTTATTTCGACTTTGTTACCCACAACGAAGAAACCTCTCAGTGGAACAGTTCTGTTTTCTATAATGCAAATAGGACAAAACTGGTCGCGCTGGCCAACTACTTTCAGCCACGTGGTATCACCTGGAACATGCAGAATGATTGGGTATATCTCACCAACGTACTCACTAAGGAAACGCCCACCCTCAAAATGTCTACAGCTAACAAGAATATCCTTGTTTGGATGCACGACGATAAAGGTGTGGAAATTGATCCGCATGCACACGAGACGATTTACACTTATCCCGATGTGGCTAAGCTGATGGATTCGATTGGTTTGCCCGAGAGTAAAATAATCGGGGGGAGTATTTACAATGACAGCAACGGGATCAATATTTGGACAAATCTTATCAATGGCCAGTATGGCAATGTATTTCCCTCACATTTCTGGAAGCCCGACTACATGATGGGGGGCGGTACGCCTAATCATGTGGCTGATATTAAATACTACGGCATCTGGAATCCTCAGGGCCCCGCTTCATTTACCACGCACGATACTTCACAGCGCCTGCGCCAGCTTGGGGTGGGGTGTTCTATCAAAATACAAACCGATACCGACTTTAACTATGTTATGTCGCAGGTGCACGAACTCATGCAAAATGTTCAGTCCGGTGCATATCCGGCATCCGGTCATTACCTGCAAACTATTTTCTTTGAAATGGCCGAACTGAATGATTCCAATTTCTATAATACAGTCACACGGGTGGCCGATAGCGTGAATGCGATTGTAGCTACCGGCAAGGCTCAGTGGAAGACACTGAAGCAGTCCTATACGATTTGGGAAACCACTTATGGTGCGCATGCATTCCAATGGGACTGCGGGCAGATAGCAACTGGTGTGCCCACAACACCTTCCGGTAATGCGGTCTCTGTCTATCCGAATCCGTCACATGGTATTGTAAATATTGAAGGTGCAGATTTAGCTGGCGCTGATTTGTCGCTATACGACAATCTGGGCAGGGTAGCGTATCGAACCGTACTCCAATCAACAAACCAGCAGGTGGCTTTGAAACTACCTGCTGGTTTGTACTACTATCATTTATTGAAAGAAGGAATGATACTTGGCAATGGCAGCCTTATAATTATGGAGTAGATAACCTTCGCACAAATATGCATGCCCTGGGGGTGTATATTTGCCTGCTAGGTTAACTCTTGTTGCGTTTGTTTCAGCTCAATGGACTGTTTTCATCGGGCAATTCCATGGGTGGCAGATGCATTCGGCTTTTTTAATTCAATTAAGCATGATCGATGTTACTAAATTACAATTCAATGCCCTTGATTTCCTGGGTTTGAGAACACTGGTTTCATGGGCTGAGGCCGAAGGCTGGAACCCCGGCGTGAACGATGCTGAAGTGTTTTGGGCCACTGATCCCGGTGGGTTTATCGGATGTTTTTATGATGAAGAAATGATAGCTGGCGGTTCCATTGTGTCCTATAATGGCGATTTCGGCTTTATGGGTTTTTTTATCGTTAAGCCGCAATACAGGGCTTCCGGCATAGGCAGAAGGTTTTGGCATCACAGAAGAGATATGTTATTATCCAGGTTGCGGCCTGGTGCGTCCATCGGTATGGATGGGGTAGTGGCCATGCAGCCTTTTTATGCCCGAGGCGGCTTCAATGTCGCTTTCCGTGATGAAAGGTATGAGCGGCCGGGTGCACAATTTGAAATTGACAGCCGGGTTACTTCTATTGAGGGGGGCGATATGCCGGCCATCCTTTTGTACGATGAGCAGTGCTTTGGTTTTCCCCGCCCGCAATTCATGAAACCATGGCTATTCCAGTTCGGGGCATCATCATTCAAATTTACAGAGCAGGGAGAGGTTAAGGGCTTTGCTTTGTTGCGCAAAGCTATGAATGGGTATAAGATAGGCCCGCTCTTCGCCGATACGGTAACTGTTGCCGGAGAATTATATAAAGCCTGCCTTAATGCCGCACCCGGTGATTCCGTTAGCATTGATATTCCAATGGTAAATTTCGATGCTGTAGCCTTGGTCAGGCAATTTGGTGCGGAATATGTCTTTGAGTGCGCTCGTATGTATTACGGGCATCCGCCCGATATTGCAGTAGACAAAATATATGGTATTACTTCCTTTGAGTTAGGATAGCATAAACAAAAAAAATGCAAATGTTTCCATTTGCATTTTTACTATTTGTTGGCCAATTTGCAGTGTTATAATCTTTTATTCGCCGTTTTTTTTCGGGTACGGAACAATAACTTTATCTTTTCGAACATACCGTTGCCATATCCTTTCGAAAGCTCTTTGCTCAGGTGGTCTTCTATATCCGCGATCTCCAGCTTATCATCCGGCAACCGGGCAGGGCCGTAATTTTTTTGCTGTTTGTATTTATACATTTTAGTTAGTGTAAGTATGAACGATCAAAAGGCCTTCATGTGATCAATTGCAATAACGAACGGACTGCTTGTTTAGTAAAAGCCCTTCTAAATATCATGCCATGTATGATGATGGCAAATCCTGACGATTGATTAAACAGCAGAAGTGGGTGGCCCCCTTAATGTAAATGAATACTTTGCTATCGTGAATACCGGGGATGCTAGCGCCGCCGTATAAACGCGACCTATTGCGAAAAACAGGTGAGGTGTCTCAGGCGTTAATACTATGTCATAATAGCATTGCTCCACCCGGTATTTTACACGTAATTTGGTTTTTATTTTCGCCTTGCTGAATGCGTTCCTGTAGTCCAGGAGATGGATGTTATATCCGGCAGGCTTAAGAATATTAAGGTTTGTATAGCTGGTAATGGGTGTGCAGCTGTGGTGTACATCAACATTCTGAGATGGTGTGCAGAGAAACAGGAACACCAGAACCGGCAGGTGCCTCAATATGTAATATACGTTATTCAACTGCGAAATTTGACCGGTTTTATTTTTGCTAAGTTAACGAATTATCTGCAATTAACGTTTCTCATTGGTAATCAAGCACTTCTGATATTACCCTGTCTGATTCTGCATATCATGTCTTATTTTACCGCTTAAATGTCGCTATTCTACCCCTCTGTTATTGAACAGGCGCGTTACATTTATGCCAACTAAAACAACAGTTATGAACAGGCAGCAATTTAAAACGACTATCAACGCTTCCCGCGAAAAAGTATGGCGCATACTTTGGGATGATGCTACTTACCGCCAATGGACATCCGCTTTTCATCCCGGCTCCCACGCTGTTACCGACTGGAAGAAAAACAGCAAGGTGATATTCGGTGATGGCACGGGTAATGGCATGGTTTCCCGGATAGAAGAAAACATACCTAATGAGTATATGTCAATAGAGCATCTTGGCGAGTTGAAGGACGGAGTGGAAGACACCACCAGCGACAGGGTAAAGCAGTGGGCCGGTGCGCACGAGAACTATACACTGAAAGACATCAACGGAACAACTGAGCTTACGGTGGATATGGACCTGACCGAGGAATTCGCCGAAATGTTCCGGGAAATCTGGCCTAAAGCGCTTGCTAAGGTAAAAGAGCTGGCAGAAAAATAGGAAGTCCGTATATTTGCTCTATATGAGGGGTGTTATTACGGCTTTTTACATTATGCTGTCCGTTTCCGCGTTTGCCCAGAGCGATGACAAATTGTTTGGTCCGGCTGATGCGCCGAAGCCACGCAGGGGCTTCATACTTAATGGTAATGCCCAGTTCGATATCCCTGCGGGTGATATGGCAAAACGCTTTGGCTATAGCTACAGGGTTGGACCGGCCATTATGTACAAGACCTTCTCCAATTTCATGTTCGGGGCCAAATTCGATTTTATTTCCGGAGGGCAGGTGAAGGAAGACTCTCTGATGATCAACATCAGGGATAAATACTCTGCCCAAAGTACCCGCCTATACGAATTCATAGATGGTAGCGGTCGCCGTGTTGGTGTTCCTGTCTATGAGCGTGGCTATGCGGTTGGCATTGTTTTCGGCAAAATTTTCTCCTTCTCCAGGCAGCATCCCGATAATGGCTTTACTGTTTTGGGTACGGTCGGTTTTATGCAGCATAAGATCAACATATTCGACCGTGATAAGACCGTTATGCAGCTGCGCGGCGATTACCGAAAAGGCTATGACCGCCTTACGAATGGTGCTTTCGGGGAAGCATATGCCGGGTATACCCATTTTTCGAAAAATGCCCTGCTCAATTTCACCATAGGTCTTGATGCGTTGTTTGGGTTCACTCAGGGCAGGCGCACCTATCTGTATGATGTTATGCGGCCTGATACAAAGCAGCGGCTCGATATATTATTTGGTGTGCGCGGCGGATGGTATATACCCATTTTCAGGCGGAAGTCAGAGGATATGATATTCGAATAAAGTACACTTGCCAATAACCGTTTAATCTTTCGTAAACTTGTTCATAGAACCACAGCGCAAAGCCAGAGGTGGATGGATCGAGGTCATCAGTGGTTGTATGTTCTCGGGTAAAACGGAGGAGCTCATTCGCAGGCTCAGGCGTGTGCAGATTTCAGGTCAGCGCGTCGAGATATTTAAACCCGCTCTCGATACACGGTACGATCAGGCAGATATTGTATCGCACGATGATACAAGGATACAGAGCACACCGGTAGATAACCATTATAATATATTGTTACTGGCATCGGGCATGGATGTTGTAGGTATAGACGAAGCTCAGTTCTTCGATGAGGGCATTGTGGAAGTAGCCGAACAACTGGCGCTCAGGGGCACACGGGTAATAGTTGCGGGGCTGGACAAAGATTATCTCGGCAAGCCGTTCGGTCCTATGCCCGCTTTGCTGGCAAGGGCAGAATATGTTACCAAATTACATGCCATCTGCCTGAAGTGCGGCGACAACGCAAGCTATTCATACCGCAAGCCAGAAATAGGTGACCGGGTGCTGCTCGGCGAGAAAGATATCTATGAGCCTCTATGCCGCAATTGTTTTTACGAAAAGTAGGGGGCTACCTGCTCCCTTTACTGATACTCGTCCTGTATGCAAGGATATCGCGGTCGAATAGATACAGGCCGCTCCTGTCTTCACCTATCATTTCCAGCTTTTCGTTCAGGGTTCGGGCCAGCCTTTCTTCTTCTATCTGCTCTGCCACATACCATTGCAGGAAGTTGTGGGTAGCATAGTCCTTTTCCTGTAGCGCAAGGTGTACTATGTCATTTATGCTTTCTGATACGCCGGTTTCGTTCTTCAGGAACTCTTCAAACAGCTTTTTCAGCGATGGAAAGGTCACCATAGGCTGCTCAAGGGAGGGCACAAGTGCCATACCTCCACGCTCGTTTATATATTTTACCAGTTTTAGCATATGCTGCCTTTCCTCTTCCGATTGCTGGTAAAAGAATTCTGTCACCCCCTGCAGGCCAGGTTGAATATCGCACCACGATGCCATAGCAAGGTAACTTTGCGACGATGCCGCTTCGTGTTTTACTTGTTTGTTCAGTGCTTCCTGTAGTGTTGTGCTGAGCATAGCTGTAGATTATATAGTAAAGTTAAAACGTAAAGGCGTTAAAATGAAATATAAAACAAAATTCCCGAATACAAATTCCAATCCTTATTTTTGTCCTATGCGTTTTTTTATTGCTTTTTTTATTACGGCTTTTCTCTGCGCTGATGTTGCTGCAACGGCGCAGCCGGGTGGTAGTGGTGAGCATGTATGGTCTCTGCAGCGTTGTGTGCAATATGCTATTGATCATAATATTTCTGTTAAGGTAGATTCACTTGATGCCCGTCTGGCAAGATATACTTTACTGCAAAGCCAGCTTTCCCAACTGCCTACTTTTAATGTGAGCGGCAGCTATGGCCAGAACCTGGGCCGTTCTATTAACCCGGCCACCAACCAGTTTGTTGATGCTAAGTACAACTTTGCAGGCGCTTCCGGAAACGGAAACCTGCTTTTATTTGGATGGATGCAGGTGCGCAATACCATCGCCCGTAACAAATACCTGCTTGATGCCAATCTTGCCGACCTCGACCAGCTAAGGGATGATGTATCGGTCAATGTGGCGACTGCATTTCTTACAGCACTCCTCGCGAAAGAGCAGGTAAGTATCAGTACTAACCAGGTGAAGCTTACTAAGGAACAATTGAATCAGACAAAGGCTTTTGCTGATGCCGGAAGGCTGCCCGAACTCAACGTGGCCCAGCTGGAATCGCAACTGGCAACAGACAGCTCCAATCTTGTAAATTCAATAGCTGGTTATAATTCTGCTATACTGGACCTGAAAGCCCTGCTTAATCTTGACTTTGCTGTGCCCTTCGAGTTGCAAACACCTGAGGTAAATGCCGGAGAACAGTTAAGTGTATCGGTGATGGAGCCGGAAGAAATATATAAAAGCGCCAGCACACACTTCGGGTCTATCAGGGGTAGTCAATTGCGTGTAAGTGCAGCAGAAAAGGGCCTTGCCGCGGCCAAGGGCACACTTTATCCGCAACTGTCGGTTGGTTACCAGGCAGGTACCAACTTTGCAAGTAATTTTCGTAACTATCAGCAGACAAGTGAAATGATTGGCTACGCGCCTATCGGAATTACCGGCAACTCTTTTGATACCGTTTATCAGCCTGTTTACAGGACTTTGACCCCCAGTGTACCTTTTGAAACACAGTTCCGTAATAACTTCAGGCAGTCGTTTTTTGTTGCTTTGAACATCCCTGTTTTCAATGGCTGGCAGTCACAATATCAGGTGCGGCAGGCTAAGATAACCCTGGCCCAGCAGCGGCTGAACGAATACAGTGTAGCGCTTACGCTGAAGCAGAATATTTACAAGGCGCACAATAATGCGGTAAACTCCATACAGAAATATTACGCTGCCAAGCGTGCCGATGATGCCGCCACGCGCGCGCTCGATTTTGCAAGAAAACGCTACGACCTCGGCCTCACCAGCACCATCGACCTGCTTGTGACGCAGAACCAGCAGTTTGCCGCAGCCGCAAACCTGGCCAGCGCCAAGTACGACCTTATCTTCAAGCTGAAAGTAATAGATTATTATTTGGGTAAAGAGCTAAAACTATGATGAATGGATGAACTGAAAGAAGTACTGCTCACAGCTACTAAGGAAGCCGGAAGAATAATTCTCCAGTATTTTAATGGCGTTTTCAAGGTAGGGCATAAGGAAGGGGTCAATAATTTAGTGACCGAGGTAGATAAACTTTCAGAAGACCGGATAATAGAGGTAATTCGCGCTTCCTATCCATCGCATACCATTATCAGCGAGGAAGTGGGGGAATTGATACAGCCATCAGAATACCAATGGATAATAGACCCTATAGATGGCATGGTGAATTTCGCCCATGGCATACCGCTATGTTGTGTCAGCATTGGTCTCATGCACCAGGGCAAGCTCATATTAGGCGCCGTGTTCAATCCCATGATGAACGAATTGTTTCTTGCTGAAAGGGGCAAAGGCGCCACCCTCAATGGTGAACGCATTCAGGTATCCGCGAAGAGTGATTTTTCAAAAGCATGCCTCGTTACAGGGTTTCCTTACAAATGGCCGGAGGCGGAAGAACATCCTATTAAAGTATTTGAACGCTTTGTGCTCGAAGGCCTGCCTATCCGCCGCCTGGGGTCTGCCGCGCTCGATCTCTGCTGGGTGGCATGTGGCCGTTTCGATGGCTTCTGGGAGTATAACCTCAACGAATGGGATGTGGCGGCAGGCTACCTGATAGTGCAGGAGGCCGGTGGCCGTATCACTGATTTTGACGGGCTGGCATATAATGTTTTCGAAAAGCAGACCCTCGCCACCAATGGCCTCATACATGAGCAAATGCTGAAGGTGATAAGGAAGAAGGTATAAGAAAAATGCCCCGCATCAGCAGGGCATTTTCAAATCGGTTGATTTCCAGATTAATTGTGCTTCGACGACATAAATTTCTTCGCCTCTATGCTTAATGTGGCATGTGGTACCGCGCGCAGGCGGGCCTTGTCTATCAGTTTGCCGGTTACTCGGCATATACCATAAGTTTTGTTTTCTATGCGCACCAGTGCTTTCTCCAGGTGGCTCATGAACTGTATCTGGCGGCTGGCAAGTTGTGCCAGTTGCTCGCGCTCCATAGCGCCGCTGCCGTCTTCCATGTTCATGTAGCGGTTCTCGGTATCCTCGGTGCCTGCCTCGTCCTTGCGGGTAATAAGCCCTTGCAGGTAGTTCAGCTCCTTGCGGGCAGCATCCAGGCGGCTTGCAATGATCTCCCTGAATTCGTTCAGTTCCTCATCGCTGTAGCGGTAAACCGGGCCTTGTATCTGCTGTGGCTCGTCCAGTATCGACCTGTATGCTTCCGGCTGGTATTGCACCATCGTATTGGTCGATTCCTTTGCTTTTGACTTATTCTCAAGGCGGCGGTGCGCTATAATTACAGTTGGTTTTTTATCTATCGGGCGTGCGGCAGGTGTGGCCATAGGCTTCGGCGCCGATGGATTCACCTTCACAGGCATCTGTGTATGCGTCAGCTTTTTACCTGTCGGCCCTTTCCCCGATTTTGGTTTTATTGCTTTCACTTCCGGCTTTACCGGTGCTTTTGGTTCTGGCTTTGCCGGCGCTTTCGCTGCCGGTTTCGCTACTGGTTTTGCCGGTGCTTTTGCCGCCGGTTTTGCCGGTGCTTTAGGCGCGGGTTTTACCGGTGCTTTTGCTACTGGTTTTGCCGGTACTGCTTTTTTGGCTGGTGGCGCGGCTTTTTTTGCCACAGGCGCCGCTTTCTTCACAGGAGTACTTTTTTTTGCCGGTGCTGCTTGCTTGCTATTTTTCTTATTCACAGTCTTTTGGTTATTGTTTTTTGCTGTTTTATTATTGGGTGTCGCTTTCTTTACTGGCTTTGCAACAGCTTTCTGGGCTGTAGCTTTTACAGGTGCCTTCTTAGCGGGTGGTGCTGCTTTTTTGGCTGCTGGTTGCACAACGGGTTTTTTCTTTACGGGGGCCACAGTTTTTTTAGCAGGTGCTGCTTTTTTTACAACGGGCTTCGATTTCGAACCTTTCGACGTTTTGGCGGCGTTTTTGTTGTGTGTGGCCATAACTTTATGTGTTTTTAGATATGTGTATGTTCAGCATTACATCGTTCACTTCTATTTCAGTACCATCAGTTATATCCGGCACTATTTTTATAGTATCGGCTAAAATTTCGGCGCAAATATAATCACAATAATTAATTATTGTACTTTTAAATGCCTCATATTCTTTAATCTCCACTACAATCCGGTCTGAAACCTCATAGCCACTTTCCTTACGAATCTTCTGTATCCGGTTCACCAGTTCGCGGGCGTTGCCTTCTTCCTGCAGTTCAGGGCTCACCGTAATGTCAAGCGCCACCGTCAGGTTATCTTTATTGGCCACGCTCCAGCCCGGTATATCTTCGGCTATAATGTCCACATCTTCTATACGTATCTCTACAGGTTCCCCATCCACGCTCAGCGTAAGGCTTTTCTGCCTTTCCAGTGCGCTTATGTCCTGCTGGTCCATGTTGGTGATGGCTGCTGCTACACTTTTCATCTTCGCTCCCATGCGGGCGCCAAGCACTTTAAAGTTAGGTTTAAGTTTCTTTTTAATAAATCCTTCCGTATCGTCTAAATATTCTATGTTTTTTACGTTTACTTCGCTTTTTATCAGTTCTTCCACTTTGGTTATCTGTGCTTTCGTGTGTTCGTCCAGCACCGGCACCAGTATACGGTGCAGCGGCTGCCGCACCTTTATGTTCACCTTCTTCCTTATAGACAGCACCAGCGACGATATGTCCTGTGCCAGTCGCATACGCTCTTCAAGGTCGGCATCTATGCTTCCTTCATCAGCTTTCGGATAGTCGGCCAGGTGCACAGATACCTGCTCCTGCACTCCTGTAGTATTGTTCAGGTTTTGGAACAGCCAGTCGGCAAAGAACGGGGCTATCGGTGCCATAAGCAGCGATAAGGTCTCTAAGCACTCATATAGGGTCTGGTAAGCGCATATCTTATCAAATTCATATTCACCCTTCCAGAACCGCCTCCTGCACAACCGCACATACCAGTTACTCAGTTGCTCATCCAGGAAAACCTCCATCGCCCTGCCTGCCTGGGTAGGCTCATAGTCCTCCATATAGGCGGTCACGTCCTTTATCAGGGTGTTCAGGCAAGAGAGTATCCACTGGTCTATCTCTGGTCTTTGCTTTACGGGTATATAAGTTTCCTTAAATGTGAAATTGTCTAAGTTGGCATACAGCGCAAAGAACTGGTAGGTGTTGTACAGTGTTCCAAAATACTTCCGTTGTACCTCCTTAATTCCTTCTAAATCAAATCGTAAGCTATCCCAAGGTGATGCATTTGTAATGAGATACCAGCGGGTAGCATCGGCGCTATACTTGTTAATAGTTTCAAATGGGTCTATCACATTTCCCAGCCGCTTGCTCATCTTGTTGCCGTTCTTATCCAGCACCAGGCCATTGCTCACCACGGTCT
Organism: uncultured Flavipsychrobacter sp.; assembly: GCA_964430995.1. Taxonomy (GTDB): domain Bacteria; phylum Bacteroidota; class Bacteroidia; order Chitinophagales; family Chitinophagaceae; genus Nemorincola. Next base: position 74,711 of record CAYSIG010000011.1, read on the forward strand.
TATAGGCCACATTATCAAACAGCATTACCCCCAGCGCGTGCAGGGTATAAAACCACCCGCGCGTTTGGTCCACCCCCTCTGCTATAAAGTCCGCAGGGAAATTTTTTATAATATTTTTCTCCTGGCTTGTTTCAAACGGATAGTGGATTTGTGCATATGGCATTGCCCCGCTGTCAAACCACACATCTATCAGGTCAGGTTCCCGCTGCATCGCCTTTCCGCTGTCCGATACCAGTATGATTTGGTCCACATAAGGCTTGTGCAGGTCAAGAGTTTTTTCGTCTATTAATTGATTGGTTCCCAGTATTTTGTTTGCCTTATCTACTTCTTTTTTTAGCTCGGCTATGCTGCCTATGCACTTCATTTCACCATCCTCGCTCACCCATACCGGCAGGGGAGTGCCCCAAAAGCGGCTGCGGCTCAGGTTCCAGTCCACCATGTTCTCCAGCCAGTTACCGAAACGCCCCTCACCTGTAGCCTTAGGCTTCCAGTTGATGGTCTTGTTCAGCTCTATCATCCTGTCCTTCACTGCAGTGGTCTTTATAAACCATGCATCCAGCGGATAATATATAATGGGTTTATCCGTGCGCCAGCAGTGAGGGTAGGTGTGTTCATATTTCTCCACCTTAAAGGCATGGCCGCTCAGTTTCAGCTTCACGGCTATGTCCACATCCACATCTTTATAGTCAGTATCGTTCTTGTAATTTTTTACATATCTCCCGCTGAACTCCCCGGTATAGTCGCCAAACTTACCTTCCTTGTCCACCATCGTCAGTATGCCTATGTTGTGCTTCTTGCCCACACGGTAGTCATCCGCGCCAAAGGCCGGTGCCGTATGCACTATGCCCGTGCCATCCTCGGTGGTCACAAAGTCGCCAGTTATCACACGCCATGGGTCGCCGCCGGCCACCTCGCGGGTATTCCCGTCAAACGGCAGCAATTGCTCATACCTCAATCCCTCCAGTTCGCTGCCCTTGTATTCGCCTATTATCTTCCACGGCAGTATCTTGCTTTCTGCTGTGTATATCGAAAAATCGCTTTCCTGTCCTTCCGGCTTAAAGTATTTGCCCAGCAGCGCCTTGGCCAGTATCACATTGGCAGGCTGGTGGGTATATGGGTTAAACGTCTGTACTAATACATAATCTATATTCGGCCCCACAGTCAGTCCGCAGTTACTCGGCAATGTCCAAGGCGTGGTCGTCCATGCCAGGAAGTAAACCGCCGCCGCCTTATCAGCCTCAGCCAGTCCGCCACCTATGGGCAGGTTCACAAAAGGCTCCCATGCATTTCTTGCAGTCTCATGCAGGCGTGCTTGCAAAGTACTCATTGGTGTATCGCTCTCCGCTCCCCGCTCTCTCAACTTGAACATCGCCACCACCGTCGTATCCTTCACATCCTTATATGTGCCCGGCTGGTTCAGCTCATGGCTGCTCAGACCTGTGCCGGCTGCGGGAGAGTAGGGCTGTATGCTCACGCTCTTGTACAGGTATCCCTTTTCAAACAGCGTCTTCAGCGCCCACCACAGGGTTTCAATATATTCGTTGTCAAAGGTGATGTATGGATTGCCCATATCCACCCAATAGCCCATCTTCTCCGTTATCTCCTCCCACTTGTCCTTATACCGCATCACCACCTCGCGGCACTTCTTATTGTAGTCTTCTACGCTTATCTTCTTGCCTATGTCTTCCTTGGTTATGCCCAGTTCCTTCTCCACGCCCAGCTCCACGGGCAGGCCATGCGTGTCCCAGCCGGCCTTGCGTTGCACCTGGTAGCCCTGCATCGTCTTGTAGCGGCACACAAGGTCTTTCAGTGTGCGCGAGATAACATGGTGAATACCCGGCATCCCATTAGCGCTCGGCGGACCCTCATAAAATACAAATGGGTCTGCGCCGTCGCGCAGCTTTATGCTCTGCTCAAAATACTGCTCTGCTTTCCACTTGGCCAGGTAATCCTGCTCTATGGAAGGCATATTCAATCCTTTATATTCGGGGTACTTTGCCATTAATATTTCCTTTTGTCATCCTGAGCCCCGTCGAAGGGTCTTGGTGAGCCTGCCGAACCACCAAATTCCAGTGCTCACACTATGCCCAACCTATTAAAAAAATAGGTGCGAAGGTACGGGAATTTTTTGGGAATTAGAGGTAGTCAGGATCCGCAACTTCATCTTTTATAAAGTGTAGCGAAAGTGCAGTCATTAGTTTTGATTTCATTTTCATATTGTCAAGCAGTGTACGCGGGTTCTTGTAAGGATTATATATTCTTCGGCCAGTATATTTTTCAAATATTTTCTTGCAATTTTCGAACTCATTATAATTTCCATGATTCATTTTCTTTAGTCTGAAAAAAAGTATGATATCGTTGTCATGAAAATACAAGGCGATGGAATTTATTGAAAAAACAATTTTATTTTCGTCAAACAAAAGAGAGTATAAATAACTACGAAATAAATAAGAAAGTAAATTATTAAATCCCTTCCAATTTTTATTGTAGGTATTAACATCAATATCCAAAACATCTGCAGTAAGTATCAATTCATTTCTATATGCAGAATAATTGGCGGGGGCTCTAAATTTAGTGCGCAATAAAAAAATTATTTTCTCATCTCCATAAATAACTTTTGCTTCGTTTATCAAATGCAATATGAATAAACTTCCTTCTTCTGCCATATTTATTAATTGTGACAAAGTATAAACAGAAATGTTATAGTGATTGATAGAATATGATGGGAAGTAATTATCTGTAATTTGCAATATGTCAATGTCTGAATCTATATTGTTATCTCCTCTACTATAACTGCCAAATAATAGCAATGTAGAATATTTTCCCTTAATGAAAGGTTTAATTGAATCGATGTCATTTAAATCCACTACTTGTAAATTTTGCGAATTAATACGGAAGCAAGAAGAGAATACCAAAAAATGCCCAAACTACAGTAACCAATTAAAAGAATTTCTTGGTTGAACGAAGTGCATTTAAACGCTGTAAAGCCAAATCCCAAAAATATTGACAAATTTTTTGGGAGCCATTGAAGGTAATCGACCAAAAAATTTGACGTTTCTATATCGTATAATGTACTAGATGTTATGCCACTGCAAGCGAAAATAAAATTTGATAGTAAAATTGCAAAAAATGCAATTGACAGTAATCTAATTAATGAGGTACCACCCTTAGTTGTAGCTAAAATAATCCATTTAATAAAAATAGGCCATAATAACTTATGATTGTTCGTTATGCTTTGGTGCCAAGATAATTTTAGAGATTTTGGGTTTGAATTTTGGTGCCGATAATTATCGATCAAATATATTAATTCATTTTTTTTGAATTCAAGCAATGCTATGTCAATGTTTTTTGCATCAAAAGCATCACTATTCGATTTAAATAAGTGCTTCGATATATTATATGTGTTGTGCTTGTGTGCTCTTTCCTTTTTGTGTAACTCATCATCATTAGCTTTTTTTTCTATAAAAAAATCTTTAAAAAAAATAAGTGATTTAATAAATTGTTTGGAATCGACTTCCGTTGTGAAGAATTTTGTAAAAAAAGCACTGCATTCCACATATTCGCAATTAATGAATGAACAGTCATTAAATTTACTGTGCATGAAATCACATTTTCGAAATTTGCAATTTGAAAATTGAATGTCTTTAAAACTAACCGATCCAAGAAAACATTCTGAAAAAGAACAATCTCTAAATGTTATGCTTTTTATGTCAGTAGAGTCGCCACCATGGGTCGTATGAAAATTGCACCTGAAAAATTTCACACCTTCAATTGATGATAATTTGACAAACTCTACTCGTTTATTACTTACTAAATATTCATCTTTTTCTATTGTTTCTAAGGTCTTGTAGTAGTCTTTTGATAATGTGATATTGGATGTTGGATATTCCACCCCAAATGTGGCTCTCCTAGGCTCTTTATCTTTATTGTGTTTAGTTTGTTCAGGAATCGAATACATTTATTACATACGTGTGTTAACTAAGTAAAATTATGAAATAAATTGTCCAATTCCCCCGTTCGCCACAGTGTTTCAAAAAAAAGTTGTTGGGCATAGCTCAGTTCAAGTGGGTTTGGAGCAAGTCGGAATACCCATGTTGTCCGTAGTTTCACAAAACAAAAAAAATGAATGTTGGGCGTAGATTTCATCTACGTCCTGCACGGTAGCCAATCTCCTGATTGGCGAGATAGATTGACCAGCAACGACTCGCGCAGAACTGCTGTGCTTCACCTCTCCTTCGGAGAGGCTGGGAGAGGTCCCTCACTGGCCCTCGAATGTTTCAAGCATCCCACACCACGGCGTTTGTTACGCCCGTACCCGTGTACAATCAAGGCTCCCTGCCTAAGCAATGTGTGAACATTGTAACTTATTCATATAGTTATGTAACACTTACCGGTTGGCACGTCTCTACTTTTGCCAAGTGAAAATTCATTCACAAATACAACCGATAAAATGAAAACAACACGAATTATTATTGCCGTAGCGCTGTTGGGAATGACGTTTACTTCCTGCAAAAAAAATTACACCTGCACCTGCACCACAGTAGTAGGGGCTGGGTCAGTAGATGTTACCCACTCCATTGACAACGCTACCTATACTGGTGCAAAGAGATCCTGCAATAACTATCAGGACGAGGCAAATAAGGCGCTGCCCGGTGGCACTTCATGCCGCCTGTAAGTGTATATACAATGAATGATCAATTCACATTTAAATAAAAACAAAATGCCAAACACAACAGAATTAAAAGGAAGCTGGAATGAATCAAAAGGCAAACTCAAACAAAAGTTCGCAATGCTTACAGACAATGACCTCTTGCTCGAAGAAGGCAAGCAGGATGAGCTGTTAGGCAGGCTGCAGGTTAAGCTGGGTAAAACAAAAGAAGAGATACATAAGCTTATTGCCGACTTATAAGGCTCTTTACCAAAAACACATACAATAACAATTACAATTACAACAAAACAAAAAATCAACTTAAAATGAAAAAATCAATTTTAGTGCTGGCTGCAGCAACATTTTTCACCGGTACGATCTTAACAGGTTGTGGTGCCTCTGCCGAAAAGACAGAAGATGCGCAAACAAAAGTAGAGAATGCCCAAAGCGATGTGATTGAGGCAAATCAGAATCTGGATAAGGCAAATGACGAATATTTAGCCGAGATCGACAGGTATCGTGCAGAAACCGATGCCAAAACCGCCGCTAACGACAAGATCATTGCCGACCTCAAAGCAAGGATCGATATGCAAAAGAAGGAGACCAGGGAAGACTACAAAAAGACAATCGCAAATCTGGAAGCAAAAAATGCAGAGATGAAAAAGAAGATGGCAGAATACAAAGCACAGGGCAAAGAAAACTGGGAAAATTTCAAAGTAGATTTTAATCACAGCATGGATGACCTCGGCCAGGCATTTAAAGATTTGACAGCTAAGTAGGTTTATGATTTTATACCTTCTCCCCCTGTGCCCGGTTTTTTTCGGGCGCAGGGGGAGATGTTCGTAGCGCCCCGTAACCACACCATATAAGGCCAGTCTGCTCAATCTCGGTTTCATGATTCCGGTTACAGGTTTGGCGGCATGGTTATTAACTATATCAGGTATTCTCAATAAAAAATCAAACTAAAATGGAAAAACAGAAAGAACCAAAGAATTTAGGCATATGGATGGACCATGCAAACGCCCACCTGATGGAATACACCAAAGGCTGCGATATAGAGACACATTCTATCGGGTCGGCATTCACACAGGATGAAAAAGGACAAACGCTCGCGAAGAGCGAAGTCACCATGCACAATAAGGAGCAGCACCAGCAGGGTGAGTTTTACAAAAAGCTGGGAGCGGCGATTAAAAACTACGATTCCGTTATCCTGTTTGGCCCTACCGATGCAAAATCAGAGTTGCATAACCTGCTAAAAGAAGACCATCATTTCGATAACATTAAGATTGAGGTGAAAGGCGCCGATAAAATGACCGAACACCAGCAGCACGCCTACGTTAAAGAGTATTTTTCCTGAATAGCAGACTTTTTCCCCGTCCCACACTGGTCCTCGATTTTTTCGAGGACCACATGGCCCGGCGTTGGTAACGCCCGTTGCTAGGTGTTATCAATGTACAAAAGCTGAATAACTTGATGTAGTATTCCCTCCGGCCACCGTTTGAAATGTTAACTATTAGCTATATCTTGCCTGTCAAACAATTATGTTTATGAACAATTTAGAAGAATCAGTTCCATGTCCTGTTTGCAGTACTAAAATACCGATTGACGTACATCAAATGCTAAGGGGTGTTCAATTTGTCTGCTCTAATTGTAATGCTGTTGTTGGCCTGGGTAACGAGTCCCGTTCGTTAGTTGACGAAACGATGGCCAAACTTGAGGAAACAAAAAAGAAACAGAAATAATCCGTCCGCTGTAATTGTCCCCACTGATCATCGAATTTTTCTAGGATCATACGGTGCGGCGATAATACGCTGGTATGCAATCAATATCGGGCTAATCCGCTCGATCTCGTAATCGGCTTCAGGTAGTTCTGTTTTCAGAAAATCCCCTCAAACCCGCGCCCGCACTACACCCAAAAACCATGACGGTACAGTAACTGTACCATGACGTTTTTTTTATTTGGAAGCTAATCCCGCCTTCCCGAACTTTACCTGAAACCTGAAAAAATCAGGCCCAGGCTCTTTGAAATATTGCATCGTGAACTCTGTGCCGGTCGGCATCCGAACACATGTTTCTGTTTGGGTATAATTATCCCTTGGCGGGGTATATTTATACCTTTTTAGGGTATAAATATACTTTTTAGGGTATAATTATACTCGATTATACCTGTGTGAAAAAATGCATATGATTGCCCGCAGCGCATTTCACCCACCCCCAATCCCGATTTTTTACCGCAAAACGTCAAATCCCGGAAATTATACCATCACCCGCCCTATCACGGTTAGTCATGGTTCATACATCATTGAAATATTATTAGTTTTGTGAGCCAATTATAAATTCACACAAAAAATAAGAACCATGGTAACATCACGTAATATATTGTTAGCGGCACTTCTGGCATTTGCTTTCACGGGTGCTCAGGCCCAGGTCAATCACATCAGGGTCGTTAACGCGCGCAACTTTAAAACACCACCCATCAACTGGAACAACCCCGATGATGTGGCCACCTACTTTGTAGATCTCGCCCGCCATAAGCACCACGAGGTGAATGTCTACCAGTACAATGCTTATTACAGGATAAGCTATTTCCAGCAGGAGGGCGATTCTATCAGGGTGCATGGCTTTAATATCAATGAGTCCGGCCCTTCATTCGACAGGGCATCATATACCTGGAACAATGATACGCTCAACCTCCACTTGTTCAGCAGCACTTCTGATGCTAAGTCAAAGGTATATAAAGGTTACGGCTGGGGTAGTTCCTCCTCTCTAAAGCTGGACTAACTTGTTTGGCCATTCCTGAATAGCCACCTTGAAAATTCATCATTACATAATTTATACAAACGCTTATTATGAAAAAATCGTTGATCATCTTTTGTGCTGCTTTAATTGTTGGCCTTGGCTTTAATTCATGTCGCCGGTCAGGTGTAGCAAATAATACCATTAATGTTACCGGCCTGTTTTCGCTCACCGGCAATTGGTCCACGCTGGGTGTTAATTCAAAAGCTGCAATAGAGCTGGCTACAAGGGATATCAATTCCTATCTCCAGGGCAAAGGGGCAACTTTTCGTATGTCAGTATCCACATACGATACCCGGCTCAACCCCGATAGCGCCCGCATGTATTTTGTTAAAGCCACCGGCGAAGGCACCCGTTTTATCATAGGTCCGCAGTCGAGCGCCGAGCTTGCTGTTATTGAGCCCCTGGCCAATGCCGCCAAAATGATCGTTGTAAGCCAGGGCAGCACTGCCGGCAGCCTCGCTATAGCCGACGATGCCGTATTCAGGTTATGTCCGCCCGACAAAGTAGAAGGGAGCGCCATAGCCAACACCATGTTTAGGCAGGGTATAAAGGGGCTGGTTACCGTTGCCCGCGATGACGCCGGCAATAAAGGCTTACAGTCCGCTACGGGTAATGCTTTTACGGCTAAAGGGGGAGTAGTGAACACCATTACGCCTTACAGCACCACCACTACCGACTTTACTTCAGTGGTAGCTGCCGTTAGGGCAAAAGTGGCCGGTCTTTCAGCTACGCATGGCCTCGCAAATACTGCTGTCTATCTTGCTTCATTCGATGAAGGTGTAGCATTGATGGCCCTCGCTTCATCCGATACCTTACTCAGCAAAGTGAAATGGTACGGCGGCGATGGCATTGCGCTGAGTGCGTTATTGCCTGCCAATACTACTGCATCTGATTTTGCGATAAAAACAGGTTTTTTCGCTCCTTCATTTGGCCTCCCGGTTTCACTTCAGAGTAAGTGGCATCCGGTGGCTATCCGCATTCAGTCGGTTACCGGCATCGATGCCGATGCCTTCGCCCTCGCGGCTTATGATGCCATGTGGGTTATAGCCCATACCCTCGAAGTTACTCATGGCTCCGCAGATGATTTTGAAAAACTTAAAACAACCTTTGCAGAGCGCAGCAATGCCTACTCCGGGGTTACGGGTGCCACCACGCTTGATAGTTATGGCGACCGTGCTTCAGGTGCATTCGACTACTGGGGTATCACGAAAACCGGCACCACCTATAAGTGGGCCGTAACAGGCACCTCGGAATAGGCTACATCAGTTATGCTCCGCCTCATACTTTCCATAATACTGCTCCTGCTGGGTCTGCTGTGCGTATTCCCTGCGCCTGAGTATCATTTGTGGCTGGCATCGGTGGTGGTCACAGAGTTTCCCTGGGTGTTCATGATTATCATTCTGTTGCTGCTGGCGTGGGGTAGGGTAGTAAAGAGGTTTCGCACGGCAGGCAATGTGATATGCTTTATAACACTGGCGTTGTTCTTCTACCCCATAGCATCTGCAAATATTATTTCCGCAAGGCTTGAAGAAGATTTCGGAGCAGCTTTCGGTGCAGGCAGTCTGCAACCTAAGGGCGGTAGTGATGGTCCGCCGTTCAGCTTTGTTGGCATGTTCTCCGGTTTTGGTGAAAAGCAATTGCCTTATGAAACGTTCACCTACAATACTACATCCGATGGCCCGCTTACGCTCGACTACTACCGGGCCACTGCGTCCGGGCCTCGCCCTTGCGTCATTGTTATTCATGGCGGCTCTTGGTGCGGTGGCAACAGCACACAACTGCCCGAACTTAATACCTATCTCGCAGAACGTGGCTACAACGTAGCCTCCATCAACTATCGCCTCGCGCCCAAAAACAAATGGCCGTTGCAGCTCGATGATGTGCATGAAGCACTGCTCTACCTGCGCACAAATGCCGCGGCGCTGAATGTGGATACTAATAATTTTGTATTGCTGGGCCGCTCAGCCGGTGGGCAGATAGCGCTTGCCGCGGCCTACACCTTGCATGAGCCGGGACTGAAAGGAGTAATAAATTTTTATGGCCCGGCTGATATGGCTTGGGGCTACAACCATCCCGCCAATCCACTGGTGCTGGACACCCGCAAAATTATGAGCGATTATTTAGGTGGTAGTGCAGCTGAAGTACCGAAAATTTACGCCGCTAGTTCACCCTCCGAGATTGTCACTACGCAGTCCCCGCCCACGCTTATGATATTTGGAAAGAACGACCCGCTTGTGCCTTACCAGAACGGCACTAAGCTTGCTCAAAGGCTTAATGAAAAAGGAGTGAAGAATTTTCTGTTACTGCTTCCCTGGGCCACTCACGGCTGCGACTATACGCTGCACGGCCCTTCAGGCCAGTTAAGCACCCGTGTTATTGATAGGTTTCTTGCTGCGGTCGTTCAGAAACAGTAGTCTTCTTCTGAGGCTGCTTCACCAGTCTTGCAAATATTGCGGCTTTAATTTCCATATCCTCAGCCTGTTATTAAATGCAAATGCTGGGTTCATGATCCTTATTACTACAGCTTCTACCCAGGTATATCCGTTTTTGCCCATTTTTATTGACAGCATATGCGTCAGCTCGCCATATATTATGCCCCCTATCGGGGTCGAAATCAGGTCCTGTATGCTGGGTTGCTCCATGCCGCCTTCCCACACATACTCCCACAGCACCGATTGCGCCGTACAAAATAGTGCCGAGTGCCAGGCGCTAGCCCCCTGCGATCTCAGGGCATTATAATAATACCCACCCTGGTATGGGTGCCCGAAATAGTTAACTGCAAAAAGGTCGTCATCAATTATCGGTGCGGTTGTGAAAGACCGCCTATACTGCGCCCGTATGGTCGGCATCTTAAATTTGTCTTTCTTATGCCAGTTGGTCACATACTCAGGTGCCACCAGCAGGTAAGCGCCCATAGTTATATTATACTCGCATGAATAAAGCGTTGCCCGTGCTATTTGGTTTGAAGTGTATTTTTCTCTGTGCCGCAACTGGATGTTATGCAGGTATGGTCGTTCCTTCGGTATAAGGAATGATTTGAGTGTGTCGTGGTTGTAGTGGGGGCGGTATTGTGCCGTTGCTGGATGATGCAGGTATATAAGGCAGAAAAATATAAGGGGCATACAAGCAATCCTGCTGATGTGGGAGTTGTTTATCAAAGAGGCCGGTATTTTTTCGCAAAAGTGGGGAGTATGTAATGCCTGTCACATAACCGTCCTCATGAAATAAAATGATTGTGATCATTTTTCGGTCGTTTCATTTTAATAGCAAAGAAAATGAAGGACAGGCAAAGGATTATCGCAGATAAGTTACCATTGTCACCCCAAAATATGTCTGTACTGTATTTGTTTTTTAGCATATTTCCGGCATAGTTGTTCCCGAAATGTAGGCCAATGGGTACCCACAAGCTTTTGAAATAGAAATACAGTACAGAGAGCAATGCTCCCGCACCAAATAATGCAGGCCCTTTTTTAAAAAGGTCTATTTCTGGGTTCAATGCATGAAGACCCATGAATAGAAATCCTATTGTTATTGATAAATTTATGGCAGAGAGGTAGCGGTTGCAATAGCTGAGGAATATACCCCTAAACCAAAGTTCTTCCCATGTGACTATAATAAATGTAAGGCAAATGCCAATAAGTGAGAAGTTGGGAGTGAACTTTATGTCTTTGAATTCTGCCTTTCCGATTAAGATGGCTATTGCAGGAGGTAGTAATGAAATACATCCACCCGCCATCACGGCAAAAGGCAAGTAGAGAGCCTTTTTTATTGACCAATATTCGGCAATGTCATTATTTAGTTGCAGAAAGTGGCTAATGGTTAGGTTCAGCAATACAAACATGCAGAAAATGATAACTGAGGAGGGAATTGTCAGGATGTGGATTTTTTCAGATAAAGCTAATATGCCTACACCTGCGCCCAACGCAAAAAGCAATGACAGATAACCAAAGAAAACATTAATATAATATTTCTTTCGCATTTGCTATTGCGTTTTTGCAGGTGAAGTTAGGCGAATATTTCCGGCCGGTTTTGCTATTTGTCGTTGCTGTTTTATCAAATGTGGAATACTAAAAACAGTTTTCCACATGTGTTGCAAAAAAAGCATATTAAATATGATTTAAAACTGCTTTTATAAGTTGAATATTCAAAACTTTTTAAGTAATTTTGAGGCATTAACAATTTCTAAACGAAATTCAAGAAAGTTAAAATAACATCATAAAACATCATTTATGAAAAGAAATTTACTGGGTGTACTGTTTCTTACTGCGCTGCTTTGTGGTTTTCAGAACAGTCTGTTTGCCGCACTTCCCACCATTACTCCGGGTTCTATACCCACAGTTTGTGCCGGCACATATTCTACGCTGTCATATTCAGCTACGAATTCGCCCACAACTTATAATATCTCTTGGGTTGGGTCACCCGCAGGGCTACCCGATGTTCCCCCAGGCACTCTTTTACCATTAACAGCTATTCCCATTATAGTCAATTCAAGTTGTCTTACTGGCACATATACCGGAACAATTGTGGTTACCAATGCATCCGGCTCCAGTTCACCTATGCCCATCAGCATTACCGTTAATGGCCTGCCATCAGTATTTTCCATAACAGGTGGTGGTGGCTATTGCCTGGGTAGTGGTGGTGCTCATGTTGGTATCAGTAATACTGACGGAGGAATTATATATCAGCTTAACCGTGGTGGCGTTGCCATTAGCACCTCTGTTTGGGGAACTGGTAGCTCAATGGATTTTGGCGCTTTTACCATCACAGGTACATACACCATTACTGCACGTAACGCCGTTACCCTTTGCAGCGTTAATATGAGTGGCAGCACTACTATTTCTACTCTTCCTTCACCTGCTCCGGTCACTGTTACAGGTGGTGGAACATATTGTGACGGAGGAACCGGCCTGCCTATCGGTCTTACGGGTTCCGTGTTTGGTGCCAGCTATCAGTTATACAGGGCTGGTCTTCCTGTAGGATCTCCCGTGGCAGGCATTGGTATGGCCATTGACTTTGGTCCTCATACTACTTCAGGTACTTATACGGTCATTGCTACCGATACGTCTTCTTTATGTACTGCGAATATGACGGGTAGTGCAACTATTACCGGTGTACCTGCCCCAGCAGTGTTTTCGGTTACAGGCGGTGGTACATATTGTGCGGGCAGTCATGGGGTGCATATCGGTTTAAGTGGGTCGAATGTAGGAATAAATTATAAATTGTATTTGGGCTCTTCAATTATTGGTACGATGCCAGGAACAGGTGCGCCGATAGATTTTGGCTTTGTAACCCCTGCCGGGGCGTATACTGTGAAAGCCATCAACTCGGTATATGGATGTACCACAGAAATGGCTGACACTGCTTACATTTCTTTGTTGCCGGTTGTAATTCCTGATGTTACAGTTACCTCTGATGCGGCTGCCAATACAGTTTGTGCAGCACATACAACAGTGTTTACAGCAAATCCGGTGCACAGTGGCCCTGGCCCAACATACACATGGACCGTAAATGGCGCCTTTGCTGGTACAGGAACGACTTTTTCATATATGCCAGCAAATTCGGATTATGTGAAGGTGGTAATGACAAGTGATGCAACATGTGGCGTACCGGGTATTGTTGACGATGGTATTTTTATGATAGTGAAACCAAGACTTGTGCCAACTGTGGTTGTGAACGCATACCCAGGCACTACTATTACAAACGGGCAATATGATACACTCACAGCCGTAGCCGTAAATGGTGGGGTTGCACCTACATTCCAATGGTATGTAAATGGTGTTATTGTTGCAGGTGCAACAGGTTCTAAGTTCATCAGCAATGCATTTAAGAATATGGACACTGTTGAATGTCGGATCAAAGGTTGTTCTGACACTGTAGGTTCTGCTTACGTAGTAATGCGTGTATACCCACGGGTAGGTATAAGCAACATTACTGGTAATGCCGGTATTCAAATTGTTCCTAACCCCAGCAAAGGTGTATTTTCCATCGTTGGAACGATGGCCTCTTCAGTTGTTTCAGTAAGTGTAAGCGATGTTGTTGGTAGAGTTATTTACACCAAAAACATTAACCTTCCAGATGGCAGCATCAACGAAGAGATTCACTTACCATACGGTGTTTCAGCAGGAATGTATATTTTATCTTTGCATTCTGAAACTGAGAGCATAGTTTCTCAGGTGATTGTCGACTAACTATTGTTTGATTGAACTCTCATCCCGGACACCGAAAATGTCCGGGATTTTTTTTTGGTGCATAAGCCACCGTTAAATAACGGTAAAAAAAATACCGCTATTTAACGGTGATTTTAAAATAAAATAATTCTTAATTTTACTTGATGGTTACCAAAAGAAATAGCAGTCCTTATCCTGGATTGTTTTCTTTTAACTTATTCACTGTAAGCAAGCTAATGTAGATGACTGTTTTATGAAAAAGGTGCATTTGTTGATATTGGAAGACATGGATACAGATGCTGAGCTGATTAAAATTGTACTAAAGCGCTCAGGATTGAGTTTTGATGCAGTTGTAGCTCAGGATAAAGAATGTTTCCTAAATGCGCTTGATACACAGTCTTTCGATGCAATACTGGCAGATAATTCACTACCACAGTTCAATGCGGTAGATGCACTTGAAATACTTAAGAACAGGCAAATTGACATTCCCATTATTCTTGTAACCGGGTCTACTTCAGAAGAGTTTGCAGTGAAAATGATGCGCGATGGGGTATCGGATTATATTTTGAAGGATAGGTTGCAACGTTTGCCGAACGCCTTGCAGATTGCAATAGATAAGTTCAACTTGGAAAGGGAGCGCAAAAAATATATCGAAGAGTTAACAGCAAATGAGGCGCTCCTGAAAGAAACTGCAAAGATGGCAAATTTTGGTAGCTGGGAAAAAGATATCATTAACAGTGCAGAAAGGTGGTCTGATGAACAGTATAAGATACTTGGGTTCGATCCGGGCGAAATAGAGCCGTCAGTCGATAATTTTTTGAGCAGGGTACATCCTGATGATCTTGAAAAGGTAAAGAAGGTATTTGCGGACGCATATAACAATATTGAGCGCCAGAAATATGAATGCAGGATAATTGATAGAGATGGTACATTAAAATACCTAGTAGCTGAAACAGCCTCTACCTTTGATGACAAAGGTAATGTAAGACGTATAAACGGGTTTATCAGGGATATTTCAAAATCGGTAGATGCAGATCTGAAGGAAAAACTGATTACGGCAGACCTAATGCAAAGAAATAAGGATCTGGAGCAATTTGCTTATATTATATCTCATAATTTGCGCGGCCCCGTTGCTAATATCACCGGCTTATCGGATGCTATATTGGAGAAAAACTTGAATGAAGATGAAAAGGAGGTTTTCATAGGGGCTATATCATCCTCAATTAAAAAACTGGATAATGTAATCCTGGATTTGAATAACATTATTCAAGTAAAAAACAACATAAATGAAAATAAAAATAATATATACTTTTCCCAGGTTGTAGACGAGGTGTTGTCAAGTATTGATGCATCAGTAGAACAGAATAAGGTATCCATTGCCTGTAATTTTGATGAAGTACCTGGTTTGATTACGCTCAAAAGCTATATACATAGCATTTTTTACAACCTTATAACCAATAGTATAAAATTCAGGAAAGAGGATACGCCACCGGTCATTGAGATAAAAAGTTACCGGGAGGACGACAAAACGATACTGGTATTTAAAGATAATGGCATAGGTATCAATATGGAAAAAAAAGGACATCACGCATTTGGTTTGTATAAAAGGTTTCATCCCGAACATGCCGAAGGGAAAGGCATGGGATTGTTCATGGTTAAGACTCAGGTAGAGGCACTTGGCGGGAAGATCAGTTTACAAAGTGAGGTAAATAAAGGTTCTGAATTTAAAATTGAATTCGATACAAGGAATTTTAGCTGATAAATATGAAAATAAGGTTTTTAATAGTATTTTACAATCTAAAATTTTTGTCATGAGCTTTTTTCAGGAATTTATTATTATTGATGATGACGCGATTAATAATAAGATATGCCGCAAGATCCTTGAGAAAACATATCCGGATATAGGAATATCAGATTTTGTTGATCCTCAGGAGGGTTTTAATTATGTTGTAGCTAATTATTCACAAAAGACCGGGAACAAGAAGGCTGTTTTGTTACTTGATATTACTATGCCGGTTATGGATGCATGGGATTTTCTGGAGCTATTTGACAAACTTGATCCCAGTGTAAAAAGCAGGGTAAAAGTACATATCCTGTCTTCCTCTGTAAATAAGGATGACATGACGAGGGCACAATCAAATAAAAACGTAGAATATTACCTCATAAAACCACTTACTAAAGAGTCTATCCGGCTGATAGTACATGTGCTGGAAAGAAGGCTTGGTATTAACGCTAAGTAAGCTATTCGGGCGGATTGCGTTGAAACGATAAGGGACTCTTTCACACACATGAAAACAAATGAGTACAGCATATCGCCATACCCAAATCGATTTCAATAAGGTATTTAAATCCTCACCCAACTTATATTTACTGCTTTCGCCTGCACTACAGATAATAGGGGGTAGTGATGCCTATATAAAGGCAACCTTGACTAACAGGGACGAAATAATTGGGCGCGATTTGTTCGATGTTTTTCCTGATAATCCGGATGATCCAACAGCAGATGGTGTATCAAAACTTTCTGCTTCTTTAAGCTATGTTCTTAAGAATAGGCAAGCGCATGCAATGTCTGTTCAGAAATATGATATCAGGAAACCTGATGGCAGCTTTGAAGAAAGGTATTGGAGTCCGCTGAATACACCGGTACTGAATGATGAAAATGAAGTCTTGTATATTATTCACAGGGTAGAGGATGTCACAGAATTAGAAAGGACAAAAAGAGAATTCGAACGATTAAACCTGGTAAATTCTCAAAAGATCAGGGAAGGAGAAGATCGTTTCCATAAAATATTTAATCTGTGCCCGGTGGCAATATACATTACGGATGTTGCCGATGGAAGATTTATGTATGTAAACAAAGCATTTGAGCAGCTGTTTTTGATGAATAGCGAAGAGGTAGTGGGGAAGACTATTGTAGAACTGAATATTACCGATGCTAAGACGCGTGCGGAGGTTAACCGTCATATTAAGGCTAAAAGCGGAAAAGCGGTAGAATTAGAAGTGTCTTTACGAATTGGTAATGGGGAGTTGAAGCGTATGTTACTATCAACTGAGATTATAGAAGTAGACAGCCGGAAATGTTTTCTTGTCACCCTTGTTGATATTACTGAGCGGAAGAAAATGGAGGATGAGATAAGGCTGCTTAATACAGAACTTGAACAGAGAGTGATAGATAGAACAGATGAAATTGTGCGCAGGGAAAAGAAATTTAAAGCGCTGGTGGAAAAGAATGTGGATATGATGACGCTTACTCTCGCTGATGGTACAGTTTTGTATACAAGCCCGTCACTTACAAATATTCTGGGGTACAGTTTCGAGGAATATGCAAAAGATCCGGTGCATGTTTTTGTGCATCCTGATGATTTGCGCAGGTATATGGAGCAAATGACAGATGTTATTAAAACGCCCGGGCGGTCAATATATATTCTGCATAGGATTCTCCATAAGAACGGGACATACCACTGGTGTGAGGGAACTATGACCAATATGCTTGATGATCCGGATATAGGTGCGTTGATATCTAATTTCAGGGATATTTCCGACAGAAAGAAAGTAGAGGATGAAGTAAGGAACGCTGAAAAGAATTACCGTGAGATATTCGATAAAGCAAGTGACGCGATATATGTTCACCATATTGAAACAGGAAAAGTACTTGAGGCAAATCAAAAGGCTTGTGATATAACAGGGTTTACAAAAGAAGAAATTATCAATGGGTCAATAAGTGATTTTATCACAAACAATCCAGACTATTCCTTGCAGCATGCAATAGGCTATTTACAGAAGGCAGCCAAGGGTGAACCTCAGCTTTTTGAGTGGTCGGGTAAGAATAAGGATGGGTCTTCTCATTGGTATGAGGTTAGTTTGAAGATGGCTACTATTGCCGGAGAGGAGCGGATCCTTGCGTTTTTCAGAGAGGTAAATGACAGGAAGATGAAAGAGGAAGAGATAAAAGAATTAAACCAGACACTCGAAAAGAAAGTGCTGGAACGTACGCAGCAACTGGAGCGCAATATCCTGCAACTTAAAGAAAGTGAAGAAAAATTTCAAAAAGCATTTAAAGCTAGTGCTGCAGGAATTACCATTACACGATTGTCTGACGCTACCTATCTTGATGCTAACGACGCTTATGCTGATATGACCGGTTATTCGAAAAGAGAGCTGATTGGTCACACATCCACAGGGTTGAATTTGATTGTTAACCCTGAGGCCAGGGAAAAAGTGCTTACTGATATGAAAATAAATGGGTCGGTAAAGCACAGGGAGATTAGTATCCGGCATAGGTCAGGAAGAATTATCGACATCTTATTTTCGATGGATACCATATTGATCAACGGTGAACAATATGCCATCGGCATATCATACGATATCACGGAACGTAAGAAGGCTGAATATGATTTGAAAGCGGTAAACAAAGAGCTGGAGGCATTTACATACTCAGTTTCCCACGACTTGCGTGCCCCGTTACGTGCTGTTACTGGTTTTGCCAGGATACTTGAAGAAGACTATGCAGGTATATTAGATAGCGAGGGAAGACGCCTGTTAAAAACTATCAGCGGCAATGCGGTGAAGATGGGGATGCTTATAGACGATTTGTTATCGTTTTCGCGTCTGGGACGAAAAGAATTGCAGAAAAGGACAGTAGATATGAATGAATTGATAAAAGGGGTGCTTGCAGAACTCAATAAAAACGCGACGCATAATGCGGCCATTCATACAGGGGTGTTGTTGAATATAAAATGTGACCCCGCATTAATGAAGCAAGTGTTGATCAACCTTATTGGCAATGCGCTGAAGTATTCTTCAAAAAAAAACGTGCCAGTTGTGGAAATATACTCTGAACTGGTGGCGAACGATAT
Source organism: uncultured Flavipsychrobacter sp. (assembly GCA_964430995.1). GTDB lineage: Bacteria > Bacteroidota > Bacteroidia > Chitinophagales > Chitinophagaceae > Nemorincola. The sequence goes on from CAYSIG010000011.1 coordinate 93,181, forward strand.
TGTTTATACTATTAAAGATAATGGAGTGGGTTTTGATATGCGATATGTGAATAAACTTTTCGGGGTATTTCAACGCCTTCATTCTGAGGCGGAGTTTCAGGGCACAGGTGTTGGCTTGGCTATTGTGCAGCGTATCATTCATAAGCATGACGGCAGAGTATGGGCCGAAGGAAGAGTAGATGAGGGGGCAAAGTTTTGTTTTTCATTACCGGGTTCTTAAATATATTCTGATCACTATGGGATTTAATGAGGTTGAAATTCTGCTGGTTGAAGACAATCCGCATGATGCCGAACTGACAATAAGGGCATTGAAAAAAAATAATATTGCGAATAACATCAGACACCTGAAGGATGGTGCCGAGGCATTTGACTATCTTTTTTGTGAAGGTGCTTTTTTAGGTATGGATATCATCCCTAAACCTAAGGCCATTTTGCTTGACCTAAAAATGCCCAAGGTAAATGGTATAGAAGTTTTAAAGCGTATAAAATCTGATGAACGCACTCGGTATATTCCGGTTATAGTGCTTACTTCTTCAAATGAAGACCCGGATGTTATGACCTGCTACAGTCTTGGTGCGAATAGCTATATCGTTAAGCCGGTAGATTTCGAGGGTTTTTTAAAGGCTGTATCAGAGTTAGGTATGTATTGGCTTTTGCTAAACCAACCTCCCAAATGATAACTTGGTTTATTCCTCATGGAATAATACACCATTTTAACTTATAGCAATAAAATGCATGGTGTATTAATATATGTGATTTTTTCTATAAAAACTTTAACAAAAATCCGTAAATTGCCCTAACGTTTTTAATATTTTAGCTGTCTATACAAAATATTAAGGTAGAATAACATTTTTAAGCCCACTGTAAAAGTTTTATTATGAGAGGAAAAATTACTCTTTTGAGCCTGTTGATATTGCTAGGAGCTAGCATACGGTCTAATGCACAATCAGCGTGCCCGCCCAATATTGACTTTGAGGAAGGCACTACGGCAAACTGGTCTTTTTTCAAAGGGTATTGCTGTCACCCCACGACCGGGGCTATTGTTGCCACAACACCCTCTGCCGCTCTTCCTTACAGCCATGCATTAACAACAGGCTCTGGAACCGATTATTACGGTGGCTTTCCTGTAGTTAGCCCAGGTGGTGGCGTATACTCCATGAAGTTAGGTAATGACAGTATTGGGCGTGGTGCTGAAAAAGCACGCTACTATGTGCATGTACCTTCCGGTTCTGTCAATTATGCATTGGTATATCGCTATGCTGTTGTTTTTCAGGATCCGGGGCATGCTGAAATTGACCAACCGAAATTTGAAGTACACGCAGTTGATTCGGCTACCGGTGATTCTATCCTATGCGCCGATTACACTTATGTGGCCGGTGGAGTACTCCCGGGATTTTTGATTTCCCCTGTTTCTTCAATGGTCCAGTATAAATCATGGACAACAGCGACTATTAATCTTACTGGCTTAGAAGGTACGACTGTTATTATCGATTTTGCAAGTGGCGATTGCGACGCAGGCGGCCATTTTGGTTACGGATATTTTGATATGAGTTGCGGTCTGTTTCAGGTGCAAGGTCTTACATGCGATGACACGGCGACTGTAGCGACCCTTAGCGCGCCTCAGGGTTATGAGTTTTATCGCTGGCTCGACTCCACTACGTTCACTACTTTGTACGGAACTACACGCACCATCACTATTCCGATACCTTCAGGACCAACGACCTATGCGGTTATTTTGACGCCATATGTTGGCTATGGTTGCCCTGATACATTATATACAAGGTTATCCCCATCTCATTTGCAGCTTGCACCAACGCCAGATACGCTTATCTGTAATGGTTTTGGCGGCCCCATCTATTCAGGTGCCACTGATATTGCTATGCCGCTGACATATAGTTGGGCACCATCGAGTGGTTTGAGTTGCACCGGATGTGCTGCCCCTATAGCGTCGCCCACAACTGAAACAGTATATACTGTGACCGTAACTAACGCTGTTGGGTGTGTAAAAGACACAACAGTTCGGGTTAGGGTTGGAGAAGTAACCAGTTCAATAACGCATAACAATGTGAACTGTGCCGGGTATACAACCGGAAGCGCATCGGTAACTGTTTTAACCGGGCTCCCGCCATTCACTTATTCATGGACTACAGTGCCTGTGCAAACTACGCCTACTGCTACCGGGTTGACAGGTGCTCCCGGAACAGGAACAACATATTCCGTTACTATTACTGACGCTACCGGTTGCCAGAATATCAGGTCTGCAACTATTATGGATGGTGACTCAACTACTATTACTGTAATTAGTACAACTGATCCTACACAATGCCTTGATTCCAATGGTACCATTACTTTGAGAGGCTTAGACCCAGACAGTACATTCACAATCCATTACTTGTTCAACGGTGTGCTTACAACACAAACCCATGTTGCTTCCCCGGCCGGGTGGGTCACACTTACAGGACTAAAAGATGGCTTGTACACAAATATAAGTGTCTATCCTACACTGCCTGCATTTTGTCCCTACAATATAGTAGGCCCGATAGTACTAAATGACCCACTGCCTCCCGTTCCTCCGGTTTTGACCAATAATAGTCCTGTATGTCTTGGTGCAACGATGAATTTTTCAGCAACTACAGCATCAGATAGTACCATATACTCATGGTCAGGGCCTGGTGGGTTCTCTTCCGGATCTTCTGCAATTGTTAAGACTCCAGCTAATTACTCTGACTCCGGTGTTTATGTGATAACGCTCAATCGTAAAAATTGTTTTACTTACGATAGCGTAAGGACTAAAGTAATACCATTGCCGATTCCATCTGCCATCAATAGTAGTCCTGTATGTTCCGGAGACACATTGTTCCTTGCTGGGTCATCAGCTAACGGTGCATCGTCATATACATGGTATGGCCCTGATGGATTCTATTCTTATTCCCAAAATCCATTCATTGACCGTGTACAAGTTCCTGGTACCGGAACATATACTGTTACTGTTTCCTTGAATGGCTGTTTTGCAACAACAACAACCGACGTGGTTGTAAATCAGACGCCTGATGCTCCTATCGTATCAGACACTGCGTATTGTCAGTATGATATTGTACCGGCGTTTACTGCAATAGGAACAAACCTGTTGTGGTATACAGCAGCAATAGGTGGTGTGGGTAGTGCTACAGCGCCCGTGCCGTCAACACAACTCCCGGGTAAGACAACATCTTACGTGAGCCAGACATCACCGGAAGGTTGTGAAGGTCCCCGGACCCCGATTACCGCTGATGTAGAGTATTTTGCTACACCCACAATGCAGATCAGTGATACTGTGATATGCAAGGGCACAGACATTCTATTCACAGCCTTGGGTACAGGTGATAACATGCAGAATATTAACTGGTATTTCAGTGATGGAGATAGTTCAAAAGGTTCAAATCCTATTATGCATTCATTCGAAGGTATTGGCAGATATTTTGTTACTGCGACATCGTACTATAAAGTTTGCCCCTTGAAAACGGTTACGAGGAAGGTAGATATATTCCCTGCGCCAGATCATGTTTACCTTGGGGCGGATACGACTATTTGTCCTGGTGGTGTGGCCATTATGCTAAATGATGCCAGCAATGCCCGCAATACAAAGGCTAAATGGGCTTGGAGCACTGGGGAAACACAATCTTATATCCGTGTAACCCATCCCGGAACTTACTTTGTTAAAGTTTCTATTGATGGTTGTTATTCAACCGATACCATTCATATTGCGAAGGACTGTTACGTAAGTTTACCTAACGTATTTACCCCAAATGGTGACGGATTAAATGATTTCTTCTTCCCCCGTGAGTTGCTTACAAAAGGATTGACATCATTCAGCATGAACATATATAATCGTTGGGGAGAATTAGTATTTACAAGTAATACACTTAATGGCAGGGGCTGGGACGGAAAGCTGAACAATATACCCCAACCTGAAGGTGTTTTCATTTACATTATTGATGCTACATTCAAGGATGGACAAAAAGAACATCATCAGGGTAATGTGACACTGCTTAGATAATAAATGACTGCTTTTTTTTTACAATGGAAGCTACCTGATCCTAAGGTAGCTTCCATTTTTGTATGGGGAGACTTTTATTGGGTTAATGCAAATTTGTTGCGCCTTTGAAAAACGAGTAATTTTGTTCACTCTATAAGCAATCAATGTATGTTTGTTGAGTTTTTTAGAAGTTTATAATTGTTTAACGCGATGGAGGAATATGGATTTTTTTAGCAATTAAACTATTTGAACCCATAAGTTGGACACGGTGTGCGAAAATGTCAGTCGATTTAATTCGATACACTGAATTTAGTTGCGAAAAGAACAAGGTGGAGAATCAGAAAATTTTAGAAAATACAGGATAATTTTTGTACTCTACTGAATATTAAGCTATTATTCTTTACTTTTAACAAAAAGAAGCAGTAAATGGGCTATTTTAAGGATTTTGTTATCATTGATGACGATATTATTAACAACAAGCTTTGTCGTAAGATCATAGAAAAGACATATCCGGATGCAGAGATAACAGATTTCACAAATGCGAGGGAAGGATTGGATTTTATCATTGAAAAGTATACTCGCAATGCAAACGAAAAAGTAATCGTTTTATTAGATATTAGCATGCCGATAATGAATGCATGGGAGTTCCTTGATGTTTTTAGCACATTGGACATAAACCTGAAAGCCCGTGTAAAGGTGCATATCTTATCATCTTCAATAAATAAGAACGACATGATGCGGGCTCAAACGAATCCTGATGTGGAATATTATCTCATTAAGCCGCTTACCAGAGAGTCAATAATGCTCATTGTGAATGTGTTGAATAAAAAAATGGGGCTGGATAACGGGGCGTAATGTGTTAATTAGAAATAATTATAGCATATAATTTACCTGATAGGGATTTCAGTATATTCACCCATGAATATTCATGTTCACTAATGTTATGATCCCACAGGGTATTTATTTAGTGATTTTATACTGGAAGTAACCTTTGTAAACATTAAGTTTACTACTTTGTAGTCTGCAAACAACCAATATTGATGAAAAAGTATGTCATAATCCCGGCATTACTATGCCTTACAATTGCTGCAACAGCGAAAGATAAGAATAAAGATAAGAAAGGCGGTGCACCTGTAGTACCGACGATGCCAGCAAAGTCATCGGATAGCAGTGCGTCAAAAAAAGGACCTAAGCCTTACGATAAAGTAATAACGGATAAGGCCGTTACTAAAATAGGTCTTTTTACTGTGCACAAGGTAGACGATAAATGGTTTTTTGAAATCGCTGATTCACTACTTAAAAGAGAAATGATTGTTACTACCCGCTATTCCAAGACGGCTGGTGGTGGTGGCGTATATGCGGGTGAAATAGTGAATAATCAAACGATTCTTTGGGAAAAAGGCCCCAATAATAATATTTTTTTAAGGGTCGTTACCGTGATCAGTACAGCTGATTCGACAGATGAAATATATAAGGCGGTAACAAGTTCTAACCTGAATCCAATTGCCTGGACTTTTGAGATTAAAGCGTTTGGCAAAGATTCATCTTCAGTAGTAATTGATGTGTCTGACTTTTTTAAAGGAGATAACCATCCTGTTGGCCTTGGTGAATTCACAAAGAAAAAGTTTAATCTTGGTGGACAGGTTGCAGACCGGACTTACGTGCAGCATATAAATACCTATCCTATCAATACAGAGGTAAGGGTAGTTCGCACATTCAACTCTACGCCTTCATTCACACCTCCCGGTTCGCAAAACCCATTTCCTTCCGTTACTCTTCCGGCCGCATATACAGCTGGCGCAGTCACTCTTGAAATGAACAACTCTTTTATTTTGCTGCCTAAGGTGCCGATGAAGAAAAGAATATATGATCCGCGTGTGGGTTTCTTTGCAGATGATTATTCTGTGTATAATGATAATCAGCAAAAAGTGGACAATCAGGTGTTTATAGTGCGCTGGAGGCTTGAGCCTAAGGAGGAAGATATGGATAGGTGGAGGAAGGGAGAACTGGTGGAACCTAAAAAACCAATAGTATATTACATAGATCCTGCCACACCTAAAAAATGGCGTCCATATCTTATAAAGGGTGTGAATGACTGGCAAAAGGCATTTGAGCGTGCAGGGTTTAAAAATGCAATTATGGCAAAAGAGTGGGACCTTAAGGATTCAAGTATGAACCTTGAGGATGCCCGCTATTCTGTAATGCGGTACTTGCCGTCAGATATAGCCAATGCCTATGGCCCTAATGTGCATGACCCACGCAGTGGTGAGATAATGGAGAGCCATATAGGCTGGTATCACAATGTCATGAAACTGGTACATGACTGGTATATGATACAAGCCGCTGCCGTGGATCCAAAGGCTCGGAAGATGGAATTTGATGATGAATTAATGGGACAGCTTATTCGGTTCGTGTCTTCACATGAGGTAGGGCATACACTGGGCCTGCGCCACAATATGGGTAGCAGTAGCCGTACACCTGTTGAAAAGCTGCGTAATAAAGCATGGGTGGAAGCCCACGGTCATACAGCATCTATTATGGACTATGCGCGTTTTAATTATGTTGCCCAGCCTGAAGATAATATCGATGAGATCGGACTTTTTCCGAGGATCGGAGAGTATGATATGTGGGCGATACAATGGGGTTATAAGGCAACAACTGCAAAGAATGAAAAGGAAGATGAGAGGATTGTCAACAAATGGGTTGTTGACAGTCTGAAGGCAAATCCCCGGTTATGGTTTGGCACAGAAACAAATCCGTTTGATCCCCGTTCTCAAACTGAAGATCTCGGTGATAACAGCATGAAGGCAAGTGAGTATGGTATACTGAACCTGAAACGCATTTGTGCGAAACTGCCGGAATGGACAAAAGAAGATGCCGATAAATACGATAACCTGAAAGATATGTATAGCGCGCTTGTGGGGCAGTTTAACCGCTATATGGGCCATGTAGTCAGGAATGTAGGTGGCATATACGAAACGCCCAAAAGTGTAGAGCAGACCGGAGAAGATGTATATGAACCTGCCCCCAAAGCGGTTCAGCAAGAAGCGATTGCATTTTTGAATAGACAATTATTCGAAACGCCAACCTGGATAATAAATGGGGAGATATTGAATAAAATCAGCAATCCATATTCTTCTGAAATGGTGGGTAATGTGCAGGTAGGCATTTTGAATAGCCTGCTGTCAGGCTCCCGCCTGAACAGGCTTGCTGTTTGTGCAAACCGGTACGGTGCCAAAAATACTTATGCGCTTGATGATATGATGGATGATGTAAAGAAAGGAATATGGAGTGAACTTGTATCTAAAAAACCGATTGATGGCTATCGGCGTAACCTTCAGAAAGCATATGTTGATGCCCTCATAACGATAATCAATACACCTCCTCAATCAGGGCCTGCCCCGGCTGGATTTTCTGCCATGATGAATGTAAATACAAGAAATACCGATGTCACATCTGTTGCCCGTGCCGGGTTGGTATCTTTAAAGGCGCAGGTAGATGGTGCTGTCCCCGGCATGGCAGACAAGATGAGTAAATATCATTTACAGGATATTTCATTCAGGATAAAGAAGGCTTTAGACCCTAAAGGGTAAATGATGGTAATAGTGTGGGTCTGTATTATTGCGTAGTTTATTTGCTTTTTTGTTTTTCATGAGTTGCGAAAAATATTAATATATTTCGCGCATTTTCCATTTTATTTTGTTCCCGTCCACTATCTGAACTATACTTATTTGGTTTTTTTGTATCTTGCCACACTTATTCTATATTACTTGTGCATTGTTTTTGTTATCTTTCTGGTAACATTACAGTTGTATATTTGAAACGATTAAATTTATAATATGTTAAGATTTTACAATTCACTTAGGTTTGCGATGCTGACTTTTGCCGCTATCGTTTTGTTTTCGCAGATATTTTGCTTGCAGGTTTCAGCGCAGCAATTCACCGCAGGGCGTTTGGTGGTGCAGAGGGTAGGGGATGGCAACCCGCAGACTGATGCGGGAACACCCATGTTCCTTGACGAATACACCACAGCTGGTGTAGCGGGAATATCTGTGGCATTACCAACAGTAAATGCCGGATCTGTGAACAGAACTGTGGGCAGTGGTATAGCTACAGGCGATGGTATGCTCACACGGTCGGCGGATGGGAAATGGCTTGTGGTACCGGGTTATGATGCCGCTGTGGGAACGCCCTCTGTTGCCGGTTCCATGGTCAATAAAGTAGTTACCAGGATTGATGGAAACGGTGGTATGTCGAGCACGGTTGTAACGGATGCTACTGCATTTTCAAGTAATAATTTCAGGGGCGTTGCAACAACGGATGGCAGTGAGTACTGGCTATCGGGTGCCGGCAATGGTGCTGTTTACGTTCCTCACCAAGGCAATACTACCCCGGTTGCTGGCACAGAGGTATCTAATACCATTACAGACAACCGTGGCATATTGGTATACAACAGTGTGCTTTACCAGAGCACCGGCATGGGACCTGTGACAGGCGTGTACAATGTGGGTGGTGGTTTGCCTACTGCAGCCGGCAATGTAATGAGCGTGGATGGCAATATGGGCATATCGGGCGATCCGCATAGTTTTGTGGTGCTGTTCAATACCTATCCTGTAATGTATGTTGCTGATTTTACCAACAAGCTGGTGCGCAAATACTTCCAGCTGGCCGGCATATGGTATGCGGCAGGTTCGCAGACAGTTACGGTTGGTGGTGTTGCCACGGGTTTCTATGGCATCACGGGCTATGTCACCGGCAGCACGGTACGCCTTTACATGACCACTTCTAATGGTGTGGGTTCCGCAAGTCGTATTGTTACTATCTCTGACGGCACTCTTGGCTCAACAGTTATTACCGGAACAGTGGCTGCAACCACAATAGTAAACCCCACGTTCAATACTGCATTTCGCGGTATAACGTTTGCGCCTTTCAGCGTAACAGGTATCAGCAGTGCGGCCCCTTCAGTATGCACCGGCACGGGTACTACCATTACTATATCAGGTAACCCAAATACAATCGTCACCTACCAGAAAAACGGCGTTACACAGTTACCGGTAATAATTCCGGCGGGTGGTGCTTATTCATTCAGCACAGGTACACTTACCTCCAACGCTACCTATACTGTGGTTAGCGCTACTGATGGCGGCATCGCACAGAACTATTCCTATAATGTTACGGTGAACGTTAATTCATTGCCTGTGGTATCGGGAAGCGGCGCGGCTGCAATATGCAATGGCCTGTCAACTGTATTAAATGGCAGTGGTGCAACTACCTATACGTGGGCACCTGCAAGCGGGCTTTCGTCAACTGCCGGCGGCAGCGTTACAGCAAGCCCAACAGTAACAACAACTTACACAGTGACCGGGACAGATGGCAATGGCTGTGTAGCAAGGGCTACGCAGATAGTTACCGTTAACCCATTGCCAATAATAAGCACAGGTACAGCTGTAGCTATATGTGAGGGCTCTTCTACCGGCCTTGCTGCAAGCGGCGGCGTGTCTTATACGTGGGCACCGGCTATCGGCTTGTCTGCTACCACAGGCAGCTACGTTATTGCCAACCCTACATCTACTACTGCTTACACTATTACAGGTACTGGTGGCAATGGCTGTACAAAAACAATCATCAATACAGTTACGGTTAATACATTGCCCGTGGTTACCAGCAGCCCGGGCGTGATCATGTGCCAGGGTACATCTACCGTAATGAGTGCAAGCGGGGCAAGCACCTATTTCTGGCAACCCAGCGCAGGCATGTCGGTAATAGTGGGTAGCAGTGTTACCGCCACCCCGGCTACAAGTACCGTTTACACCGTTTCCGGAACGGATGGCAATGGCTGTGTTGGCAGGGCTACTGTGGCCGTAATCATCAATCCTTTGCCAGTGATAAGCGCCGGGCCAACCGTTTCTATATGTAATGGTTTTTCAACCGGCCTTACGGCTACGGGCGCAACGGATTATACCTGGGCTCCCGGTACCGGGTTATCTACCACCAGCGGCAGTAGCGTTACTGCCAATCCTACTTCTACTACAACCTATACAATGACCGGAACTGACGGAAATGGGTGTGTGAATAAAGGAACAATAACAGTTATTGTGAACCCTATACCCTATGTGACCGGTACGGGCGCAGGCATTTGCCCGGGCACTACAGCTGCAATTTCAGCCTCAGGTACACCTACGATTTACCACTGGTCGCCAGGCACAGGGTTGTCTTCTACCATGGGTACCGTCGTTATCGCTAACCCTCCATCTACAACCACCTACACAATAACAGGAACTAGCACTCACGGCTGTGTTAACCATGCATTGGTTACTGTGACCGTGTACCCGCTTCCCCCTGTTACCGCCGGCCCTGATATTGCAATCTGTAATGGGTCATCAGCTACATTGACGGCTACCGGCGCTGCTGCTTATTCATGGTCACCTGGTTATGGGTTATCAACAGTTGGTGGCAGTACGGTCACCGCGCATCCCGCTGTTACTACTACTTATACGATCACCGGTATTTACCTATGTGTAAACCGTGCTACAATAACAGTCTCTGTGAATCCACTGCCCTCTGTGGCTGTTCCGGGAGCGACCATTTGTATGGGCTCTCCAACTGTGCTTACGGCAAGCGGGGCCACCACCTACTCATGGGCGCCGGCAACAGGATTGTCGGCTGTGGCGGGCAGCAGCGTAACAGCTAATCCTACCGCAAATACTATTTATACAATAACAGGTACTGATGCAAATGGCTGTGTGAAAAAGGTTACTTCTACAGTACTGGTGAACCTGTTGCCTATAATAACTACAGGGCCGGCAGTTACTATGTGTAACCGTTCATCAAGAACACTTACTGCAAGCGGGGCTGCTACCTACTCCTGGTCGCCTGCTACCGGATTATCATCATCAGTGGGTAGCAGTGTTATTGCAAACCCGTCTTCTACTACTGTCTATACTATTACCGGCACAAGTGGATATGGCTGTGTGAGCACAGCAACATTGCCTGTGAATGTGAACGCGCTGCCAAGTGTTTATTCTGTAACAGGCGGTGGAACTTTCTGTGCAGGCGATATTGGTGTGCCTGTTGGGCTCACAGGTTCACAGGGAGGTATTTACTATGAATTATTCGTTGGGTCTATACCTTACGGTGTCACAAGAACCGGTACTGGTTCTGCATTAGATTTCGGCCACCCGGGTATTGCTGGATATTATACGATAAAAGCCACTAACCTCACCACAGCTTGCAGTGATACAATGTCGGGGGGGGCAGGGATCGTTATCAATCATGGTCCGGTGCCGGTAGCAGTTACTGGAGGTGGGGGCTATTGTCCAGGTTCTTCCGGTGTACACATCGGGCTGGGTGGTTCGGTTACTGGCGCACTTTATCAGCTATACCGCGATTCGGTTGCTATCGACACACCGGTTGCAGGCACTGGTACTTCTATTGATTTTGGCTTGCATACCACTACTGGCACATATACCGCGACGGCTGTAAACGCGGGAATGGGCTGTGTGAGCAATATGACAGGCAGCGCAACTGTAACAGTACTCCCTTCACCGGCGCAGTTTGCCGTTACAGGTGGTGGGGCATATTGCCAGGGTGGCACAGGTGTACGTATCGGCCTTATAGGCTCAGAGATAGGTGTGCGTTATGGCTTATATTTAAGTGGTGCGCCCATGGCACCGGCATTGATCGGGTTGGCTACTCCACTTGAGTTCGGAATGTTTACAACTCCGGGTGTTTACAAGGTAATAGGTAAAAACTCAATCACGGGTTGTTCTGATACTATGTCGGGCAGCGCTACCGTTACAATCAATCCTACGCCTGTTATTACCGGATCTTCATTGATTGTTCGGAATACGACCACCACACTTAATGTTACCCCTGCAACCGGTGTTTGGACAAGTAGCAAGCCTGCCGTTGCCACTATAAGTTCTTCAGGTGTTGTTACAGGCATTTCGGTAGGTAAGACGACCATCACGTACACACTGCCTAGCGGATGTTATGAAACACACGATGTAGTAGTGGACCAGCATCTTAATGTAGCGGAGACAGACTTAGGCCGTGGGTTCACCCTTGCTCCGAATCCGAACAATGGTACATTCATATTGAATGGCACGTTTGAAAACCGTACAGTGAATGAAGCTGTAATAGAAGTGGTAAACATGATAGGGCAGGTAGTTTATGTCGGTAAGTCGAGTGTGAAAGACGGGCAGCTTAATGAAAGAATTGAATTGCAAAATGCTGCGTCAGGTATGTACATGTTGTCTGTGAAAACAGCGGGTGGCAATATGGCATTACGTTTTGTAAAAGAATAGGTTAGAATATAATGCAGGATCAGATATTGTATTTGTCCGGTCCTGCATTATTTATTATTTTTACGGTATTAGCGGGAATAGCTCAGTTGGTAGAGCATCAGCTTCCCAAGCTGAGGGTCGCGGGTTCGAGTCTCGTTTCCCGCTCAAAAAAATCTCACCCCTTTACAAGGTGAGGTTTTTTTTTATGCATGGAACTTCGCCAATGATAATGGTCGCGGGTTCGAGTCTCGTTTCCCGCTCAAAAAATCTCACCTTTTTACAGGGTGAGATTTTTTTATGAAAGCAACTTCGCCAATAACATTATTGGATCACTACTTTGAGGTTTTTTTTATCAATCTTTTTAGCTCTTCTACTCAGCTTAATGTTGGCGAGGTGGGTCACAATCAATCCTGCGGAAGCAAAGTATGCTAACCAATGTAAGGTAGCTTCAAAAATTATTGCAGTGGCCAATAGGGAAAAGAAAGACCACAAAGCAATTTTGATTTTTTGATATGGAGTATGCTGCGCGGAATGATAAACTGCCCAGAAGCTGATGACGAGAAATATATAGTCGAGTTTTTCCCACCAGGCAGGCAGGTGATTGGCGTTTGAATCGGTATAAGATACCTTCGCCAGAAATAATAAGGGTATTATCAGGCAATGCACCATACACAGCGTGGCGCTTAATATGCCTGCTTTATCTGACTGTATGTATGCACGGTACCGCTTCATCTATAATAATAAAAACAATACTATTTTATTGTTTGGAGTGCAAATATAGGATTAATAATTAAACGCAACATTGTTGCATTTAGATTATATTTGTGGCAGAAAACATTTTGTAAAGTGGATGTTTCAAAACAAATAAGGGATAAAGGGTTGAAGGTGACACCTGCCAGGCTGAACGTGATCAACGTTTTGCATGGCAGTCATCTGGCCTATTCGCATGCCGAACTGGAGTCGCTTTTCAGTAAGATAGATAGGGTAACGCTTTACAGGATTTTAAAGGATTTTGAGGATGCGGGTCTGGTGCACAAAATAATAGATGCTCAGGGTGTAACCAGGTTTGCACTTTGTGAGCATTCCTGCCCGGATGAGCATCATGTAGATGAGCATGTGCATTTTAATTGTAATGCCTGCCACAAGATGTTCTGCCTGGATAAAGTACACCTTCCCCAGCTCAAAATGCCCGGGGGGTTTAAGATGACAGGTCTTCAGACTTTAATATTCGGGTTGTGTAATAAGTGCAGCCTTTCATAATTATAAGCCGTGTAATTGTAGTGATCATAAAGTAATGAGAAAACAGGTAGTAAAATTTGTAAGTTATTTCATGTTGTCGGTATTCCTGCTGGGGGTAGCGCCAAAGGAATATTTACATCAATTACTTTACCAGCATGAAGATACAGTTCACCATCCGCTGGAGAAGGGTGAGCTTGTCATCAGCGATAAACATACGCATTGCTCATTTTTAGGTTTCGTCTTTGCTCCATTTGTTGCTACAGAGCAGCAGTTTCTTACGTTTAAACAAATTTCCTGCTATACCAGCTATTCGGAGGTATTTTATCATTGTAGTTTTTCTATCGCGTATAAGGTCGTGTCATTGCGCGGCCCTCCCTCCTGTTTCGCTTCCTTTGTTTAATGTTCCGGTAAGTTCATATCGGCTGCGTCTGTTTTCATTATCTAACTAACGACGAAATGTATCGTTTGCTTTTGGGCATGTTGGTATGCCTGCATTTTAGTGCGGCAGCACAAAAATGCGGCTATTTCATTAAACTGTCTGTGGTTGAAGCTCATAACTTCAGCCCGGTTTATCCTGCCGTGGTTTTTATTGAGCAGCTTCACCGGTCATTCGAAACAGACGAAACGGGCAACATTATGCTTGACAGCATGTGTGCCGGTGCTTATAAGCTGAACGTTCATGCCATTGGCTATCATACCAAAGCAGATTCCTTTGTTGTTACCGGTAATCAAAAGGTCCGTATCAAGGTTACCCTTGAAGACCATTTGCTGAAACAAGTGGAGGTAACCGGCGAGCTTTTGCGCACCGTGCAGCAATCGAAGGAACAACTGAATAAAGAACAGCTTGCCGCTGGCAGCGGAAAAACATTAGGCGACTTGCTGCAGGCCATAAATGGTGTTTCCACGCTTACAAATGGCGCAACTATCGTGAAGCCCGTGATACATGGCATGCATAGCAACCGCATAGTGTTGCTGAATAACGGCATCAGGCAGGAAGACCAGCAATGGGGGGGGGAACATGCGCCAAATATAGACCCTTTTTTAGCCAGCAGTATCACCGTTATTAAAGGGGCGGCGGGCGTGCGGTATGGTACAGATGCCATAGCAGGTGTGGTGCTTATAGAACCCGCGAGCCTGCGCAGGCAGCCCGGCTGGGGTGGGGAACTGAACCTTGCAGGGTTCAGTAATAACCGTATGGGTGTAGTATCAGCAATGGCCGAGCATAATTTTAAAAAGATACCAGCCCTGAGTTTCCGGATGCAGGGTACTTACAAGCAGGGGGGCAACTACAGGATACCGGGTTATTGGGCGGCAAATACGGGCGTGCGCGAAAGCAATTATTCTGCTGCCATCGGTTACCGGAAACTTCACTGGGGCGCAGAATTGTACTACAGCCATTTCAACACAAACCTCGGTGTATATAGGGGTAGCCATACAGGCAATGAGCAGGACCTGATGAACGCGATAAAGAGTGATACCCCGCTTATCTCTGCCGGGTTTACTTATGAGCTGGAACGACCGAGACAGCATGTAGCGCATGACCTTGTAAAGGCTAAGATGTATATCGACTCAAGAATGGGTATGTGGAATATAGTTTACGGATACCAGCACAATTTCAGGCAGGAGTATGATGTGTTGAGAAAAGAAAACGGTTTAGCCCAGCTTAACCTCACACTTAATACACAAACATTGAACCTGAACCTTGACCACAAGCCCATTAAAGGGATAACAGGGCAACTAGGATTTGATGGCGTTTACCAGGAGAATTTCTTTCGCGATGGCGACCGGTTGTTTATACCCACGTACACTTCTTTTGGCGGTGCCGGTTATCTTATCGAGAGATATAAAAAGAATAACTGGGTTATTGAGGGCGGCATCAGATATGACTACCGCTGGTATGGTGTTTATAACCCCGAAGGCAACAACCAGCAGATCGTGTATTATGATTTCGACTACAATAATGTTTCCGGCACGCTCGGATTCCGGCAGCAGCTAAAGCCGAACTGGCAATGGTCTTTTACTCTCGCCAATGCCTGGCGGGCACCACAGGCAAGCGAGCTCTTCAGTGCGGGCTTGCACCATGGCGCTGCCCGTGTGGAGATAGGTAACAAATACCTCCGACCTGAAAAATCCTACAGCATGAATGCGGAAACCAGGTATATTTTCAGTAATAAACTCACAGCGGTAGTGTCGTTGTACAGCCAATATATTAACGACTATATTTACCTGGAGCCGGGCCCGCAATTACTTACTATACGGGGGTATTTCAAAACGTTCAATTACAAGCAAACCAACGCATGGCTTAACGGTAGTGATCTATCGCTCCAATACCAGTGGAACGGCCATTTAGAAAGTTCATTAAAAGGCTCTTTTTTGAGAGCGAGAGACCAAACAAAAAATGACTGGCTTATACTAATGCCGTCTGACAGGGTGTCTTTTTATACTCAATATACCAAGACGCTTAACAGGACGTTCAATGATTGTTACCTCGGAGTTGATGCGAAATATGTATTTGAGCAAAGCCGCATCCCCGCAGATTTTGACCAGATTGATTTTCCCCGTCCTCCCAAGGATAACTTCCTGTTAGGCGCGTCTCTAGGCTCACGTATGCAATTGGGAAGTCAGGTCGTATTTGTAAGCATTTCAGCAACAAATCTTTTAAACAGAAAATACCGCGATTACTTAGATGTGTTCCGGTATTTTATTGACCAACCCGGCACAAACATCGTATTACGGATACGGGTGCCATTTGATTTTAATAACCTTAAAAAACAAAATAATGAAACATCAAGCCAATAAAATAGCCATATTATTTTTTGCTGCGGCATTCAGTGCATGCAACAAGAAAACCACACCAAAGCCTGTGGAACAGGAGTTAATTACCACAGTTAAGTTGCTGGTTACCGATAGTGCCGGTTTTGCCCGGACTTTTATTTATAAAGTTGAAAACGGGATTGGTAGTACAACTACCGGTACGATACAGATAGACACAGTTAAGCTTGTACCCAACAAGACGTATTATGTTACAGCAGAACTGTATAATGAAAAAACCACCCCTGCAGAAAATATAACGGATGAAGTACTTGATGAAAAGAACGCGCACCTTTTCCTGTATCAGTCGGTACCGGCAAGTGGAGCAGGGGCTATAATATTTTCCAATGGCAGCAAGGATGGTAACAATTTGCCATTTAATCAGACAATTACGTTTCTTTCAGGTAATGCAGGTACAGGCAGCCTGCAGGTGAACCTGATACACGAACCCACCAACAAAAATGGGGTGACACCTGACCTATCGGGAGGGGAAACAGATGCAGAAGCTATTTATCCGGTTAAGATACAGTAGATTTAATTGTTTTAGCTAAGTATGGTACCGCCTGTATAATGGTTGGCTGTTTTACTTTGTGAAATATTTTATGTGTTCTATTTTTCTTTATCACCCAAGATTGAGCAACAAATAAACGTCTATAATAAGTAATACACGTTGTGCAATTCGTGTTCAATCAATAAAATGTAAAAAAATTGCTAAAAGTTTGTAACTTTTTTTTTATTTTTGGAACTTATAACTAAAAGACAAATGAAAAAAAATTATCTCTTCCTTTTGTTGGTAATGGCATGTTTTGCAAACAGAGGTATTGCCCAGCACCGTTGTGGTACTGATGAAGTATACAGGGAATATAAACAAAAATACCCTGAGATTGCTGTTTATGAGAAGCAACTGGAACAAAGTACCCAGAATTACATTGCCAGGCACCAGAATTTAAGGGGTGCCAGAACATCGGCTGCCGATATTGATACTGGTTATATCATCATACCAGTAGTTGTGCATATAGTCCATAACTACGGTTCTGAGCTACTTAAAGACAATCAGATATATGAACTGATTAAGAAAATGAACCTGTTTTATTCAGCCCAAAACAACACGGCGTCTGTAATTCAGCCTTTTAAGAAGTATATTGGCAACCCTAAGATCAGGTTCGTTTTAGCAGGTACTGATCCTAACGGGAATCCAACCAATGGTATTGTGCGTCATCATTCTTATAATACCTATGGCTATGATGATCAGGCTAAGATTGATCAATGGCCGGGTGCTAGCTATTTTAATATCTGGTTTGAGCAGATAATTGGCCGTGCTCCGGCTTCGGGCAGAATACTTGCCTATTCTACATTCCCCGCATCGGCAGTAGCTCAGCCTTTTTATGATGGAGTACTTGCTGATTTTGCTTATATAGATGATGGCGGGAGTGATGGAGGCAGCACGTTAGATCATGAAGTTGGCCACTACTTTAACCTAATGCACCCATGGAATAGCAGCGGAAAAGATGTAGGAGAAGCCTGTGGCGATGACGGTGTTGATGACACCCCTCCTACAAAAGGTCACTTTAGCGTTTGCGGACCTGCACAATTATATGATACAGCATGTTGCCAGAATTATTATAAAATATACCCCTCATCAACTGGTTTTGAACTGGTGAATTACCCTGACACTACGAATACGCAGAATGTTATGGACTATTCAGGTGATTGTACAAACATGGTGACTAAAGGTCAGGTTGAACGTATGCGCGCTGCCTTAAACAGTGATGTAGCATTCCGTTCTAACCTATCAGACAGCACTAATCTCGCCAATACAGGGGTCGGAACATTAGATACCGTCACGGAGACTTTTGTTCCATTTCCTCATAGGGATTTGAAACCATATCCCGAATTTGCTGCGATGACAACTCCTGCTGCTGGTTTAATCAAATGGAATGATTATTGGGACAGAAACCAGTATTTCTGCTTCCCGGGAACTGATGTTAAGTTTGTAAATGAAACGTGGAATGATACGGTAACATCCATTACCTGGACATTTTCTAACAATGCAAGCGTAGGTAGCATTACCCAGGCAAACCCGGTGATGAACAACACATCTGTTACTAATAAATTTGAAGATCCGGGATGGGTTACCCTAAGCCTTAAAGCTACCGGAAACAATAGCGGAGACACTACAGCTACTTGGAATCGTGCGGTTTATGTTACAGAAAAAACCGGCACTCCCGGCATTGGTTATTTCCAGGAGTTCAACGGTACTGATACTGCTAAATGGCCAATATTCAATTATTACAAAAATAACCTTAAATGGAAAATGGCCAACATTGGATATTGGGACAATAACTGTGTTATGTATAATGGTTACGATGACAGGATATTGCAGCTTACCAAT
>CAYSIG010000012.1:0-108805 GCA_964430995.1 uncultured Flavipsychrobacter sp.
GTATTTTTATTTATTAAAGAGAGGCATAGCTGGTTCGTAAACCGAAAGTTAAACAAAAAAATTATTTTCAATAGCATGTTTTCTTAATAAAATGCTTGCCCTGTACCTGTCTTCGTGGTAGTTGCTGTACAAGCTATCCAGTAATTCCAGGCAATTAGCCGCCCCCCATTCATCGCACCATTTGAGCAGGCCTTTGGGGTAATTCACACCTTTTGTCATGGCCAGTTCAAGGTCGGCTGCCGATGCTACGCCAAGGTAAAGCGCATCCACGGCTTCGTTAATGAGCATCGCCAGTATGCGTTCACATATCTGCCGGCCTTTTTCGGGGTCCGGGGCTGGTTCGGGCACAGTGGCGGCATCGGCGTAGTTATAAAATCCTCTGCCTGTCTTGCGCCCCAGCCAGCCGGCCTCAAGCAGCCTTTTCTGCGAAAAAGAAGGCTTGTAACGCGGGTCGAAAAAGAAAGAAGTGAACACTGTTTCAGTGACCACATAGTTCACATCGTGGCCTATATAGTCCATAAGGGTGAATGGCCCCATCCGAAAACCGCCTATCTCTGTCATTGCCCGGTCTATGGTGGCCATGTCTGCTATGCCTTCTTCCATTATGCGTATGGCCTCGCTATAGAACGGCCTGGCTACACGGTTCACTATAAAGCCCGGGGTGTCTTTGGCTATTACAGGTATTTTGCCCCACTGCTGCATCAGTTCTTTTGCTGCGGGCACTAATGCCGCATCCGTCTGTATGGCAGGTATTATTTCTACCAGAGCCATGAGCGGTGCAGGATTGAAGAAGTGCAATCCCAAAACCCGGGATGGGATCCTGCAGGCCGCAGCAATTGAGGTGATAGAAAGCGAAGAAGTGTTGCTGGCAAGTATGCACTCATCGTTCACTACCAGTTCCACCTCATTGAATACCGATTTTTTAACGTCAAGGTTTTCTACAATAGCTTCAATAACTAATCCGCAATGTCCCAGTTCTGCTATGCTGTCTGAAAATGCAAAACGGTTCAGTATTTCCTCGGCAGAGGCTATCTTTCCCTTCTCTTGTAGCTTCTGCAAGGTAGCGGCAATATTATTACTGGCCCTGTCAAGCGCACTCTGGTTATTGTCATAAAGCACCACTTTGTGGCCGGCCATGGCCGCCACCTGCGCTATACCCGAACCCATAGCGCCTGAGCCTATAATGCCTATTACCGTATGCTTATCCATCATGCTTATTTCTTTTTCAGGTTTAAAATGCTCCAGTCCGTCTTCTCAGCTACAATGGTATTGGTAAGGTGGCCCAGGCCGTCTATTTCCATTTCCACCACATCGCCGTCCTGCAGCCATTGCTCCTGGTAGTTGGGGTCGTTGAGCTTGCCTGTTCCATTTAGCTCCAGGAAGCAGCCTGTGCCCACGGTGCCACTGCCTATCACATCGCCGGGCAGTATATCCACGCCATACGCGCAGCGTTCCACTATCTCCGCAAAGGTCCAGTCCATGTCGCCCATATTGCCCTCGCTCACCTGCACACCATTTATTTTACAGGTCATTTTCAGATTATAGTTATTGCCCACATGGTTGGGTTTTGCCGGTATCTTATAGGGCTCAAGTTCATCGGGTGTTACCAGCCAGGGGCCTATTACCGTACTGAAATCTTTACCCTTGGCAGGACCCAGGTTCAGCAGCATTTCTTCCATCTGCAGGGTGCGCGCGCTCATATCGTTCATGATCATATAGCCGCCTATATAGCTATCTGCGTCCTGTGCCTTAATGTTCCTGCCTTTTTTACAGATAACTATGGCTGCCTCAAGTTCGAAATCCAGTTTTTTAAAATGATCGGGCATGCAGGGTATCGCGCCGGGGCCCTGTATTGCGTTGTGATTGGTAAAGTAGAAAATAGGATACTGGTCAAATTCGGGTATCATGTCCACTTTCCGGTTACGGCGTGCGGCGGCCACATGCTGCCTGAAGGCATAGCCATCGCGGCAGGAGGTAGGATTGGGCACCGGCGCCAGGATACGTGCCTCTGAATACGGGATTCCTTTTACCGTGTTCTTCCCGTTCTTTATATCCTGTTCCGTTTGCTTCATGCTATCAATACAGGTTTCCCAGTGTATCAGCAGGTCGGCCATAGTAGAGGGCAATATCCCATTGGCAGTATTTGCATCATACAAATGATCATTGACGCAGAACGCCAAACGGGGAACGCCATTATTAGAATAAGTGGTTAATTTCATCGAAGTTGTTTTAATGATGTAAAATTAGCTGATAAGTGAAGATGTCAAAATAAATCCTGCAAAGTTGGATAGTTATTTTTCTTTTATGCGAGGCGCAAAATCTGCTAATAGTAAACTATTTGAAGACTTTTGCAACGAAGCAGAAATGAGAAAGAACAGCCAACTCGCCGGATTGATTTTGACATGTTCACTGGTGTGTTTAAGAAATATTTTTATACCGTTCTTCAAATACCCGTAATTCCCTAATATTGTACAAAACCGCATTATGACCACGTATAAACAACTGTTTGAGAATAATAAGAAATGGGTAGCATCTATGAAAGCCAAAGATGCAGACTTCTTCGCGAAGCTGGCAAAAGACCAGACACCGGAGTACCTGTACATAGGCTGCTCAGACAGCCGGGTACCAGCAAATGAGATAATGGGATTGGATCCCGGCGAGGTATTTGTGCACCGCAACATAGCTAATGTGGTAGCTTCTATTGATCTGAACGTAATGTCGGTGATCAATTATGCTGTAGCCAACCTGCATGTGAAGCACATTATCGTTTGCGGCCACTATAATTGCGGAGGGGTAAAGGCTGCAATGATACCCAAAGACATGGGCATACTTAATCCCTGGCTGCGTAACATACGGGACGTCTACCGCTTTCATTTCGAGGAGCTGGATGCCATAAAAAACGAGGAGAAGCGTTACAAACGGCTTGTGGAGCTGAATGTACAGGAGCAGGCCATAAATGTGATAAAGACTGCTGTGGTGCAGAAAAGCTATGTTGCAAACAAATATCCGCAGGTACATGGCTGGGTGTTCGACCTGAAGACGGGCTTACTGAAAGACCTGAAGATAAACTTTGATGAGGCGCTGAAGAATATCCAGAAGATATATGACCTCACAGGCACGGGGGCATAGACTCAGGGTACTATAACCATTTGCGCTCCCTGCCTGATAGTGAATTTAATGGTATGCTCGCAAGGGTGGGCATCTCCGTCTGTTTGCATAAGCCTTAACGACGGGTGGGAAATGGTTATCTCTTTGCCGCGGATATGTTCTACATACTTGCTGTCTGTAATGTTGCCCGCCATAGCGCGCAACGCAATGATGCCACCAAGTATCTTAGGGAACTTACGGATAACAACAAGGTCGAGCATGCCATCCGTGAAGCTGGCCATAGGCGCTATCCGGAAGTTGTAGCCAAACTGCTGTCCGTTGGCCACATTCACCATAAAGGCCCGTTCTGTAAGGTGTTTCCCGTCTATGGTTATTTGCCAGTCCCACGATTTATACAGCCACAAGTGCTTGGTCACCAGCCAGCTATATACCATAAGCCCGCGGCGCTCGCTTTTGGCAAATTTTTTAGAAATGAGGGCATCGAAAGCCACACCTGCATTACTGATGAACGGCTGTTCATTGGCATAGCCCACATCCATGGCAACAACATTGCACGCATTAATGACTTTTATCGCTTCATTAGTGTCTAATGGTATGCGCATGGTCCGCGCCATGCCATTGCCCGAGCCTTTAGGGATGATGCCGAGCAAGGTATCAGTACCCAGCAGGCCCTGCACCACATCGTTCACAGAGCCATCGCCGCCTACAGCCACAACAGTATACGCGCCGTTTCGCGCGGCTTCTCGGGCAAGGGTAGTGCCGTGTTTTGCAAATTCGGTATAGAGCAGCTCAAAGGAATAACGCTCCTTATCAAGATGCAGGCTTATGGCCTGCTTTATCTCTTTTTGCCGCTCTACTCCTGATTTCGGGTTTATGATGAATACGATATGCTTCTTCGTCATAGTATCTGTGCTTTGAGGCTTAGGTCCATACTTACAGCATGGTGTATGATAGCGCCTACCGAAATAAAATCGACCCCCGTCCGTGCGTAATCAACGATATTATCGAGGTTAATACCGCCGGAGGCTTCTGTTTCGTACCGGCCACCTATCAGCGCGATAGCTTCCTCCAGTTGGGCAGGGGCATAATTATCCAGCATAATACGGTGTACCTTGCCTGTGGCCAAAACCCGCCTCACATCATCAAGTGTGCGCGTTTCCACTTCTATTTTCAGATCTAGGCCATTGCTCCCAAGGTAGGTTACTGTTTGTTCGATGGCTTTTTCGATACCCCCACAGAAATCAATGTGATTATCCTTGAGCATCACCATATCATACAGCCCCATACGATGGTTTACGCCGCCACCTATGCGCACCGCCTCTTTCTCAAATGCGCGGAAAAGCGGAGTGGTCTTCCGGGTGTCCAATATTTTTGCCGGATAGCCCTTGATAAGATCTACATATTGCCGGGTGAGTGTGGCTATGCCGCTCATACGCTGCATACAGTTCAGGGTAAGGCGCTCTGCTTTTAAAATAGTATGTACGCTTGCCGCCACCTCAAAAGCTGTTTCTCCGTTGGCCACAGGGTCACCGTCTTTTTTAAAGAATGTAAAAGATGCCCCCGGCTCCAGGAACCCAAATATCTCTTTCGCAAGGTCAAGCCCGGCAATAATACCGTTTTCTTTTATTTTGAGGATAGCCTTGCCTCTCGCCCCTGCAGGTATGCTGGCCAGCGTAGAATAATCACCTGCGCCTACATCTTCATTAAGCGCAGCTTCGATAAATGCCTGTGTGGTCAATATGATTTTTTTAATAGTTTGCAAATTTAGCAAATGTGACGAAGGTTGTGTGTTAAATATTGCGGTAACCCCAACCTCCTAAAGAGACTTCCCCCTGTATAATAAACAACCATCCCCGTAGCTCAGGAACCTGAATTCGTGCTCCATAGCGTAATCATACACCTTGCGCCAGTCTTCGCCTATGAAAGCTGCAACCAGTAGCAGCAAAGTGGACTGCGGCTGGTGGAAATTAGTGACCAGCGCATCTGCTATCCTGAATGTATATCCCGGGGCAATAAGTATTTGTGTGCGGGTCACCAGCCGCTCTATTTTATGCAACCGCATGTATGCGATCAGGGCATCAAGGGCTTCCCTCCTGGTAGCAGTCGCGGCGCAGTCATAGGGTTCCCACTGACTGACCGCAATTTGCTGAAAATCTATCTCCCCATTATTGATGAGCTTGCTCCCGATCCAATATAGGCTTTCTAAAGTGCGCAAGGATGTTGTGCCTACTGCTATTACCTCTTTCGATAAGTCGAGCAATTCATTTATATTCCTTACATCTAAATCTATCCATTCGGCATGCATATCATGGCCGGCCATGGTCTCACTTTTCACCGGCCTGAAGGTTCCCGCGCCCACATGCAGGGTTACAAAAGATGTCTCTATTCCCTTATCCGCAAGCGACTTCATCACCCCCGGTGTAAAGTGCAGCCCGGCCGTGGGTGCCGCCACGCTGCCTTCGTTTTTTGCATACAGTGTCTGGTAGCGCTCCTCATCATCGGCTATGGCCTCGCGGTGCAGATAAGGCGGCAGGGGTATTTTGCCTGTATAGTGCAGCACCTCTGCAAAAGTGAGTGTGTCATTATCCCACTCAAGGTTCACTACGTAAGATGCACTGGTACGCGCCAGTATCTTCGCCGAAAGGGTAAACCCCGGTGCCTCATGCTGCATAGTAAGCACCATGCCCTGCTTCCATTTGCTCGCCCCGCCTACCAGGCACTCCCACTGCACACTGCGCCGCTGCAGCATTGATGTATGTATATCGCCACTCTCAGGTGCCAGGCAAAAAACCTCAATTGTGCTGCCCGATGGCTTTTTAAATAACAACCGCGCATGCACCACCTTCGTCTGGTTAAACACCATGCGCGAGCCACCCTGTATATGCGTGGCTATATTACGGTAGGTATCTGCCATTATCTCACCGCCCCTGTATATAAGCAGTTTAGAAGCATCCCGCTCCTGCAGCGGATGTTTGGCTATCCGCTCATCAGGCAGGTGATAGGTATGATCTTCTATGCGCAGGTCTTTGGGGTGCATATTATCTTATCTCCGGTATCGTTATCCCAGTTATCTTTCTATAAATATCAATCGCATAAAGGTCAGTCATACCGGATATATAATCAACCAGCGACTGTATATCATGGTAAATATTTTCTTTGCCACCCTTTATAGGGAACTGCGCAGAAACAAGCTTGATAATTTTTGCCGATTTACTGTGCTTCGGGTCCAGCACCGCCTGCACAAACTCTTTCAGCAGTCCACCTATCACATTATAACCCGCTATCTCTATCTCTACCACTGCCTTATAATTGTACACATACTTTACCGAAAAGGAATTAATACGGTCTATATGCGCCTGGTCGGTAGCCGATAAACATTTCAGCAGGTCTTTTTCGAGATTGCCGTTCAGCAGCGCTGCTTCCTGCTCCATAAATATCTTCGATAGTTTTTCCACCATCAGCCCTATCCACCGTGCACGTATGTACTGCACCTTCTGGTTGTCGTCGTTTATGTTGGCCAGTTTTTTCTCCACATAGCCGCGTGAATTGTATTCCGTTTCATTTTCAAAAAACGGCAGGAACATGTCTTTAAATGTCTCCAGCGAAATGATGTGCAGCCTGTGTGCATCCTCAAGGTCTATCACTCGGTAGCATATATCATCAGCCGCTTCGGTAAGGTACACAAACGGATGGCGGGCATATACATTATCGTAGCGGGCTATTTTAGGTATGCCCAATGCAGTGGCTATTTGCCGGTAAGTGTTTAGCTCTGTATCAAAGAATCCCGATTTTTTAGTGGCAATAAGCCCACTCTTCTTATCAAACCCTTCAGCAGATGCGCAGGGATACTTTACCAGCGAGGCCAGTGTGGTATAGGTCAGTTTGTATCCGCCGGGCTCCGGCTCGTTAAAGCTGTTGGTGAGTACGCGCAGGGCGTTAGAATTTCCCTCAAAATTCTCCAGGTCTTTGCGCTGATTTTCCGTAAGGGCGCTGTGTATGATGTCCCGTGTGTCGCCCTCTATGCCATTGAAGAATGCCCGTATGGCATCTTCTCCCGAGTGGCCGAAAGGCGGATTGCCAATATCATGCGCCAGGCAGGCGGATGCAATCACCGAGGCCAGTTCATACCTGTAGAATTCAATGAAACCCTCTCCATTATCTTTATATTTTTCCGCGATCTGCTCTCCTACCGCCTTTCCTAATGACCGCCCCACAGAGGCCACCTCCAGGCTATGGGTAAGCCTGTTGTGTACAAATATGGCGCCCGGCAGCGGGAATACTTGTGTCTTGTTTTGCAGCCGCCTGAATGCAGACGAGAAGATGATACGGTCATAATCCCTCAGAAAAGAATTACGTACAAGGTCATTGTTCATGCTTTTCTCTTCCCTGTCCCCAGTGCGCCTTGTAGTATATAGTGATGCCCAGTTCATGGCGTAAATATACCAATCTCACCCTAAAAAGTTCAGGGCCTGATGCTTTTTGCGCCAGGCCCCGAGGTAGGAAAAATTAAGAAGATTTAAAAGAGAGGAGAATTATTCAAACATATTCACTTCATTACTGCTATCACAATTAACAGAATCGTGCCATGAATTAATTTCCTGGTTCTCAATTACTCTTTATCCTCCTGCTTACACTGGTTGAGGAAATAATCGTTGCTTTTTTTGCCCCAATGCGGCTGTGCTATATCAGTAACATTGGCTTCCTTCGCAAATAAGGCGTCTGCCTTCTCAAAATAGGGCATAGCCGCTTTCTTGCCTCCGCCAAAAGCCTTTGGCGTAAAGAACTTACTCGTTCCCTGTATGTAATACATGCGGGGATTATCCGGGTTTATCTCTTTTGCGCTTTCCAGGTTCTCCTTGAATATGCCGCCATACTTCTGCCAACGGTTCATGGGGTCTACACCCAGGCGGGCATTGGCTATCATCGCCGCAAGTACAAAGGTCTCATCATTGTTCTTCTTTAGCAGTGTCACTGCGTCTTCTTTCTCTTTTTCGGCTTCGTCAAGCAGCGCGTCCTTTTTTGCAGCTTCTTTTTCCTGGTAGCATAGCATCACTTTGCTCAGTGCCGCGTAATAGTGTGTCACCCATTCGGCATCCCATTTTTTGGCTATCAGGGCCAGTTTATTAGCTTGTTCTGTTTTCACTCCCTGGTTCCAGGTGGTGTCAAAAGCCGTAAATGTTTTATCCAGCACCGGTTTATAATCCTGTGCCTGCGCCGCCGATACGGTGAGGGCCATAGCGCCCATTAAAATCAATTTTTTCATTCGAGTTGTTTTTATCATTGTCAGTTTGTTTTTTTACTATTCATTATCCGGTTAACACCTCCTCCCCCTCAGAGAAGTTTCTATATCTCATCCTTCGAAAACTGCGTCAGCGACATATTCACCCCCACAAATATAGAACGGTACAATGCGGGCACTACCGGACTTCTGTCATACTTAGCAGTCGCGGCGTTATAGTTATACCTGTACCCGAATACATTGTGCTGGTCTGTCACATTGTCTATACTGATGTAAAACACTGTGAACCACTTGCCAAAGGTATGCAGGTAAGCGGCAGATAATGCCAGGTTGTGATAGTCAGGTGTCCGGTCACTTAGAAAGTTGGCTTCATCCGTTGGCCTGTTCGGGTTGTAGTAGGGCCTGCCGGTTGCATAGCTGTAAGTTAAACTGATACTGGTCTGCCACTTCTCTACAAAATATTTGCCCACCAGGTTCAGGTTGTGGTCAGATATGAATGTTGGAGTAGCCATCACAGGATAGTTGCTGTATTTCCTCCGCGTATCTATGTAGCTGTACGATATCCAGTAGTCCACATTTTTGAAGGTTTGTTTGTCGCGCCAGAAGAGCTCTGCGCCACCCGCATAGCCCGAGCCCGCATTTGTGGGCGGCGGGAATGCAAATCGGTAAGGGTTCGAATTATACACGCCGTTGGTATCAAGCGCCAGCACCAGGTTGTCATATTTTTTATAATAACCCTCCACACGCAGCGTGCGGTTGTTGTGGCTGTATTGCCAGTTGGCTATATAGTGCGTGGCCATTTGCGGTTCCGGGGTATAGCCATATATCAGGTAGTTCTGGTCGGCATTCTGGTAGAAGATTCCTCCTGCCAGCGATACCTGACTATACATCCCGGTGCGTATAGCCATCGAGAGGCGTGGCGCTACCCTGTCATTATTATAAGTAGTGTCTGTCGTCTTTATGTCAAACATGCTGTGCTCATAGCGCACGCCCGGCTTTATGGCTATCATGTTCACCGGGGTCCATTCCAGTTCTGTGTAGCCAGATACTATAGTGCTGGTAAACTCCGTGCTCGGGTATGTTCCGAAGGCCCTCTTATTACCATAGCTCTGCACATCCGACCCCACCAGCAGGTTCATCCTGCCGGTAAAGAATCGCTTGCCCTCCAGCCTGTATTGTGCCCTGTGTTCATCGGCTTTCATCGGCACGGTGGCAAATGTATTATCTGTCTTATCAAGGCTGAACGATGCTGCGGTATACAGCATGAACTTGCTCTTGAACATATGCTTGTACGATACGTTGCTGTAATAATACTGGTTGTTGGTGCCGAATTTTATCGGGTCGGGCAGCTTTTTGAACATATTGCTTGTGTCCGGGTCTGCTGTGTTAAAATTAGGCACCTCTATACCGCTTTTATTAAAGTTAGCGTTGAAGCTCGCTTTCAGTATACCATCTTTACTAGGCTTCCACACATAGCGCACATTGCCGCTGCCGCCTTCCGGGGCTTTGTAAAACTTCATGTTCGTTGTCGCCAGTCCGAAGAAGGGTGTCGTATTGGTGTAGTTGCCGCCCACATCCAGGCTGCTGTTCTTCCAGCGCTTCACGCCCGATGCATATACCCCCGCCATATTCGCCCCAAGGTTCACGGTGCTTTTCTCAGCCAGGTCCAGTGTATTCAGTTCCAGCACACTGCTCAGTGCCTGCCCGTATCGTGCACTATACCCGCCACTGCTGAAGGATACCCCCTGGTAATTGAATGCGCCAAACCTGCTGCGGGTGGTTACACCCGGAGGGCCGCTCATAAAGGCGTTTTGCACCACCATCTCGTCCACCACTATGGCTGCCTCGCTGGCATCGCCCCCGCGCACAAACATACCATTGTCTGTACTGGTCTTCTGGGTGCCCGGCAGCATTTCCATCGCTTTCACCACATCGGCGCCCGCGCCGGCGGTGGTCACAATGTCCAGTGGCTTCAGCACGGTCTTGTTCTTATCATTCGATGCGTCAAACGAACCTGCCGTTATCACCACCGCATCCAGGTCGTGAGTTTTGTTGGCTTTCAGCACTATCGTAAGGCCGCTGATATCGCCCTCTATCACTAACGGTGTGCCCGCCGCGGCATGGCTTACCTCTGACGCCACCAGCGACTGGTTCCCTTTTTCCGTGGTGGTGAAGGTAAAATTGCCCAGGCTGTCCGAGGTGCCGCCATCTATGGTATTGTCTAAGTACACGCTTGCGCCCTTCACGGGTTTGTTCTTATCGTTCATCACCTTGCCGCTGATGCGGTATTGGGCATACGATGTACTGCCTATTATCAGTAAAATAGAAAGTAAAAATGCAGTCTTAAAAGCCTTGTTTTGTATATTTCGTGTCATAATATGCTAAATGCGGTGCAAAACTATCGTCTTATCCATAGATATGGAACTTTATTTCGGCTAAATCTGCGCGGTTATCGGTGAAAAGGGATTATAAGGCGGTGAAACGGATACGCACTATTTCTTAGTCATCTTCACTTAGGGTTAATATATGACTTAAGGTGCTCCACATATTTTTCAAAAGCACTGATCCCTTTCCTGGTTATTTTACAAACCGTAAGCGGATAGTTATTCCTGAAAGATTTTGTCACCTCTATGTACCCCTCTGTTTTTAATTTGTCCACCTGCACACTCAGGTTCCCTGACGTTGCCCCGGTCTTTTCCTTCAGGAAATTGAATTCTGCCTCATCCACCGTTATCAGTATAGAAACAATAGCCAGCCTTAGTTGGGAATGCAATATCGGATCCAGGTCCTTAAACATTTTTTCTGAAACGGTTTTTTAGCATATGCCCCGGGATAATGTAAGACACAATAACTGACAAAGATAAAAGCAATAACTGGTACTCGAAGGCAAAGAAAAATGCAGCAAACCCTATGGCCCAGCAGCAGGCCGCTCCCGTCATCATTGGTTTATGCCGCATAATACCACCCGAAATAAAAGTACCTATACCGTATAGCAGGATAAGCACCGGGTACGTATTGTTTTGCAGGCTATGCTGTGAAAAGAGGACTGCTCCGATGTTTATGCCCACAGCCATCCATACATAGCCCAGTATCCTGTCCATGTGCGACTTTACTTTTTCGTTTTTTTTTCGGGCCGACAGAAAGAATACCTGTATGACGGCTACAACAGGCATTGAAATCCATACTATGTAATGATGCGGGTAATTTATTTGCATCAGCACATATTCGCCAAGTGCTGCCAGGCACACAGCCCAGCCCCAGAGCAGGTAGATGAAACTATCGTCGCTGAATTCTTTCCTAGCAGAATCGATCATTTCTGAGATCAGTTCTAGTTGTTGTTGATGTGTGTTTTCCATATAGTTGATTTATAAACTTGGCGCAAATATAAACTAGTTTATAGAATAAACCAAATTTATTCTTTTGATGATTTAGGTAATGATAGCAGCACAGTAGAAGATACAAATTCATTACAGTTATGAATTGAAGAAGCTATACATTGCTGTTAACATACCATTAAAAAAATACCGTTTTTTAACGGTAGAATAAGACTCCATCGCAATATAGTTTTGCAATGAAATTATCTAAAATAAAAACAAAGTTTTTTGAAGTTGAATATCAATAACTCCCATGTTTTATTGATTGGTTTTATGTATTTTTATTATTTAAGCAATCTATCTGTCCATAGATAGACTGATTGTTGTATGATATTTTTCGGATGATTTGAATAGTCTAAACGTAATATGAGTATACTGAAGCGCAAAAAAGAGGGAAAAAAGGTCAGGGTTTATTCAGTATCTGAACGCCATATAGAAATTGAAAAAAACGCGAAAAAAAAATCAAAAAATTGGCTCATTGGAACAAGCATAGATGAAGTTTATATGTTCTGGACTGCTCTTTTTGAAAATGCCAAATCTGAAGTTAGAATCGTTCTAAACGAAGAAATTAAACGAACAAAGAATAATGAATTCTATCAAAATTATTTGAAGTCGCTAAAAAGCGCAATAGAAAATAGAAATGTTACAATAAAAATTTTGGTTCTAGATGATGTTCGCATTGCAGACAAGACCCATGATGTACTAAATGTTTTGGCGGATTTCAAAGTCAACAAGAAGCAATTAATGCAAGTTAGAATTCTAAAAAGTGTAGAATTCTTACCATTAAATTATAGAGAAGCGATTGAACAAGGTGTATTTGAGGTCTTTGACGAGAATGGTGTATGGATTGAAAATAATAAGGGAAATAGCTCGGTGTGTTGCTTTAACGAACGTAAGGCAGCAAAAAAATTAGTACAGCTTTTTGATAAGGTGTATAATGCGGCAGAAGAGTTTAATTATCATCTCCAAAAATAAAATATAATGGAAATTTGCCACTATGCTTCTTTTTTTCAACTTGTTGCTGGGTTAAGCGCAGCGTTGACAGGAGTGGATTTTCTAACAAAAAATCTAGTTGACAAATGTACAAAAAGACACTCCAGAGATGTTGAAGAACATAAAGCTTTGAAATTACGTGTCCATCTACAAATTAAAAGGGCAAAAGAACTAGCAGAAGGATCTGAAGCTGATAAAAAGGAGGGTATATATCTTTACATAGGCATGATAAATCGTAGGCTTAATAGGTATGAAAAATTGATAGCAAAGTTTCCCCAAGAGAAGGTTGCAGAGGGGATAGTTTCAAAAGTCCCCAAGATATCTTTTTTCATATTTGCATATTGTACATTGTTAATAATTTTTGGAGGCATACAAGATGATCATGTCGATGTTCCATTATCGTTGCTAGGCACAATCAATATACTTTCGTTTGTATCAATAATTATTATTACCGCAATAGTGGATCTCGGGAAAGAAATTCGTTTTCGCTCCTCACTTCTTTTTCTGATATGCACATATATTTTCTCATTTTGGCATGCAAACTCTGATACTTGGGGGGTTAAAGCAGATGAAAATGTGGTTTTATTTTCATCTATCTTTTTTTGTTTTTTTGGTTTTATGGCAATTGGTTCGAAACCACTTGTATATTACTACGTCATAAGTCCGGTAGCTCCTTTTTTTTATACAAAAAAAATAGAAGATAACGTAGGCAAAATATTTTACGAGATATACGAATCGAAACTTTCATAAGATTATGTCTGCATAGTCCAGTTCAGACAAAATACCGATGATTCTATGATATCACAGTCACATTCTTGCCCAGCGTTTTAAACCTCACTCCATTCTTTTGTACCACAGTAATGGTGATATGCCCGGTTTTACTTGTGTTTATGTCCCGTACAGTTCCTGTTTTTCCGGCATGGGTTCCTGCTACTACAGTGCATTCATCGCCATCCTTCAATTTGACTTGTTTGCTCATAAAATAAAGGTATTAATGAAAAACCAATCGTGCTGCATCGAAGCCTATATAACATACTCCTCGTATCCTGCTAATTCTTTTTTTCTGAAAATCCTGATTCACATAAATACTACCCCTTTTTTTAAACACCGGGATCAACTATAAACCGCGCCTGAAGCCCAAAGTATTTTCCATGATGGTACAGTAACTGTACCATCATGGGTACTCGTACTGTACCATCATGGTTGCTGAATTTTGCAGGAACAACAGCATTAATGAACTTTACCTAACTCCCCCAAAATGGGACAAGTTCTTTGAAAGACTGACCAATGTAAGGTTATATCAGGGCGCGGCAACTGCAAACTTGCATGACTGATTATACCTATATGAGGTATTTTTATACCCTATTATACCCTATTATACCCTATTATACCTGATAATAAAATGCATAAATGCCGCCATGGCTCATTTCAGCCCGTTCCAAAAAAATTATTACCCTTGCCGACTATATCCCGAAATTATACCCCCGTGTCACCCTGCCGCAACGTGTTTCGTCTTTTCAACCTGTGGCAAGCTTGCCGAACCATGAGCATCGAACCATGAGCATCGAACCATGAGCAACGAATGAGCAGGAAGTGAGCAATAAAAAAATCATAAAAAAATGAAAATCAACAATTTATCAAAAAACACAAATTTTTTCGGAAAAGTGGGCAATATAACCGGCGCATATCCATTATTCTCGTGTTCACACGTACTCATTCTCCATACTCTTTCTTATCTTTGCACCCCTTTTAATTAAAAAATCAATAACATATGGCTACGGTAGTCCGTGAGAATATAGGTACACTTCATGATAAACTGACAGTAAAACTGACAAAGGACGACTACATGCCGTCTTTTGAGAAGACACTGAAACAATACGCTAAAACAACAAACGTTCCCGGATTCCGCAAGGGTATGGTGCCTGCAGGTATGCTCCGCAAAATGTATGGCCAGTCCATCTTTAATGAGGAAGTGGTGCGCACAGCCGGCAAGCAACTGGAAGACTATATGAAGGCGGAAAAAATGTCCATCTTCGCTCAGCCCATGATCATACCTGATACAAACAGGATGCAACTGGACATGAACGCCCCCGCCGAATTCGATTTTGCTTTCGAAGTAGGCATTAAGCCGGAATTTGAAATAGACCCGATAAAGAGTAAAGCCACCCTCACCCGCTACAAGATCGCCGTTAGCGATAAGATGATGGATGATGAGCTGGAGCGCATCAGGCGCCGTTATGGCAAAGTAGAGGCCCAGGAAACTGTGACCAATAAGGAAGACCTTATTTATGCCTCTTACGAGCAGTGCGATGCAAATGGCAATGTAGCGGAAGGCGCCAACAAGATAGACGATACCGAAGTGCTCGATAAAATGCCCGCCAAACTGAAAGAAATGGTGATGGGCAAAAAAACGGATGACACCATAGTGTTCCGCCCGGTTGATGTGTGTGATGAAACAGAATTACCAAAGTTCCTGAAAGACCCGCTGAAAGCCGGTACCGAGCAGGCAGAGCAGCATTATAAACTCACCATTACCAAAGTAGGCCTTCTTATACCACAGGATCTTGGGCCGGAGCTGTACGAACAGGTGTTCCAGAACCAGGAAGTAAAAGACGAGGCAGACTTCAGGGAAAAAGTAAGGGCGGAATTAAACCGCGAATTTGATCGCATCACCAATGAGCGCCTGCAGAACGAAATGTATGAACTGCTGGTGCATGGTACTAACATTAACCTGCCAGTAGCCTTCCTGAAACGCTGGATGCGCGAGGGTGGCGAAAAGCCAAAATCGGCCGAGGCGGTAGAACATGAATATGGCAGTTTTGAACACCAGCTTCGCTGGCAGCTCATTTCCGACAAGCTCATGGGCGAGCAGGGTATTGACGTATCGATGGAAGAAGTGAACAAAGACATAAAGGCCCGTGTGCTGCAGTACTTCGGCCTGGGCCCTGATGATGAGGACGAGGCACCATGGATGGAAGGGTACATGCAGAAGATACACAAGGACGAAAAGATGATTGACGAGACCTATCGTCGCCTCCTCTACAACAAATTATTTGCCTTCCTCGAAACGCAACTAAACATAACAGAGAAAGAAATCGGCGAAGAAGAATTCTTCAAGCTGGGCAGCGCTCACGATGCCCACCACCACCATCATTAATAGATGCCGGTTACTGGATTCTTGATACTGGATATTATAGCCGCTCAAAAGAGCGGCTTTTTTATCAATTAATTTGCGATAATTCTACTCCCCGATTCCAAATTCCAAATTCCAAATTCCTACTTTTGCCGCATGAAAGTCCGTGTCCGTTTTGCGCCCAGTCCTACCGGAGGTTTGCACCTTGGTGGTGTGCGCACTGTATTGTACAATTACCTGTTTGCCCGCGCCCATGGTGGTGATTTTGTGCTGCGTATTGAAGATACCGACCAGAGCCGCTATGTAGAAGGAGCAGAGCAATACATTATGGATTGCCTGCGCTGGTGTGGCCTGGAGCCTGACGAAAGCCCGGAAAAAGGAGGGCCATACGCCCCTTACCGCCAGAGCGAGCGCAAGCAGCTATACAGGCAGTATGCTGAGAAACTACTCGAGTCCGGCCATGCTTATATCGCTTTTGATACTGCTGAGGAAATTGAAAAAATGCGCACAGCACATCGCATTGATGAGCATTCACATGCCCAATACGATCAGCGTACGCGAGGGTTAATGTTTAATTCGCTTACGCTGCCTCCCGAAAAAGTGAATGAACTGATAGCTGCGGGAACACCCTATGTGGTACGTATAAAAATGCCGGAACAGCAAACAGTAACGCTTACGGATATGATACGGGGCGAAGTATCGTTTGACAGCTCGCTGGTAGATGATAAAGTGTTACTGAAGGCCGATGGTATGCCTACCTATCACCTGGCGGTGGTAGTGGACGACTACCTGATGAAGATAACACACGCTTTCCGCGGCGAGGAATGGCTGCCCAGCGCGCCGGTGCATGTGCTGCTGTGGGAATACCTGGGCTGGAAAGCGCATATGCCCAAATGGGCCCACCTGCCACTGATACTGAAACCGGACGGTAATGGTAAGCTAAGTAAACGGGATGGCGACCGCCTTGGCTTCCCGGTATTTGCAATGAACTGGCCAGACCCTAAGACGAACGAGATCACCAGGGGCTTTAAGGAAATGGGCTTCCTGCCTCAGGCTTTTGTGAATATGCTCGCTATGCTGGGATGGAACAGCGGTACGGAGCAGGAAATTTTTTCGCTGGATGAACTGGTAAAAGCATTTTCAATTGAACGTGTGCATAAAGGCGGCGCGAAATTCGATTTTGAAAAGGCAAAATGGTTCAACCACCAGTACATTCAACGCACTGATGAAGCAACATTGGCAGAACTGGCAAAACCATATATAGATGCGGAATTGGGAATCGGGAATTGGGAATTGGGATTGTTGGAGAAAGTGGTGCCGCTGATAAAAGATCGTTGCACATTATTGCCTGATTTCTGGGCACAGGGGCATTTTTTCTTTGTTACACCGGAAATAACAGAGGAAGCTGCCATAAAAGAAAAATGGAACGACCAGAAACAACAGTTCTTTAGCAACTGGATAACGGAGCTGGAAAGCCAGGCGGAATGGACAAGTATACTGCTGGAAACAAATTTTACTGAACTGTTGGCCAGACACGGCCTTAAAAAAGGAGATGTATTATTGCCATTGCGGGTAATGCTGGTAGGTGGAAAATTTGGCCCCGGTGTGTTTGCTATTGCGGAAGTGATAGGAAAAGAAGAAACGGTAAAGAGGGTGAACAGAGCTTTGGAAAAGATGAATTGAATCCGGATATCAGATAGAATGAGAAACAAAAAAACCAGCCGTGAGCTGGTTTTTTTGTTTCGTTATAAATAGTTTAGAACCTCCACCTTAAGCCAAGGGTTTGGGGAAAGTAGAGTAGCTCATATCTGGAATTTACAGAACCATAGCGGCTGTCGCGGGTATTGATGCGGGCATAACGTGCGGCAAGGTCGATATTGATACCGAGACGTGGAATAATATACCAGGTATACCCTATGTTGATCCCGACATTATAACCCAGCCCTGATTCATAATTATAGCTGGAGAGATAGGTAAGACTACTATCTGGTCCTTCTTTGTACTTGCTGTAGCCCATAGAGCCATCGTTCATCGTCTGCATCAGGCCAAAATTGACACCGAAGGCAAGATTAGATTTGTTATATGTGTTGTACCCTGTATAAAAAGGAATAACGTAGCTGATACCCACATTCTCGTTAATGGCCTGCTCAGCCAGTAAAAATTTTACCTCCTTAGGCTTTAGTTTTTGCCCCAGTTGGCTGTTTACTACCCAGTCTCCGGATGTTTCCCAACGCCTTGCTCCAAGGTCAAGGCTTATCATCCAATTAGGTGAAGCATAATAATTAAGGTGTATTGACTTATCGGTAGACGGCCTGGTACGAGTACCCTTGTAGCTCTCAGCAGGGCCAGACGGCCGTACAAAGTTGCTGTATCCCATATTGAAGCCCGCTTCCCAATAATAATCGGGAGGCAGATTTTGCCCGAATGTAATACCTGCAAAGGCCATAACACCGGCTATGGTAAGTAAAAATGACTTCATACCAGCAGCGATTTTTTATAAATCAAAACCAAATCTAAGTAATTTTTCTAAAAAACCTATGGAAAGGCTTTAAAATAAGGAGTTACGGTTCCGACTCCTCGTCAAAATCCATATTCAGCATACTGCCCAGCATATCGGCAAAGGCATAACCACCTTTTTCAACACCTTTTTTGCTGATAAGAGAATATTCAGATAAGCCATGCAATAAAAACTCCATAAGTAAGCCCACCTGCGCATCATCAGCACCGGGGTAAAATTGTTTTACTGCCGAATAAAGGCCATCTACGCTATATAATTTTGAGTGATACGTTTCCGTGCTATCATTCTGTATAAGCGCCAGGTTATTCCCATTGCC
This sequence comes from uncultured Flavipsychrobacter sp., assembly GCA_964430995.1. GTDB lineage: Bacteria > Bacteroidota > Bacteroidia > Chitinophagales > Chitinophagaceae > Nemorincola. The sequence continues at coordinate 18,682 of CAYSIG010000012.1, forward strand.
GAACCAGTCTATAACCGGCTGGTATGGATTTGCTTTTGTCTTTACTTTTTGGATATCCCTTCCTTTTTTGAACGATTGCGGATCGGGGAAGTATTGCGTGAAGAGACTGCGGATAGCCTGCCCCAACAGCCGGTGTGCAACATTGAGCGGGCCTTCCTGTTCACCTTCATACACCAGCTCAATCTTCCCGGTAATGGAGGGCACAACACCAATAAAATCGGCTATGCGCACCATAGTGCGGGCCTGGCCGGCCATCAGCGCACGCAGCTCTGCTGTACTCACCAGGTTTTCATAGGCTGAAATGGTGAGCCTTGCCGATACACCGCTTTTCTGATCTACGAATTCGCTCTTGCGCGCTTCCATAGCTATCTGCTCTATCAGCAAGTGGCACATATCGGGTACCTCTACCTTCTCCAGTTGCTCAGGCAATATCTTCGCTTCCTGTGCTGTAATAGCTTTTGATACCTCAATGGTCTTGGGGTAATGGGTGATGATCTGGCTTTCTATACGGTCTTTAAGCGGCGTTACGATGCTGCCCCGGTTAGTATAATCCTCGGGATTAGCGGTGAAAATGAACACTATATCTAAAGGCAGCCGCAGTTTAAAGCCACGTATCTGAATATCGCCTTCCTGCAAAATATTGAACAGGGAGACCTGGATACGTGCCTGCAGATCGGGCAGCTCATTGATCACAAATATACCCCTATGTGAGCGCGGAATGATGCCATAATGCAACACCTGCTCATCGGCAAAGCTAAGCCGCAGATTGGCGGCCTTTATAGGGTCTATGTCACCTATCAGGTCGGCTACTGAAACATCAGGAGTGGCCAGCTTTTCTCCATAGCGTTCGCTACGGTGGAGCCAGGAGATGGGGGTATCATCACCATTAACTTCAAGTTGTTTACGCGCAAAATGAGATATTGGCGCAAAGGGGTTGTCATTTATTTCGCTGCCGGTTATTACGGGTATCCATTCATCGAGCAGCCCCACCATCTCGCGTGCCATACGGGTCTTTGCCTGTCCGCGCAGGCCAAGGAACAGGATGTTGTGCCGCGAGAGCAACGCCCGCTCTACGTCTGGTATCACTGTATCCTCATAACCCAGAACTGTATTGAAAGGACTTTGTTTTTGCTGTATGAGGGCAATAAGATTCGTCCTGATCTCGTCTTTTACCGTCTTTGGTGTATATCCCGATCTTTTCAGTTCTCCAAAGGTATTTATCTGTGGGCTGCTCATGGTTTTGTTCAAATTCTGTTATTGTTTAAATGTATTAGTCATCATACTCTCTCCAGTTACGCTTAACTCGTTTTTTCTTTGGCTTTTCATCATCCCGTCCCGACTTGTTTTTTGACTTAGTGTCATCGTCTGATTTGTCTTTTGCATCGTCGTCTCCTTTCTGTTTTGCCGAACTCTTTGACTGTGTGGTCGCATCATCTACCCTGCCTGATAAACCTTTGTCAAGAATATTATCAAGCTGTTCCATTTTTTTCTGGAGAATGTCAGTTTGCTTCAATTCCACATCGTAGCCGGTCTGGTTGTCGTTGTTGGTCCAGGAGCCGGTATACACCCTGTTTGCCAGTTCCAGTTCCATTGTGCCTATGGGCGGGTCATCCTCTATCATCCATTTACCATCAGCGGTCTTGGTGATATTCAGCCGCACGTAGCGCACCTGGTCGCCGAATTTATACAACCCATCATAGGCAGACACTTTTCCGGTACGCAGGTCTTTCATATATCGTACATACATTTTCACGGGTATCTCATCGTCAAACATACCTTCATAATATTTCCTATCCACTACTTCTCGTCTTACCTTGAGGGTGTCTTCATCGCTGGGACTAATACTGAGTGGGTTAGGTGCTGCGGTATCTACTTTGGCCAGACTGTCTAAAATATCTTTTTGCGTGGAGTCGGTAACGGCGCTGTCGCTTAGCCGGCTCTTTGCCAGCCATGCGAAGTATTTCTGCTCTTCTTCTTCCTTCCTCATGAATTCCTCAATGGTAGAAGCCTCCAGGATATTGAGCACCTGCCCGCCAAAAAAGTACCCGTTAATTTTTTGAATCTCGGTGATGTTGATACAAAATGTAAGTCTGCCCATAAGGTCCCGTACAAACATATAACCTTTGAACCGCTCAGGGACAATACGGTTGTACCCCACAAGATCGTTTGAGGTTGGCACCTGCCTGCTGAGTTCGTAGCGCTGCATCACCACACTGTTCCAGTGTATGCCCGAGTCTTCGCCCTTGGTAAGGACATTGAGAAAACCGGCCATTATCTTATGATTGTACATGGGGTCGTACTGGAGCAATAACTTAGGGTTGGCTTTCAGGTGGTCGAGGTCCCTTTGGGCGGCGGGAGAGCGATCAGGGTGGTGCAGCACCAGTGCCCACAGACTATCGAAAGGTGGGAACAGGTAAAAATAACCGATTGAATCCTTATGACTCAGGCACCCTATCACATTATTCATTAGCCCAACTTCTGAACGGGGCTCACCACGGTAGCGGCGTTTTCCGGCAGAAGCATCTAATGCGGCAACCAATAAGAATACAATAAGAAAATACCTCATCCAATATGGTTAGGAACCGTTAAAGTTAGGTATTAAAGTTAAAAGGGTAATTTGTTAAAAGGTTAAAAAGGTGGTGGTTAACTATTAATCAGCTCATAAACGCGTTGCGGGGGACGTGCTATAATGGCCTTTTCACCTTTTTCGATGATGGGGCGCTGAATCAGTATGGGATTTTCAGAGAGGATGGTAAGCCATTCTGCCTCAGTGATATTTTTTCCTTCATATTCTTCCGTATAAAGAGGTTCGCTTTTGCGAACCAGTTCAGAGGGTGGAACGTTCAGCTTTTTAAGCAATGACTGTAACTCGGCAATGCTTAATGGCTCTGCAATATACCAGCGAACCTCATGAGGAATATTCTTTTCCTGCAGTATTTCGAGCGCACCCCGGCATTTACTGCATTCGCCATTGTGGTATATAGTGATGGTAGCGGACATTTTGAAGTTACACCACCATTTCTTTTGCATCATCAGCTATCACTAACCGACCGGCAGTTTTGGCTTTTATCTCATCAATGGTCACACCAGGCGCATACTCAAGGCACTTAAAGCCTTCGGGTGTAATATCGAACACCCCGAGGTCGGTTACTACTTTCTTTATGCAGCGCACACCTGTGATGGGCAGTGTGCATTGGGGCAACAGCTTGCTTTCTCCTTTTGGATTGGTATGCTGCATGGCTACAATTATGTTCTTTGCCGCAGCTACGAGATCCATAGCGCCACCCATTCCTTTCACCAGCTTTTTGGGTATCTTCCAGTTAGCTATATCGCCATTGTCAGCAACCTCCATAGCCCCAAGCACGGTGAGGTCTACTTTGCCGGCGCGTATCATACCGAAACTCATTGCACTATCGAAAAATGCAGAACCGGGAATGGTGGTAACGGTTTGTTTACCCGCATTTATCAGGTCGGCATCTTCTTCTCCTTCGAATGGGAATGGCCCCATGCCCAGCAAGCCGTTCTCGCTTTGCAGCACTACGTCCACCCCTTCGGGTATGTAATTGGCAACGAGTGTAGGTATGCCGATGCCAAGGTTTACATAAAAACCATCCTGTAGTTCCTGTGCTATGCGTTTTGCTATTTGTTCTTTCGTTAAAGCCATGATTAATTTCTTTTGCGGGTTGTACGGTTCTCAATACGCTTCTCATAATTTTTCCCTTCAAATATTCTATGCACGTAGATACCCGGCACATGAATATTGTTTGGGTCGAGCTCGCCGACAGGCACCAGATGCTCTACTTCTGCTATTGTCACCTTGCCGGCCATGGCCATCATTGGACTGAAATTGCGGGCGGTGCCTTTAAAAACGAGATTGCCCTGGGTATCGCCCTTCCATGCTTTTACAATAGCAAAGTCGGCATCGAAAGCCATTTCCAGGAGGTAGTCTTTTCCGTTGAAATTGCGCACTTCTTTGCCTTCGGCCACCTCGGTGCCTATGCCGGCCAGCAGCCATACTGCGGGCATACCGTAGCCGGCAGCCATGCAACGGGTAGCGAGGGTGCCCTGTGGTATAAGATCAACTTCCAGTTCTCCGCTCAACAATTGGCGCTCGAATTCTGCATTCTCACCTACATAGGAGGAGATCATTTTCTTCACCTGTTTTTTGTGCAGCATCAGCCCGATACCGAAATCATCAACACCGGCATTATTGGAAATGCAGGTGAGGTTATTGATACCTTTATTGACGATGGCAGCAATACAATTCTCCGGGATACCGCACAGCCCGAAACCACCCAGCATCAGCGTAGCCCCGGAGGGAATATCATGAATGGCCTCATCAGCCCCCGAAACAACTTTCTTCATTTATTGGAATTTTTGAGAGTGCTAAATTAGTGGATTGAATGGTAACTTAATAAGTTAATTATTTGACCAGACTTCAAAAAGAAGCTACTTTTGGCTATCATTTTTGAATTTCCAATCATGTCTAAAAAACACTCCGCACGCCCCGACGGTCTGGCCTACTCCACGAATAAGGATTTCTTTAATGACTTCCCGGCAGAGGAGCCTGCTGAGACCCTTCCCAAAAACCAGCAAAAGCTACGCATAAAACTGGATACCAAACAGCGGGCAGGCAAAGTGGTCACATTGGTGGATGGGTTTATTGGCACAAATGATGATATGGAAGCATTGGGCAAGCAGTTAAAGACCAAATGCGGTACCGGGGGTAGCGTGAAGGATGGTTTCATCATCATACAAGGAGACTACAAAGACAAAATAATCACCTGGCTGAAAGACTGGGGGTATACGCAGACGAAATAGACATGTTCACATATAACGTTATCCAATAAATATTAACACCCCGATTCAGGCGCGGCGTTTATCCAAACTATAAATGTATTTTTGCGCTTCATTTTTACCTCATGCTGAACGATATTGTAATACTCAATGAAAAAGAAACCCGTGGTGGTTTTGGTGATGGAATATTAGAAGCTGGCCGCAACAACCCTAATGTGGTAGCACTTACTGCAGATCTTGCCGGTTCGCTGAAGCTGAACGGCTTTATCAAAGAATTTCCTGACCGCTTCATACAATGTGGTATCGCAGAGGCGAATATGATAGGTGTAGCTGCCGGGCTTACAATAGGCGGAAAGATACCCTACACCACTACGTTTGCAAATTTCTCTACTTCTCGCGTATATGACCAGATACGCCAGAGTGTTGCCTACAGTGGCAAGAATGTGAAAATATGCGCATCGCACGCCGGCCTTACACTGGGCGAGGACGGGGCTACGCACCAGGTGCTGGAAGATATAGGCATGATGAAAATGCTGCCCGGAATGACGGTTATAGTGCCATGCGATTACAACCAGACAAAAGCAGCTACAATTGCCATTGCTGATTACCAGGGGCCGGTTTACCTGCGCTTCGGCAGGCCGAAATGGCCAAACTTTACACCTGAGAATCAAACTTTTGAGGTAGGCAAGGCACAGGTTCTCGCAGAAGGTACGGATGTTTCCATTTTTGCATGCGGCCACATGGTATGGCTGGCTGTAGAAGCGGCGAAAGCATTGGCAGAAAAAGGTATCTCTGTAGAACTGATAAACATCCACACCATTAAGCCTTTGGATGAGGCAGCAGTAATCGCATCAATTAAGAAAACAGGTTGCATCGTTACGGCTGAAGAACACCAGATAAATGGTGGCCTCGGCGATAGCATAGCCAATTTGGCAGCGCGCTCATGTCCTGCACCGCATGAATATGTGGCGGTAATGGATACCTTCGGCGAAAGCGGCACACCTAAGCAACTGCTGGATAAATACGGCCTGACAAAGGACAGCATCATTGCTGCGGCAGAGAAGGCATTAGCCCGTAAGAAATAATTTCCTGATAATGAAAGCAATAAGGCTTGTCATATTATTGGTGGTTGCGGGTTTTTGTTCCTGCAAGCCATCTAAAGACCTCGTATACCAGAACATAGAGAACTTTAAACTACGGCAGGCAGGCACAGGCCAGGCTACCCTGTGTATGGATATACGCCTTTACAACCCCAACAATCGGATCATAAAACTAAAGGAAGCAGATGTAGACGTATTTCTGGATGGCACCAGGCTGGGGAAAATGAGGGTGAACGGAAAATGTTCCGTATCACGGCTCGATACCTTTTCGCTGCCCGTGCTGCTGGATGTGGACCTGAAAAATGTATTGCCCAACGCGTTCCGGCTGCTGACCAACAGCGATATGAACGTAGTGCTCGCAGGTACTATCAAAGCAGGCAGGTATGGCATGTACAAGAAAGTACCCATTAATTACGAAGGCAGGCAAGACCTGTTATCTGGAATGAAACTATGGTAAAGTTTACATTTTTTTCAATTTTAAGTGTATATTTGCTATATATACATCTGCATGAAAAACATACTTTTCTTTGTATTGCTTATTCCTGTAATTGCTAATAGCCAGGACCTACCCCCTGCAGGTGGTGGTGGCAGAAAAGAGCCACAGAAAACGGAATGTATTTCGCCTGCTGAAAGAGCCGATATAGAAAAAATGCTGGACTCAAACCGGAAAGTTCTAAGGGAAAAAGCACGGAAAAAGAAAAAAAATAAAGGGCGCAAAATTACAGCTACCATGTTCGGTTGGCCGCTTCATCAAGTATTTGGCAGCTATTACAATTATTATGGTGTAAGCAATTATGTGGACCACGACCCCGGTTATCCGGGTGATATTATGGACTGGAACTGCGGAACGCGCAGCTATGACCTATCCTCCGGTTATAATCACGGAGGCATGGATATTTTCCTATGGCCGTTCGACTGGAATATGATGGAGGAAGAGCGGGTTGAAATAGTTGCTGCAGCACCAGGAACTATAATTGGAAAAACTGATGGGAATTTTGATCACAACTGCGCTATGGGTTCCGGCACTTGGAATGCGGTATATATAGAGCATGCTGATGGTACGGTAGCATGGTACGGGCATATGAAGACTGGCTCGACTACTTCCAAACCTATTGGGGCTACCGTGGCTCTGGGAGAACGCCTTGGTTTTGTTGGCAGTTCAGGCAGCTCCACGGGACCTCACCTGCATTTTGAAGTACACGATGCATCCGGTGCCATCCTTGACCCATACAATGGCTCATGTAATTTGCTTCCCTCGATGTGGACATCACAAAAACCGTATTATGAATCAGCAGTAAATGCATTAATTACACACTATGCAACACCCGGCTGGGCATCATGTCCGTTGCGGGATACTATCAGGGCACAGGATACTTTTTTGCCCGGTAGCACCATTTACTTTGCTTCTTACTATCATGACCAACTTTCCGGACAATCTGCTGCTTATAAAATTTTGCGGCCTGATGGTTCTACTTATTATAGCTGGTCTCATTCATCTTCCGTTGCCCATTACTCGGCATCCTGGTGGTATTGGTATTATACAATTCCTGCCACTGAGCCACTTGGGACTTGGAAATTTGTTAATACTTTTCAATCAGTTACTTACATCCACGATTTTTATTTACTCAACTCATCATTGGAAAGTGCTAATGTTGCGGACGAATACATTGGCGTGTATCCAAACCCTGCACATGATATCATATCAATAAATGCTAAAGCACCTTGTGAAGCAGAGATGATAAACGCTTTCGGGCAAAGGGTATTTTCACAAAAAGATGTGCTGAATGCAATTGATGTATCGCAAATGCCCAATGGCATTTATTGTCTGCGGCTAACTGCGGCGGGAAAAACCTCGACGCACAAGATAATGGTATCGAATAACAGCAATTAATCTGTTAAAACTTATTCTTCCACATCATACTTTCTACTGGCTTGTTTGTGCGGCCTGTGTACTTTGCTCCTTCTTTCTTATTGTATTTATTGATTACCTCACCTTCGGCTGCAAAATATATGAGCTGGCCTATGGGCATACCCGCATATATGCGCACCCGCTGTATGCAGGATATCTCCAGTGTCCAGGCGTTACAAAACCCTACATCGCCTTTACCGGCGGTAGCGTGTATGTTTATCCCTAAGCGGCCGGTGGATGATTTTCCTTCAAGGAAAGGAATGTGGGCGTGTGTTTCTGTATATTCTGCAGTAACACCCAGATAGAGGGTGCCCGGCAGCAATACATAACCATCTTCGGGAATCTCAAAATGACTGATTGTATTGTGCTTGCGTGCGTCAAGCATGGAATCATCGTACACCGCTAGATATTTGCCCAAGTGTACATCATAGGAGTTAGACCCCAGTTTTGCGCGGTCGAAAGGCTCAATAACGATACTGCCTTTTTCTATTTCCTCAAGTATGCGTGAATCGGAAAGAATCATAGGGCAAATATATAATAAACTTAAACCCTCTCATTACTACTTAAAGGCATCTTTACACACATTTTTACATAAATATTATTTCAATGAATGCAAACAATCTATTTTCATTCAAAATTGAAGATTAATTACCCTAAAAAGTATATTTTTGCTGCCCCTCTAAATGATATTATGGAATACAGAGAAATAGTAGCAGTAACAGGATTAAGCGGCCTTTACCAATTGCTGACCACCAAAAGCGATGGTGCTATAGTGCGCAGTGTAGCTGACAAGACAACGAAATTCATTTCGGCAAGGCAGCATAATGTGACGCCATTAGAAAGCATAGAAGTGTATACTACCGGCGAGAACGTGCGCCTGCAGGATGTGTTCCTGAAGATGCTGCAGAATGAAGGAACTACACCCCTCGCTGATGCGAAAAGCAATGATGGCAATGCTATCAAAGCATATTTCAAAAGCATATTCCCTGAGTTTGACGATGAGCGTGTATATGCCAGCGACATGAAGAAAATGCTGAAGTGGTATAGCTTGCTCAAGGACAACGACCTGCTGCGCTTCGAAGAGCCTGTGGAAGAGACATCTGCAGAAGAGGGCACTGCGCCAGCAGTAGAAGCAACCCCGGCTGTAGAACCAGCGGCTGAAGAAAAACCTAAAAAAGCGGCTAAAAAGAAGAAAGCAGAACCCGAAGGTGATGCAGCTGCTGAAGGTGAAGAAAAACCTGCGAAGAAAACCGCACGGAAAAAGAAAACGGAAGAATAGCAATTGGTTAAATGGTTAATAAGGTATAAAGTCAGTAGGGGTTGCAGTATTATTTTTAGTTCGATGATATTCGTTTATGGCCTATTGACTTATTAACTTATTACACTATCTTAGTCCCGTATATGCGAAACAAGATACTATTATTAGTAGCGCTGCTCATACTGCTTATGGATTTCAGCAGTTGCCAGATGCATTATCCGAAGGGTACTGAGTATAAATCATGGCGGCCATCGGGCAAGTTCAGTAAGCGGTGGGGACGGGAGCGCCACCAGAATGTGCGCAAAATGTATTGGGGCAAGCACCGGTATGGTATGCGGCCACACCCGCACCGCGGGCATTTCAGGAGTTTTCAATAACCGGGGAAACCGGGATAGTATATTATAGGGCCGACTTAGTCGGCCCTATTCGTTTGTATGACGTTTAGAAGAGTGATGGGCCAGAACTTTCTTTTACGCGCCCTAGGTGTTTGTAGGCCTTCTCTGTGGCCTCTCGGCCGCGGGGGGTGCGCATGATGTAACCTTCCTGAATGAGGAAGGGTTCGTAAACCTCTTCGAGGGTGCCTGCTTCTTCGCTTACCGCGGTGGCAATATTATTGATGCCGGCAGGGCCGCCTTTGAACTTGTCTATAAGTGTGAGGAGTATCTTATTGTCCATATCATCAAGGCCACTTTCATCTACGTTGAGGGCTTTGAGGCCATGCTCCACTATAGCGCGGTCTATGACACCATTGCCGAGTACCTGGGCGAAGTCGCGCATACGGCGCAGGAGGCCGTTGGCGATACGGGGGGTGCCGCGGCTGCGGCCGGCTATCTCGCGGGCGGCATCGGAGGTGATGCGCACATGGAGCACACCGGCAGCGCGAACGATTATCTGCTGGAGTACATCGGCAGTGTAATACTCTAAGCGCGACTTGATGCCGAAGCGCGACAACAGCGGCGCAGTGAGCAGGCCGCTGCGGGTGGTAGCACCTACCAGCGTGAAGGGGTTAAGGGTGAGCTGTATGGAGCGGGCCGCGGGACCTGAATCTATCATTATGTCTATCTTAAAATCCTCCATTGCAGAGTAGAGGTATTCTTCGACCACTGTACTTAGGCGGTGTATCTCGTCTATGAAGAGCACATCGCGGGCCTCGAGGCTGGTGAGCAGGCCGGCAAGATCGGCAGGTTTTTCTATTACGGGGCCGCTGGTCTCTTTTATGGATACGCCAAGCTCATTAGCCACAATGCGTGAGAGGGTTGTTTTGCCAAGGCCCGGCGGGCCATGGAAGAGTATATGATCGAGCGACTCGCCGCGCAGGTTGGCCGCCTTTATGAAAATGCGCAGGTTCTCGATCAGCTTTGGCTGGCCGGAGAAGTCTTCGATGGTCTGGGGGCGTATGGTATTCTCATAGTCCCGCTCCTGTGTGGTAAGGTCTGCTGATGGCCTTATGTGTGAAGTAGACATTTTTACACAATTTTTTGGGTAGCGATTTTCATATATAACCTACTGTTTCACAGCGATTTTAATATTTATTTTTGCGTACTTTATTTACAAAAACCAATGCACACAAAGTACAAAAATATTTTGCTGAATGTATTTGCAGCCGTGGTACAGTAAAGTTCATCAATGTTATGGTGCCTTCCAAATATAAAATGCATGATGGTACAGTAACTGTACCATCATGCATTTTATATTTGGCCACGATGACCACATCAACGAACTTTATCTGTCTCAAAAAGCTGCAAACTGTAAATTATACTGAAAACTGCATTAAATCACCCCTTTCATAATAAGGAACATTATTCAACTTCACTACCTTCACACTCCATTTAATAGCATATAACAATGAAATACTTACCAATAGCGTCTAAATTATACGAGCAGAACAGGCAACGGTTCATTAAGAAAATGAAACCCAATTCAGTGGCCATCTTCCCCGCCAGTCCGGTTTTCCCCAAGAGCGGCGACGGTACCTACGGCTACAAACCCGACGCTGATGTAGTTTGGCTGAGTGGCGTAGTGCAGGAAAAGACCATAGTAGTACTTTATCCGGATAACCCCGATAAGAATATGCGCGAGGTGCTGGTGCTGCTGCAGCCCAACGAGCTGCTGGAAAAATGGGTGGGCCATAAGCTGCGCAAAGATGAAGCTACCGCCATATCAGGCATAAAGAATGTGCAGTGGCTCGATGGCTTTGATACCATGATACAGGTGATGATGAACAGTGCCGACACAGTGTACCTCAATACCAACGAGCATAACCGCCTTGATACCGAGCTGCCCCGCACCGATCTACTCTTCGTGCAGGAAATGATGAAGAAATATCCTTTGCATAATTATGACCGTGCGGCACGCATAATGAAGGAGTTGCGCAGCATAAAAACAAAGGAAGAAATAGAAATAACTAAAATAGCAATAGACATCACGCACAAGGCATATAACCGCGTGCTGAAATTTGTGAAACCGGGCGTGATGGAGCATGAGATAGAAGCGGAAATAACCCATGAGTTCCTGCGCAACAGGGCCACCGGCCACGCCTACGGCTGTATCCTGGCCAGCGGCGACCGTGCGCGCACCCTGCACTACGAGGAGAACAACCAGGAATGCAAAAGCGGCGAGCTGATACTGATGGACTTTGGCGCCGAATACGGCAACTATAATGCTGACCTCACGCGCACCATACCTGTGAATGGCAAATTCACCAAGCGCCAGAAGGAAGTATATAATGCCTGCCTCGCGGTGCACAACCACGGCAAGAAGATACTGAAGCCGGGCATACAGTTCCAGGATTATGTAAAAAGTATCAATGCCGAGATGGAAAAGCAACTGCTGAACATTGGCCTCATCACAAAGAACGACATTAAGAACCAGGATCCCGCAGATCCAGCATACCGCAAATATTTTTATCATGGGGTATCGCACCATCTTGGCCTTGTGGTGCACGATGTAGGCTCCTATACCGATACTGTAAAAGAAGGTATGCTCTTTACCATAGAGCCGGGTATTTATATAAAGGAAGAGCAGATGGGCATTCGTATAGAGAACAATGTATGGATAACAAAGACCGGTAATACAGACCTCTTCAAAGGAATACCAATAACTGTGGAGGAAATAGAAGCGGCGATGAAGAAATAAAAAAGAACAAGCCCAAACGGCAATTTTCCAATACTAACTAATTATACCTTTGGCACACAAATCAGACTTATGAAGAAGCTGTCCCTAATGCTTTTATGCGCGCTATTTTCAGTTGCCACTTTCGCGCAGGGTTTCTATTTCCGCAGTGGCCTGGGGTATGCTGTCCCCTTGGCCGGACAAACACTAGATGGCACGGGATCGCCTTACAATGGCTCCTTTAATTCTGCTACAAAAGGCTACAGCATAAAGGGGATATCATTCTCTGCCGGCGTGCAGGCTTATGCGGGCTTTGGTTATATGGTGAATAAACATGTAGGCGTGCAGGCCGAACTTAATGCCTGCCTTGTTCCCAGGAAATACACTGCCAACATAAATAATTACAACTATGGCAGTGGTGTAGAGGGAAACATCCGCATTCAGCAGCAGGCAGTTCTTCCTGTATTCTTTGATCCGTCTATTGTTGTTCAAAGTGGGGGTGACAAACTGAATATTTATTCAAGGTTTGGCCCTGCATTTCCATTGAATACAGATGTTACATTCGAGCAGGTGCAGGTGAAAAAGCTGGCCAATGTTTCCGGTGCCGGCACCTCTACCGAAGAATTTACCTTTAATGTTTCAAGTAATTTCTCTGTGGGCATAGCCGCTGCTGCGGGCGTTGAATACAAGTTTGGGAAAGCGTTCAGCATCTGGGGTGAATTCAGCATGTTGTCTCTGTCGGTTTACACAAAGCAGTCGGAGCTTACATCGCTGATTGTGAACGGAACAAGCTACCAGGTGCCCGTGACTAGCATTCCCCCCGTAAACTATACAAAGAATGGCCTGATAGACAGCAACGGCACCACCCAGATGTCTTATTCGCAGCCATTCAGCAATTTTGGTTTTAATGTGGGTATCCGCATTGCCATGTCAAGAAAATCGCGCGGCACCGCAACCAGCAGTGAGGGCATAAAATCAAAACGCCCGGCACCGTCTAAGTTCCGTTAATAAACCACCGAAGGCCCTTAGTAAGGCCCGCACCTGCTTTGCTTCCTTATGTTTCACCATAAGGCATCAGAAAATGTTTATTTTTGCGCACAACCAATCAGATATATATATGAAATTAGACGAACTATTGCTGAAAAGAAGTGATAATAAGTGCGAACTGTGCTTGGCAGAAGGGGCGCTGAAAGTATACGAAGTAAAGCCCCAGACGAGCACCAATGAAGACAATTGCATAATGATATGTGATAAATGTATTGCGCAGATAGAGAAGAAGGAAGAACTTGAGAGCAGCCACTGGAGTTGCCTGAGCACAAGCATGTGGAGCGAGGTGCCGGGTGTACAGGTAGTAAGCTGGCGTATGCTGAACAGGCTGCGGAATGAAAGCTGGGCGGCAGACTGTCTGGATATGATGTACCTCGACGACGATAAGCTGGCATGGGCCAAAGCCACCGGTGATCATGATAATGACAGCACAGTAGAACTTCATAAAGACAGCAATGGCAATGTGCTGCAAACAGGTGATACCGTGGTGCTGACGAAGTCTTTGGATGTAAAGGGTACTACGCTGAATGCCAAGATGGGCACGGTAGTAAAGAACATTCGGCTGGTAGAAGAGAATACTGAACAGATAGAAGGGAAAATAGAGGGTCAGGTGATTGTTATCCTTACCAAGTATGTGCGGAAGCAGGGGGCCTGAGAAGCCCCAGCGTATTAAAAAGCCTGTATCGGATTGATACAGGCTTTTTTACGGGCAGCAGCCCCGGGGCTAAACTGCCAGGGCCTTACTGACACTTCTGTAAGGAAACGAATTATAAATATGCCTGCGGGCAAATCTGCCGAATGCAGGTGCGTTGATGAGCTTTATATACAACGCCTTGGGTACGCCAAAGTATTCGTAGCTGCTGCCATCCGCGAAATTTATTTGCAGGGTTTCGGTTTTATAGTCAAAATCCACGACCCCGGAAGAGGTAGTGGTGACGGTATATTCCGCGAAAGTCTGTAACCGTGTTTCGGGCGCGATACTCACCAAAAAGTGATAAGCCTCTATAATGTGTTTGCTTTTTGCTTCGGCCATTATTTTACCTTCTTCATCATCCTGTAGTTTATCAGGGTGCCATTCTTTCATTAAATTCCGGTAAATGGTCTTTAATTCCTGCAATCCCGTATTTTCATTTACCCCTAAGAGTTTCCTGTAGCCAATTATTTTTTTCATATTTTTTATGTTTCAATGACGTAAAACAAAAATCGCCCGGGCGATTTAAAGATTGTGGAGCACGGAAGTCGAACTACGCCCAATCATATCCCCTTTTATTTCAAAAAAAATAAGGTTGTGATTAATCACAACCTTATTGTGGAGCCGGCGGGAGTTGAACCCGCGTCCAAACATATGCCCGATAAGCTTTCTACATGTGTATTCCTGCATTAATTGTCGGGAACCAGCCGGAACAGGACGAACCAACTATTTCCTTATCTGCTTTAGTTTTCATCCCATGCGCGCAGCGAACATGGGCCTATCCCGCTATTTGTTGATTCGGCGGCGGGGACGGCAACAGGCGGCCTTCCCGGCGGCTATAAAGGGTGTCTAATCACTGATTAGGCAGCCATGGCGTAAGAATATTCGCCGTATAGATTTTGAGCCTTCAGATTTACGTGCTAATTACCCAACGCACGACATGCTTACATACCCTGCCCTATGCTGTCAAAACCAGTCGGCCCCGGTTTTGAATTGATAGAACTTTTCAAAGAACTGGTGCAAAATTACGAAATTTACAGGTAGTAAAAATGTTAATAATTCCGTATCCTTGTTATATGAAAAAACTGATATTTAGTTTATTGTGCGCAATGGCCGTAAGTAGTGCCTTCGGCCAGGTAGATAAAGACGTTATGGCTATCCGTAAGCTACTGTTCATGCAGGTGCAGGAATGGAATAAAGGCAATGTGGAGGGTTATATGAAGGGCTACTGGGAAAGCGACAGCTTGGTGTTCATAGGCTCAAAAGGTCCCAGATACGGATATGGTGCCACACTGGCCAGCTATAAGAAGTCATATCCCGATGCCGACCATATGGGCAAGCTCACCTCTACCATTGTGAGCATGGATAAACTCTCAGAAGATAGCTATTTTATCATTGGCAAATGGGCGCTGGAGCGCAAAGCAGGTGATGTGAGTGGCAGCTACACCCTGCTGCTGAGGAAAATAAAAGGCCAATGGGTGATCGTGTGTGACCACAGCAGTTAAGAAACATTAATAAATAATTTTTATTTTGTTGTGATATTTTAAATTGCAAGTTGTTTTTATATTTTTGAGCTTACACTCAAAAATACTCCCATATGAAAAAGCTATTCAAAATTCTTGGGTACCTGGTACTCATTATTCTCATTGTGATAGGTGGGCTCATTACTTATGTAAAGGTTGCACTGCCTAATGTGGGCGAACCCCCATCCCTTACCATTGAGCGGACTCCCGAACGGATAGAACGCGGAAGGTATCTTGCCAACAATGTGTCTATGTGTATCAATTGCCACTCGGAGCGTGACTGGACTAAATATGCCGGCCCTGTAGTACCGGGTACAGAAGGAGAAGGTGGCGAATTGTTTGACCAGAAAGTTGGCATGCCGGGAGTATACTACTCTAAAAACCTGACCCCGGAAGGGGTAGGCAAATATACCGACGGAGAGCTTTTCCGGGCTATAACTGCGGGCGTAAATAAAGAGGGTAAGGCATTGTTTCCGCTGATGCCTTATAATCACTATGGCGCTATGGACCCCGAAGACATCTACTCCATAATAGCCTATCTGCGCACGCTGACACCTATCAAGAAAGATATTCCCGAATCTGTGTCTGATTTCCCGATGAGTATAATCCTCAACACCATACCCAAAAAGCCAACACCCGGTAAGCGTCCTGATCCATCATCTAAAGACTACCCGGCATATATGGTCAATGCTTCAGGCTGTATAGAATGCCATACGCGCGAGAATCATGGGCAGATAATTCCGGAATTGGCATTCAGCGGCGGGCGCGAATTCAAATTGCCTGACGGATCTATTGAGCGCACACCAAACATCACACCCGACAAAACCACCGGAATAGGTGCGTGGACGGAAGAAATGTTTGTACGGAAATTCAAGGCTTATGCAGATTCCGGCTATGTAGCTGCTACTATAGCACAGGGGCAGTACAACACTATAATGCCATGGACAAGCTACTGTGGCATGAGCAAGGAAGACCTTACTGCGATCTATCGCTATCTAATGGCTTTACCACCACAACAAAATGCCGTGGTTAAATACACACCCACTGCTGAAGTGGCAAAAAAATAAAGAAAAACAAATTCACTATATGCGTGCCATCCCGGAGTCGGGATGGCACGCTTGTTATAAGGCGTTTTTTCGATAAATTGTGATGTTTTAACGGGTGTATCATGAAAAGAAGCATAAGTAAGGTTGCGGTAGTGGGCAGCGGGGTAATGGGGTCGCGTATAGCGTGTCATTTTGCAGGTATAGGGGTACAGGTATTGCTGCTGGATATTGTGCCGCCTGCGTTGAATGACGTAGAAAAAGCGAAAGGCCTCACGATAGATAGTAAACAAGTCAGGAACCGTATTGTAAATGATGCACTGCAGGCCACACTGAAAAGCAAACCTTCGGCTACTTATACTAAGTCGGTGGCGCAATACATAAAGACCGGGAACATTGATGACGACCTGCCGAAAATTTCCGACTGCGACTGGATAATAGAGGTGGTGATAGAAAGGCTGGATATAAAACAGCAGCTATTTGAAAAAATAGAAAAGTACCGAAAACCAGGTACACTCGTTACATCCAATACTTCGGGCATACCCATTCACCTGATGAACGCAGGCAGGGGCGAAGACTTCCGCCGGCATTTTTGCGGCACGCATTTTTTCAATCCGCCACGTTACCTACGGTTGTTGGAAATTATACCCGGCCCTGATACAGATCCGGAAGTTATTGATTTCCTTATGGGATACGGCGACCGTTTCCTGGGAAAGACAACAGTACTGTGCAAAGATACTCCTGCCTTTATTGCCAACCGGGTAGGTGTGTTTGGGTTTATGGCCGTATTCAAAGCCATGCAACAATTAGGCCTGAATGTAGATGAGGTAGACTCGCTGACGGGCACCGTTTTCGGGCGGCCAAAATCGGCCACCTTCCGCACCGGCGATGTGGTGGGGCTGGATACGCTGGTACATGTGGCAAAAGAGCTGCCGAAGAATGTGCCAAATGATGAGGCAAAAGACATTTTCACAATGCCGCCATTCCTCGAAAAGATGGTGGAGAATAAATGGCTGGGAGATAAGACCGGGCAGGGATTTTATAAGAAGGTGAAGGGGGAGAAGGGTAAATCGGAGATACTTACATTGAACATTGAGACAATGGAGTACGGCCCGAAGGTAAAAACAAAATTTGCTACCATTGATGCCGCCAAACCCATAGACGATCTTGCACAAAGAATAAAGACCTTATATAATGGCAGTGACAAAGCGGGAGAATTCTACAAGCTGTTTCATCACCTGCTGTTTGCCTATGTATCTAACCGCATACCGGAGATAAGCGATGAACTATATAAAATAGATGATGCGCTAAAAGCCGGCTTTGGGTGGGAGATAGGCGCTTTTGAAAGCTGGGATGCGCTGGGCGTGAAGAAGGTAATGGAAAAGATGAAAGCGGCGGGGTATGAAGTAGCGGCATGGGTGCCACAGATGATAGAGAAAGGCTTCACCACGTTTTATAAAACGGAGAACGGGCAGCGGAAGTATTACGATACGCGTACACAAAGTTATCAGCCGGTGCCGGGCACAGCCGCATTCATACTTCTGGAGCATATGGGTGAAAAAGTGGTGTGGAAAAACGCCGTGTGTAAACTGTATGATATAGGAGATGATGTGGTGGCGCTGCGCTGGAGTACGAAGATGAACAGTATAGGGGGCGAGGTGCTGGAAGGTGTGCAGAAGAGCATAGCCATTGCTGAAGAAAAATACAAAGGGCTGATATTGGCCAACGGCGGTGCCAACTTCAGCGCCGGTGCCAATGTGGGGCTGATATTCATGTTTGCCGCCGAGCAGGAGTATGATGAACTTGACTTTGCGATACGTCAATTCCAGGCTACTACCATGCGGCTGAGGTATAGCAGTGTACCGGTGGTGGTGGCACCTCATGGACTCACACTGGGTGGCGGCTGCGAGATGTGCCTTCATGCCGATGCGGTGCATGCGGCCGCCGAGTCGTATATAGGCCTGGTGGAAGTGGGCATAGGGGTGATACCCGGCGGTGGCGGCACTAAGGAAATGGTGGTGCGCGCCAGCGACCGGAACATTAAGGAAGATGTAGAACTGAACTACCTGCAGCAGTTATTTATAAACGTGGGAACGGCAAAAGTATCTACCTCGGCGCATGAGGCGTTTGAGAATTTTGTACTGCGCCCGGGTATTGACCATATTTCAATTAACCCGGACAGACGCATAGCCGATGCAAAACAAAACATACTGGCCATGTGGGAGCGCGGCTATACGCAACCGGTGCAGCGAGCAGATATTAAAGTACAAGGCCGTGGTGGCCTCGGCGGACTGATGGCAGGTATACATGGCATGTGGCGCGGCAAATACATTACCGACTATGATAAATTTGTAGCCGAGAAGCTGGCCTACGTAATGTGCGGCGGCGACCTCTCTGCTCCCACCTTAGTAAGCGAACAGTACCTGCTGGATCTGGAGCGTGAAGCCTTCCTGAGCCTATGCGGGCAGCGTAAAACGCTGGAACGTATACAGAGTATTTTGACGACGGGGAAACCGTTAAGGAATTAAAGTATTTGGCATCCTTCCATATTCCTAATTATTATGTTTTTGATAAGAATGCGAAATAATAGCTCTTTAAAATATGCTATATTTTTCGTATCTTTGAAATGGCTGAAACCATTGTAGATCATGTATTTCGACAGGTACAAAGAGCATCCAAATGCAAAGATTAACCCTTCTTTGTTATGGGAATACGACTTATCTAAGTTCGATTTTCAACACATGCGCAATGTTGTTGTTCAGCGTGTAGTGGAGCGTGGTTGGCCTGATGATTGGTATGCAGCATTGAATATGTATGGCAAAGAAGGGATGATTAGTATTTTAAAAGAATTACCTTGGTTAAATGACAAGGATATGCGTTTTGTCAGCCTTATTTTTCAGATTCCTTTATCAGAAATGAAATGTTATACACGGAAACAGTCTCCGCACATACACTGGAAGTCCTGATCGATTTAATGCAGGATGGGCATCTTAGTAATTTTTTTCTTGTTGGTGGTACGGCTCTCGCATTACGCATCGGGCATAGAATAAGTATCGATATCGATCTTTTTTCACAGCAGCCATTTGATGGAGAAAGCATGTCTTCCTATCTCGAAAACCAAAAAAAATTCAGGCTGAACTATATCCAGAAAAACACTTTGAAGGGGCAAATAGAAGATATACAGGTTGACCTTATTACCCATGCCTATCCGTTGGTGAAAGATATAGTTATAGCTGACGGTATCAGGATCGCCAGCCTTGACGATATTGCGGCAATGAAATTGAATGCAATTGTGGGCTCAGGATCGAGGTTGAAGGACTTTGTTGATATTGCCTTCCTCTCATCACATTTGTCGTTGGCTCAAATGATAGGGGCATATGAACAAAAATATTCTTCCAGGAATCCGGTAATGATATTTAAAGCGCTTGCCTACCATGAGGATATTAATTTTAACGAACCAATAAAATACTTGAAAGGTGTTTACAATTGGGATGTAATTAAAAACCGGCTGGAGCATATGGTAGTGTCATCGTCTAAAACATTTCCAGCATTATAACTAATGAAAAGAAAGGGGCTCGCTCTTACGGATTTGCTAACCAAAAGCAACTGGTCTGGGATTTGCAATCCCGTTGTAAGGGCTTCTGCAATTTACGAAAAATAAACAGCCGTCCCGCCGGTACTTTTTTCAGAAAAATATTTTCAATACAAAAAATTTGCTCAAACCGCTGAAACCCTCACTGGCGGCGGCAACTTTTTTCCATGACGGTGCACCATCATGGAAAAAAAGTTTCTTCACCCAAAAAACGTTGCGGAACTTTACATCGGTACAACCCGCTTTTTCTTCCTAAGGAACGAGCGTTCTCAACTCGCAATAAAAAAGATCAGCAATGAAGGACAGAAGAAAGATAGAACCGGACGTATTCCCCCCTTTAGAAAGGGGCGTCTTTAGACCGGGGGATATCTGCTGGGGATATATGATGTGGAATGAATAAAACAAGAACAACTATGACCTACGACTCACAATGCTCATTATACCTAAACCCGGTATAATTATACCTTTCCACGGTATATTTATACCTTTCATGGTATAATTATACTCCTTTATACCTGAAAATAAAAACACATAATATTGCCCGTCGGACGTTTCAGGCATCACCCAAAAAATTATTAACCGAAAAAACGGCTGTTTTCAAATTTATACCCTCATTATTATGTTTTCCCTAAGAATTTTAAAGAACAATATACCCTATATTTGAGTTTATAAGTATATGCAAAAGAGGTTGAATAAGGGGTTGTTTGTGCTGCTGGCGGTGTTGCTGGTATCATCCGGTAGTGGTGCATATGCGCAATCAAAGATCGGGCAGGCAAGGCAGTTGGCGGTTGACAAAAAATATGACAAGGCTATCGAAGTGTATACGGAAGTATACAACCGCTCCCCCGATTCTGTGTACACAGAATATTTAAATACCCTCATTGTTTCCAAAAAATTCAAACAGGCGGAGCAATTGGTACAAAAACAGATGACGCTGAGGGATAACCCGTTTTTGCAGATAGACCTGGGGCTTGTTTATGATGCGGATGGCAAAAATGATAAAGCGAAAGAGCAATATGCCAAGGTTCTGAAGATGATAAATGGCGACATACTTGTTACCGAACGGGTGGCAAAAGCATTCGCTATTGTAAATAAGGACGACTATGCGGTGCAAGCCTATGAGCAGGGCGGCAACCTGATAGGTGCGCCTTACTACTTCAAAATACCACTTGCAATACTGCACGCTAAGAACAGTAATTATGATAAGGCGATTGATGTGCTGCTGATACCCATTCCCAATATGGGGCTGAACCTGGAAGAGGTGAAAAATCTGTTGCTCGAATTATTAGGTACCGACCAGGCCAAAATGCAGCAGGTACAAAAAACGCTTATCAAAAAGATAAATGAGCACCCGGAGAATGTTTATTACGTGGAGTTGCTTACCTGGATATTCACTCAAAAGAATGACTGGGAAGGCGCACTCATACAGATGGAAGCCATTGATGAGCGGAACAAAGAGAACGGCCACCGCCTGATGGACCTTGCCCGCAACGCGAACAACGCCAAACAGTATGATGTGGCTGAAAGGGCCTATGATGATATTATCGTTAAGGGAAGAGAATCGCCTTACTATTTCCTTTCGCGCAGCGAGCGGCTGGCTACCGGGCTGAACCGGATAAAGAACAGCCCCGAAAATAAACCTGAGGCCATCAATAGCCTCGCTGCTATGTACGATAGCTTTTTTGTTGAATTCCCGAGACATTATGGTATGCAATCAGCATCAGATTTCGCACTGCTGCTGGCACAATATGCTGATAACGTCCCCAAAGCCATAACCGTACTGAAAAAAGGAATAAATGAACCTGATGCAAAGCGCGACATGGTAGGAAGGTTCAAACTACAGCTTGGCGATTATTATGTGCTGATAGGCAAAGTATGGGAGGCTTCTCTTACTTACAGTCAGGTGGATAAGGATTTTAAACAGGATGCGATAGCTGAAGATGCAAGGTTCCGCAACGCTAAGCTGGCCTATTACCGGGGCGATTTCGACTGGGCACAGAAACAGCTAGACATATTGAAACATGCCACATCACAGCTTATTGCCAATGATGCCATTTATCTCTCGGTGCTGATAACTGAGAATGTGGCCGACAGTGACCTGGTGCCGCTGCAGCGCTTTGCCTATGCAGGGCTGCTGCTTTTCCAGAATAAGGATACAGAAGCAGAAGCACTCTTAGACAGTATAAACAAAGCATACCCTGAGCACCCTCTCAACGATGATATACTGATGGCACGGGTTGATATGGCCCGGAAGCGCCTCCAGTTTGAAAAAGCACTGGGCTACCTGAAAAACATCAAGGATAAATATGGTGAAGACGTACTGGGTGATGATGCCGTTTTCAAAACGGCGGAAATATACCAGAACGACCTGCATAAGAATGATGAAGCGAAAAAGTATTATGAACAGCTCATTATAGATTATATAGGCAGCACCCATGTGCAGGTTGCACGGCAAAGGCTTAATGAAATGAATGGCGTACTGCCATAGTCATTATGCGGTATGAACCCGATACTTTCACTACTTTTATGCACCAACAGAGGGATTAATTATTTATGCACTCACTCATCATATTTGCATCGGGTACGGGTACAAATGCAAATGCCATTATTGCGCATTTCAAAAAAAGCGGAACAGCTAAAGTTGCATTGATAGTGAGCAATAAAGCAGATGCCGGTGTGCTGGATATTGCCCGCAGGGAGGAGATACCTTTTCTCATCATTAACAGAAAAACTTTCCAGGAAACATTGCTGGTGGAACAACTGGCCTCATACCAGCCATCGCTTATTGTGCTTGCCGGGTTTCTCTGGAAGGTACCGGATACTATAATTCACGCATTATCCGGAAAAATAATCAACATACATCCAGCCCTTTTACCCGGCTATGGCGGCAAGGGCATGTATGGCAATAACGTACATGATGCTGTAATATCTGCCCGGGAAAAAGAATCGGGCATTACCATTCATTATGTGAATGAGCATTATGATGAAGGGGACGTTATCTTGCAGGCAAGGTGCCGGGTCGAACAAAACGATACTGTTGATTCCTTAGCTAAAAAGATACACCGGCTGGAACATTTCTATTTCCCGAGAGTTATTGAGTTCCTGCTGCAATAGTGGTGCGAACTAGACTCCCGTCAAAAACAATTGCGGCAATATACCCAGCAATATTACCAGAACACAGGTAACAACCAGCATGAATTTATCGCCACCTGTAATGGGTGCATTTAATTCCGGTGTGCCGGGCTTGAAGTACATGGCAATAATGACACGGAAGTAGTAGTAAACGCTTATAGCCGCCATAAGTAGTGCAAATATTACCAGCCACATTAATTGGCCTTGCTGCACTGCCGCCAGCAACACATAGTATTTCGCCATAAACCCACCGGTGAGCGGAATACCCGCCAGTGAGAAAAGGAATATGGTGGTGACAAATGCCAGCAATGGTTCTTTCTGCGCGAGGCCATTAAAACCGTCGTAGGTATAATCCTTCAGCTTGATGAGCACTGCAAATATGCCTATTGTGGCAACGCTGTAAGCAATAGCGTATATGATGATGCCGCGTGAAGCATCAGCCGAATTCACGGCCAGCACAGCAAACAGCATAAAACCGGCCTGGGCTATAGATGAATAGGCCAGCATCCGTTTCACACTCTGCTGGAAAACGGCTGTAACATTACCCACAAGCAACGTAGCGGCAGTAATGACGGCTAGCACAAGAAGCCAATGCTCGCTGAGTGCATTGAATGATACCTGGAACAGGCGTATAAAGGCAAAGAAAGCGGCAGCCTTTACTACTGTGGCCATGAAGGCAGTAAACACAGTTGGGGAGCCGTCGTACACATCCGGCGTCCACATATGCATCGGTGCTGCTGATACCTTGAACGACAGTCCGATCATTATGAACAGGATGCCGGCAAGAGCAAGGGGGTTGAGCGCCTCACTGTGCAACATGGTTGCCATCTCCATTATGTTGAAGGTGCGTGCCGCGCCGTAGAGCAATGTAATACCCATGAGCAAAATACCCGTGGTAAAAGAACCCATCAGGAAGTATTTAAGGGAGGCCTCACTGCTTTTAAGGTTACGTTTATCGCTGCCGGCAAGAATATATTGGGGTATAGACAGTATCTCAATGCCAATGAACAGCATCAGCAGATTATTATAAGTAGAAAGAAGGTATAGCCCGCAGAGGATAAAGAATATGAGCCCGAAATATTCGGCCACGTACTTGCCCACCTTTTGCACTTCACCACCCATCAGTAAAACGTACAGCAATGTGCAGCCGGTCATTATTGTATTGAACCACAATGAATAATGCTCTATGCGGAGCATATTGCTATACATGAATTGCGGTGCGTTTGCCGGAGTAGTGGCAAGGTCCCATATATTAACGCCCAGCAGCGCTGCAAAAAGGAAAGCAGCGATAGCCGCAATACTTTTCTTTTCGTTCACCCATATTCCGGAGAACATCATGACAATACCAAAAACTGTTGTAGCAATAATTGCCTTCATATGCCAATTAAAAAAATCAAAAAACAAATCCCAAATTCCATCTCACTAATTACTGACTCCTGCTTCTATCTCACGATCATGCCTGCAATTCCTGATGTAAGGTCCAAAAGTGGTTTCGGATAAACACCAAGGAATAATATAAGGCTGATAATAATTGCCAATCCTAAATATTCATTTACACTCAGGTCTTTGGCTACAACCATTGTTGTTGATTCGCCGTAGGCCGTTTTCTGTATCATGTTAAGGGTATACACAGCGCCAAGTATCACGCCAAGACCCGCCACTACCATTATGATGATATGCCCCGCAGTATCGGCACGGAAAATACCATTGAAGAGCATAAACTCGCCCACAAAACCATTTGTGAGGGGCAGCGCGATATTTGCGAGCGATATGATTACCAGGGCAATGGCCATTGCCGGCGCCGCTGATGCCATGCCGCCTAATTTGGTCATATCCCTTGTGCCATAGCGCTGCTCTATCATGCTTACCATTACCCACATGCCGGTAATGTTGATGCCGTGGTTGAACATTTGCACCATAATACCATGCATACCTACACCGGATGGGATAAACGCCGCCGCACACATTAGCCCCATGTGGGCAATAGACGAATAAGCGATAAGGCGTTTAATATCAGTCTGGACAATCGCGATACAGGATGCATAGACAATGCCGATAACTGATAAGATAACCACCGTTTCAGACCAGAAGGAAACACCTGTCGGTAAAACGGGCAATAACCAACGGAGAACAGCATACATACCCATCTTCACCATAAGCGCACTGAGAATAATGGTGACCGGAGTAGGTGATTGCTCATAGGTATCGGGCTGCCATGTATGGAACGGGAATATGGGCATTTTTATGGCAAAGGCGATGAACATAAGCCAGAAAAGCCACTGCTGTTTATCGGCAGGCAATGAGGAGCCTGCCTGCACTATATCGTTCCATGAGTAGCTGCTCACACCGGGTGTTTGCAGCGACAGATAAATAAGCCCTGCCAACAACATAAGGCTCCCTACGAATGTGTAGATGAAGAATTTGAAAGTAACGGGTATACGCTTTTCGCCGCCCCAGCGCGAGCAAAGGAAGTAAACAGGAATAAGGGCCAGCTCCCAGAAAACGTAGAACAGCAGTGCATCATAAGCCAGGAAAACGCCCATAAGGCCCGCCTGCGATAATAAAAGGAACCCGTAAAACGCACCGGGTTTCTCTACTTCCTTATTCACGTTGGTGATCATGACCACCAGGCTAACGATACCAGTAAGCAGGCAGAGCATACTGCTCATGCCATCGGCCATGAGGCTGAACTGGGTGCCGAGGATAGGAATCCATGGTTTAGTGAATGTAATAGGAGCTGTATAATTTGCGGCGCTTACATATGCAGCTACGGCCAGCGTAGCCATAGAGCTTACCAGGGCAAGTGCCTTAGCCCCGTCGCCTTTTACCGAGAAAGAGATAATACCTGTTAAAAAAGGAATCAGTATCAGTAATATTAAAATCATATTGTTAACCCCAAACCCCCAAAGGGGCTTTATACTCTAAATCCCTAAAGGCACTTTCCCTACGAGATTTAGCTTTTGTTAATAAAAAATTACCACCTCCCCTTTCGGGTCGGCAGTTTTTACTTGATCCAGAAAAAACTAAGCGTAAACAACGCCACAATGCCCAACACCATTATAAAAATGTAAAAACCTACCTGCCCGGTCTGCAGCAGGCGCATCCTGTCGCCTCCCCACCGCACTGTTTTCCCGACACCATTTACCACACCGTCTATTCCACTTTTTTCTGCAAACTTGTCGAGTATGCCTGAAAATGCGGCAATGGGC
Organism: uncultured Flavipsychrobacter sp.; assembly: GCA_964430995.1. Taxonomy (GTDB): domain Bacteria; phylum Bacteroidota; class Bacteroidia; order Chitinophagales; family Chitinophagaceae; genus Nemorincola. Next base: position 45,094 of record CAYSIG010000012.1, read on the forward strand.
CTTACGATCACAGCATCATACAATTCATCAATATACCATTTATTGGCCAGCACATTTTTGAAGCCTGTATACTTACCATCAAACGAACTGACAGCAAATAGTTTTTTAGTAGCAAGGAAAATAATAAGCAGGCCCACGCAGGTAGCGCCAAAGAGTGTCCATTCTTTTATTTCCATACCTGCACCCTCATGAATAATGGCCGGGATTTTTGCTGTGCCTAAAAACTGGTTCAGGTAGTCGTGCCCGCCAAATAAATGAGGGAGCTGAACAAAACCACCCAGTAAAGAGCATATAGCCAAAATGATAAGCGGGATAGTTATTGCCACCGGCGATTCGTGAAGGTGGTGCTCCTGGTCGTGGGTGCCGCGGAAGCTGCCCATGAACACCAGCATCAACAGGCGGAACATATAAATAGCAGTAAGCACTGCGGCAAAAGCTGCTAAATAAAAATACACTTTGTTGTGTTCATACACAGCAAGCAATATTTCATCTTTAGATACAAAACCTGAAGTGAACGGGAAGCCAGCTATTGCCAGCACACCGATTAAAAATGTGATGTAGGTAATGGGTAGTTTCTTTCTTAGACCACCCATGTTCTTTATATCCTGCTCACCGCCCATGGCATGTATCACAGAGCCGGCCCCTAGGAACAAAAGCGCTTTAAAGAAGGCATGTGTCATCACATGGAAGACGCCGGTAGTATAGGCACCTACGCCCAATGCAAGAAACATAAAGCCAAGCTGGCTAACCGTGGAATAGGCCAACACCTTCTTGATGTCGTTCTGATACAAGGCTATCGTAGCGGCAAGCAGGGCTGTTGCCAGACCGATTACAGCCACTATGTTTAAGGCTACAGGCGCAAGGTCATACAGTGCATTACTGCGGGCTATCATATATATGCCTGCGGTAACCATCGTTGCTGCATGTATGAGTGCTGACACCGGCGTAGGGCCTGCCATCGCATCGGGCAGCCAGGTATAAAGAGGTATCTGCGCACTTTTACCCATGGCGCCAATGAAGAGGCAAAAGGCTATCCAGTTATACATCGAGGATGTTTCTGTATGGGCGGCAGGTAATTTTGAGAAGAACTCCTGGTAAGAAAGCGTACCGTAATTCACCAATATCAGCAGCATGCCTACTAAGAAACCGAGGTCGCCAATACGGTTCATCACAAATGCTTTCTTGGCGGCGTTGGTGTAATCCCTGTTCTTGAACCAGAATCCTATCAATAAATAAGAACATAAACCTACACCCTCCCAGCCTATGAACATGATAAGGTAGTTGGCCCCCAGTACAAGCAGCAGCATGGAGAACACAAAGAGGTTCAGGTAAGCGAAATACTTCACCATGCCCTCGTCATGGCCCATATAGGAGGTAGAGTAAACATGTATCAGGAAGCCTATACCGGTAATAATGAGCAGGAACAATGAGGAGAGTGCATCTACCTGAAAAGCGAATTGGATATTCAGGCTGCCGGATTGTATGAAATCAAATAATTTAACGACCAGAGGGCCCTGGAAAGAGGCACTTTTAACTTCAAAGAAGATACCTAACGACACAACGAAAGAAGCAAGTATTGCTACACTGCCTATCATACCCCCAAGGGCTTTAGGCATTCTCTTCCAGAAAAGGCCATTGATCAGAAAACCGATCAATGGGAAAAGCGGAACCAAGTAAACTAAATTAGCCATATATGCTAACCCGCAAACGCGGGTATTTAATGTTTTAACCTGTTTAAAATGTTGATATCTACTGAATGTACTTTACGATACATCATCACTATTATTGCAAGCCCCACGGCTACTTCTGCCGCTGCCACTACCATTATAAAAAATACAAATAGCTGCGCATCGGCATCGGCATATATTTTCGAAAATGCCACGAGCAGTAGATTCACCGCATTAAGCATCAGCTCTATGCACATGAAAATGATGATGGCATTGCGGCGCATCAGTGTTCCCATAATACCGATGGAGAACAGCAAAAGGCTTAAAAACAGATAATGTGTTGAATTTACCGGCATATATCTAATCCGCTATGGCGGAACATTTTTTTATTATTATGGTTCACCTACACGCTCCGCTTTTGCAGATGTGATCGGTTTTGTTTCTTCTTTTTTACCTATAACTATGGCACCTATCATTGCACTCAAAAACAGTACACTGCTGATTTCAAACGGTAAAACGTATTTTGTAAACAATACCTTACCCAAATTGCTGATGAGCCCTATATCTGTTGAGGCCTTATCCATTATTTCAGCCTTAGCTGTTTTTATGGATGCCAGCACCACAAGGAATAAAATACCACCTGATATGACACCCGCAAGCTGCACCAATTGTCCTTTTTGTGGTTCCACATCGGCGTTCAGGTTCATCAGCATAATTACAAACAGGAAAAGCACCATTATCGCCCCGGCGTATACTATAATATTAACAATAGCCAGGAATTGTGCATTCATAAGTACATAATGCCCTGAAATGGCAAAAAATGTAAGTATCAGAAAGAGTACGCTATTTACCGGGTTGCGGCTGAGGATAACCCCAAGCGCAGAACTAACGGCAATAGCAGACAATACCCAGAATAAAATATCGTATAACTCCATAATTATTTACTTTCCTTTTTTTTAGGGTCTGGTATCAGCAGGTCGTCTTTTTTATAAATAAAACTTTCGCGGGTATAGTTTGAAGGCATTACAGTTTCGGTAAGGTATATGGCATCCTTGGGGCAGGCCTCCTCGCAATAGCCGCAAAAAATACAACGCAGCATGTTTATCTCGTACCTGGCCGCATATTTCTCTTCACGGTACAGGTGCTCTTCACCGGGTTTGCGCTCTGCAGCCTCCATTGTAATGGCCTCTGCCGGACAAGCCAAGGCGCACAATCCGCAGGCTGTGCAGCGCTCTGCTCCCTGCTCATCGCGATTAAGTATGTGCAACCCACGGAATACAGGGCTGAATGGGCGTTTTTCCTCGGGATAACTTACCGTGGCTTTTTTCTTAAATATATGGCCCAGAGTGATAGAAAGCCCCTTTGCCAATGCCGGCAGATAAGCACGCTCCATGAAATTCATGGGACTGCGGTTTACCTGTACCGACCTGTTAGTTAATTTTTCCATTGTTTTTTACTTATTTACTGCCCACAATATCACCGCACCTGTTATCAGCATATTCACTAAGGCCAGTGGTATCAATGACCTCCATCCAAGTTTCATCAGCTGGTCATAACGGAAGCGTGGCAATGTCCAGCGCACAGCCATTATGAACAATATCACCATTACAGCCTTCGTCAATAATACCATCAGGCAAATGATAGAGAACAGCAAAGGGTGAACATTTGCTGCTACTTCATCCATGAATGGGAAATTATACCCGCCAAAGAATAATGTGCTTATCAGCACCGAACTGATGAACAGGTTCACGTATTCTGCAAAAAGGTAAAACCCAAGTTTCATTGATGAGTACTCCTGATGATAACCCATGTTCAGCTCGCTCTCACATTCCGGCAGATCGAAAGGTGCCCGGTTCAATTCTGCAAAGGCACAGGTAAAAAAGATAAGAAAGCCCAGCGGCTGCTTGAAGAAATTCCATGTAAAGTAGCCATCGTTCCAGAACCCATGCTGCTGTGCCACAATGTCACGCAGGCTTAATGAGCCGGTCATCATAAGCAATGCGATAAGGCTGATACCCATGGCCAGTTCGTAAGATATAGCCTGTGATGCTGCACGGATGCTGCTCAATAAGGAGAATTTATTATTTGAGGCCCAGCCACCAAGCATAACACCATAAACACCAAGACTCACTACCCCAAAGATGAAAAGGATACCAATATTGATATCAGCCACCTGAAAAGAGAACACATGCCCGCTTTCGGTTGTAAAATCCGGCCCCCAGGGAATGACCGCACTGGTCATAGTGGCGGTAAGCATAGCGAGGCAGGGGCCTAATATGAATATTATCCTTGTAGAGCGGTCGGGTATGATCTCTTCTTTAAAAAATAACTTTAACCCGTCTGCAAGTGGCTGAAGCAATCCGAAGGGACCCGCGCGGTTAGGGCCTATGCGGTCCTGCATTATGGCCGCGACCTTGCGTTCTCCCCATGTAGCGTACATAGCAACACCCAGCGAGCCTAAAAGTATAGCTGTTATAAGCAGGGCCTTCTCTATAATAAACGCTGTATCAATCTGTAGTAACAGCATAATGTCGCAAAAGTAGTTTTAGTTGTTTTAAAAATTAAGCCTTACCGGATTTAAAATCATCTGAGTGCGCAGGGCCTTCTATCTTCGACAAGTCTACCTCCGGCCTGTTCACATCACTTATGCTATGTATATCCAATGTATATTTCGGTTGTTTGCCTATTACTTTATCTATCAGTATGGGTGTTTTTTTGGTGCCGATATAATGCCCCTGCGATATAACACTGCTCCTGGGTATCCGTGATGGGCCTTCTATTACCCAATCCTTTGTTTCCTTTTTCTCAAAGCGGCATTCGTTGCATATCCAGCCCGGTTTGCCATCAGGCAGGTTTTGCACTTCGTTCCACTCATCCTTACGTGCTGTAACGCGGAATACCTCATCTCCCCTCATCCACAGGCGCACATGCCCACTGCATTTCGGGTTGCCGCAATCCCTGTGAGCATCCAATGGCTTAGTGAACCATACCCTGTTCTTAAAGCGGAATGTTTTATCGGTAAGCGCACCAACCGGGCACACATCTATCACATTGCCTATGAAGTCATTATCAAGAGCCTTGTTCAGGTAGGTGCTTATGGTTGCATGGTCTCCGCGTTCCAGTATACCATGTTCACGTTTCTCGGTTAATTGGTCTGCAGCAAACACACAACGGAAGCACATGATACAACGTGTCATGTGCAGTGATATGTATGGGCCTATATCCTCCTTCTCAAAAGTACGGCGCTTGAATTCATACCTTGTGCCTTCTGTGCCATGCTCATAACTCAGGTTTTGCAGGTCGCATTCCCCGGCCTGGTCACAAACCGGGCAGTCGAGCGGATGATTGAGCAGCAGGAACTCTACCACACCTTTGCGCGCATCTATTACCTTCTCAGAGGTAATATTCTTTACCTCCATACCATCCATTACCGTAGTGCGGCAACTGGCCACCAGCTTGGGCATAGGGCGCGGGTCTTTTTCTGATCCCTTGCTTACTTCTACCAGGCAGGTGCGGCATTTACCGCCGCTGTCCTTCAGCTTGCTATAGTAGCACATGGCAGGCGGAGTAACATCACCACCTATCATACGCGCGGCATTCAGTATAGTAGTACCTGCAGGCACCTCTATGCTGATGTTATCTATCGTTACTTTAAACTTCGGTGTTTCTGACATAACTAATCAAAAATTACTTTATGCTGATGCTGCCACATGGATAGGATCGGCATAATGCGCCAATCCATAGTTCCTTTTTTGCGACTCATCAGGGTTTAATACATGCCATTCAAACTCATCGCGGAAGTGGCGTATTGCTGCCGCTACCGGCCATGCCGCAGCATCACCCAGCGGACAGATGGTATTACCTTCTATCTTGCGCTGAATGTCCCACAGCAAGTCTATATCGCTCATCTTGCCTTTCCCGTATTCTAGGTTCTTCAGTATTTTATACATCCAACCGGTGCCCTCGCGGCAGGGGCTGCATTGTCCGCAGCTTTCATGGTTGTAAAAGCGGGCCAGTGTCATGGTGTGCTTCACTATACATTGGTCTTCATCCAATACTTCAAACCCGCCGGAGCCAATCATAGAACCCGATACAAACCCGCCGTCGCTCATACTTTCATAGTTCATATACCTTGTCTCGCCCTTTGCCGTTTTCAGCAGCAGGTTAGCCGGCAGTATAGGTACTGATGAACCGCCCGGTATGCAGGCTTTTAATTTTTTGCCATTCCTTATACCACCACAATATTCATCGCTGTAGATAAACTCCTCTACAGATATGGTCATATCTATTTCATAAACACCAGGCTTATTAATATTACCGCATGCCGACATCAGTTTGGTGCCGGTCGATTTGCCCACACCTATTTTGGCATACTCATCGCCGCCCAAATTTATTATCGGCACCACAGCCGCTATAGTTTCCACATTGTTCACCACTGTTGGGCGCATCCACACTCCCTGTATGGCGGGGAATGGTGGCTTCATGCGTGGATTGCCACGCTTGCCTTCCAGCGATTCTATCAATGCAGTTTCTTCGCCACATATATAAGCGCCCGCTCCGCGGTGCACATATATCTCGCAATCAAATCCCGTCCCTAAAATGTTTTTCCCAAGCCAGCCATTATTTTTTGCTTCGGCTATAGCCTGCTCCAATATGTCCGGTATCCAGGCATATTCGCCACGTATATATACATAGGTAGTATTACTTCCCAGTGCGAAACTGCTGATAAGCAACCCCTCTATAAACAAGTGTGGATGAAACTCCATCAGGTAGCGGTCTTTGAACGTACCCGGCTCTGATTCATCGGCATTGCACACCAGGTGGCGTGGCACACCTTCCGGCTTGGCCAGGAAGCTCCACTTCATACCCGTAGGGAAGCCGGCGCCACCACGGCCACGCAGGCCGCTCTTCTTCACTTCCTCCACTATGTCTGCGGGTGCCATTTTCAATGCCTTCTCCGCAGCACGGTATCCGCCATTGCGGCGGTAGGTATCGTAATAACGGATACCTTCTACCTTATCGTGCTCTAATAATAATTTTACACCCATATTAACCGCCACCCTGAAAGGGCTTTAAGTTTTTAATATTTTTCTTTCGCTCCTTCCCTTTCGGATCGGAGTTTATATTCTCTCGCTATGCCTTGAATGCATTATCCATCTTCCGTTTTTCCTTACCCACACCTGCACTATCTGCAACTTCAATTGTATCGGTTTGCCATTCAATGCCACATCCACATCTGCCACCATTCTCGCCTGTGCTATATTGCCGGTAAACCTTATGCCCTGCAATGTTGCGTTCACTTGCCTGTACACCAGCTTGCCGTTATACAGGTCTTCAATCACATCCCGTTTCAACTCCAGCCACCCGTTTGAATGGTAATAATGAACATCATCCATTAAAAGCCAGTTCAATGCTACCGTATCTTTATTCACCAGTGCCTTGTTGAACACACGAATAGTCCTGGCAAGGCTTATTGAATCTATGTTCTCAGCAAAGGCACCAATACTTACAAAGAGCAACAATATGAGTAAAAAACGCTTCATTAATCTTTGTCAAATACCATAATAAAATCTTCCATCGGGTCGAAGAAGAAATCTGACCAGCCATTTTTGTGGCTTTTCATCTCTTCTTCATCCGGGAAACCGGTATGCTTCAATATCACCTTAGTCCCTGCTTCGTCCTCTTTCAGTAAATAATGAACTTCAGTTGGTTTTGTTTCTTCCGGCCATTCACTCACTTTCCAGGTATAGGCCAGTTCATTTTCATTTGTTTTCAGTACCTCACCCTTTACCCATCCGTCAAACATTTCAAACCGTCCACCCGCTTTGTTTTCCAGTACTGCTTCACCCCCGCTCCATTTTCTTATCAGCTTTGCATCTGTGAGCAATTGCATTACTCTCTTTGGTTTGGCCGATAATATGAACTCAAGTTTCAGGTCAAAAGCCATAGGTTAGTTTTTAGCCTGCGCCCTCAATTCGTCTATCAGTTTATCTACTTTCTCTTTCGTCAAATGTTCCCTGTATGTTTTGCCCAACTGCATCATAGGTGCATAACCACATGCGCCCAGACACTCAGCAGGCTTCAGAGTAAACAAACCATCTGCGGTTGTTTCTCCTTCACTTATCCCCAGCTTCTGCTTTATATAGTCCATAATATCATCGCAGCCGCTTACCATGCATGGCCCTGTACGGCATACCTCAAGCACGTGCTTGCCCACAGGTTTCATATTGAACATGCTATAGAATGTAGCCACTTCGTATACTTCTATTGGCAGTATGTTCAGCAGTCCGGCCACGTAGTCCATCACGGGTACATCGAGCCAGCCACCAAATTCCTCCTGTGCCATATGCAATACCGGTATCAACGCACTTTTCTGCTTACCTTCCGGGTAGCGGGAAATTACCTCTTTTACCTTGTTTAATCTTTCTTCCGAAAATTTTATCATAAACTCCAATCCGCCGCGGCGGAGCTTTTTATTTTATTGTTTGTCACCTCCCCTTCCGGGGCGGGTATTATGCATCCAGTTCTCCCGCTATCACATTTAAACTACTCAGTGTAATGATGGCATCACTCAGTAATCCACCTTCAACTATTTCCGGGTAGGCCTGGTAATAAATAAAACATGGCCTGCGGAAATGTAAACGATAAGGTGTACGCCCGCCATCACTTATCAGATAGTAACCCACCTCACCATTACCACCTTCTACCGCATGATATACCTCACCTTTCGGCGCATCTATCTCACCCATTATTATCTTAAAATGATAGATAAGTGCTTCCATCTTCGTGTATACATCTTCCTTCGGTGGCAGGTGGAAATGGTCAGCTTCCTGCGCATAGAATATCTCTTTCTGCTCAGGGAATTCTTTTTCTATCTTCTCTATTTTCTCCAGCGCCTGACGAATGATGCTCAGGCTTTCCCATATCTCCCCGTTGCGCACCATAAAGCGGTCATACACATCGCCGGTAGTGCCTACAGGTATCTTAAAATCAAAATCTTCGTATGATGAATAAGGCTGTGCTACGCGCACATCATAGTCTACACCTGCAGCCCTGAGGTTAGGGCCTGTAAAGCCGTAATTCAGCGCTCTCTCTGCATTTATAGGGCCTGCGCCTACGCAACGCTCTATGAAGATACGGTTGCGGTTAAGCAGGCTTTCAAATTCTTTCATTGTTTTCGGAAAGTTCTCCAAAAACTTATTCAGCTTCTCGAAAGATGCGGGAGTAAAATTGCGTTCAAAACCGCCTACCCGGCCAATATTGGTAGTCAGGCGAGAGCCGCATATCTCTTCAAATATCTCATAGATATGTTCGCGCGACTGGAACACATAGGTAAATGGTGTGAGTGCACCGGTATCTACCGCCACTACAGAATTGCACACCAGATGATCGGCAATACGCGCCAGCTCCATGATGACGACCCGCAGGTATTGCACCCTTTTCGGCACGTTTATCTTCAGCAGCTTTTCCACCGTCATATGCCATCCCATATTGTTGATGGGTGATGAACAGTAGTTAAGGCGGTCGGTAAGCGTGGTTATCTGGTAAAAAGGACGGCGTTCGGCAATTTTCTCAAAAGCACGATGTATGTAACCAATAGTAGGCACAGTTTCCAATACACGTTCGCCATCTATCTCCATGATGTTCTGGAACACACCGTGTGTGGCAGGGTGGGTAGGCCCCAGGTTTAACGTGGTGGTCTGTTTCTGAAGTGATTCTTCAGAAAGTTTTATATGCTGTTGCTGATATGGCTGTATTTCGCTCATATTAAATTTTCTCAAACAATTCTGAAAGATTCATTGAAAAGCCGGGCAATGCGGTTGACACCACTACATCACCGGCCACCATCAGGCGCGATGCCTGATAGCTACCTGCTACAAGTGTATACACGACAAACGTTTGGTCTTGTGGCGACACAACCCAATATTCACTTACTCCCGACTCTTCATATATCTCAAATTTACTTTTTAATTCCTTACTATTATTACCGGGAGATAATACCTCTACCACTAAATCGGGTGCGCCGATACATCCCCGGTCATCCAGTTTCGATTCATCGCAGATTACACATATATCCGGCTGCAGCACTGTAACTATATCTTTGTCCTCCTTCGATTTACGGGGAAGGCGCACGTCAAACGGGGCACAATAAACCTCGCACTTTTTATCGTCCAGAAAATTATACAGTTTGTTATAAATTTTTCCGGAAATCCGCTGGTGCATTCTGTTGGGTGCCGGGCTCATTTTAAAAATGCGGCCTTTTATCAACTCCACCCGCTCCTCAAATTTCCATTTGAAATAGTCGGCGTAAGTGTATGTTTTGGTTATATCAAGGTCCGCAAATACCATTACTAAATATATTTACTGTTTTATCTTCCAAACATTTCGTTATCCTTGTCCCTTCTTGTAGGGTCTTCCATTTCATATTCTTTCCTCATCGGGAAATAATCCATCTCATCCACATTCAGTATGCGGATAAGATTGGGGTGACCGATAAAGTTCACGCCAAAGAAGTCATATGTTTCCCGCTCCATCCAGTTGGCAGTCGAAAAACGCTGCGTAGCAGTATACACATCGGGCTTTTCAGCCGGCACATATATTTTGAAACGCAAACGGATATTGTCTGCCAGGTTGTGCAGATGATAAACCACGCATAACTCTTCTCCCTTCCTTTCAGGATAATGAACGGCTGTGAGGTCAGTCATAAACCGGAAACGCAGTGTTTCATCATCATAAAGATGCTGTATTACCTTGAGGTTCATCTCTGCCGGGGCTGCAAACGTGAGCATACCATATGGCTCGCCCCATTCGGTCAGTTGCTCCCCGAATTTATCTATAAGCCTCTGTTTTACTATTTCGTTGGTTAACGCCACTTTTACTATTTAAATTTTGCTTTTTACTTTTACTGTATCCCGTAGCTCTCCATCAGTTCCTTATACACCGGGTTGTGCCTGCGGCGCAGGCTCTCTTCATTCACAAGGTCCTGTAGTTTCAGTATGCCGTCTATTATCCCTTCCGGACGGGGCGGGCAGCCCGGCACATAAACATCTACCGGTATCACCTGATCAATACCCTGCAGCACCGAATAAGAATCGAATATGCCGCCGCTGCTGGCACATGCGCCAATGGCTATCACCCAGCGGGGTTCTGCCATTTGCAGGTATACCTGGCGCAATATAGGCCCCATCTTCTTGGCAATCGTACCGGCCACCAGCAATACATCGCACTGGCGGGGAGTAAAACCCATACGCTCTGCGCCAAAACGGCCCAGGTCGTAATGCGAGCCCATGGTAGCCATAAATTCGATACCACAGCACGAGGTGGCAAACGGCAATGGCCACAGTGAGTTTTTTCGGCCAAGGCCCACGATCTTATCGAAAGTGGTTGAAAAATAACCTTCACCGGAGTAGCCCTCAGGCATCTCCACCAGCTTCACTTTTGTATTATACTGTACCGGGCGCATATTATTTTTGATTTTTCATGTGCGATTTATGATTTAAGACACATGCTTTACACTAAAATTTAAGAATCAATCAACGCAATCATACATCACAAATCCTAAATCATATATCAATTAGTCTTCCCAATCCAATGCCCCTTTCTTTACTATGTAAATAAATCCACATAAAAAGAACGCCACAAACAAAATAACTTCATAAAAGCCCTCTTTGCCGAGAAACCTGAAATTCACGGCATAAGGATAAAAAAAGATAACTTCCACATCAAACAGCACAAATAGGATTGCTACCAGGAAGTATTTGATACCCATGGGCTGCCGGGCGTTGCCTACCGATGGTATACCACTCTCAAAATTGATCAGCTTATCTTCAGTTTTGCGTTTTGGGCCCAACAGGTGAGAAACAAGCATCATTACTGCCACAAACCCCACCGCTATTACTAATTGTAAAGCTATCGGGAAATAATTCATTGGCGTATTATGCTGAGCCGCCTGCAAAAAAAGATTCATAAATGGTCTTTACTTGGAACGCATGTTAAACAGGAATTGCAAAACTACATCTATACTGCGATAATTCAATATTGTTTGACCTATTTTAATCATAAATTCTACTTTTAAAAAATCACTATTATCTTAAACAGAATGCATATAATATGTCGTTAATGTAGTGTTCATGACAGATATCGGTTAAATATGTTCCGGGCAAGATAAATTCAGGATATAGTGATATTTTTGGGCAAAATTTCTTTGATGCTGGTATCCGTCATTATTGTTAACTATAATACTTTCAAGGTAACATGTGACTGTATACGGAGCGTAATAGAGCACACTAAAAATGTAGCTTACGAGGTTGTTTTAGTCGATAATGCCTCTCCGAATGATAACCCCGACGATTTCTTACTGGAATTCCCGGGTATCAAGCTGGTCAAGAGCATGGAAAATGGCGGTTTCGCCAAAGGAAATAACCAGGGCATTGAGGTAGCTAAAGGCGATATTATACTTTTGTTGAATTCGGATACTATTCTTACTGAGGATAGTATCAGTATAGCGGCCAACAAGTTACTACAGCTACCGGATGTGGCCGCCTTGAGCGTAAGACTGGTATACCCGGATGGAAAATTACAGCATACCGCCCGCAGGTTTAGAAGTATTAAGAATGAAATTCTGGATGTTTTGCGGCCGTTTCTTTTATTGATGCCTTACAGAAAAAGGGCTGCCCTAATGCTCAACCAATATTTCAAAGGAGATCATAATACTTACGCAGACTGGGTCAGTGGCGCTTTTATGATGTTCCGCAAAGAAATACTGGACAAGCGCCCGGGCAAAAAACTCGATGAGCGGTTCTTTATGTATGGCGAGGACCAGCTATGGTGCTACCAGTTTCATGAGATGGGCTATAAAAGTTACTACTTATCAGAAACTACCGTAATACATATACATAATGCCAGTACTGAGCCATCAAAGCAATTAAAATTATTAAAAAAATTCCTTGAGCTGGAATTGAAAATAATGGAATACCGAAAGGGCTCTGGTATATATTATTATGTTTTCAGTTTTATCCTTACCATTAAAGAAATGCTACGATATTACATTAAAGTAGGTGTAATGAAGCTTTTTAAGTATAGGATAAGGTAGTATATACGATAATGTTCTGAAATAATATTTTCTTTGTCTTTGAAACAACTTCAATGAATAACCCGGTAATTTCTATAGTGCTGCCCACATATAATGGCTCGAAATATATCCGGCAGTCAATTGACAGCTGCCTGAATCAAACTTATAGGAATTTTGAACTGATAATTGTGAATGACTGCTCTACCGACGAAACACCCGCTATAATCGAAGAGTACGCCAGAAAAGATGAAAGGGTGAAAATAATTCACAACCAGTTCAACAAACAATTGCCCGTATCGCTTAATACCGGATTCAGCGCAGCCCTGGGGCAATACCATACATGGACTTCAGATGATAATTATTATGCACCCAATGCCCTGGAGGTGTTATTGAACGAAATAAAAAAAGATGAACAGATAGACCTGGTGTATACGAATTACACCATTATTGATGATAATAACAGATCGTCAGGCACCCGGACCTTCAATAATATTTACGATAGCTTTACTGATTGGTTGGGTTGTGGTGCATGCTTTCTATATAAGGAGATAGTATACAAAAAAAATAACGGGTATAATCCCTCCGCCTTTTTAATTGAGGATTATGATTTTTTTATGCGTGCCTTTCTTCAGTTTAACTTCAAATACCACAATGCGTATGATTTATATTATTACAGGGAACATATTACATCCCTCACCACCACCCAGGGAGATAATGTAAATTACATAGGTAAAATTATGGTGGAACGACAGTTGCCAAAACTCGAGAAAAAACTACCCGAGGCCCAATTGGCGATGCTTTACAGAAAATTTGCTGTTTTTAACGCCGTCCAGAAAAACAATGCATACAAATACGCTCTCTATTTAAAAAAACTATGGCCTATATCTAAAAAACAAGTCATTTTAACGCTATGTTTTGTCCCTGTTCAAAAATTATGGTTATCAATCTCTGTAAGCTTTAAGGGCTTTTTTGCTTTTCTGCGTTATTAATAAAATGCATTAATTTTGTTTTAAACATTAATATTTATGATTGGTAAAATTCTTGAAAAGATACCCTATATACGCTATGCTTACTGGTACAGGAAAAATAGTTCCAATAGACCCGGAAGTTATTATTCTTCGGTTACGGATGTGGATTATGTCAAAGCTAATGAAGACAAAATATGGCCGGGTCAGGAAAATGAAGAATGGTTGGCAGGTATTGATATTAAAAAAGATGATCAGGTAAAATTTCTTAAATCATTAAAAAACCAATACGATAAATTAAACCTCGCCCAATTCGATAAACCCAAAGAGGAAATAACTGGCAGATATTCGTTTCATAATTCATGGTTCACCTACGCAGATGCAACCATATTATACCTTATGATGATGAGCTTCAGGCCTAAACGAATAGTAGAAGTAGGCTCCGGTCATAGTTCGGCCTTGATGCTCGATGTAAACAATACCGAATTCAATAATTCAATATCACTGACATTTATTGATCCCAATCCGCAAGACAGGCTTATGGGGCTTATCCGCGATGCCGACAAAAAAAGTGCAAATATCATCCCCGAAATGGTGCAGGACGTGGATATAGCTACATTTACTCGCCTTGAAGCTAATGACATCCTCTTCATAGATAATTCACACGTTTCTAAGATAGGAAGCGATGTGAACCACATGTTTTTTGAAGTGCTCCCAAAACTAAAAAAAGGTGTAGTGATCCACATCCATGATATATTTAGTGGTTTTATGTACCCCAAGCATTGGATATATGATGTTAAGACCAACTGGAACGAAATATTTTTATGCCGTGCATTCTTAATGTATAACACAAGTTTCGAAATTCTGTTTTTCCCTGATTACCTGATAAACAAGGAACCTGAATTGTTCAAAACTGATTTCCCGTATTTATGCAAAACCCGGAACCAGTCAATTTGGTTGAGGAAATTATGAGAATAGCATACATGCCGTTAACAATATTTAACTGCTACAACTGCGTAGTATAATATAGTTTTAGCAATCAAAAGGTTTATTTTTACTACCGTAAATACTTTCTTCTCCTGAATGGGCATTGTTTTCCGACAATCTGTTAAAACATTAATTGTTGTTTTCGTTGGAGCAATCTTAGGAGCGTTTATCATCTGGCTTTCCACAAAGTATATCCCGAAACAGCAACTGGGATTTACGAATTCACTTACCACTTTTGCAGTTACCGCATCGCAATTCATCCTGGTAGGCTTTAACCATACAATGGCGGTCTACATTAACCGCTACGCAAATGACGATCGTAAAAGAAAACTACTCCTCACGTTATGCTTTGGTATTCCCTTAATTGTCTTGCTGATTTTCTCGATATTTTATCTTGTGTTCAAGTCATGGGTGGTAGCTCACTTTCAGACAGCTGATGCGCCGCTTATGTACCAGTATTATGCCTGGTTACCGGTTTATATTCTCTTTTTTGTTTACCAGGTTCTTTTGGAGCAATACCTGAACCTGCAATTAAAGGTGGCTATTTCCTCTTTTATGCGGGAAGTATTGCTGCGTATCCTTAATATAGTATTGTTATTACTTTTTGCTTTTGAGTTTATCTCTTTTCATGTATTTGTCATAAGTACAATACTGGTATACACTGTGCACGTTTCTATTTTTTTCCTCTTGTCATTGAATACAGACCAGTTTGGTTTCTCTCTGCGCCTGCGTGACTTTAGCAAAGAAGAATATAAACATATAGGCACTTTCTGCGCCTACCATGCGCTATTGCCTATATCTATTGTCCTCATCAGCACCATGGATATACTGCTCCTGCCATTTTACGATCATAATGGATTTGCATCTGTAGCCGTATACAGGGTCGCAGTGTTTCTTATTTCGTTCATGCTGCTGCCCACAAAGGCACTCATACCGGCCACTCATACCATGCTGTCACGTGCATTCGCCGAAGGTAATAAAATACATGCTGCAGATATTTTTGTCAGGGCATCAATAAATATCCTGATACCCACCATTGGTATTTCCGTTATACTTTTTTGTAATCTTAATAATATAATCTTATTGATTAAAGATGGGTATGTAGATATTATGCCGGTATTTACCATCCTTCTATTGGGCAATATTGTGAACATTGCATGTGGTATGAATGACCAGGTACTTTCTATAACAAACTATTACAAGTTCAACTTCTTTTTGTCATTGATCGTGATTGCCTTTTTATATGTTTTGATACGGCTATTTGTTCCGCAAAATGGCATATATGGCGCTGCATGGAGTACTACAGTTGCAATAATTCTTTTCAGCCTTGCCAAGGTCCTGTTTGTATGGAGAAAACTTGACATGCAGCCTTTTTCGCGTAGTACCGCTTTAGTACTTATTGCTGCACTTCCAGCGCTGGCTGCAGGCTATTTTTTCCCGCATTTTTTAGATCAGTCGCGCCATATATATGTGCGAACTTTCGTGGATGCATCTATACGCTCTTTAATAATTATCGCCGTCTACATGCTGATGTTAATCTGGCTTAAGCCATCCAAAGACCTTGTGGAGTATATCGCATCAGTAAGGAAAAACAAGCGATTGTATTAAAATGTCCGGAATGGGTTTTAACCATTCCAACCTGAATTTTGCGTGTTATATCCCGGTGCCACACCAGAAACTACACCACTGCTGGTTATTGTGGCGTTTGCGATGATTGTTCCTGTCGGCAATTACAATTGTGCCCGCACGGTTAAACGATATCCCGCATAGGAAGTTCAATTGTGTATTCGTGGACAGTAGGCCATCTCCGTTATATCCGGCTACGCAGGTACCAGCTAAAGTACTGATTACCCCTGATGTGTTGATCTTACGGACACGGTGGTTATTGGCATC
Organism: uncultured Flavipsychrobacter sp.; assembly: GCA_964430995.1. GTDB lineage: Bacteria > Bacteroidota > Bacteroidia > Chitinophagales > Chitinophagaceae > Nemorincola. The sequence continues at coordinate 61,677 of CAYSIG010000012.1, forward strand.
ATTAAGTAAATATGTTGCCCAGACTGCCCATGCCTACTCCGTATGGTGTTTGCAAAACTGATGCAGTTGCTGGCATACCATCACCCGTATAAGTACCAGCTCCGGTACCGGCAATTATAGTAATTGTTTGCGCACGCGATTCAAAGGCAATAGAAATGAGGGAAAGAATACATAGTTTTTCATAAGAGTAAAATTTAGTTTAAACTCATCCCAAAAAAATATAAATATTTTTAAACTTCGAAATCCTTCTACACACATCAACAATTACGTGGAACAAAAAAACAGAAAGTTTTATGTTAAAACCATCAAAAGACCTTCCGGAGTACATCGCTTCAGTGAAAAAAATAAAAGATTATTTTAATTTATCAGCAAATTATCCCTCTAAAATTCATAAAAAAACACTTTCTGAATCAAATTATTTATATATTTGTCTATTGATTACAATTAAACCGAAGCTTTATGAAATTTCTTTTATTTCTACTCTTATTTCCCTTGGTGTCTCATGCACAGATTATTACCACTATAGCCGGCACAGGTGCCGGAAGTTTTAGCGGCGATGGCATAGCCGCTACATCTGCCGCGGTATTCAATCCTTACGATGTGGGGATGGATAGCTTGGGCAATTTATACATTGGCGATGTAGGTAACAACAGGATACGCAAAATAAACACTGCAGGTATCATAAGTACCGTTGCCGGAAACGGCGTTGCAGGCTATAACGGAGATGCGATTATTGCAACCACCGCAAAGTTAAACTTCCCATACGGGATGGCTGTTAACCGGGCAGGCACCATAGTTATATCAGATATGGACAACCACCGCATACGCAGTATACAAACCGAAGCCGGAGGGCTCATTATGACGATTGCTGGTACCGGTGTAGTTGGCTATAGCGGCGATGGTGGACCCGCCGTCTCGGCTCAGATAAACAGTCCGCAGGGCATTTTTTGGGATGCCTCATACAATGTATACTTCAGCGATGCCCTGAATAACCGCGTCAGGAAAATTGACCCTTTAGGCACGATCACAACTATTGCCGGGAACGGTGCAGCGGCATCGGGTGGAGATGGGGGCCCTGCTACCGCAGCGCAGGTGAACCACCCTTCGGGAGTAACAGCTGATAGTGTCGGGAACATATATATTGCTGAAATGATGGGCCATCGTATCAGGAGGATCAGCACTACGGGCATCATTACTACTGTTGCCGGAAATGGCAGTGTAGGTTCCGGCGGTGATGGCGGACCTGCAACGGCTGCCAGTTTAAGATACCCGAAAGGTGTCTGTATTGATCGCCTCGGCAATATTATAATCGCAGATTCTGATAACCAGCGCATCCGGAAAATAGATATTATTACCGGCATCATCACTACTATAGCCGGCACAGGGTCTGTTGGCTACAGTGGCGATGGTGGCCCTGCTACTGCCGCTAAACTGAATTACCTTCAGGGCGTGTATGTTGATAACGCTGGCAGCATATATACCGGAGATTGCCTTAATAACCGTATCCGCAAAATAACCTGCGTACCTCCTGTTGCAGGCTCCTTATCAGGCCTCGATACAGTTTGCATGGGTAGTTCAATTACCCTTACGGCTACAATGCCGGGCGGCTCATGGAGCTGCAGCAATCCCCGCGCAACCGTCACTACTGCTGGTGTTGTTTCGGGGGTTACAACCGGGCTCGATACTGTAATATACAGCGTTGCCAACTCATGTGCTTCAGCTCAGGTTATCCATCCTGTTTATATAAAACCCTGCGCCACAACTTTCTCCGCACTAACTACGGCAACCGGGCTGAAAATATACCCCAATCCGGCAACTAACGAACTGACAATAACAAACACGGAAAAAATACATAAGGTAACTATAACCGACCGATTAGGGCATATAATACATGCCCAACGATTTGATGCTGAAATTGTACAAATCGACATCGCACATTTACCAAAGGGGATTTACTTCGTAAAGGTCGATGGGATGGATGGCAACAAATTTATTAAGATGTAGCGCCTGTTCCCGGCTGCCTGCGTATACATACCAGATTCAATATTGCCGGGGTTCCGGCCTGTTATTACTTTGCTACGCTCGATGGTAGATTGGGCTTTGCTGTGAAATTAATCTTTATCTCACTGCATGTTCTTCATATCCGGGTATTGCCCCAGCTGCATGAACAGTGAATTCCAGTCCACGAAAGGATAGACCTCATCCAGTTTTCCGTCCACTATTTTGTATATAAATGCTTCACGGAATTTAACTTGTTTGTTGGTGGGTTTTATGCCAAACAGCTCGCCCGTATGCGTCCCTGTTATCTCCACCCAGGCGGCTACCTTGTCTCCCTCAACAATAATATCCTGCACATCAAAATGGAAAGTATCAAAGGCCGCAAGAAAATACGCCACCTGCGTTTTCATGCCCTCGGCCCCATGGGGGTATTGTAATGCAAAGACATTTTTGAAATCAGCCCCCCAGTATTTATCAGTTTTTGAAAAATCGCGGTTGTTCCATACTTCATTAATATATCTCCGCACAAATTGTTTGGTGCTGTCATTCTGCGCTGCTGTGGGGTTCTGGTTCCGGGAGTTATTGGAGCAAGCGGCTAAACTCACGCCAATCACGAGGAGCAATAGTATGTTTTTCATACGCTATAGTTGCGTGATAAAAATACGACTTTATATCCGCTATAGCTTTATCAGCTTATAACTTACCGCTTCTCCCACCTCGTTTACCACCCTCAGGAAATACATCCCTGCGCCAATGCCCTCCGCAGGAATGCCGGTGGCCGATCCTGTTGATTTGCCGCTCCATATTACCCTTCCTGCCACATCCGTAAGCAGTAGTTCGCAGTTGCCGCTAAGGCCATCTATATTCCAGCCTGTGCTGGTGGGGTTGGGGTACACGCGCATACCGCTCACAGGTATATGCCCTTCATTAAGCGTAGCGTCTTTTGTTACGCTGCTCACGCTGTCCAGCACCCATTCATTGGGGTCAAGGCTCATCCCTGTCATCGTTTTACGCCAGGTGAAGCGGAACATTTGCTCATTGCGGTCATTGTTCACACGTATCACCGTATCGCCTGTCGTCGACCGCAGCCTGATCTCCATAGGCGTATTAAAGCATGATACCGATGCAGGCACTTTTGTCATCTGGCTCAGCTGCACATAAACATCTGACCCTTTCTGGTTCCACCGCGCATCAAACACCGGGAAACCCTCGCCATACAGCCACTGCCTGAAGAAGGTATCTATATTGATACCGTTCACCTCCGTACCTACTACACTCTTCACTGCGCTCCTGAAATCCATTATGCCAGCTGTGCCTTCTTTATGCTCCTGCTGGTAGGTCTTAAACACATGAAAGAAGATGCTGTCGTTGTTGATGGCATGGCGCAGCATATGCAGCACGCATGCTCCTTTATGATAGGTGATACGGCTATCAAACACCCGGCCTTCATCGCTGGTATCTGCGCAGTACACGCTGCCAGTATCATACTTCCTCACGTTGGCCTGCTTGCCCATCATATCAAGCACCATGCCGATTTGCCCATGAAAATGCTCTCTGTACAGGTCCTCGGTATAGCTGGCAAAACCCTCGTTCACAAATATGTCCGACCACGTGCCGCACGTTACATTATCGCCAAACCACTGGTGCCCTATTTCATGCGCCACAATCCATCCTTCAAAAAATCCGATTGTTGTCATCGTCTGGTTCTCCATTCCGCCGTTCAGCGGTGCCATGCAATGTCCGTACTTCTCATTCCAGAAAGGATAACGGGAATAGATTTGCGAGAAATAGTCAAGAAGCATCCCGGTACTGTCTATCGTACTTTTAAAGAATGGCAGCGTCAGCGGGTTGGGGTACACATAGTTCTGTATCAGCATAGAGTCTGTGCTGCCGCTGAAGTGCATATAATACGAGTAATCAACGTATGGCGCCACCGCCACAGAAATAAGGTAATAGTCAATCGGGTGTTTCGTTTTCCATTCATACCGCACATGCGCGGTGTCTATTGTAGTCACGGCCTTAAGTAAACCATTGCTGCCGGCTTTTAGTGTGTCGGGCACCGTCACCCACATATCCACCGAATCTATTTTATCGCGCAGCGACTGCTTGCAGGGCCACCATTCTTTGGCATGGTAGGCTTCGCTTTGTGTAAAGGTGACCCTTGTGCGCCATGTGGGTGACCGCATGGTATTCAGACCACCCACCCTGTTAAAGATCGTGGATGCAACGCTTGGGTAACCATGGTATACCACCCTGGCGGTAAACGTCGCGCCATTCGATAGCACCCTTGGCATGGTTACTATCCTGATGTCGCCCATCGACAGCAGCGATGCGCTTACGCCATTTATCAATACTGTATCTATCACAAGGCCCCTATTCAGCTCAAAAACATACAGGTTGAAGGCCGGGGCCAAAACCATTGCCGTAGTGGTCACAGCACCGGCTATGTAGGTGGTGTCATTCGACAACTTCAGGTCAAATTTTACATGTTTCACATCATACTGCTCCTCCACAGGGTCTCCCACGGTTACACGTGCTGCGTTCCTGCTCTTCACATGCGAACACTCAAAACCACTTGTAGAAGATTCCTGGGCTAAGGATAAATGATTGAAAATAAATAATATATAAACAACAAAAAAGAAAGATCTCATTTTTTTGATTTAGCCGGCAAAGCTACGGGTTTTGCCGCTATCGTCCTTTGTGCTATCTTTAGAATGAAAACTCCGGCACATGCCCCCACGTATCAAAACACGCATCGCATTTATCGGCAGGTCCATGATATGGTCCCTGCTCCTCTATGTGACCATGATGCTGCTCATCAATTGGGACGAGGTGAGCAATGCCATAAACAATAAGGCGGGCATCACTATAGTAGAGCACCCTGCCTCCGTATCACCCGGTGCAAATTCACCCGCTGTTTTACCCGTAAATATTTCCTCTTCGGCAAACACTGCAAAAAAGATACTCAACATTATCAAAGCTATTGCAGGCACTCCTTCAGTGCATTAGTAATATCGCTACTTCTTCAGGCTTTTCTCAATCCATCCGCCGCCATGCCATTCGCAGTGTGGTCTTGTTATGCTTTTTGTATTGCACCAACGATGCGTAGATTCCGCGCTCTTCATCATAGTCCGCGCCTTCTATAAAGCTGCTTTTGTATTCCTTTACTGCGGGTTCGCCATACAGGTAATGCTTCGTAACGGTCTTTTTCCTGTCCACCTTGTAATAGACCGCATTGGTAGTGCTGAAGGAATACACCGTATCACCCGGTCTGGCAAGGCTGTTTTTGAAGTTCTTGTTGTAGTCATTGTATATGATATACAGGTCTTTGCCGTTGCTATAGGTGTTGAACGAAATAAATTGTCTGTTATACACCTCTACAGGCCAGTCGCCAAACAGCTGCTGGTCCTGCCAGCGCATACACAGTTCCCGCTCGTTCAGGTATTGCCGGTTGCTGTTGTAGTATTGTGCCAGCGGCAATACAGTTCCCCATATCTCTTTGCCATTGTCGTCAAATTGCGTCACGCATATATTGCCCAAATAATCCTGGTAATCATAGCGCGCATGGGTCTCCGGCTCGCCATAGCGCACAAACGCTTGCGATACCAGCGTGCTCAGCCCGTTCTCATTCGTGAACATTTTCATGGGCATGCCTTCAAAATTCCTGGTGGTATCGGCCTGTCGCCGGTATGCCTCGTTCGCCATCCTGTTATTTAATGTGGTTACTTCCGTTGCCATTTCTTCCGGATCTATTTTAAAGAACAGGTTACGGCTCAGTATCCCCGTCATTTCCAGGATGCCGAAAAGGTATTTGTAAGGTTTCTGGCTGTATAGCAGCAGGTTCATTGCACCGGCAAACGGGTTGTACGTGAATAGTGAATAATATGGGAATATAGACTCTGTGACATTGACAAAGCCTCTTTTTATTCCGGGGCCATCCTTAGGTATGTAATAGAACGCAAGGAAGTGGTCTGACACCGGCCCGCCCTCTACGAGAGCGCTGTCGTGGTCAGATACCCCGAACGCGCGTATATCCATGTTGGTGGCGCGGCCATATATTATAGGTTTGTCGAGGCCTATGGTTATCAGCACGCCATTGGGCCGCGATTCAGCGCCCACAATGTCTAAGTAGTCATACTTTTTCCGGTCTATCTCCAGCTGCAGCTCTTTTACCGCTTCATGCCGCTCATTAAAGTAAACGATGAACATATCATTCTGTTTCGGGTGCCGCTTGTCCATCACAAACAGTATTTCATATCCCTTCTCCTCCCTGTGTTTCATCACATAGTATTTGATGCGCTTGTTCTCACTTTTCGATTCGCCCACCAGCCGCTCTTCTATCAGGCTGCCTGTAGTGGCATTATAGCGCAGCATCAGCAGGCAATGTTTGCCCATCAGGTCCTGGTCGAGGAAGAGCACCGCCTCTCCGCCTATTTCATACAGCCCTTTGAATGTTGCGTATTCTATGAGCGATATGTCCACAACCCTGTACTTTTCCTGCCTGCTGGCTGTTTCTTTGTGTGTGCCGTCAAACACCTTCACCTGTATGCTTTTCATGCGTTCGAAATGGAACAGCAGGGTATTGCCGTTCTTCATGCACAATACTTTACTGACGCCGACCTCCCTAATATCCAGCGGCGGGCCCAGCTCATAGGGCTTATCCTGCGCATGACAAATGCAGCACACAGCACACAGCAGCAGAGCTATAAACAGCCTCATAGGATAGTTTTTATGCAGGAACAACCTCTTAGTAAAAATAATTAATTTTTACGGTAGCCGGGGCAGCACATCCTTAAACATCATTAATTCACCCTGTATATCCCTCCGGTTGTTATTGGGCGTGATGTTTTCTCCGTTTGCAACCTTTCTGGCCGTGGAACAACCCCGAAAAAATATCCCTATAGAATTCCAAAATTTATTATATTTCGTAATTATTCAACATCAAAAACCAAAAGCATATGAAGAAGTTTTTCAAGTGGTTTTTTATTATGCTGTTCGTACTTATAGCAGGGGCGGTTACTTTCGTTTTTGCCACATGGGATAAAAAATTCGATGCGCCACTTCCGGCATTTAAAGCCAGTACAGACTCAGCCGTTATTGCGCGGGGCAGGTATCTTGTTTATGGACCGGCACACTGTGCCTCGTGTCATATTCCAATGGACAAAATACCGGCTATGAAAAAAGGAGAAGAGGTGGCGCTCAGCGGCGGCTGGGAAATCACCATTCCGCCCGGCACCTTCAGGGCACCCAACCTTACGCCCGATCCGGAATTCGGTATCGGCAAGTTTACTGATGCAGAACTTGCCCGGGCGCTTCGCTATTCTGTGAAGCACGATGGTAGCGTACTTGTTCCATTTATGCCATTTCAGGAAATGAGTGATGCCGATGTGATAGCGGTCATCTCGTACCTGAGGTCGCAGCCGGCAGTTCACAACGAGGTAAAACACAGGGATTTGACATTCCTCGGCAAGGCCGTTGTGGCATTTGGTATGATAAAGCCACAGGGGCCTAAAAATACGCCACCATCCGCTATGGTCAGAGATACTACAGCCACATACGGAGGGTACATCGCCAACAGTGTATCAAACTGCGTGGGCTGCCACACCGACCGCGACCTGAAAACCGGCGCATTCACGGGCATACCTTTTGCCGGTGGATTCAAAATGCCGCCTGATGCGTTCTCGGAAGGGTATGGCTTTATAACGCCTAACATCACGCCTGATAAAGAAACCGGAATCATGGCATCGTGGAACCAACAGACCTTCATAAGCAGGTTTAAGGCCGGCAGGATTCATAAAGGCTCGCCGATGCCATGGGAAAACTTTGCTAAAATGGATGACGTGGAGCTCAAAGCATTGTATGCCTATATACAAACACTCAAACCCGTGAGTAAAAAAATAGAAAAGGTCGTTTTTCAGCCGGGAGAAAAGATACCGGAATAAGCGGCAGATATTTTACAATTTACACCTTCGTTAGTTTTTGCTAAGACCATTCCGGGAAGACGCTTATGCGTAACCACCGGGAGGTCGAAATCAATGCCATGCTTGAAAACGTGGAATATAGTAGACATGGTGGGGTGCCCTAGGTAGAATACCCGCAATATCAAGCCCTGAATGGGTGAAATTGTTCGCGCAATTTGGATCGTAAATCCATTCCATTTTGTTCGTGATTAAAAGTTCCGGACAAGGCGATTTTTGTGTTTTCATTTAGAGTAGTTGCTGTATTTTTAAGGAGTTTGTGAGTGTTAGCTGGTTTCTGGTTATACACATAAGCCTGATGTGGCCAGAGAACGGGAAATGATTATTAAATTTCACTGGAGAAAGTGGCCATAAAAGTTGTATTCTATTGCATCATTTCGCAGACAGTAACACTTAATCCCTAAATCGAACTAAATGAACATAAATATATTGATATTGAATAGGCTTATGTCTCTTGGCATTTTGCTGATTTTTACTTCCTGCAATGGGCAAGTAAAAACAGAGTTTCGAAGCGAACAAGTACTGGGAGCAACGACATTCGCAAAAGGCCAAATGAAATTAAAGAGGACACAGGGTTCAAACCAAAATCAAAGTATCGTGTGCGGGATACAAGATAGAAATGGAAACATTTGGTTTGGATCAACAGGAGAGGGGGTATATAAATTCAACGGAAAGTTATTCACTCAATACACCAGGAAAGATGGGTTAAGTAGTAATCATGTTTGGTCTATTATGGAAGACAGAACCGGAAACATTTGGTTTGGAACAACTGAAGGTATTTGTCGCTTTGATGGCAATAGAATCACCAGTGTTCCAATTAGTTTTTATGTGAGGCCTGTAATAACCAACAACAGCTATTATACCGAATGGTCAACAAAAAATACTATATGGTGTATATGGCAGGATAAGGGAGGGAAAATTTGGTTTGGCACAGGGGATGGTGTTTATTGTTATGACGGATTCAATTTTACCCGTTTACTGGCTAATGATAATGTAATAAATAAAGATAGCCTGCAACTTAGGCTAGTAGCATCTATTGTAGATTATAAAGGTAATATTTGGTTTGGTTCCAGTATGCCGCCGGGATATGAAGGCTTTTGCCGCTATGATGGAAAAATAATAGAAAGTTATAGACCAAAAAATCAAGGTTGGATTCGTAATGTAGTAGAAAGCAAAAACGGAAATCTATTGCTAGCCACAAGACATGCTGGGATATTGAGTTATGATGGAAAATCGTTCACAGATTACATGCAGCCAAAAGAACTAATAAAGGGTTCATTAACCAAGATCATGGAAGATAAGTCAGGGAATTTATGGGTAGCCTCAATGTACGGAAAGGATATTGGTGACACACTTGGCGGTTTATGGCGCTCGAATCCACCAGCGGATAAAAATCCATTTACAAAGATTACCAGTAAAGATGTTTATTTTATGCTTGAAGACAAAGACAGCAATGTTTGGTTCGGCACCAGTGGCATGGGGTTGTACCGTTTCGACGGGAAAAGTGCTTTATGTTTTTCCGAATAGTCTCCGCGGTTTAATTTGAACTATACCTCAAAAAATAGTACTTCATGAAGACGTTTATATTAATATTGAATTGGCTTATTTTTTCTGGTATATTGTTGATGTATACTTCCTGTAATGGGCAAGTAGAAACAGAATTGCCAAAGTATCTGGCAGGTGAATCCGGAACAAAACCTCCCGGATATCCTAAACTTGTTAAAACCCAGAGTTCGAAAGCAGGGGATAATGTCAGGTGCGGCATGCAGGATAAAGCAGGCAATCTTTGGTTTGGTACAACGGGCGATGGTGTATATTGCTATGACGGCAAATTATTTACAAATTATACCATTAAAAATGGATTGGGCTGCAATTGTGTTTGGTCTATTTTAGAAGATAGTTCAGGCTACATCTGGTTCGGGACAGATGCCGGCGTTGCGCGCTACGATGGACGTACAATAAGTTCAATTCCAATTTACAGTAACCTCAATATTTTTCAGGCCAATACACGCAACAAAAATGCTGTTTGGAGCATGCTTCAGGACAAAAGTGGAGTAATCTGGTTCGGCACAGACCAGGGGCTTTATTATTACAATGGTTTTACTTTTTCCCGTTTACTTGATAAGCAAGGCATAGTAAATAAAAATGGTCTGACACTAAAGAGTATTCAATGTATGCATGAAGATAGAGATGGCAACCTATGGTTGGGCTCCGGGCCAATGGCATTTGAAGGCATTTGCAGGTTCGATGGAAAATCTGTGACCAATTTTAGACCAAAGAATGTAGAATGGATACGGAACATAATGGAAGACAAAAATGGATCTTTGATATTTGTTACCAGAACTATAGGTACAATTAGATATAGCGATTCCGGTTTTTCAGAATCGTTTAAACCACTAAAACTTCGCAACGATTTAATGCACTGTGGTTTTGTTGATAGCAAAGGCAATGATTGGTACACATCAGATTATTTAGACGACAAAGACTTTACTGTAGGTGGGGTATGGAAATCTGACGGCAAGTCTGTTACAGAATATACCAAAAGAGATGGCTTAACCAATACATCTGTTATGTTTATGATGGAGGACAAGCGTGGAGACATTTGGTTTGGCACCCGGATAACAGGTTTGTATAAATTCGATGGGAAAACCTTTACTGATTTTTCGGAATAGCAAACTTGTACGAAGAACTTTGCAAAGAGAGCTAGCTGATAGCAAGGGTGTTCAAGTAAAACTTGGTCATTTATATATTAAGTTTCGTTTTTAAAATTATTCATTGTTTATTCTGAAAAACAAGTAAATGTTCCTCCATCGTATCGATATAGTTTCATCCCTTTGTCGCTAAACCATATGTTCCCCGATTTGTCCAATAAGACAGGAATAAAATCTTTGATAATTTTTCCGTCTTTTTCCGTTAATATCTTTCGTGTTTTACCATCATAAAATCCTAATCCACCCTGGGTGTCAAACCATATATTTTCGTTTGTATCTTGTATAATATTGTATGACCCATTCAGGTCTTGGTCTTTAAAAATATTTTGAATGAAGGTTTTACCGTCATATTTACCTATTCCTTTAAAAGCAGTTGCAAACCATAGATTGTTTTGTTTATCTTCTATTATACGGTCTGTTCGCCTAATTTCTTTGTAGGGAATAATAATTGATAAAGTCTTACCATCAAAACGTGAAACACCTTCACCCGCACATTCGGCAAACCATATGTTTCCATTTTTTGCCTCTAATACTGAAAATATTCCTTTCAGTTGCAAACCATCTTTATTAATCAGGAATCGGTTGTCCAGAAAACGACTATATGTTATTCCATCATAGCAATAGACACCATCATCTGTTCCAAGCCAAATTGTGCCATTTCTATCTTGCATCAAACTCCAGATTGCATTTTCAGTTGGTGAGATATTTTTGTTATTACTTAAATAAGAAGAAGTATTGTTACTCAAAACAATTGGTATGCTTACAAATTTATTTCCTTCAAAACGATTTAGTCCATTGTTAGTACCAACCCAAATTTTGCCTGTTTTATCTTGAAGAATGGAATAAATGGTGCTGCTGTTTAAGCCATGCTCCATTCCAAAATGAACAAATAACTTTCCGTCAAATTTATAAATTCCTTCACCGTGACTACCAAACCATAGATTCCCATCCTTATCGTGAATACCAATTCCAATCCATGCATCTTTACGTATTCCTTGTGGCTTTGGTATTTTAGCTTGTCCGGTCAATGTACTACTATCTTCTTTTCGTATGGCAGGTTTTACCTGTCCGTTACAGGATGTTAAAAAAAACAGAGCGATCACCAGGGGATAAATTGGTTTATTTAGGAAATACTTTCTCATTTATAAATGGTTCTATTTTGTCAAAGCTAAAATTTTGGCTGTCCGTTCAAAGTGATTTACATTCATTACTGTATCAGCCCCGATTGGCGCAGTCTCCGACTACGTCATAGTGGATGTCAATCTCTGATTGACGAATCTGCATATTCACAAATATAAGTTGATATTCAGTAAATTGCTTAGCTTGTTTTCCTGAATGACAGACGAAAACCACTCCCATTCTTTGCCGATCACTCATTACTTTGTATAAATAGCTCGTGCGCTGTTTGGAGGTTTGTTTTTTCCAGAGGGCATATTTATTTCCCCGGCTTTCTCTGCACCAACTCATCTACATGTGTCTCATCGTCAAACTGTTTCACCAGCGGACCGTCCCTGAGCAGGTCCTTATACACCGAATCCTTATTGGCATAGCAGAACGGGAACATGTCCTGCCGCCAGTATGCGGTGTCGTAGTGATGGATAGCGGTGGCCATCTTCGGATAAAATCTATCCACATAGTCGCCCGTCGTATAGCGCGAGACTGAGTCGGAATACCATTCAAAATTATCGGTGATGCCATACTCCAGCGATTCAAACCCCATCCAGTAAAACTCATCCGTATACTGCCGGGTAATTTTTCCAAGATACCATTTGCCATTTCGTTGTGTGTATTCTGCCACCATATCGCCACCCACAAATTCGAAATAATAGGGGCGATTGTTGTATATCAGCTTATTATTCTGTGGTGGAAAATACTTGTAACTATAATCCTTATGCCTGTGTGATACACGGTGTATGCGTTTAATCGCGAAGGTGGTGCGCTCTATCACCAGTTCCCCGGTTTCCCACGTCTCGCCCTTAAGGTCGCGGGCATCGTAGTCTGGTACGCCATGGTGGTCTGTCGATCCGTCGTTGCACACATACCTGATCACATAGTCCTTTGTTTTGTTGTTTGTGTCAAAACTGAAAACGTATCCCGGAAACCTCCGTGGGTCCAGCGAACTGCCATGCAGGTGATAAACAGGGTTTAGTGCCACCAGGTCTGCGGGATTATCTTCCATTGCGTTCGAGATATTTGGATAGTATTTTGTACGCCTCAGCTGCAGTACTGCGAAAGCCTCTTTCGAGGTGATCCTGTACTTATCCTTTGCGAGGCGGAACATGACGGCCGGGCTGGCCTCAAACAGGTTCACAAAGTGCCCGTTCACGTGTTGGTATCTCCGGTAGAATGAGTAATCGAAATAACCGGAATCTGCGTAATTGGCAGGTATGGCGGCCACAGCTATGCGCACCACATCCTCTGCCGACAACCCCTTTACGGCTACCTCATTCAGCATATTCACCGAAATGGCCGGATATATCCGCTCCGTCTGGCTGAACGGGTACTTGTAAGTAAGCACTGTTCTGATCCCTATGGCCGTAATGGTGAGGGTCACTTGCCGTGCCTTTGCAGGCAGGGGGGCTTCAAACTCGCCTTTATCGTTAGTAAGCACTGTCGTCCCTGTTTCTTTAATGCTTACAGCCGCATGTGGAATGGCAGAGGAGTCGAGCGGGCTGAGCAATATCCCTTTGAATAGTGTTTGCGAACGGGTCGTCGGGCCTGCCACAACCAGCAAAGCAGCGATGCACAATATCCTGCACAGCAAACTATATGTATCGAATCCCTTCTTCAAAAAGATAGGCGTAAAACCATGTTAAATATATCTATATAGACGTAAAAAACAGGAAAAATCTTTGGTCATCATCACTTAGCAACAGATACATAATATTATCTGAAATTATCCGTTTGTATGGTTGTGCCATTATTTTGCCATCTTCGTTAACTTTGGTAGCTTGCTGCATATGAGATATGTTTTTACCTGCCTGCTGGCGTTCACTTCTTTCCTGGCCATAGGGCGGGGGGATTCTACTGCTACACATAGTTTTACCGGGCGCAACGCCTATGAGCGGTATTCCACTATTGCCACCGTATCGGTAGGGTTTATTGACGGCTACAGGAACAATTACAGTCTGCCTGCAGGTTTTTATAAAGGCAATACATCGGGCGCGGCACCGTTTTACGGCAGGCTGGAGTATGGGGCATATGAGCATATCAGCATAGGGCTGCTGCTGGGCTACGATGCCTTTCTGTATAACTTCAAACAGGAGTATACAGGCAATAATGGCCCGTTTATAAGATACAGGACGAACAATGTGCGGATATTCAGTGGCGGGGTAGCTGCTTTTTATCACCTGGGCAGGTTTATCCATATCGCGCGGCTCGACCCTTTTATCGGACTGGGCTTGTCGTTGAACAATATCCGCTATAGCGCCTACCCGCAGGGGGATAGTACCATGATAAAGACAGACCATACTGTAACTCCCTACCTGAAGGTAGGTGCGAGGTACTATATTTCCGACAAATTCAGCCTGTATGGCGATGCTGGCTATGACAAGCAGAGCGTTTTCAGCCTTGGGGTTTCGTGCAGGTTCTTCGGGCGGAAGAAGTAGCAATACTCCGGCCCTAAAGAAGGTGGTATTAGCGCTGCAATTTTTTGAGCTAATTCGATATAATTCCAGTCGGGCATCCGGCAAAAGTGGGCTAACCGCACAGACCGCTGAGAAGGCGCAAAGAAACGCTGTGCACGTAAAAAGTAGGTGCTTTAGGCATTATCCGGTATGATCAGGCGCAAAGAAAAAGGGTACTGATTGCTCAGTACCCTTTGAAAGAATGTGTATGAGGGAATTAATATTTGGCGTATACAGAGTAGATCTCGATCTCGTAGTATGGTTTTGAATCGTCCCTGTAAGATATATCGTACAGGTGTACAGAGATGTTGTCATTCACGTAGATATGCTCGAGGTAATGGTGTGTAGAGAACCTGCGCAGTTTGGTTTTGTAGTACTCCATAGAGGCTACAATCTGCTGCTTGATCTTTTCGTACTCTTCCTTGCTCGAAGTTTCGAATTTTATGGCTACGTGGTTGTGGTATGAATAACCATCATCATAATAATGGCAATAAGAAACTACATTTTTACCGCTCCGGAAAACAGTACAACGCTCATTGCGCTCCAGGTGGGCCAGCTTATAGCCTTTGTCATGCACATAAGTTTCGAATGAAGGATAGGTATAAGACCTCAACTTTACCAGTTCGTCGAAGGAGAAATCCTGTGCGAAACCGAAAGTGCAAAAGCTAAAAGTAAGGAGTGCGAGCAGTACGATTTTTTTCATGTTAATTATATTTTATGTGCAACAAATATAATAGCAATTGCGGGAAATATATAGCCTTTCAGAAAAAAATATTTTAGCTTCAAATAAAAGACATATGGAAAAGCGGGTTAATGATATTATAACCTAAGACCCTTGATGGCATAGCTTTGCACAGAGTGGCCGGAGAGGGGTAATACTAAGGACTAACTTCGTAACTTTGCGCAGGTTTTAATATATTTTTGTCATATGTCTTACTCGCTTAAGAATAAAATACGCTTAGTAACAGCCGCATCACTATTTGATGGCCATGATGCCTCTATTAATATCATGCGCCGCATTATGCAGGCGAGCGGGGCGGAGGTGATACACCTGGGCCACGACCGCAGTGTGCAGGATGTAGTAGACTGCGCGATACAGGAAGACGCAAATGCTATTGCCATAACCTCATACCAGGGCGGGCATGTGGAGTATTTTAAATACATGTATGACCTGCTGAAAGAAGCAGGTTGCGGGCATATAAAGATATTTGGCGGTGGCGGTGGTGTAATACTGCCAACGGAAATAAAAGAGCTGGAAGATTATGGCATTACCCGTATCTATTCGCCCGATGACGGGCGCTCTTTAGGCCTGCAGGGCATGATAGATGACCTGCTCGAAAAGAGTGATTACCCTACGGGCAACCAGCTAAATGGTGAGCCGGGACACCTGCTGGAAAAAGATGTGAAATCGATTGCACGGCTGATATCGGCAGCAGAAAATTATTATGACCTGCCGGAAACACAGGCCGCGCTGAATAAAGTGCGTGAGCAGGCGGCCGCCATCAAGACGCCGGTGCTGGGCATTACCGGTACGGGAGGGGCTGGCAAAAGCTCACTGGTGGATGAACTGGTAAGGCGTTTCCTGCTTGATTTCAAGGACAAACATATAGGAATTATTTCTGTTGACCCCACCAAGAAGAAAACAGGCGGGGCACTGCTCGGCGACCGCATACGCATGAATGCCATACGCAACAAGCGTGTGTATATGCGCTCAATGGCCACCCGTCAGAGCAACCTTGCGGTATCTAAGCACATACATGATGCGGTGAACATTCTGAAAGCGGCGAAATATGACCTTATCATACTGGAGACATCAGGCATTGGCCAGAGTGATACGCAGATAACCGACTACTCGGATATGAGCATGTATGTGATGACGCCGGAGTATGGCGCTGCCACCCAGTTGGAAAAAATAGACATGCTTGATTTTGCGGATGTGGTGGTGATCAACAAATTTGACAAACGCGGCGCAATGGATGCCCTGCGCGATGTGAAGAAACAATACCAGCGCAACCACAAGTTGTTTGATAAGAAGTCGGATGACATGCCTGTGTATGGCACTATAGCATCACAATTTAACGACCCGGGTACGAATACGATGTACAAGGCATTGATGGATTTGTTGTCGCACAAGACCGGGGCGCCGCTGGAATCGAAATATGAGATAACCGATGAGATGAGCGAGAAGATATACATCATTCCGCCTGCGCGTACCCGGTACCTCAGTGAAATATCAGAGAACAACCGCAAATACGATAAATGGGCGAAAGACCAGAGCGCAGTGGCGCAAAAGCTCTTCTCCATAACCAGGACAATAGAAACACTGCAGGCTACGAATATTGAGGACAAAGACAGGCTGATAAAGACCCTGCAGGAAGTGTATGCTAAAACAGAGCTGGACCTTGATCCGAAAAATAAGTATCTGCTGGAGCATTGGGAAGAAAAGAAGAAGCAGTATACGGGCGATTATTACACCTTCAAAGTGAGGGATAAGGAGCTTAAGATAAAAACGCATTCCGAGTCGCTTTCGCATCTACAGATACCCAAAGTTGCCGTGCCCCGGTTTGAGGCATGGGGGGAGATATTGCAATGGGCGCTGGCGGAGAATTTCCCCGGTGAGTTTCCGTATGCGGCAGGGATATATCCCTTTAAGCGTGAAGGTGAAGACCCTGCACGTATGTTTGCCGGTGAAGGTGGCCCGGAGCGCACGAACAAGCGTTTCCACTATGTATCTAGAGGGCTGCCGGCAAAAAGGCTGAGTACAGCATTTGACAGTGTTACACTCTATGGGCAAGACCCTGACCACAGGCCGGATATTTATGGCAAGGTGGGCAATTCAGGGGTGAGTGTTTGCTGCCTTGATGATGCCAAGAAGCTGTACAGTGGCTTTAACCTCGCCGACCCTAAGACATCCGTATCAATGACCATAAATGGCCCTGCACCAACTATTACTGCATTCTTTATGAATGCGGCGATAGACCAGCAGTGCGAGTTGTATATAAAAGCAAATGCGCTTGAAGAAGAAGTAAACAAAAAGATAGAAGGAATTTTTGCAGCGAAGGGGTTGAAGCGCCCGTATTACAACACAGGCGAAAATAATAACCTGCCGGAAGGCAACGATGGTCTTGGGCTGATGCTGCTGGGTGTTACCGGTGACCAGGTGTTGCCGGCTGATGTGTATAACAAAATAAAAGTAGATACCCTTACGGCTGTGCGTGGTACTGTTCAGGCAGATATACTGAAAGAAGACCAGGCGCAGAATACGTGTATCTTCTCTACAGAGTTCTCGCTGAGAGTGATGGGTGATGTGCAGCAGTATTTTATTGACAATAAAGTGCGTAATTTTTATTCCGTGTCTATAAGCGGGTACCATATTGCAGAGGCGGGTGCCAACCCTATATCGCAACTGGCTTTCACAGTGTCCAACGGATTTACGTTCGTAGAATACTATCTAAGCCGAGGAATGCACATAGATGATTTTGCGCCCAACCTTTCATTCTTCTTCAGCAATGGTATAGACCCTGAATACAGCGTGATAGGTCGTGTGGCGCGCCGCATATGGGCCAAGGCCATGAAATATAAGTATGGTGGTAATGAACGCTCGCAGATGCTGAAATACCATATCCAGACATCGGGCCGCTCACTGCATGCACAGGAAATAGATTTTAACGATATACGCACTACGCTACAGGCACTGTACGCTATCTATGATAACTGTAACTCGCTGCATACAAACGCTTATGATGAGGCCATAACAACACCTACTGAAGAAAGTGTGCGCAGGGCTATGGCTATACAGCTTATCATAAACAAAGAGCTGGGACTGGCTAAGAATGAAAACCCGTTACAGGGTTCCTTTATAATAGAAGAACTGACAGACCTGGTGGAAGAAGCTGTATTGGCAGAGTTTGACCGTATCACAGAACGCGGCGGAGTGCTGGGCGCTATGGAAACCATGTACCAGCGCGGCAAGATACAGGAAGAAAGCCTGTATTACGAAACCCTGAAACACACAGGTGAGTTCCCGATAATAGGTGTAAATACCTTCCTGAGTTCAAAGGGTTCACCTACTGTGATACCACAGGAGGTGATACGCTCCACAACAGAGGAAAAAGAATTCCAGATACAGACTGTACAAAACCTGTGGAAGCGTAGTGAAGACAAGAGTGCGGATGCGCTGCACAAGCTGCAGCAGACGGCTATACACAACCAGAACATATTTGAAGAGCTGATGGAAACCGTGAAGTATTGCTCGCTGGGGCAGATAACCAAGGCGTTGTTTGAAGTGGGTGGGCAGTACAGGCGGAACATGTAAGCAGGATTTTTGGGATATTGTTGCGTGACTTATCAACAAATTTCACTAATCTCTGCAATCACCGCCTCCAGCTCGCTTATCATCATGGCCGTTGCGCCCCATATTATTGTGTTGTCATGGAGTACGTAGGCGTTCACTTTTCTTTTTACATCAGGGAATTTCGGGGAGATCACCTCTGTTACTGTCTTTCTATCGGCATGTAACAGGTCTTTCAGAGGCACTTCCAGTGTATAGGCTACCTCATTGTGGCTGAGGTTATATTCCAACCGCTGTTTTGCATAGCCTACAAACGGATAAACATTAAAATTGCTCACCGGTATGTACAGTGAGGTTAGCTGGCCCAGTATCTCTACATCTGATGACATAATACCTACTTCCTCCTGTGCCTCGCGCAGGGCGGTAGCTCTCAGGTCGGCATCGGTCTTATCAAAACTGCCACCCGGGAAACTTACCTGTCCGCTATGTACTGTTTTATCCTCCCTGCGCTTCATCAGCAATACATGCAGTTCATCATCTACCGGGTAGAGCAGGCATAGCACAGCACTGGGGCGTGCATTTTCAGGCACGGTCAATGGCATGGTCACTACCCTGCCCATCATGCGCTCCTGGGCTGCAAGACCGGGTAAGGGCATTTTTAATCGTTCCCTGAGTTGTGCTATGATTACGTGATGATGCACTTAGCTTTGCACTTTTTGTTCACAACTCAATGCACCTGAGGGGCATTTTTTCACCTGCTCTATTATTTTTTCTACATCCGCTCCATCCATATTTATCCATGGCGATTTCCTTGGGTCGAATACTTCTTTAAGCCCCTGCCAGCATATTTTGGAATGAGCACACAAATTGGGTTTCCATGTTACGGTTACATCACCTTTGGTATAGTGCTTTGTCATAAGAATCATTTTAGAGTCAGCATATCGCGTCTCCTTCGGAGAGGCCGCGAGAGGTTTACATCGGCACTTCAAATATCAACACATCACTTGTCGCATCAGCTTTTAATTCTATTGTATCAGTGTCACTTACTCCCAGTGCATCTCTTTTTCCCAGCACCTGCTCACCAATAGTTGTTTTACCTTCTATCACAAAGATATATGCTCCGTGTTTATCACTATGCAGTGTATGTGTCAGACTTTTACCTGCTTCCAGTGTTGTACGGTATATCCATGCCGATTGATGTATTTTCAGCCCGGCATCTTCATTGTCCATAGGCGATACCAGTGGCTGCAGCTTATTCACCCTCTCTTCTGCCGGGAACATTTTCTGGTCATACCTGGGTTGCACGTTCTTTTTGGCAGGGAATATCCATGTTTGCAGCAGGTTGGCTTTATTATCCGCGTCAGGGTTGTACTCGCTATGGGTGATACCCGAGCCCGCGCTCATTACCTGCACCTCATTGGGCACTATCCGCTGGGTATGGCCCATGCTGTCTTTATGTTCCAGCGAGCCTTCCAGCACTATGGTGATGATTTCCATATTGTCGTGTGGGTGCTTACCAAAACCCATGCCTGCATCAACAACATCGTCGTTGAGTACGCGCAGTGCACCGAAGTGTATTTTTGTGGGGTCATACCAGCCGGCGAAACTAAATGAATGGTGGGCATCGAGCCAACCGTGATTGGCGTGCCCTCTTTTATCTGCCGGGTGAAATACTGTCTTTGCCATAGTTTTTGTAATTAAGTGTACATACATCTATACAAACCACATGCCCAAAATAATCACTGACAAAGTTGCAGAATAAATCGGTAAATTGGCACTTTATTAACCGGTACAGGCGTGCTCATAGACTTATGAGTTATGTCTTTACGACTTACAATAAAAAAATGGCCCAAAGTATATTAGTTATAGACGACGAAAAAGCGATACGTAAAACGCTGATTGAGATACTTTCATTTGAAGGGTATACTATTGATGAAGCTGCCGATGGTGCAGAAGGCGCTAAAAAGATAAAGGAGAACAACTACGACTGCATACTGTGCGATATAAAGATGCCAAAAATGGATGGCCTTGAGGTATTGCAGATAGCCAGAGAAGAACGGCCTGATACACCGTTCATTGTTATTTCGGGGCATGGGAATATTGAAACAGCGGTTGATGCCGTAAAAAAAGGGGCATACGACTATATATCTAAGCCACCGGACCTGAACAGGCTGCTGATAACGATACGCAATGCGATGGATAAAAAATCGCTGGTGGCAGAGACAAAGCAACTGCGCAAGCGCATATCCCGCGGGTATGAAATGATAGGTGGCAGTGAAGGTATGGCGCGCATATTGGAAACAATAGCAAAAGTAGCCCCTACAGATGCCCGTGTGCTGATAACCGGCGAGAATGGGGTAGGTAAAGAACTGGTGGCCCGTCGGATACACGACCTCAGCAGCCGGGCAGCCGGGCCAATGATAGAAGTAAACTGTGCCGCCATTCCGTCTGAATTGATTGAAAGTGAGCTCTTTGGGCATGAGAAGGGGTCTTTTACCTCCGCCATAAAGCAGCGTATAGGCAAATTTGAGCAGGCAAGCGGCGGCACACTCTTCCTGGACGAGATAGGCGATATGAGCCACGACGCGCAGGCAAAAATGCTGCGCGCACTGCAAGAGGGTAAAATAACCCGTGTAGGCGGTGAGAAGGAAATTAAAGTGGATGTGCGTGTATTAGCCGCAACCAACAAGAACCTGCTGGAAGAGGTGGAGGCAAAGAAATTCCGGCTCGACCTGTATCACCGTCTTAGCGTGATACTGATACAGGTGCCGTCGCTTAATGCCCGCAGGGATGATATACCGGAACTGGTAGCCCACTTTCTGAAAGAGCTCAGCGAAGAATACAAGCAGCAGCCTAAAGAAATAGAACCGGACGCGATCGCCGCCCTTCAGCAGCATAACTGGACGGGCAACATCCGCGAGCTGCGCAATGCGGTGGAGCGCCTCATCATCCTTTCGGATAAGACGATAACGAAGAAGGATGTGGAAACGTTTATACTTATGAAGTAGGTTACCCGATTGCCTGTTTCAGATCCTCGATCAGGTCATCTATATCTTCAATACCTACACTCAGCCTGATGAGCGAATCTACCAGCCCGTTAGCTACACGGCTTTCGCGTGGTATGGAAGCATGCGTCATAGTAGCCGGGTGGCCAATGAGCGATTCCACACCACCCAATGATTCAGCCAGTGCGAATAGTTTCGTTTTCTTCAGCACAGCTACCGCTTCATCCAGGTTGTCGTTCTTCAGCGTAAAGGAAATCATCCCGCCGTAGCCACGCATCTGTTTCTTCGCCACGTCATGGTTGGGGTGGTCTTCAAAGCCTACCCATATTACTTTGCCTACTTTAGGATTTGAGCGGAGGTAATGGGCAATAGCCTCACCATTCTCGCAATGGCGCTGCATACGCACATGCAGTGTTTTTATGCCACGCAGCACCAGCCAGCAATCGTGCGGGCCCGGCACAGCGCCGCAACTGTTCTGTATAAAGCGGAGGCTTTCCTCCAGTTTTGCATCATTCATTACCAGGGCACCGTGTACCACATCGCTGTGGCCGCCCAGGTATTTGGTGGCAGAGTGCAGTACAATATCCGCGCCCAGGTCGAGCGGAGTTTGCAGGTAGGGTGATGCAAACGTATTGTCGCATACTAATGTCAGGTTGTGCTTTTTGCATATTTCGGCACTGGCAGCTATATCTATTACATTCAGCAGGGGGTTGGTAGGTGTTTCTATCCATACCATTTTGGTACGGTTGTTTATGTGGCGCGTTATGTTGTGGGCATCATGCATACCTATAAAATGGAACTTTATGCCATAATGCGCAAATACCTTTGTCATTACACGGTAGGTGCCGCCATACAGGTCGTTCGATACGATCACCTCATCGCCGGGTACCAGCAGCTTCAAGACTGCGTCGGTAGCGGCCATACCACTGCCAAAACACAAGCCATATTTACCATTCTCTATCGCCGCCAGCGCATCCTGCAATACGGTGCGGGTAGGGTTTTGTGTGCGTGCATATTCATAACCCTTGTGGTCGCCGGGGCCGGCCTGCACATAGGTGCTGGTCTGGTAGATAGGCGTCATTATGGCACCGGTAGTAGGATCGGGGTGTACCCCGGCATGTATCAGTTTGGTATTCAGCTTGTAGTTTTTGTCAGACATTGGTATTGATTATGGTTTGCAAAGGTAATAGTTATGCTGTAAGGATAACCCGGAATGTGAAGCCGCTTATTTCCATCAAATCAGCTATCGGGATATTGGCAAGCCGCAAAACAAGTGTGTGGCTGGTTTTTTCTAAGTTGTGGTTAAGTAGTCCCTTTCAACCTGCTTGTCATCATTTTATTTAATATAAAAATGAATCACAATCTGTTACGCACTAGTTTATTTTTTGATTGTTAATATGAGGTTAATGAAGACGTATGGAGGTGCATTTACTCTCTTCGCTATTACATTTGAGGGGTTACAATGGCAGAATACTGTTATTGTTGAAACCCGTCTATTTACAACTATCAATTTTTTTGTTTTACGCGAAAATGTAACAAGGCATACTATGCGTTTGTACAGGCTTATTATTGTATTGTTTTTGTTTGTGTCTACGGGTTTGCTTCCTTCCTGCAGCAATATCCATATGATTGCCCTGAAGCCGGGTGAACGTATCATTATCACCAGGGAAGGGGTTCAACAGAAGGGAGCTGTTAAGGGCGGCAACGCAGATGAACAGGATGATGAAGAAGGGGGTGCCCCGGAACGCGAAAGCAATTATTTTGGTCAGCAGCACGATATGATGCAGGGGGGAGGCAAAGGCATTCGCAACCCTTTCTATAAATGGGATGCAATTGTTGGTATCGGTTTCACAAGAATATATGGTGACCTCAAATACACGCAGGTGCAACCGGCATATAAAATACTTATAGACAGGTACCTTAGAAAGAATGTTTCATTGGGGTTGTCATTCCATCATGGGGCGTTCTCGGAGTATGAGGAGAAGAACAGCTGGACCGATGGTTTGAGGATATATAACCAGTTCACTTCGTTTTCTGTCAATACCCGTGTTTCCGCCGGCACTAATCCTGCAAAGCTGCTGCACGGCCTTTATGCGGGTATAGGTGGTGGAGTAGTATTCAGCAACATTACGAATATCAGCACCAAATTCAAACAGAACGACCCGAAGCCAATTACGCAGTTTTTCCCCTCTTCCATTAATACAAACAAGTCTATTTTCTACGTGCCATTAGATATTGGCATCAATGTAAAAGTTACGAAGAGGTTCCTGGTCAACCTTAATGCCCAGTTTAGTTACACATTCTCTGACAATCTGGACGGCTACAACTTTCAGGGTGGTGTAAAGAACAAGTACAGCGATATGTTCTCGATCTTATCCGTTGGATTTGGGTACAGGTTTGGCAAATAACCGCACCCGGACTCTTCTGCTATTTAACCAGCTTTTCCAGTTCCGTTTCATTCCATCCCAGTAGAATAACGTCATTCCCGAAGTCCCATACCGGGCGCTTGATGAGGGAAGTATATTTCATCATCAGTTCTGCGGCATTTTTTTTGTCTAGCAGGGCAGGCTTTTCGTTTTCCGGTAATTCGCGGTAGGTGGTGCTCCTCAGGTTTACCAGTTTATCAGCGGGAAGGTGCCTCAACCAATGCTCTATGGTAGCTGCGTCTATACCGGCCACACGGTAATCGTGGAATGTGTACTTTACCTTTTTGGCTTCCAGCCACTTAAAGGCTTTCTGCATCACATCACAGTTCTTTATGCCATATATGGTGATCATGGTGTAAAAGTAATAAGTCTGCCAAAACCGTGCTCATTAATAAACCGTTCCCGCAAACCTCAAAAAACTTAACATTAAATAATTGTTACCTTTTCGTAAATTTGTAAAGCAAGTGAATAGATAAAATTGAAATATAAACACTACATATCACTTTTGCTTCTTGTGTTTGGCCTTTGCGGGACATCATACGGAGAAACTCAGAAGAGAGAGGTATGTTTTGATTTTTATGGTGATTCGATACATTTCTATCACACTTCATTTGAGCAGGTTAGTTTTGTAACCCCGCTTTCTCATGATGCCATAAACGCTTTTTATGAAAAGCTCCTGCAACATGACTATCAACCCATAATCAATGCATTGATGGCCTACAAGCAAAGGCATAAGCCTGATGACTGGGTGTATTACCAGCTCATCCGCAAAACGGCGGAATCATTAAGCCCTAAGAAAGAGGATTATATACGGTACACGATGTACAAATGGTTTCTGCTGGGTATGTCGGGCTACGATGCTACACTGAATATTGTGGGTGATAAGTTGCTGTTTTATGTGCAAAGCGATGACGATATTTATGACATCCCTTATTTTAACTCGAACGGGAAGAAGTATATCTGTCTCAACTACCACGATTACGGATACCATGTGGATTTTGAGAAAGACCGGCTTATAAAAACAGCCATCTCGATACCGGGGGCGAAGAATAAATTCTCTTACAAACTAACTCAGCTCCCGTCTTTCAGACCGGGAGATTATTATGAAAAAGAACTTGAGTTCAGCTACAGGGATATGAACTATCATTTCAAAATAAAGCTGAGCGATGAGGTAAAAAAGATATTCACCAACTACCCTGTTGCCGATTACCAGCTTTATTTCAACGCGCCTCTTAGCAAAGAAACTTATAATTCCCTCATCCCTCAGCTCAGGAAAATGACTAAGGGCCTTGATGTGAAACACGGGGTAGACTACCTGATGCATTTTACCCGCTACGCCTTTATGTATGCGCCTGACAAAGAGAATTTCGGGCTGGAGAAAAGCCTGTCGCCGGAACAGACCTTGCTGTACGAGCGCAGTGACTGCGAGGATAGGGCAGCACTGTTCTACTACCTGGTAAAAGAGATTTACAACCTGCCTATGATAGTGCTGGCTTTTCCCAATCACTTATCAATAGCCGTGAAGTTTGACAAGCCAGTGGGTAACAAGATCATTTACAACGGCGTTGCCTATTCGGTTTGCGAGCCCACCCCCCATGCCGACGACCTGCCTATCGGTTCACTATCGCCGGCGTTAAAGTCTGTAGCGTATGAGGTGGCGTATGTGTATGACCCGCAAAGTAAATAAAGCGGTAAAAGCAAAAATCGCCCTTTCGGGCGATTTAAAGCTTGTGGAGAATACCGGAGTCGAACCGGTGACCTCTTGCATGCCATGCAAGCGCTCTAGCCAACTGAGCTAATTCCCCGAGCGGCTGCAAATATAGCTATTCCCGTAAAATTCCGTAATTTTAATTAAAAATAAGTAGCTATGAAGGAAGGTATATGGCAGCAGGTGCTTACTTATTTCTACCTGCGGAAAAGGGATCCCAACGCACCCAAAAATATTGATATTAAGTTTATGCATGGCATGAACCGTATATCCCTGTTCATGTTCCTGATAGCCATCATAGTGATGGTAGTAAGATTAATCCGCCACTAACGAACAAATTTCTTTTGCAGCAAGTGTAGATGCTCGTTTATCGCCCAGTTTATGCCATAATGTATCGTAGTCACTTTTTAATTCCCTTTTGTAAGCCTCGTCACGGAGCAGGCGGGTGAGTGCGGCTTTAATATTGGCCTCTGTTAATTCGGACTGTATCAGTTCTTTTACTACTTCCTTGTCCATTATCAGGTTCACCAGCGATATGTATTTTACACTTACCAGTTTGGTGGCTAGCCAGAAGGATACCGGGTTCCCTTTATAGCACACCACCTGTGGCAGCCCGAATAGCGCTGTTTCCAATGTGGCCGTGCCGCTGGTTATCAGCCCTGCTTTTGCCTGTTTCAGCAGATTGTAGGTCTGGTCTTTTACCAGCAATACCGGTTCGTTGCCTATTATTTCTTTATACAGGCTGTCGGGCTGCGCCGATGCCTGCGCTACCACAAAGCAATAGTCCGGAAAATGCCTCACCATCTGCAGCATCAGCGGCAGCTTCACCTTTATTTCCTGGGCGCGGCTGCCCGGCAGTAGTGCAATAATAGGTTTGTCGCTAATAGGCTGCACCTGCACCTGTTCTTTTTCATAGCGCACCACCTCTACCAGCGGATGACCGACATAGGTAGCCTCAAAATCCCATTTTTTATAAAAATCCACCTCAAACGGCAGTATCACCAGCATTTTGTTTACATCACGTTTCAGCTTCTCCACCCTTTTCTCCTTCCAGGCCCACACCTGTGGCGATATATAATATACGATTTTTATCCCTTGCTGCTTTGCCCATTCGGCTATACGCATATTAAAGCCGGGATAGTCAATGAGTACCAGCACATCGGGTTTGTATCCCGATATGTCTTTTTTACACCGGTCTATATTTTTGAGAATGGTGCGGAGGTTGGCTATAACTTCCACAAAGCCCATGAATGCCAGTTCGCGGTAATGCTTCACAAGGGTGGCGCCGGCATGCTGCATCCGCTCTCCGCCCCAGCACCGCACATCGGCGTGCGCATCCTGCTGGTGTATGGCTTTTATGAGGTTGCCGCCATGCAGGTCGCCGCTCGCCTCACCGGCAATGATGTAGTATCGCATACGTTACCAAACGAACATTATGAGTACGATCAGAACTGCATATAGCATGGTAGCAACCACTATGCCGCGCATAGTATGATCGTAGCGCCTGTAATTACAATAAACAAACGGGATAAGATTAATGAGAATACTCATAGTAAGTACCCGTGCAAATACCTTGTGGTCGCGGCTGACCCTCAAAACAAAATCATCAAAGCTAAGCCCGTGCGATGCTTTTCCCCACAAAAAATACATGACGATAAACCCTAAAACCGGTAAAAGAAGCCCATAAATAAATCCTATTATCGGTACATCCCGTTTCATATCTCCTAATTATGGATGCAATATACAACTCATTTTAGTTAAAGAGTTGAAACACTTATCTTTGTGGTATCTTTGAAAACGTCTTTATGAATTTCGCACTTAAAAATATTCCTTACCGCACAGCCAAGCCTCGTACCTATGGCACGACAATGGTAATGGATAAAGGTATGGGGCTTGATGGCACAAGGGATTTCCTTTCGGTAGCAGCGCCTTATGTGGATATTGTTAAGCTGGGTTTCGGAACAAGCTATGTGACGAATCAACTGAGAGAGAAAATAGATATTTACCGGGAGTATAATATACCTGTTTATTTCGGCGGAACACTCTTTGAAGCATTTCTTGTGCGCGATCAGTTTGATGATTACCTGGAGGTTGTGAAAGAATTTGGCCTTGACCATGTTGAAGTATCTGACGGGTCAATAACTATTCCGCATATAGAGAAACTGGGCTACATAGAGAAGCTGGCAAAACATGTGACAGTGTTATCGGAAGTAGGCTCTAAAGATGCCGCACATATAATGCCGCCCTATAAGTGGATAGAACTGATGAAGGCCGAACTGGAAGCGGGCGCCACTTATGTGATAGCCGAAGCAAGGGAGGCTGGGAATGTAGGGTTGTACCGTGGTTCGGGCGAGGTGCGTGAAGGGCTGGTGCAAGAGATACTGACCCAGATACCCTATGAAAAAATTATCTGGGAAGCGCCCCAGAAATCACAGCAGATATATTTTCTTGAACTGCTGGGCGCTAACGTGAACCTGGGTAATATTGCCCCCACCGAGGTGTTACCATTAGAATCCACAAGGGTAGGGCTAAGAAGCGATACTTTTCATTTATTTCTAAACAAAGAAGAAAAAGAAAGAGCTAACCACATTTAGTTTTTTTTGCTGATGCCAGCTTTATACGGAATTATCGGTTACCCGCTCGCCCATTCTTTTTCACCGGCCTATTTCAAAAAGAAATTTGCTGAGCATCATATCGACGCCGTTTACGAAGCATTTTCATTAGCTGATATAAATGAGTTCCCCGCACTATTGAGCGCACATCCTGATATTGCGGGATTGAATGTGACCATACCGCATAAAGAGGCCGTCATTGAATATCTTGATGAGCTGGACAGCGTTGCCGCTGAGATAGGTGCTGTGAACTGCATCGTTTTTAAGAACGGCAAAAAGAAAGGATACAATACAGACATTATTGGTTTTGAGCGCAGCCTCATTCCACTGCTGCAGCCGCAGCACACCCACGCGCTGATATTGGGTACCGGCGGCTCGTCAAAAGCAGTGGCCTATGTGCTGAAGCAATTAGGTATCACGTACCAGTTCGTATCAAGGACAAAGCAAGGAGATTGCCTTACCTACGAAGAGCTAGCCACCGGAGTTATTGACCAAAACAAGCTGATCGTCAATACCACCTCACAAGGTATGTACCCGAACGTGGATAGCTCACCTGCCCTGCTATACGACTGCTTAACACCCCAGCACCTATTATACGACCTCATTTATAATCCCGAAGAAACAGTATTTCTTTCGAAGGGGATTGAACAAGGCTCATCAGTAAAGAATGGGTTTGAAATGCTGCAACTACAGGCAGAGGCATCGTGGGATATATGGAGTATCAGCAGGAATGCGCCTGAGTAGTTTTGGCACAATAGTTGCTTTAATAATATTATTCCAAAATCTTTATGAAAAATACGCTGAAACTTGTTATGTTCTTAACGATGTACTGTTTTATTATCTCTTGTAATAAACAGTCTTGCCTGACCAAGCAAATAATGCTTGAATTCTCATCCGATTCCATTAGCATTCCTGATACTGCTGTAAATTTTGTCCTATATAGAAAGGGTAGCAGTTTTATGGATTCTATTAATTCTATTAATAAGCCTTTAAGTCGGATAAGCAATACGCACAAAATGATCTCTTTGCCCAATTCTGACGAAGTTTACAGTTACGATTGGCAAATCATACTTATGCCCTCCGGCAAAGCATATAGTTTAAGTAATTTAGCACATGGTAATTCATCAAGGAATACCGGGATGGGAGTTGTGAAAGATTTTTGTGTGAATTCTATAGCTTATACATTTAACGGATCGGAGTATCATAAGAATGAAACTTTTGTAGATCGTGAACCTGCTTTCGAATACATCTATGTAAAATACACCCCGTGACATCTATTGAAATAAGTGCCTTGGAAATTTGATTACCCCACTGTATAATACACACACGTAGTCACAAAATCCCGGAAGTAAGGTATCCAGTTGAGCGGAGCCAGTTGGTTGCGGGGTTTTAACCCGAACTTGTACTTGTATATGGGGTTGATCAGGTAGGCCTGCTTATTCAATATTTTAAGACCGCTCTTTTTTACAATGCGTTCAAAGCGCTCAATGGTTATCTGTGTTTCCTTTACTTCTACCAGTTCTTTGATAATGGCGGGGTGCTCACCACCCATTTTCAGTATTGCTTTATAGAGGGGCATTGGCAAAATATGGTAATAGGGCAGCACGCTCAGCCATTTTGTGCGGCACACCTGCTGGTGGCCGCCAAAAGGCATATACCATGGCGGAAAGCCAAAGAATATCTGCCCGCCCGGCTTTAAAAAATTCTTCAGGTACGGGATGAATTTTTCCTGCTCGGGCACATGCTCTATTACATCTTTGAGCATAATAACGTCAAAGTGGCCTTTGAAACGCTCGAGGAAACTATCTTCATAAATATTCTGGCAAATGAATTCCACTTTACCGGCCGCCACCTCGCTTGCCAGAAATTCATTGGCAAGGTCTATGCGGGCCTGCACCAGGTCTACACCCACGCATTTACATCCGCGGTTGATGAATGGCAGCAATACGCCCCCCTCGGCAGCGCCTACTTCCATAACAGTGCTGTTGGCTGTTACAGGCTTGGTTTTCTCTATAAACGGGAGTACATAAGATAACGAATTATCTACCTGCTGGTCGAAACGTACTTTGTGGTCTAAATGCTGTTTTAAAGCCAATGTAATATATTTTAATCAGCCTTTGCCGGAAAGCTATGGCGGATGAAAGGTAAATTTACTTATTATTATTTAAGGGTTCATTGCTAAGTATGCTTATCAACTATTCAACTTTTTATCCTTCCCTTCCAGTATCGCCAGTTGCTTGCGGATACTTTCGTGGTGTATTTTTTCATATAGTTCTACTACAAACTCCTTTGGCAGCATATGCGCCTCTGCCCGCTGGCTGATGGCTTCCTCCATATCGCGCCATCGCCCCGGCTGAAATGCGGTCATATTAGATGCCTTTTTCACTTCTCCCATCTGCTCGCTCAGCTCCATTCGTTTGGCCACCAGGTCTATTATCTCAGCGTCCAGGTTATCAATCAGTTGCCTCAGGTATTCCAGTTGCACCTGGCTGCTCATGTCGTTGGTGCGTTCTTCCCGCACCACCAGGTTTGCCAGTATATCTGCGAGCATTTGTGGTGTTACCTGCTGGGCTGCATCGCTCCAGGCTTCATCAGGGCGTGGGTGCGTTTCTATCATCAGGCCATCAAAATGCATGTCCATAGCTTTCTGGGCTATTTCCGCTATTCTGTGCCTGTTGCCGGTAATATGGCTTGGGTCGCATATCATTGCCAGTTCGGGCTTGCGGCGTTTCAGCTCTATGGGTATGGGCCAGTTTGGCTGATTCTTGTAGCCGCCTGCAGCACGATAGCCCGAAAAGCCGCGATGCACTGCCGCCACTTCCTTTATGCCTGCTTTTTCAAACCGTTCTATTGCGCCCTGCCACAGGTCTATATCGGTATTGACCGGGTTTTTTACCATTACGGGTATATCCGTTCCCTTCAGCGCATCGGCCAGGTGCTGCACCTGGAAGGGGTTTACCGTTGTGCGGGCGCCAATCCAAAGTACATCTACCTCATATTTAAGCGCAAGCGCTATGTGTGCCGGTTCAGCCACCTCTACAGTTACCCGCATATTGTATTGCTGCTTCGCTTCTAGCAACCATTCTAGCGCGTTTTCTCCATTGCCTTCAAACAGGCCGGGCCTTGTTCGTGGTTTCCATACACCGGCCCTGAACAATTGAATATTCATTTTGCTCAAAGCACCGGCTGTTTCCAGCACCTGCTCGCGCGTTTCCGCACTACAGGGGCCGGCGATAACGTATGGCCGGGCTGTTTTGAAAAATGACATGCCGCAAAGGTAAGGGGACTATTTAACTCAGAAATAATTATTCTACTGATTACGCTGCTCCCGGTATAAGAAAAAACATCATAAGTATAGAATATCATCCTGTAATAAAAATCTCTTTGCCTGTTTTGTTAATGATTTTGATACATGGGACAACACTATCTTTCATCGTATACGCTTCAACAAACAAACTGATGTCCTCACAATAGCAGGAATATTTTGCAGCATTACCGGTAATCGGCGACACCATAGAAATGTGCGTAGGCATAGGCCTTTTAGCAGAAGAATTCTTTTAAGTAAAGATAGCTTACATATAATGTAAGTAATCATTCCTTTTAAATTTTCCCCATCTTTGCACCGTGACATTTACTAAAATACAACCGGAACATATTTCCTTCTTCAGCAACCTGCTGTGCGAAAAATATGTGCTAACAGACAATGATAATCTCGACCGCTGCGCAAGCGATGAGACCGAAGACCTGCATTATCTGCCGGAGGTGGTATTGCAGCCGGTAACGGTAGAAGAGGTAAGCGCAATAATGAAGTATTGCAACGAACGTGCTATACCCGTTACGCCCCGTGGGGCAGGTACAGGTTTGAGTGGCGGTGCCCTGCCTGTTCACGGCGGTGTGGTGCTCGACATGAAGCGGTTCAATAAGATACTGAATGTAGATAAGCGCAATTTCCAGGTAACCACAGAGCCGGGTGTAATAACACAGGAACTGCAGGAACACCTGAAATCCGAAGGGCTGTTCTATCCGCCTGATCCTGCAAGTAAGGGCTCATGCTTTATAGGTGGCAATGTATCCGAAAACTCTGGCGGGCCGCGGGCAGTGAAGTACGGCGTAGTAAAAGACTACGTACTGAACCTTGAAGTTGTTTTACCGAATGGAGAGGTGATATGGACTGGCGCCAATGTATTGAAGAATTCAACTGGCTACAACCTCACACAGCTTATAGTGGGCAGTGAAGGTACTTTAGGCATCATCACCAAAATAGTTTTGCGGTTGATACCCGCCGTGAAACACGACCTGTTGCTGCTGGTGCCCTTCCGCTCTGCGGTGCAGGCGTGCGAGGCAGTGAATGCTATCTTCCTGGCGGGCTACACACCATCGGCACTGGAGTTTATGGAGCGGGATGCATTGGAATGGTCTATGCGCTATGTCCAGTCTACTGGTATCAGCCTCCCGCCCGATATTGCCGCTCACCTGCTCATAGAGGTAGACGGCAATCATATGGATGAGCTATACAGGGACGCCGAAGCAATCTCTCAGATTGTCCAGCAATATGATATTGATGAAGTGCTCTTTGCCGACAGCCACGAGCAGAAACAAATGCTATGGACACTGCGCCGAAAGGTGGGCGAAGCGGTAAAAAGCAATTCTATCTATAAGGAAGAGGATACGGTAGTACCCCGTGCCGAACTGCCCGAACTGCTGCAGGTAATTAAAGCCCTGGGCCATGAGTTTGGCTTCCACTCGGTATGCTATGGGCATGCCGGCGATGGCAACCTGCATGTGAATATTGTAAAAGGGGACATGAGTGACACCGACTGGAACGAAAAATTGCCATTGGGTATCAGGAGGTTATTTAAAGAAGTGGTACGTATGGGCGGCACTATATCAGGCGAGCATGGCATAGGCCTTGTGCAGCGCGATTACATGGATATAGCTTTCAATACGGTGCAAATGGGGCTGATGAAGCAGATAAAACACCTTTTTGACCCCAACGGCATATTAAACCCCGGCAAGATTTTAACGTCTTTATAAGGGTTGCTGCAATTTTCACGTATCATTTTGCGTTACCTTCGTAACAGAAATTTTTAGCTATGAAACGTATCCTTGTGGTTTTTTTGCTTTTCGTGGGCATGAATTATGCCTCCGCACAGGAAGTCTATACAAGTTCAGGCAAGCCCAACAGCCATAAAAAAGCAAAAAAGAAAAAAGGCTACGACCCCGATAGGCTCATATTGGGCGGAGGGCTCAGCGGCCTTGGTTTTAACAGCGGCGATATATATGCCGGTATTTCGCTTATTGCTGGTTACCGCATCACCGATAAATTATTGGCCGGCATAGGCACAGGCTATCAGTTTTCACAGCAATCGGTGCCCGATCTGTTGTCTCCCGCTCAACCGTATCGCCAACGCTCCCATCTGGTAAATCCTAATTTATGGGTGCGTTATTTTGTTTACAGGAACTTCTTCGTTTCTACTGCCTTCGAATATAATTTTATCAATCTGGGAAGACAGGGACTGGACAATACAGGGAAAACGAAAACAATAAGAACAAATCTTAACAGCACCGTCGTATTAGTTGGCTGTGGGGTCAGGATGCCGCTCGGTGGCCGCGTATCTGCTTTCGGAGAAGCCAGGTTGGCCGTCCTGCAAGACCCGCTTGAATTATATCCGCCATTATCTCCTATGCTTAATTTCGGTTTTGCTGCCGGGCTGTAAGTATATGGTCAAAATAAATTAATTTAGGGCTTTGCATCACCCGCAAAGCCTTTTTTATTTCTGATGAAACAACCACACTACAGCTTATGGGCGTTCCATCCGGCCATTGATAAGACAAAAATACTTGGATGAATTCAGCCATACTGTTCTCTATAATACTTATTTATTTCTCGGTCTTGCTGGGTATAGCGTTCTATACGTCACGGCATTCCAATAATGAATCCTTCTTCATAGGCAACCGCAGCAGCAAGTGGTGGCTGGTAGCCTTTGGTATGATAGGCACATCCCTTTCGGGCATGACGTTCATATCTGTGCCCGGCACTGTGGGCAAGATGGGCTTCGATTATTTCCAGGTGGTCATCGGTTACCTCATCGGCTATTTCGTCGTCGCGTTCGTTCTGCTGCCATTATATTACCGGCTGCACCTCACCTCTATCTATACTTATCTCGAAGGCCGCCTCGGCAAAACATCCTACAAAACGGGCGCGCTGTTCTTTATCCTTTCACGCACGCTGGGCGCCACGCTGCGCCTGTACTTAGTAATAAAGGTGCTTGAAAAGTTCGTACTGCAGGATCTCGGCATATCTTTTGAGGTAACAGCTATAGTGATACTTGGCCTCATACTCTTATATACTTATCGTGGCGGCGTCAAGACCATTGTATGGACAGACACCCTGCAAACCACCTTCATGCTGCTGGCGCTGATCATTTGTGTGGGCTACATCATCCACGCATTGAACTATGATATGGCCGGGGCATGGCAGGCAATGGCAGATAAGGGATATACAAAACTGGTGCAGACAGACCCCCTTAGCGGAAATTTTTTCCTGAAGCAGGTATTGGGTGGGGCATTCATCACCATAGCCATGACCGGCCTTGACCAGGAAATGATGCAAAAAAATATAAGCGTAAGCAATTATAAAGACTCTCGTAAGAATATGCTGGTACTTAGCTTCTTGCAGATGTTTGTAGTGTTCATTTTCCTGTCGCTTGGCGGGTTGCTCTACCTGTATGGCATGAGCAAGGGTGGTGCATTCCAGCACGTCATGGTTAATGGCAAGGATACGCTTCAGTTCCTGCTCGATGGTAAGAACATAATAGGCGATGATATTTTCCCTGTACTTGCGTTTAAATATATGCCTCCTTTTATCAGCATCATTTTCATTATCGGGCTCATATCTGCCCTTTTCCCCAGTGCCGATGGCGCACTTACGGCCCTTACTTCATCCTACTGTATAGATATTATCGGCCTGCGCAAAAGAACAGACCTTACCGAGCAGCAGCAGAAAAGAAAACGCCTGATAGTACACAATACATTTGCCGTCATTTTTCTGGCATGTATATTTGTTTTCAGGGCTATGGATAATGGTTCCCTCATCCAGTTGCTGCTGGTGGTGGCGGGCTACACCTACGGGCCCCTGCTGGCGCTGTTTGCCTTTGGCATACTCACTAAGCGCGAGGTGAAGAACGAGTTCGTACCATTTGTATGCGTGGCCGCCCCGGTGCTTTGTTACCTGTTGAAACAGAATGATACCGCATGGCTGGGCGGGTACAGTATCGGCACCGAATTGCTCATCATTAATGCAACATTTACTTTTTTATTACTGCTGTGTATATCTAAAAAAGGCGCGGCGATAAATACTGCGACAGCATGAAAGACCAGATAACGAAATTGAAAATGCGCGACTGGACGGAAACCAAGGCACACTCCAGTTGGCAGATTTTTAAGATAATGGCTGAATTCGTGCAGGGTTTTGAAACCCTCGCCAAAATAGGCCCATGTGTTTCCATATTCGGCTCAGCGCGCACAAAGCCGGGGCATAAGTACTATGAGCTTACAGTAGAGGTATCAAGAAGGCTGGCGCAGGAAGGCTTTGGTATCATCACAGGTGGCGGGCCGGGTATTATGGAGGCTGCTAATAAAGGCGCCAGCCTGGCATCCGGCAAATCGGTGGGGTTGAATATAGACCTCCCGTTCGAGCAATCTCAAAACCCGTTTATCGACGGCGACACCTCTATTAATTTCGATTACTTTTTTGTCCGTAAAGTAATGTTCACCAAGTATGCTCAGGCATTTATCATGATGCCGGGTGGATGGGGCACAATGGATGAATTCTTTGAAGTGGCGACACTCATACAGACCCGGAAGTTTACTCAGACACCAATGATATGTATGGGTGCCACATACTGGAAGGGCCTCTTTGACTGGATGCGCGAAACAATGCAGGATGTGGAGGGCAACATTAGCCCCGGCGATCTGGAAATGATAAAGATATTCGACACCGTGGACGAGGTGGTGGCCTACCTGAGCGAATTTTATACACACAATAAATTACAACCTAATTTCTGATAATGGCATCACTACTGCTCTCAAAGGATTTGAATGAATATGCCGAAGAATACACCTCTGCCGAGTCACCGGTACTTGCGGCCCTAAACCGGGAGACCAATGTGAAACGTGGTGATGCCGTTATGTTATCAGGTCACCTGCAGGGGGCCGTGCTGCAGATGCTCAGCCGGATGATAAAGCCAAAGCATATTTTAGAGATAGGCACCTTTACCGGTTATTCGGCCATATGCCTTGCGCAGGGATTGCATGATGGGGGCAAACTGCATACCATAGAGATAGACGAAGAGCTGCAGGACATGGCATCAAAGTATATCACTGAGGCGGGTCTGCGCCATAAAATTGTGCAGCACATAGGTGCCGCGTCCGATATTATACCCGGTCTGGAGGAAAGCTTTGATATGGTGTTCATAGATGCCGATAAACTGAACTACGAATTGTACTACGACCTTGTCTTTGATAAACTGCCCATAGGCGGCTACATACTGGCCGATAATGTACTTTATGATGGCGAGGTAGTGTTACCTGCTGAAGAACAAACAAAGAACGCACGGTGTATATCCTCATTTAATGCCAAAATAAAAGCGGATGATCGCATAGAGCATCTGTTGCTGCCCGTTCGCGATGGCCTGATGATAATAAGGAAAATAAAGGATTAGTAAAGGTGCTTCCTAAGGTATTATTAGCCGGTTTTTAGTGCAGGACAGATTAATTTTAAGTTGTCTTAACAGCTTATTCCGGCAGGGTTTCGTACTTTTGCACCATTATATATAATTATTTTGATGCGCAGGTTTTTGCTTTTTACAATATTCACGTTGCAGCTTGTGGCCCCCCGTTTAGGTGCCCAGGATGGCTTCAGTGAGCGTGCCAGGAAATATGTGGAGCAATACGCGCCTATGGCCATGGCCGAGCAGCGCAGGAGCCACGTACCAGCAGCTATTACCCTTGGGCAGGGCATACTCGAAACTGAGGCAGGCATCAGTGAGTTAATGACCGAGGCAAATAATCATTTTGGTATCAAGTGTAAGAACGGCTGGTCCGGAGAAACGTTCACCCACACAGATGATGCGCCCAATGAATGTTTTAAAAAATACAAATGCGCCTCCGAATCTTACAAAGACCATTCCGATCATCTGAAAAGAAATCAGCGCTATTCGGTGCTGTTTACTTTAAAAGAGCAGGATTATAAAAACTGGGCCATTTGCCTGAAAAAATGTGGCTACGCCACTAATCCGCAATATGCGCAAAGGCTCATAAAGATCATTGAGGATTACGGGCTGCAGCAGTACACATTGTCAGCTTTCGATAGCTCTATACTGAATAATTACACCAATAACCCTGTAGCAGACCCTGAAGAAGAGGAAGACATAATGCCTCAGCAGCCTGTAGCTAAAAAGCAAACCGAAGCTGTGCCGGAAGCCGGATATGCCCCGAAGCAAAAGGGGGCCGACACAATGATCATCATTGTGAAAAAACAGCACACGGTCAAAGAAGGCGAAACGCTGTCCGGTATAGCACAGGCAGAAAGTATAGAGTTGAGGAAACTGATGCAGCTCAATTTGCTCAACCCTAATGAAGAACCATTGGCAGGAAGCGTGCTTGA
This sequence comes from uncultured Flavipsychrobacter sp., assembly GCA_964430995.1. Lineage (GTDB taxonomy): Bacteria > Bacteroidota > Bacteroidia > Chitinophagales > Chitinophagaceae > Nemorincola. Next base: position 99,699 of record CAYSIG010000012.1, read on the forward strand.
GCTACAGGCACAGGCAAAACAAAAACCTTCAGTAAAGGTAAATGCAATAACGGCCCATAAAGCAAATGCCATAGGAGCAGATGAAAAGGGGCAGCCCGATGATTACGTGGTCATCACCAGGACAAAGACACCTGTCGGCCAATCGGTAAAAACGGTAAACCCTGTGCCCGCAAAAGCACCGGAAGAAAAGCCAAAGCCGATAATTATCATTGAAGAGCCTAATAAACGCAGGAGGCCACCACCCGAACGGCCCGATCCTGATGACCCTGCCGTGAAAAAGGAAATGGAGTTTACAGCTCTGAAAGCAGAGCTGGATAAAGTAGTATACGCTGACGACAGCAAACTGATTGCGGAGAACACAACAGCCCCTGCCCCTGCACCCGAAAAAAGGCCGCAGGCTACACATACTGCCACCACAGCAAAGTACTATACTGTGAAGAAAGGAGAAACGGCATTTTCTATCGCTAAACGGAATGGCATAACACTGGAGCAATTAATGCAGTGGAACAACCTCGATGGCGGTGGGGTGAAAGTGGGCCAGACGTTGAAAGTAAGAGAGTAATCATTTGCATACCGAATGGCAGATATTCGCATCCACGATAAGGTCTTTACGCCTCATATCTCCGCAGAGGCGATACAGCAGCGGGTAGCACAGTTAGCTGAACAAATAAATGCGGAATACGCCGGGGAGCGACCTTTATTTATAGGTATACTCAATGGTGCATTTATTTTCGCTGCCGATCTTTTCAGGAATATATCCATTGACGCAGAAATATCTTTTATAAAACTGGCATCATACAAGGGCACTTCCTCTACCGGAAACGTGGTTACTGCTATTGGTATGGAAGAAAAGCTGAACGGCAGGCATGTGATCATTGTGGAGGACATTATAGATACCGGCAAAACGCTAAGCGCTTTTATGCCGGAAATACTGCAGCGGCATCCGGCATCCGTGAAAATTGCCACATTCCTTACCAAGCCATCAGCGCTTAAATTTCCCGTAAAGGCTGATTACACTGCCTTTGAGATAGCAGATAGTTTTGTAGTAGGCTATGGCCTCGATTACGATGGGCTCGGCAGAAATCTGCCCGGTTTGTATATCCTGAAATAACGATGGTACAACAATACGCATGCGAGATACTGGTAAGGCAGGAAATCCGTCATGCGGTTAAAAAGTAGTTTGAGCTTATCTTTATCTATCCAATTCACTTGCCCATGAAAAAAGCGCTATTGATTCTGCTGGTAAGCGTCTGTTCTGTCTCCTGCAAAAACACCTGGAATGAAGAGGATAAAGACGCCTTCTATCAGGCGTGTACGGAAGAAGCGATAAAATGGGCCGGCACACAGGAGATTGCCAAAACTTATTGCGACTGCGTATTCACAAAAATGAACCAACGTTACCCCACCGAAGCCGAAGTGCTGGAACACCTCGCCGAACTGGCTAAGGATACCGGATTGATAAACTGCAAGGAGGAGATACTGAGGGGGTTGGGAAAATAAGCCGTCACTGTTTCAAAATCGTTGTCTGCCCGCAAAGGAGTTTCCAGCCATTTTTTCTTTTTATCAGGGTTCCGGTCTCCACCATAGACATGGTTGACGATTTCCCGTTTACTAACGTCATCGCCGATGTCAGCCGGCAGGTATAATTGGCGAGGTCACTTCTTAACGGTACTATTATCAGCGTATCGAAGGTATTATTGACCGATGTGAATAGTTTCGCATTTTTATTAAGGATTGCGGCCACAGAATCGTAAGATATAGCTCCCGTGAAACCTGGTGGCACCCAGAAGAATTCTTTTGAGTTATCCAGGTAGTTAAATTCAGCCGTCAACCCCGATTTCCTTATATCATTGTAATAATTATAAAGTGTTTGTCTCACGCCAGATGATATCTCATTTTTTTCTGTATCTGTTAATGTCGCTTTATCACCACACGATATAGTCGATAAAGCGAACAAGATCATTAATAAATATTTTATATTTCCACACATGCCACAAATTTACAATAAATCTGTACTTGATACCCGAAAAAGAGAAGCATTCACCTGCTTTACCCCGCTGTTTACCTAAATCTAACTACCATATAACCCTAAATACGCTACCTTTGCGCCTCATTTTTACCATTTCATGGATCGTAATCAGGTTATAGGCTTTTCGCTGTTGGGTGTGTTGCTGGTGGGGTATCTGTGGTACAACAGCTACGAGCAAAAACAATATCAGGAACAAAAACGGGCAAAAGCTATTGTCGATTCAATAGCCAACGCGCGGCAGAAGACAAATAGCATCAAAGCAGCAGCAACCACACCCACGGTTGCACCGGTTGATGATTCGGCAACAGCGGCTTTGCGCTCCTCGCAGCCACCAGCCTACTATGGCCAGGCGCAGACAGTAACACTTGAGAATAAAAAATTATCGCTGAAGTTCTCTACACGTGGTGCTTACCCGGTTACTGCTTCCATTTTGGGCTATAAAACATACCGTGGCAAGCCGCTTGATCTTTTTAGTGGTGCCGGCAACCAGCTTAGCGCTGTTCTGCCTTTTGATAATGGCAAATCAACCGCAGACCTTTATTATACACCCAACGCAAGAACTGAACCCAACGGAGACAAGACCATTGATTTCTCTGCCGACCTCGGTGCTGGCAAAAAAGTGGACATAATCTATACGCTGCCGGCAGATGACTATATGATGCAATGTAGCATTGTGCTCACAGGCATCCCTGCGAATAGCCTCCCTTTGACATGGAACACTAACGGTCTCCATACCGAAAAGGACATGGACAATGAGCGGATGAACACACAGGTGTACTACCGCAACAAAAATGGGGAGAATGACTATTTCACAGTAGCATCAGGAGAAGAGAAAATACTGCATAACGATGATCCGATGCATTGGTTCGGTTTCAGGAAACAATATTTCTCCAGCGCTCTGATAAATGATGACGGTTTTAAAAAGACTGAAGTAAAGTATATGGCTAAGCCGGGCGATACTTCAGTAGTGGCGCAAAACCTTGCTAAAATGGAGCTGCCACTAAAGCCGGGCGGCAATGCACAGTCGGCATCTTTCAAATGGTATATTGGCCCTAACGACTTCAAAACATTACGCAGCTATAATGCAGACCTTGAAGATATGGTGCCGCTGGGGTATGGCATTATGGCTTTTGTTAAGTACATCAATAAATACGCCATCATCCCGTTGTTCTATGTCCTGAAGAGTGCTGTAGGCAATATCATTGTCATCATTATGCTGATGACGATATTCATACGTCTGGTGCTGTCATTCTTTACCTATAAGAGCTTCCTGTCATCGGCTAAGATGCGTGTCATGAAGCCGGAACTTGACGAGCTGCGCGCTAAGTGCGGTGATGATACACAGAAATTCAGTATGGAGCAGATGAAGCTGTACCGCTCTGTTGGCGTGAACCCCCTCGGGGGCTGTCTGCCTATGCTCTTCCAGTTACCCATACTGCTGGCCATGTATTACCTGTTCCCCTCATTCATCGAGTTCAGGCAGGAGCATTTCCTTTGGGCGGATGACCTTTCTACCTACGACAGTGTACTTGACTTTGGTTTTAATATACCGCTATATGGAGACCATGTCAGCCTTTTCTGTCTGCTTATGACCGTATCCAGTCTTTTTGTGGCGCTCTATAACAGGAACATGACTCCGCAAGACCCCAACAATCCCATGATGAAGTATATGCCTTTCATTTTTCCGGTGATACTGATGGGTATTTTCAATAAAATGGCTGCGGCGCTTACATTCTATTATACTTTTTCAAACTTATTGAGCATAGTGCAGCAGTTCGTTATACAGAAATACTTCATTAACGAAAAGGCCATACATGCCCAGCTACAGGAGAATAAGAATAAACCTGCAACGCCTTCCAAATGGGCCCAGAAGCTGGAAGAAATGCAGAAGATGCAGGCCGACAGGGCTAAAACCGCACCAAGGAGAAGTGATAAAAAGAAATAATCCTTAAAAAGGGTTATTTTTAATTATGGCATTGTATAGAAATATTGATTGCAGCTTAATGCAATATAGAATTGTCATGATCGTTTTATTATCCAGACCCTGCGACAAATGACTTTTTTCTACCGTATTCATATTTTTTTAGCTTTTCTTACCCTTTTTCAGGTAACCGGTAAAGCTCAGAATGCCGCAATAGGCTACTGGGATGCCCATTTGCCATACAACACTGCAGTAGGCGTTGCAACCGATGGGCATACAGTATTCACTATATGCAACCAGGCCTTCTTCAGTTATAATGTGAATGATACCACGCCGGTCACATACAGTAAAGTCAGCGGCATGTCGGCCATTGGTATGCAATGCGCCGGCTACGACCAGCTTACCAATACGCTGGTGCTGGTATATACCAGCGGGTTAATAGACCTGTTTAAGAATAATGAGTTCTACAATATCCCCGATCTTACCTTCATCAAAAGGCCCGAAATACGGAAAGTGTACCAGGTCTATACCGAAGATGGTTTCGCTTATCTGAGCACCACATATGGCGTTGTGGTCATAGACCTCGAAAAACAGGAAATTGCCCGGACATTTAAATTTCAGATAAATAATGAAACTGTGCCCGTATATGGTTTTTCCGGCGCCGGCAATTCCTTCTTTGCGGTTACACCGGCGGGGCTGTACAGGGGACAGAAAAATGACGCCATGCTCCAGAACACTGCCGCATGGAGCAGGCTGGCCGCAAAGGATACGTTCTCTTCCATTGTGAATGTGAACGATGTTTTGTTCCTCAGCAACAGGAGGAAGGTATTCACCATTACAGGCGATTCTGTTCACGCAGTGTATACTTCCCCCCGCAACATTCAGCACATAAGTGCGGGGCACGGCAACCTGCTGGTTGGCGTTTCTGATAACTCCGGCGGTGCGCTAAAAGTAATGAACACCTCTTTCGCTGTCATTGATTCTTTTATTTGCTCAGACAGTACCGTGCAGTCAGTTCAGCTTGCCGATAACAGCATATGGATGGCTGCCCCTAAGCAAGGCCTTAAAAAAAGAACAGCAGCAGGTATAACGCCCATCGTGCCCGATGGCCCGTCAAGCCCATATGCCTTCGACATCTATGTGCGCAACAGGTCTCTGTATATAGCACACGGGGGGTACAACGGCGCTTTCTTTGCCAATGGGAGCCTTGATGGTTTCTCAAACTTGTATGACGGGAAATGGACACCGTATAAGCATATAAAGTATCCCCCCATGAATGGGATAACTGACGTTTCCTGCATTACAAAGGACGAGTTGACCGGTACCATTTATGCAGGCTCTTACCTCAATGGTATGTTCGTCTTGAATACCGACAGCTCTTACAGCACCGTAAACCAGGGCACTTTGTTCGACGGAAGCATTGCCTATGGCGATGGGTATCATCAGGTAGTAGACATGAAGTTTGATAAAGAAGGTAATTTGTGGGTGGTCTTGATGTTTGCCAAACACCAGCTTTACGTGAAGACCAGGGAAGGCAACTGGTATAAATATGCCGTGCCCGGAATAGGGAGCAGCGGCGGAAGGATTGCGATCGACGACAGCGGCCTGGTGTGGATGGCGAGTTCATTTGGTACCGGCCTTGCAGTTTACGATACCCGGAAAACACTGGCCGATTCCACCGATGATATCGGTTATTATTTTCTGAAGGGAGAAAATTCCGGCAACCTGCCCAGTAATTTAGTGCTCTGTATAGCCAAAGACAGGAAGAACGAAATATGGGTGGGCACCGATAATGGCATCGCCGTTTTTAAAAATTGCGTGGATACTTCCGTTTCGCCGGGCCGCTGCAACGCCCATATACCCAGGGTGCTGTTTGATCAGTATTCAGGTCCCTTGTTTGAGGGCGAGAATATAAAGGCTATAGCCGTAGATGGTGCTAACCGCAAGTGGATAGGTACACAGGTCAGTGGCTTATGGCTTTTGTCCGAAGACGGGCAGCAGGTCATCCATCACTTCACCGCCGATAACAGCCCGCTCCCGTCCGATTATATACAATCAATTTCGGTTGATGACGTCACCGGAGATGTATATGTAGGCACCAGCATGGGCGTGGTAAGCTACCATGGCACTGCCACTGTAGGTGAATCGTCTAATAGGGATATCCTCGTGTTTCCTAACCCGGTGCCTGCAGCATATAGCGGCACCATAGCCATACGCGGGTTGGTGAACAATGCCGATGTGCGCATAACCGATATTGCGGGGCACCTCGTGTACAGGGCCAAAACGCTGGGCGGACAGATGGTGTGGGACGGTAATGATTATACCGGCCATCGGCCTCAAAGCGGTGTGTACCTGTTTTTCGTTTCAGATAGCGATGGCAGGCAGGTACATACCGGGAAGATCGTTTTTATACGGTAGCTGGTGTACCGCATCACCTGTTACAGGTGCGGTTTCTGCCCGCTTTTAGGATTTTTTTTTGTACGGGCTTTTTTGTACTAAGTGATTTATAACATTCAGACATTCAAAATAGACTTTTGGTTGATAGCTGCCACGACCTATACTTTACTGCCTGTTTACGTCACATCTCCCTCTCCTTCGGAGAGGGCCGGGGAGAGGTCAGGTAGCTACGACCTTTAGCAGGGGGTGCAAGCCCCCGGTAAAAATGCACCCATAACGCAAAGCCCTGAAAGGGCGAAATAGCTTGCGCGAGCTAGTGCTAAGCCGTTCTGTTTTTTATCGCCTCAAATATCTCTGTTAATTTTTTCGATTTTTTAGCAGTCTGAAAATACTTGTCGCCATCTTCCTGCTTTTCCAATTGCTTGTTTTCATCTATCACCATGCGCAGGCATTCGGTAATGGCATACCATGCCATATTCGGGTTCTTAAAGCTGACTACTTCTTTTGCGGTATAAGGGAGTGCGGTGTATTGCGATAGCTTGTATACCTCTGCATCCCATGAGCAATAATCGAGGATGATGGGCACGATTAGGAAGTTCTTATCCTCTTCTTTCCTTTTTATTGCTGCCTTTATTTCATACTCAAGGATGTAAGGAGTATTCAGAAAATTATAGCTCACCATAAAACATACCATGTCCGCGGCATCAAAATGTTCCTTTATCTCTGCGTTCCAGTCCGTTCCCGGTTTCAGGTCAGTGCAATACCATGTGGCTACTTTGCCATCAAGCTTAAGTGGCGCCAGGTGGGCAATGAAGGTATCCACTAAGGCAAGGTCATCTTTTGAGTAAGAAATGAATATCTTTCTCATACGGCCCTGCTGGTTGCCTAGGTATTTGTTGAAGGTAAAAACAGAGCATTCTTTTTCCGCGCCATTGTCCGTATTTGCGGTTACATGATATATCTTCTTGTTTATGTTGCCCTTTATCGTTTTCAGGCTGGCAAAATAAACCCCGTCTGTACTTAACTCCACATCAAACCGGCTGCTATCCTCGGGTTTTATTCTCCTTTCTCCGCCCATTCCCTGCTCTTTGTTTTCAGGCTCGCTACGCAGCTTCCCACCAAACCGCAATGCTGTATCACTTTCATCGGGCAGGTTCACGATAAAATCAACTACCTCCTGCTGAAACGGATAGTTTTTTCCCTCCGGGTCACTGTACAGTTCTATACATTGCGCTTCTCGGTTCAGCTTTATCAGTAGTATCTCTTTACCATTCGTTTCCCTTTCTATCACCAGTCCGTCTTTCCAGAACATAAGCTCATGCCCGCCCCCGTTCTTTATATTTTTGGCATATTGTGTAAATAAGCGCAGCAGGGCATTGTGCATCAGGTAGCTGTCTGATCTGATACGCATATATACTTTCCTGAAATGGTGTTGCTCCATAAGATCCATCCATGCAGGGGCCGCCGGCAGGTACTGGGGTATGTAGAATACATCGGGCTCATTCAGCAGGCTGAAGACAAGGTGGAAATCCAGCAACAGGCCTTTTACTTCTTCATACGTCAATCCCATAGTATTGCCTGCTATACTTGCTTCAAGCTCCGCAGCAGTAATCGTGTACTTTTTACTGTCGTGCAGTATTTTTTTATAAAGCAGGTCCACCAGTTCGCCAGGCTTTGCGAATACCTTGCCCGGTATGATGCCCGGAAAATAAAGCACACAGCCTATATTGTGCAGTATGCCCATGGCCCTGTCTATATCTTTTTGGGGTATGCCCGGCGCTATTACTTCGGTAGTTAGCACAGCCTCACCGCTGCTCTTTATAAAATTCAGGTATTTGGCATATTCCGGTGGGTGCTTTTCAAACAAGGTAGGCACCAGTTCGTGTATCACTTCTTCAAGCCCCTGCAGCCGGCTGTTCTTTAGCAAGCTCACGCTGCTGATGTGAACACGTATTTTTTCCTTAAAGCCATCTATTGTTTTCTGTATGCCGGGCTGTTGCAGCAGCATCGAGCTGTATCCCTCTTTATCTATTTTGTTCTCTATCAGCAGAGCCTCAGTTGGCTTATTGTTCTTTGTGTCTTTGCTCAGTTGTTCTATGCAGCGCAGCCAGTAATCAAGTTTAAAAAATACTTCCTGTTCCGCATTTTTCCGTGGCGCATCTTTATGGCTCCACAGCAGCAGGTGCAGCGCGCCGGGGCTGAAGAACAACTGGTGGGTCGCATGGTAAAACTCCTGTCCGCCAAAATCCCAGCAGTGTAGTTTCCAGTCCTTATTTTCAAAGGTGAGTTCCTTATAAACAAGCCCATGCGTACTTTCACTGCCCTTATTTTCCTCAGGTAGTTTTCCGGTTGACAGATACTTCAGCAGATCCGATTTCCCCACGTTCGAATTGCCCAGCAGCAGCACTTTCACTTCATTAATGGGTGCCAGGTCTGCAGCCTGTATGCTTATATGTTTTAGAATAGCGCCCCACCCCTCCTCTAGTGTTGATGCGGGTATCTTGTCCGCCGCCGGGTTATTGTCAATACCTCCATATACAAGTTTTGTTAACCCCTTTAAGGGTGCAATATCTTGTATCTGGTTATTAGAAAGGTATAGCTCCGTTATCAGCGTTAACCCCTTTAAGGGTGCAATATCCTGTATCTGGTTATTAGAAAGGTATAGCTCCGTTATCAGCGTTAACCCCTTTAAGGGTGCAATATCCTGTATCTGGTTATTAGAAAGGTATAGCTCCGTTATCAGCGTTAACCCCTTTAAGG
>CAYSIG010000013.1:0-108643 GCA_964430995.1 uncultured Flavipsychrobacter sp.
GCCTGATGCGGTTCAGGTAATGGGCGAGGATGAATCTGCTGTTTCAGTTACGGAAACTGATGTCGAAACTGATCATGATCCGTTGATATTCCCGATATATACTAAGGATTATTTCCTGCAGCAGGGTGAAAAGGTTTCGGAGGAGATACCGCTCGAAATAAGTGAGCTGAAAGATGCAGGGGGCATGAGCGAGGAGGATAAATCGCTGATGGTGGTGATGAGTTTTTCAGAATGGCTGCTGCACTTCAAGAGTACATCGGAGAAGCAAAAAGAGGAAACTAAGGACCAGAAAGCGCTGAAGACCATGTGGCAGAAAGAAAAACTGGCCGCTGCCATGGAAGAAGAGAACGAGGAGATTCCGGAAACGGTTTTTGAAATGGCGGTAAATTCTATAAGTAAGGAAGATGGCCTCGTCAGCGAGAGCCTGGCTGATATATATATTAAACAGGGTAAATACGATAAGGCCATTGAGATGTACCGTAAATTAAGTTTGCGAAATCCTCAAAAAAGTGCGTACTTTGCCCGCAAAATAGAAGAAGCCTTAAAGGACAAACAATCATGATACCGTTTTTAACAATACTTATTCTGCTGGCCTGTGTGATACTGGCATTCTTTATATTGATACAGAACCCAAAGGGTGGTGGGCTTTCAGGCACTTTTGGCAGCATGAGTTCTGCTGTGATGGGCGTTAAGCAATCTACTGATGTTATGGAGAAAGGCACATGGACGGTTATCAGCGTCATTGGCGGCCTGTGCATCATATCGGTTATGTTCCTCACAAAACCACAGGGCATGGAGAAAAGCAATAATAAGGCTACTCAAAAGTCTGCACCTGCTCCGGCCAAGAAAGGGAAATAGTTGTGCTGTTAGCACACCATTACATAGGTTGTGGTTCCGGTCATTTCTTATTTTACAACTTCAGGGTTTCCTGTACTTTCTGCTGCATATCCTTCTTCTGACCCGGTGTCTTGCGACTGCCTGTTATTATGGATGATCATTCTTTCGACTAGGTTAATGACCATAGACATGATGAAGGCGAATAGTAGTATTACTGCACACATAGGTTACCTCCTTTTTATTCTTTAGTTCTTCTCTGTTATATATAAGAAAATTCCGTGCCAGATTTTTCCTCTCGATCTTTTTTTGATAGGCTGATTTCTGCGGTCTCCAGTTTTCTTGAGCCGGCTAATAGATAAGTGGCTTATTGTCAATCATTTAGTCAAGAAGCCAGTGCTGCTTATCAGTTCGTTTATCGTTCATTTTGTTTTTATGTGTATTTGGTCGTTACTTTTCTTAAATGAAAAAGACCGTGGCAAAAAAAAAACACCGGAAAAGAAAGGGAAAAATGTAGGGCCGGTAATTGCCGCATACTGCCTGGCATGTAGTGCAGCAAAAAAGGCCGGTTGCCTGAAAAAAAATCCGCCTCCCGGACAGGGAGGAGGATGTGATAGTCGTATTTTGCGGTTACTCCACAATTATTTTCTTGCTCACAATTGTACCAGCACCATCGTTCCATACGGCATGGTAGATGCCCCGTGGCAGGGTATGGACATCGAAGGAAGTAATATTATTGATAACGCCCATTTCGGCGATTGTTTCGCCTATCATATTTTGCAGCAATACCCTGCCTGTAGTTTTGGGAAGGGATACAAAGAGTATTCCAGATGCAGGGTTTGGGTAAATATTCATGGAGGTTTTTTCTTGTGTATGCACGGTAAGCACTGGGTTGGGAGGTGTGTTGTGCCTGTAGAGGTTGCAGCAAGACCTGTAAACAGAGTCAATTGTTAGGATTGGGGCGGTTCCCGCCACAGAGGCGCCGTATTCGTAAGCCCCGATATCTACTGCTGCGCCATTTATCCGGTTGTTGCCTGCACAGTCTGAACTACCAGGGGTTGTGGCCGAGTCAAGCCCGGCATTAAGGCAGGGGGAAGAGTGAGTAAGGCTGAAGTCGGCATAAATAGCAAGGTCGGTGAGGTTAGCGGTTGTGGTTGGTGCTGTAAGACCGGGGTTGGTACCAATAATATTTGTTGAGGTATCATTCATAATATTAAGTAAGCCTCCCCACGAGGTGTAAATATTAAAATTTGAATCAAAAGGGTAGTCGGTCCAGTTGTGGTCGTATTTCAGGTTGCACTCGTTACCCACACCAATCTGAATGTTGCCGACATGACCCCAGGCTTCCGATTTGTTGCCAGTAATAATGTTGTTCCTGATGCAGAGTGAAATGGTATCAGTACTATTAACGCTTATTCCTGGTCCGAATAATGCTGCTTTGTTATTTATGATAGTGTTGTTTGCTATCAGTGTACTTGCCCCGAATATGCGGATGCCACCACCGTAAGCGGGCGAATAATTATTCGCAATAACGTTACTCCTGACAGTATAATTCGCACCGAGCAGTGTTGATCCGGAATTTATCAGGCAAATAGCACCACCGCCATCTGTAAACCCGCAAAAACCAGAAATGTGGTAGTTGTTGCAAATATAATTTTTGTAAATGTCGGCCATCGTATTATAGCAGTAAATGGGGGCTGCTTTATGGCACATGTTTTCGTATATCCTGTTATTGCTTATTACAGACTCGTCAGCTGTGCTTGTTGAGATGAGGTAAAGTATGTAGGAAGGCGCAACAGAGTCGTTGCCAATATTGGTGTTGTGATGAACATCGTTTCCGGAAAATAAGAAAGATGAATTTATGACATAAACAAGCCTGCCAATGGAATCCATATAGTTGCTATGCAAATCGTTGTGATGAAAATGCCAGATGTTAGGGCCTGAATTTACTGTTACTATACTATTATTTCTGGCAATATTATCGTGGAAACTGCAATGGTCAACTTCACAAAGCCCGGTGCCGCCAATTAGATTCAATGCTGAGCCGGTATTGTTTGTGAAGGTGCAATGGGTTATACGAAGGCCCCGCATCGGCGTAATAGTGCTGTTTTTTAGATGTTGGAAATTGCAATAGCTAAGAATGGAGCTATCGGTAAAGCTGCCGGAAAAGCCCATGTATTTTATCCCATTCCACCCGCCGGTGTGGCAGGTATAGCAATGAATATGTAAGCCGGTTGTATCCTGTACATCGAAAGTGATGGGTGAGGAAGAAGTGCCGGCTGCCCGGAACGTTCCGTAAACCACAATGCTGTAAGGCCCTTGGAAAATTACAGCTACGCCAGGGTCTATTACCAGTGATTGCCCGCTACTAACGGTGATGTCGTTAAATACAAGATACGGTGATCCGGTCATTGTCCAGTGTCCCGAAACTGTAGGGGTAGTAATGCTAGTCGACGCCCTGATGGCAATTGTGCAGACAATGCAAAGCAGTAATAAGGTAAGTTTTTTCATAAGATGAGTATTTTATCAATTGTTTTTATAGACACGGCTCAACGGGTAATAGTTGGGGGTATTGGGCATGATTTTTTTTAACGGTCGTTTTTTCTTTTTAACGGTAAAGAAAAACGCCCCCGGAACAGGGGGCGTTAAAACAATTTATCAACTTATTAACCAATCAACTTATTATCCGGCCAATCCCCTGCCATGGCAGGCTTTATACTTCTTCCCGCTGCCGCAGGGGCAAGGGTCGTTGCGGCCTATCTTGGGGCCGGCCTGCACCGGTGTGCGCCTTACGGGTTCAGGATCGGGTGTTTCGGTATAGTAGTCTTCTTCATCGGCGGCATAGGCTTGTCCGCGTGCATCTATCTCTGCCTTGTTCACACGCATATGGCTCATATCGGTGTGTTGTTGCGGCGCCCTTACTGCCTGTGGCGGCGCTTCCTGTACGGGTATGCCCGCGCGGAGGAGGAAGGAGATGATATTGCGGTTGGTCTCTACCAGCATCTGCTTGAAGAGGTTGAAGGCTTCAAATTTGTAGATGAGCAGCGGGTCCTTTTGCTCGTATGAGGCCATACGCACTGAGGTGCGGAGGTCGTCCATAGCGCGCAGGTGGTTCTTCCACGAGTCGTCTATCATACCCAGGGTCATGTTCTTCTCCAGCGTATTCACTACCGGTGTCACGCTGTGCTCAACTGCTTCTTTCAGGTCCACATATATTTGTATGCCGCGTATGCCATCGGTGAATGGTATGGCTATGTTGTCGATCTTGTCGCCATTCTCGGCATGTATCTGTGTGAGCGTGGGCAGCATGTGCTCGCGCATAGCATTCATCTTGCGATGATAGAAGTCTTTTACCTGGTTATAGAGGGCTTCGGCAATGGTGTTCACATCGCCCTTCTGCAATATTTCAGCGCTTATCTCGGGTTCTACAACAAGGTGCTTCATCACCTCGATCTTAAATGCCTCTACGTCTTTGTTCTCCGCAAATTGTTCGGCATAGCCAAGGCAAACGGAGTACATGGCGTTGTCGAGGTCTATGGCGAGGCGCTCGCCAAACAGGGCGTGCCTGCGGCGCTTGTAGATAACGTCGCGCTGGGAGTTCATTACATCATCATACTCCAGCAGGTTTTTACGCATACCGAAGTTGTTCTCCTCTACCTTACGTTGTGCACGCTCAATGGATTTGGATATCATGCTGTGCTGCAGCACTTCTCCGTCTTTATGGCCCATTTTGTCCATAAGGCCGGCAATACGCTCAGAGCCGAAGAGACGCATAAGATCATCTTCCAGCGACACGAAGAATTGCGAACTGCCGGGATCGCCCTGGCGGCCAGCACGGCCACGCAACTGGCGGTCCACACGGCGGCTTTCGTGGCGCTCCGTACCAATGATAGCCAGGCCACCTGCTTCCTTCACGCCCGGACCTAGTTTTATATCCGTACCACGGCCGGCCATGTTGGTAGCTATGGTCACCGCGCCGGGCAGACCTGCTTCTGCTACTATCTGGGCCTCACGGGCGTGCTGCTTGGCGTTCAGTACATTATGGGGTATCTTTTTCTGCTGCAGCATACGGCTCAGCAGTTCCGATACTTCCACCGACGTAGTGCCCACCAGCGTTGGCCGGTTTATGGCGCGCAGCGCTTCTATCTCGTCTATTACTGCTTTATATTTTTCGCGCTTGGTCTTGTACACCAGGTCCTGCTGGTCTTTACGGATGACGGATACATTGGTAGGTATGGTCACCACGTCCAGCTTGTATATGCTCCAGAATTCGCCGGCTTCCGTTTCGGCGGTACCAGTCATACCTGCCAGCTTATGGAACATACGGAAGTAGTTCTGCAGGGTAACGGTGGCAAATGTTTGCGTTGCCGCTTCCACCTGCACATTTTCTTTCGCTTCTATGGCTTGGTGCAGTCCGTCGCTGTAGCGGCGGCCATCAAGTATACGGCCGGTCTGCTCATCTACTATTTTCACCTTGCCATCCATTACCACATACTCAATGTCTTTGTCAAACAGGGTGTAGGCTTTCAGCAACTGCTGTATAGAGTGAATGCGGTCGGCCTTTATAGCGTAGTCCTGTAGCAGGGCGTCCTTGCGCTGCACTTTTTCTTCAGGTGTGGCATCCTGCTTTTCTATCTCGGCAAGCTCGCTGCCTATATCGGGCAGTATAAAGAAGTTGGGGTCTTCGCCCGCGCCGGTAATGAGAGCAATACCCTTATCAGTAAGGTCGACACTGTTATTTTTTTCATCAATGGCAAAGTACAGTTCTTCATCTACCTTAGGCATGTGTTTCTGGTGTTCGCCTATGTAGTAGTTTTCTGTCTTCTGCATTATCTGCTTATTCCCTTCCTCGCTCAGGTATTTGATAATAGCGCTGTTCTTGGGCAACCCGCGATAAGAGCGGAACAATTGTAGCCCGCCTGTTTCTTTATCGGTTTTGCCTTCTGCTATCAGCCTTTTTGCTTCTGTCAGGGCCTGGTTGGTCACTTTGCGTTGGGCTTCCATCAGCCTTTCTATCCGCGGTTTCAACGCGTGAAACTGCTGTTCGTCCCCCCTTGGTATCGGGCCGGATATGATGAGCGGTGTACGCGCATCATCAATAAGTACACTATCCACCTCATCCACCATTGCGTAGTGGTGTTTGCGCTGCACCATCTCGCTTGGGTGGTGTACCATGTTGTCGCGCAGGTAGTCGAAACCGAATTCGTTGTTGGTGCCGTAGGTAATATCAGCAAGATATGCCTGGCGGCGGCGTTCGGAGTTTGGTTCGTGTTTGTCTATGCAATCAGTACGCAGGCCCAGCCATTCAAACAGCGGCCCGTTCCACTCCTGGTCACGACGGGCCAGGTAATCGTTCACGGTAACTATATGCACGCCTTCACCCGCAAGGGCATTGAGGTATGCCGGTAACGTAGACACCAGTGTCTTACCCTCACCTGTGGCCATTTCCGATATTTTGCCTTCGTGCAGCACTATACCGCCTATCAGCTGCACATCATAGTGCAGCATGTTCCAGGTCACGGTTATGCCGGCGGCATCCCAGGTGTTCTGGTAAATACATTTATCGCCTTCTATGCGAATATGCTTCTTAAAGGTCGCCAGTTGCCTGTCAAGGTCGGTAGCGGTGGCCACCACCTCTGTGTTCTCTTTAAAGCGGCGTGCGGTCTCTTTTACCACGGCGAAAGCCTCGGGCAATATGGCGCGCAGAATTTCTTCTATCTGCTCATCGCGCTTTTTTACCAGCTTGTCCACCTCATTGTATATGGCTTCGCGCCCCTGTATATCATCAGCGTCGCCCGCCTCCGACTCCGCTTTTTTATCAGCTATCTGGGCGTCTATATCTGTAAGGTGCTCCTGTATGCGCCTGCGGAACTCCTGTGTTTTATCGCGGAGCTGGTCGTTCGAGAGCGACTGGTACTGGGCGTAAAAGTTGTTTATTTCGGTAACTAAGGGTTGTATACGTTTTACATCCTTATCAGACTTGCTGCCGCCGAATATTTTTGAGAGAAAACCGATCATTTTAGTTAAGTCAATAGTTAAAGGTCAATATCCGGGAGGTCCTCTCCCGGCTTAACCTCAGGTAAAAAAATATAGTCCCCTACCAAGTATCAAAAACCATGCAATTGAAAATTAACTGCCAGCTTGGCAAAAGGGTTGCGAAGTTACGCCAAAAGAGGGGAATTTGAAAGGGTTGTGTAGATAGCATTACTGAGAAATACATTTAGTACTTATATCTGTAAAGGGTAGTCAAAGCATAGATGTTTCTTTGTATTTTAAAGTTTAAAATTGTATATCTTTGAAATATGAGAAACTTTTTTGCTTTTATAGCTATATGCGGCATTATGCTTGTCGCAAATGAAGCTGGTGCAACTAAGCGGGGCATGGTTGCAGTTTACAGGTGGTACGATACCACGAATAAGGGGTATGTAACAGTTGCGGACAATGAATACACAAAGAAAGAGTTAGCACGTAGCGGTTGGATTGACAAGACTTTCCTGTTCTACGCATATAAAAAACCCGGCAAAAACCGGGTTACCGTACACAGGTGGTATAATCCTGTAACCAAAGCCAGCGTAAGCGTAGCAGAGGATGAGTTTACAGATGCCCAGCTAATTTATAATGGGTACACAAATAAGCATTTGCAATATTATGGGCTTACCAGAAGGGGGGCAAATACCGTTTGTATTTACCGTTGGTTGTTATCCTCCCGGCATTCATGGGCCATTATTCCGGAAAATGGCAACACAGATGAGTTCATAAAACAGGGCTACAGCCATAAAACGTATCAGTATTACGGTTTGGCAAAACGCTGAAAAGGCTCATATGCCTCAATAGTGGATATTGGGTTTCCCTGTCTGCCGAGGCAGGTGCAGAGATGGTTGGAGTGAGGTCTATCACTATGAATATCAATATTGAATGTTTTTTATTAATTTTATTTAAATTATTAGAAAATGGATAAAGAAATTTTCGCCAATGCCGGTACATTTCTGGTTTTAGTAGCAATTTTCTCCATCCCGTTTATACTGTTTTGCCTTTCTGTGCAAAATACACTGAAGGCGATAAAACCGGCAAACAGAAAACTGCCGGTATTTGCCGGATGGCTCCTTCTGATACCTGTTTTCGACGTGATATGGCAGTTTGTAATGGCTGTCAGGTTATCACAATCAATAGAATCAGAATTGAATGACAATGGGATAGTGAAGAAAAGGCCAACATTCTATGCCGGAATTGCATTAGCGATCGTGCAGGTTTGCGCCTATATTCCTTACCTGAACGATTATATGAAGTATATATGGTTTGTTTGTTTCTTTGTTTATTGGGCTGGTATAGCAGAATATAAGCGAAAATTGATTGACCTGGAATCAATATCTGCAGGTGTAAATGCCTGATTTTATTGGGATAAATCCACGGTCTCCGCTATATTTCATAGCATTAAAAAAAAATTTTGGGATAATAATTTGCAAGGCAACGAAATTTTTATGTATTTTGGGTGCAATTTTGAAAGTAAGACCGAACATGAAACGACCTCAGGGGAGTTACATCTGGCAACTAATTAAATCAAAAAACATTCAGATGAAAAGAACCATTATTGTATTTACAACTGTTCTGGCAGCATTATTATTTACTAACACCTCTTTCGGGCAAGATGATCTTGTAAGGGTATTCCGTTGGTATATACCTGAAGACCAGCAATTCTGTACGGTAGCTGATGGCGAATACCAGGACGGACAATTGATCAACTGGGGCTGGAGCGATAAGACGTTGATGTTTTGGGCATACCGTACCCCGGGCCCCGGAAGGGTAGCCGTAAATGGCTGGTTCAACCCCGTAAGCCGTGCACACATCAGCGTAGCAGAAGATGAGTTTACTGACGACCAGATGCTGAAGAATGGCTACACACAGAAGCACCTGCAGTTTTATGCGCTTACACGCCGTGGCTCTAATACAGTATGTATTTACCGCTGGCTGCTGGCCAAGCGTCACTCATGGGTTACTATACCTGAAGATACAGATACCGATGTGTACATTAAGAAAGGCTACCGCCATAAATCTTACCAGTACTATGGTATCTACAGGAACGTAGATGCTCCTATTTACGATCAACTGTAATAGCTTATTTATAATATTTGAAAAGCCCCCGCATTCGGGGGCTTTTTTTATGGGGCATTTGCCTTATGTTTGTTGGGTTAATTTTTCAATATGAATACTAAAATATCAGGATTCCTGCTCGCAGGTGCAATCATTGTTTCGGCGGGTTCTTTTGCGCAAACAAAGCAATTTACAATAGCCGAAGCCACCAATGGCATGGGCACCACACTCGCCACAAAAGGTGTGAAAGGTGCATCGTGGCAGCCGGGAACGCATAACTTCTGGCAGGTAGAGAAAGCCGAAGGCAAGGATGCCTGGACGGTAGCCGACCATGCTGCCGGCACAGCCACTGTGGTTGCGGCAATTGAAACCGATGGGCCAAAAGGTAAAGAATACATAACACCCGCCATTAAATGGCTGGATAAGAGTAATGCCTGGTTTCAGAAGGATAAGGATGTAGTATTGGCTACACTGGGCAAGGACATGAGTTGGGCTACTGCCAAAATGGCGACCCTGCCCGAAAAGGCAGAAAATATAAAGGTGGACAAGAGCAGGAAAATAGCCTATACCATAGATAATAATCTATGGCTGTGGACGAGGGAAAAAGGCAAAGTGCCTGTAACAAGAGAGCGCAACAAAAATGTAGTATGCGGGCAATCCGTACACAGGGATGAGTTCGGGATAGATGGTGGCATATTTTTCTCGCCAAAGGGTAACTATCTCGCCTACTACCGCATGGACCAGACCATGGTAAAAGACTACCCGATAGTGAAATGGAATGAAACTCCCGCCACTGTCGACCTCATCAAATATCCTATGGCGGGCGGCACTTCGCACGAAGTCACGCTGTGCGTGTATAACCCTAAAACAGGGAAGACCGTGGCCATGCGCACCGGCACGCCCAAAGACCATTACCTGACCAGCGTGACTTGGAGCCCCGATGAAAAGCACATCTACATAGGCATACTCAACCGCGGACAAAATCACCTCACACTTAATAAATACGATGCGCATTCCGGTATGCTCGTTAGCACTTTGTTTGAAGAAAGCGACAGAGAGTATGTACACCCTACACACCCGCTTACATTCATTCCCGGTATGGAAAACCGTTTCCTGTGGTGGAGCGAGCGCGATGGCTACGAGCACCTGTACCTGTATAGCACTACCGGAAAACTGATAAGGCAGGTGACGCGCGGCGCATGGGTGGTGAACGAGCTGGTGGGCATGGACAAGGAAAAAGGCAACATCATCATTACCGCATCGAAAGAGTCGCCGATGGAGAAACATATTTATGCGGTAAGCCTTGACAATGGCAGTATGACAAGGATAGACAAGGGCGCGGGTATGCACAGCGCACTGTGCAGCGATGATGGTAAGTATGTGTTTGACGTGTATAGCGGGGAAGGCATACCTAAGAACAGTGTGATAAGGGCCACCGACGGCGGCTATGAAAAAATGCTGGTAAGGTCGCCCGACCCGCTGGCAGAGTATGACCGCCCGATAGTGAAGAATATAGAGCTGTTGGCCGATGATGGTGTAACGACACTATATGGCAAACTGATACTGCCTACCAATTTCAACCCCTTGAGGAAATACCCGGTTATCGTTTACCTCTACAACGGACCTAATGTACAGTTGCTGCACAACCAGTTTCCGGAGAGTGGTAACCTGTGGTATGAGTATATGGCGCAGCATGGCTATGTGGTGTTTACTATGGATGGGCGTGGCAGCAAGAACCGCGGCATTGAGTTTGAGCAGGCCACCTTCAGGCGGCTGGGCGAGGTGGAGCTGCGCGATCAGTTGAGGGGTGTGGAATTCCTGAAAACACTGCCCTATGTGGATGCCCGCAGGATGGGCGTGCATGGCTGGAGCTATGGCGGGTTTATGACAACATCTCTGATGCTGAAGTACCCCGGCGTATTTAAATGCGGTGTGGCCGGCGGCCCGGTGATGGACTGGAAAATGTATGAAGTAATGTACACCGAAAGGTATATGGATACGCCCGGCGAAAACCCCGAAGGCTATGCAAGCAACAACCTGCTGGACAAAGTAAAGAACCTGAAAGGCAAGCTGCTGCTGATACACGGCACGCAGGACAATGTGGTGGTGTGGCAGCACAGCATCAACTTCCTGAAAAAGTGCGTGGACGAAGGTGTGCAGGCAGATTACTTCGTTTACCCCGGCTATGAGCACAATGTGCGCGGCAAAGACCGTGTACACCTCATGCAGAAAGTAAGCGATTATTTTGATGCTTATTTGAAGCCATGAAAAGTCAAAAGGCAAGTTCTATATGACTGAGCAATAGAGTAAGTTGGATAGAAATTTCTAGTTCTTCTTCCCTTTTACCCGAACAATCATAAATCTAACTACAGAAACCAATGTGGCCAAATCAATAACCAACAGCGGTATCGTAAATGTCCAGTTATCCGTTAGTGCATATGCCGGATTATTGAAAATGAACCTATATGGGTTACTAAAAGAAACAAAGATTGTGAAGTGCACAATGAGAAAGCAAACTATAACAATTCTTGAAAGAGCTTTATAGCGTTTCCCCACGCTATATATAACCTGGAATAAATAAAGACCTGCACAAATGCAACCGATTATCATTGACAGTAGATGTAACGCAAGCATCCCCATGATTACCATCGAGCCCCTTTCTGAAATATGGGGCATTTCAGCAAACGCTGTAGCAGGTAATAGAAACAAGAAGAGTAAGACAAGTATCTTCATCATGGTTTACACAAAATACTAAAAGTTCAGTTCTCCTTGAGTAATCTGCCGTTGTCTCGTCGTAGCCTAAGGTGTATGTACCAGCGGGTATCGGCAGCATCAGGGTACTGTAACTGGAACAATGAGGTGGTTTTAAAATCCCCAGCCGGTCCACATAGGATAAGGGGGCAACCCTATCTTATCTCTTTCTTTATTTACGCTGTTTAATTCATTTTCTCCGGGTTTGTATTCATCATACGAGCCTTTTACCAGCCAGTAATACTTTGGTTTTAATCCGGAAGCTATCAGGCTCCTGTCCAGCGAATAAGCATAATCTGCGGGGCTGTAGCGGCCTTCGGTTATAGCTTTCAATAAATAATCGTCGATTTTTTTAAAGTTATTATAGTTGTCAATGTGCATGATTAAAGTTGCCCTCGACCAACTCAGCGGTGTTTCTATTTCAGCAAAACCATACTTTTTTATACAGTCATACAACAGCTCAAAATTGGTGGAGTCCGCCTCGTGCATTTCTGTTTCAAGAGCAGCCATTTCTTCTTCGGTTCTGTTCGTTTTCCTTTTACTGATATTTACTTTCTTCCTTATAGCCTGGTCTTTTTCTATTATCAAGGCTATCGCGCTTTCTACAGCTTTGGAGTGGGGCGTGCTGTTCTTCTTATTTGCCGCCAAAACACATTTGTGCTGATACAGATTGTTGAATGTAACCGTATCAATAGTTATGTCGGCATAATCCTTCAGGTAAGTATAAATGGTATCCTTAGTGTATATGCAAGATAGTTCCCTAAAATACTCCTTCATCTTTTCGTGATCACTGTTTTGATGCGCGATCTTTATCAGCGAGAAATAACCGCTATACCTGGTTTTATCTTTAATCAACAATAAAGCCTTCCGTAAGTATTTCTCTGCCGAATCATACTTGCCTTGTTCGTTATACATCTGCCCGAGTATGCCATTTCGGTACACTTCAATATTGTTTTGAGCGAATACATTATTTGATATCAGCAACAGAATCGTAATCTTTAGCCACCGCATGACGTTATAATTTGCATTAAATGTTATTATAATGATTAAGGAGCGCAAACCAGATGTTACTAATGACGCGGCGTAAATCAGGGTACTGTAGCTGAAATAATGAACAACAGTAACAGAACTTAATTCCGTTTTAACAACTCAAAATCAATTGGTGTAGATATGCCATCCGCCGGGGCCCATGATTCATTGCGGAGGTCTTTCGTTACGATCAATTCGCCTTTTCTTAGATAGTTATCCTTCCCGTAAATGCGCAGTATCATTTTTCCTGCTTCTTCGGCCTTACGGGTTTTCTCTTCAGGTGTAGCCTTGTAAAAAGACGCATCTCCCACTACTATCAGCATTTCATCCTGGTCGTCATTCAGTTTTATCTTCAGCGATTGCCATGTGGGCAGCACATTTACCATGCTGTCATGCACAATAGTTGTTTTGCCGCTGGTGTCCGCAATCTCCTTGCACGAAAACATACTAAAAGCGAACAAGGCCGGGGCGAGAATAAAAAGCAGTTTTTTCATAAGTGCGTAGTTTCCTTAAATATAGTAATACTATTTTATTCCCAGCACATCTTTCATGTGAAACACGCCTTTTTTGCCGCAAATATATTCCGCAGCCAATACCGCACCAAGCGCAAATCCATCCCTGTTGTGCGCGGTATGTATAATGTCTATATTATCAATAGGCGAGGAGTAAGTTACTTTATGTGTGCCGGGTACATTTTCCTCACGGCGGGCTATAATAGGTATGGCATCAGCAGCACCCGTATTGTTAAGTGCCCAGCGGTTTTTGCGCTCCAGGTTTGCTATCATCTGCTCGGCTATGGTGATGGCCGTTCCACTGGGTGCGTCCTTTTTCTGTGTGTGGTGTGTTTCTTCAATGGTAGCCTCATATTCGCTATGTCCATTCATCAGTGATGCCAGCAGTTTGTTCACCTCAAAGAAAATATTGACCCCTATACTGAAATTGGATGCATGAAGCAGTGCCACATTATTCGCTTCAGCGGCGGCGTATGCTTCGGGCAGGTGCTCATTCCAGCCTGTGGTGCCGCTTACCACGCTTATCCCCGTGGCAAGGCACTGCATCACATTTTCCCTGCCCGATTCCGGCCGCGTAAATTCTATGGCCACATCGGCCTGCCCCAGGTGCGTCGCATTCATCTCATGCCTGTTGGCCGACGTGATGCGCAGCACCACCTCATGTCCGCGCTTTGTCGCTGCCTGCTCAATGGTCTGTCCCATTTTCCCGTAACCGATAAGTGCTATTTTCATTGTGGGGTAAAATTAACCGCAAAGATTCTGTGTTAAGCACCAAATCTTTTTATTTGTTTTTTCTTACTTTGTTTGCAAGGTTGCTTTAGGTAAACCTGTTAAGGGAATTTGCATTTCTGACTGTTTACATGATTTGACGACACCTAATTCTTGCATCCTGATCTATTTTCCATCATGGGTCAGTTACTGTACCATCATGGTTTTTATTTTTTGTGACCACCACCACATTCCCGATTTTTACCCGTACCCCATAATATGTGGGGCAAGCTCTTTGAAAAGTGTGAATAAAACGTTGCCTGCCACTGGTTACTCATGGCTTATCACTCACGATTTCCGTCTAAAAAAAGTGCGCAAATAGTGACTAAAATTAGTTTTGTTGTGATTTGTCTTTCAGTGTATTACGAATTAAAAGTGCAACCCAAAATGTGCAAAAAGGCATAATAAAAGCCGCTCATGGCGGCTTCTATGGGTAATTGATCACGGCGAAAAGATCATATTTTGGAAATATCATTGAACTCACCCGCGGTTACACTTATCGTGCCGGCTGAATCTGCCGCACTGTATTTAAAGGTGCCGCTTATCTTCCCGCCACCCGACTTGGTGATTTTTACTTCCCCGCTGGTGCTCAGGTATTCCCTGTTCGATGCGTTCACGTACACCGTAGCAAAATTGCTTGTACCCGTGTGGTTCAGGTCATAAGTACCCACCGCATCAGACGGTACATAAATTTCTATGGTCGTCACCATGCCGCCATCACCTATTATCTGTATGCCGGGTATACTGCCGCTTAATGTTTGGTACTTGCCCCCACCCGATGGGGTAAAATCAACACCGTCCAGTTTGCAATAGAATGGCTTGCCCGTTCCAGTAGTGGTGCTGCTGCTTTTCTTGCAGCTCGAAATGCTGAAAATGGTGGCCGCAAGCAGAAATGCAGCAAAGAACTTATGTGTCATAGTCGTTTTGTTTTATGACACAAAAGTAGGTGTGGCTAAGCCCGGATACATACCATTTAAACGGTATTTTCCCCTCAGTAGAAATACGGATACGGAAGTTATTTTGCTTTCTTTATGCAGTCCACATAGTGCATCACTGCATTGGCATATTCCGGCGATACGGCCTTCTCATACCCCGCCAGACTGTATTTTGCGATTTTTTTGGTGCTTAGCTGTGCAGCGGCAGCATCCGTCACCGGGAAATAAGCGCTTCGTATAGCCTGCAGCTTGTCGCTCGTGAAATCATGAGAAACCTTCAGCGTCTCATCAACTATGGTGCTGTTATCGTCAAAGGTGATAACCAGTTTCCACTCATCTTTTTCCACCTGCTCGCCCTTCTCATCCTTGGTATAGATGTTATCCAGTTCGCCCAGCGTTTGTAATACTATAAGGAAGTTATCAGATTCGTAGTCAGGGTCTACATTTATGGTACGCGTCACTTTTATGTAGGTGACTTCATCCGGGTCATTCGGTGAT
This sequence comes from uncultured Flavipsychrobacter sp., assembly GCA_964430995.1. Classification (GTDB taxonomy): domain Bacteria; phylum Bacteroidota; class Bacteroidia; order Chitinophagales; family Chitinophagaceae; genus Nemorincola. The sequence continues at coordinate 15,416 of CAYSIG010000013.1, forward strand.
GCATAGTCCAGTATCTTTTTGTCAGGCGATACTTCCTTTATCACCTGCTTGCAAAAATCCTGTGCTGATGCATCTGAAAAAATAAGGAAGGCGAAAAGCAAAAATATATATCTCATACACTTGAAGTTTTGAAGCTATAAAAGTAAGCGGGATATAAAAGTACATAATTTAAGGATTATATGACTTATGCTTAGTTTCAAACCTAACTGTAATATAAAATGGCAAATGTGTATTTTGTGCCGTTTTACCGATAAGAATGAAGAAGATAACTGCCGCCATATTGTATATAGGTTCTTTAGGTGCCCTGGCATTGGTCATGTGGCTGGTATTCAGGGCAGGCAAAGATCTTGAGCCGGTAAATTCCGCCGTTGCGCATCTGTTGTCGCATAAACAACTGCTTGATGGCGTAGAGAACATATTCAGTCACCCGTTGCCGGTATTCATTTTGCAGCTTATGCTTATTATCGCTGCATCGCAGCTATGTGGCTATTTGTTTAAAAAAATAGGGCAGCCGTCGGTAATGGGGGAGATAGTAGCGGGCATTTTATTGGGCCCGTCATTAATGGGGTCGTTGTTGCCGGGTTTCAGTGCTTTTGTTTTCCCTGCCTCTTCATTGGGAAACCTGCAGATGCTTAGCCAGGTGGGCCTTATCCTGTTCATGTTCGTTATAGGTATGGAACTGGATACGCAGATGCTGCGACAGAAGGCGCGTGCAGCCATACTTATATCCCACTTTAGTATTGTCATACCATTCATTCTGGGGCTTGTGTTGTCCTACTTTTTGTATGCGGCGTATGCGCCTGAAGGCATTCCGTTCTACGCTTTTTCATTGTTCACCGGTATAGCGCTCAGCATCACTGCCTTCCCTGTGCTGGCGAGGATCATAAAGGAAAGGGGATTATCCGGCACAAAACTAGGCACAATGGCCATTACTGCCGCTGCTGCGGGCGATGTGGCGGCATGGTGTATACTGGCGTTTATTGTTGCTATTGTCAAAGCCGGTTCTATCAGTTCGTCCGTCTATACCATAGTAGCGGCAGTAGTATATGTGGCTGTGATGCTATTAGTGGTTAGGCCGTTGCTGAAAAAAATTGCCGGCCTGAGAAGCGATCATAATATATTGAAACGATCGTCTATGGCCATAATATTTGTGGTGTTGTTAGTGAGCAGTTATTGTTGCGAGGTGATAGGTATACATGCTTTGTTTGGTGCATTCCTGGCCGGGGTTATTATGCCTTCCGAATGGAATTTCCGCAAACTGCTTATTGATAAGATAGAGGATGTGGCTTTGGTGCTGCTTTTGCCGCTTTTCTTTGTTTTTACCGGGTTGCGTACGCAGGTGGGGTTGCTGAGTGACCCGTCATTATGGGGCACATGCCTGCTCATAATACTGGTGGCCGTTGTTGGCAAATTTGGCGGCAGCGCAGTAGCTGCGCGAATGACGGGTGAAAGTCTTCGTGACAGCCTTTCCATAGGTGCGCTCATGAACACGAGAGGGCTTGTTGAACTTGTTGTACTAAACATTGGCTACGACCTGCACATCATTACACCGCAAATGTTTACTATGATGGTAATAATGGCGCTTGTTACCACCTTTATGACCAACCCTGCACTGAATATTATAAACCGCGTATTCGGCAAAGGTTAGCATTACCACTCGCCATGCATAGGATAGCTTTTAGTTGTGCTTGTTATAGGAAGATTAATGGATGCCCTGATGCCTGAGTTTTGCCCCCCCCGGCAATCCCACGACTGAACAAAATCAACCCGTACTACCCGTACCAGTTTGTATCCTATATTGTCTATGCCCACAAAGGCTTCGGTATAATATTGCTTTTCGGTAGCGTAGAATGCATTGCCGCCCACAAGCAGGTACCAGCGTGCCTGTCGCAGCAGGGGTATCTTGTTGCTCAATAAGCCCTTAAGGTGATACTCTATATGTGCTTCACCATAAATGGGCTCTTTGTTGCTGAAATCATAAAAGGGCGCCATCTGGAAACTTTCAAGATAGGGCGATGCAATCCCCATGCCGCGGTTGCCATAAAGGTGCGTAAGGTCGGGTATGGATACGTAGGTACTGTTCAAAAAACCACCCACAGCAAGATGATAATTTATACTCCCCAGCAGGCGCATGTGTAGCTCATCTCGGACAGAGAACCGCCACTTATCGAAATCGGTCACGCTGTTGAAGATCCCGGGAATACCCTTTTTATAGGTAAGGGTAAATCGGGGCCAGCTACTGCCGGTAGCCCTTTTATAGTCGGGGTATTGTATGTACTTTATGCCCGGTTTGTAAGAAATCGAGGCTTCTACAAGTGCCGCGTCATGTTGTTCCCAGGCTGTGGCTGCGTTGACAAGAAAGGCCGGTGCATTTGTTTTAAACCCTTCCGTGCCACCGCGTAAGAAGCTGTAAGTGCTGGTGTTATGCAGCGGCAGTCTTTGTTGGTAAGATGCTTTAAGGTACCAGGTAATACCTGTGCCGTAATTTCTGCTCACATAAGCCGTAGCGTCATATCGTTCATATATTTTCAGGTCGCCCTCGCGCACAAATAATGCGTAATAACTTTTCAGCCATTCTGATACCGGGTTTTCGGGGTTGTACTGAAAAACATATTTGCCCCCCTCAATGCCATAAATCCATGTCCGGTTATGGAAGGTCTTGTCTTGTGAGAGGTAATATATCCGTCCAATGGCGTTCAGATGTGTATTGTTAAATCCATAACGTACCGCAATATCTGTAAACAGGTTCTTGCCCGTATCCAGCAGCCGGCGGAAGTGCAGTTTAGGAGCAGCGTTGAAGCCCTCTACGGTATTGTAGTTTACCATATTGTCAGACCCAAACAGTATCGGGTTTGTGCTGTAGTTATTTTTATACTTTTTCCCATGAAATTGCCAGCCACTTATAAAAAGACCCACAGGTTTTATCTTATTTTCTTTTCGGCGCAAGGAGTCCACGAAACGTGGCGAAGTAATAATTTTGTTCAGGCTGTCTTTTGATACGAAATTGTCTTTTTCGTCTTTTTCTAAAGGGATAGGCCGTGCGCCTTCCCAATAGGTGCTGTCTTTTTTATTGGCCTGCTTATCATATATGCTTACTATCTTATCAGCAAAGATGGAGTCAGGTATGGGGTGGTTCACCATCTGATTATTGTAAACAGCTACACCTGTGCCGGTGATATCGAAAGTGAATATTTTAAGTGCAAAATACAGTACCTGGCTTTTTATTACCCAAGTGTCTTTCTCCAGGGGTAGTAATATCTGGTCTATCTTCAGTGTGTCTACCATGTCCATCCCCGATTGGCGGGTGAGGGACATATTCAGGCTATGCACCGCCCAGTCTTCGTCTACAATGTAAATAATGCCACTGAAGCAGGGCTCATAAGCTCTCTTAGGGATTACCTGTATTTTATATACGGTGTGCCCGTGTTCGGTAAACTCGCCAAGCAGTTTGTACTTATAGTACATAAGGGCGTTATCGCTGATTGGTGATATGAAGCCGCGGGAGCCACGGCCCATAACGTTTACATTGTTCTCGTAAAAAGTAATTACCGATGGGAATCTGGAAAGCCCCATGCCATTGGCGTTGCCGCTCTCGCGCACAGAGTGTATCACTGTCTTGTTCTTATCGCCGGTACTGTAATAGTCTGCATGTTCCTCCGCCAGGTATAATACGCCTTTACCTAGGCTGTCCACCACATCCGTTTCATCAATAACTACCTTCCCCAGGAATTTTCCGGGCATTTGCCTGGAGCGGGCTACTGCTTTAAAGTAAATGGAGGTCTGGAACGACTTGACCTGGTCGAGGTGATACTTCCTTTTTTTTATCGCGTTCCTGATGATGGCATATGCGGGGTCTTCTGTATTGGCCAGTATCACTACCTCCTTCATCTCCAGGCTTTGGTCCTTCAGCACAAAATTGTGCTCTATAGTCTCGTTGCCCGAAAAAGAGACATTGAATGAGTTTTGCTTATAGCCTATATACTGGCATACTACTTTGTAGAGGCCGGGCTGCATGGCCAGTTCAAAATCGCCATTGCCATTAGCGTTCACGCCGGTTGTAGTGCCTTCTATATATATGGTGGCGTATGGCAGGCTGGTGCCTTGCTCATCGGTCACCTTTCCTTTAAGCAGGCCCGCATAAGCGCTCAGGGTAATCAGCGTATACGCTAAAGTGAAAAAGAGAATTCTTCTCATGGAGGGTGAAATGCTTATTTTTTGCTGAACAGCCCGTGTATCTGCGCGTCTATCTTTCGCACCACATCCGCAAGGTCTTCCTCTTTATCCGCAAAGTTGCAATTGTCCACGTCTATTATCAGCAGGGGGCCGTCGGTGTATTTATCTATCCATTTGTTATACAGCCCATTCAGCCTTTTCAGGTAGTCCAGTCTTATGTTCTCTTCATATTCCCTGCCACGTTTCTGTATCTGGTCTACTAATGCGGGCACAGATGCCCTGAGATAAATAAGCAGGTCCGGTGGCTTGATGAGTGCTTTCAGGTTCTGGAAGAATGAAGTATAGTTCTCAAAATCGCGCTTGGTCATCAGCCCCATGTCAAAAAGGTTGGGAGCAAATACATAAGCGTCCTCGTATATCGTGCGGTCCTGGATTACAGTATCGGTGCCGCTCCTTATGTCAATGAGGTTTTTTATACGTGTGTTCAGGAAGTATATCTGCAGGTTGAACGCCCAGCGGGGCATGTCCTCGTAAAAATCTACGAGGTAGGGATTATGTTCAATATCCTCAAAATGCGGCTCCCATTTGTAATGCTTTGCCAGCATTCCGGCTAAGGTTGTCTTTCCTGAACCGATATTCCCGGCTATGGCTATATGTTTCGTTATGTTCTTTGGAGGCATCTTGAAATTGTATTGCAGCTACACAATATAGGAAGCTATTTCAATAAAATAAAACGGATTAAGGAAAATAGGATTAATAATAATTTATCCCAATCAGTTTTCTCGCCCCGGCAATGGTCTTAGCCGCCCCTGCGCGGGCTTTTTCAGCACCTTCTTTCAGTATTTTCTGTATAGCGGCCTCATCCTGCTGTAGCGCGGCAGCTTGCTCGCGTATGGGGCGTACAAAGGCTGCCATGTCTTCGGCAAGCTGTTTTTTCATATCGCCATACCGTATGGTGCAGTTGTTGAACTGGCTGCGGTAGGTGTCGGCTATGCCGGGTTTTGCCGTAAGGTCCATTAGCAGGAAGAGGTTTTGGATGTAATCCGGCATTACCGAGTTATGCTCCGTCGGGCCGGCATCTGTTTTTGCTTTCATTATCTTCTTCCTTATCGCGTCGTCTCCGTCGTTCAGGTATATGGTGGAGTTCACGTTCTCGCTCTTACTCATTTTCCCTGTGCCGTCAAGGCTCATTATCTTCACAGCGCTTTCATTGAAACGGAATACCTGCGGCTCCGGGAAAAATTCACCATACCGGTTGTTGAACCGCTCTGCAAAATTACGGGCCATCTCCAGATGCTGCTCCTGGTCTTTGCCCACAGGTACTTTTACCGCCCTTTGTATCAGTATGTCGGCAGTCATCAACACGGGGTAGGTAAGCAGTCCTGCATTTACATTCTCCGGTTGCAGGCGCACTTTGTCTTTAAATGTGGGTACCTTTTCCAGTTCGCCCTTATATGCGATCATATTCAGCATCAGGTACAGTTCCGGTATTTCGGGAATATCGCTCTGAGCATACAATGCTACTTTGTTTGGGTCCAGGCCGCTGGCTATGTTCTCTGCCACTACCCTGTACACATTTGCTTTCAGCTCTTTAGGGTCGGGATGTGTGGTGAGAGCATGGTAGTCGGCCACGAAGAAATAGCAGTCGTAGTTCTCCTGCATCAGCACATAGTTCTGTATAGCGCCAAAATAATTACCGAGGTGTAAGTATCCGGTCGAGCGTATTCCGCTCACCACAATTTCCCTGTTCATGGTGCAAATATATAGCCTGTGGGCTATTATTAATAAAAATACAACTGCCACGCTCACCTGGAACGCGGCAGTCGGTATTTTAATTATTATGCTTATTTTTTTAAAGCTATGTATGGTCAGCTTAGTTTAAAGACTATCGGTAATGTAAAATATACAGATACTTTTTTCCCCTTTTGTTCGCCCGGTGTCCACTTGGGTAGCTTGTTTACTACATCCAGAGCCGCATTCGACAGGCTCGTGTCGGGAGATCTCATGATGGCGGGGTTAGTGATCTCTCCTTTTTCATTCACTATAAATTTTATTAAAACACGGCCTTCTATCTTGTTCCTTTTTGCGTACGTTGGGTAGGTAATATTCTCGCTGATAAACTGAAAAAGTTTGTAAGTTGGTTCAGGCATCCGCTCTACATAATTGTAGGTTACGCTATCGGCGGTACTTGTTGTTTCATTCTTAACTTTTTCCTGTTTTTTGTGGCTATTCTGTGCGACGACGGCTGTTGTCAGTAACAGGCTTATTGCGACTGCTATTTTTAATGAGGTCTTCGCAATGCTGCCCTCACCTTTTTTTTGTAACATCATAATTCTTCGTTTTATGGGGTGAATAATAAATAAATGCATAGCAGGTAACGACGGTGTGTTAAAAACAGAGGAAAGCAGCAAGGCCGCATATTCATCCTTATTTACAGGCACATGGGCATCTGCCTGAAATTCGTGCACTTGTTTTATCTCTTTTTTTATCCATGCCAGCAGCAGGTTTGGCCATAGCAGGGCTTGTAGCAGGGTTAGCAGGGCAAGGTCACGGGTGTGGTGCAGATGCACATGCGCCTGCTCATGGGCCAGTATGGTAGCGTTTACCTCCTTGTCGGGAAAAATGATATAACGTCCAAAGCTCCCCGGGCCATAGCCGGTGCCGGTTATGAGCTGGTATTCGCCACGCATTTCCTTTTTGTTATTTTTTATGATTGACCATAGCTTGTAGATATGCCATGAATGCCATGCCAGAAACAAAAGGGTGATGCAGGAATATATGAGAATACCTGCTTGCGACGTATATATCTGCTTTTCGGTATTCGCGTTGACTAATACTTCAGGCAGCCTTATTTGTAACATTGTATTGCTCTGTATGGTTGCCTGCCACACATCAGGCAAGTGCACCAGCGGAATCAGCGGTGGCACCAGGGCCGATGCCAGCAGATAATATCTGCTTAATTGATGAAATGGCCTGTTCCGCAAGAAGAGCAGATAGATAAGCAGCATCATTGCTGTGTATAGAATAACCTGCACCATGTATGTCATAGTATCTTAGTTTTTATTGTTATCCTTCTTTAATTCTTTTAATATGCTTTCCAACTCTTCAATGCTTATGTCTTTTTCTTTCGCAAAAAATGAGAACATGCTGGTATAGGAGCCTTCAAAGTATTTTTTTACAAACTGCTTCATCGACTTTTTGCTGTACTCATCCTTTTTTACCAAAGGATAGTATCTGTTAGACTTCCCGAAAGACTCATGGCCCACAAAGTTTTTATCCGTAAGTATCTTTATTATGGTACTCACCGTGTTGTAGTGGGGCTTAGGCTCAGGAAGCTCATCTACTATATCTTTAATGAACGCATGGTCCAGTTTCCATAGTATTTGCATTATTTCTTCTTCTGCCTTTGTCAGTGGTTTAAATGTGTTTTTCATGCCTATCAACTATATTTTTAGTAAAACTACTAATTTTTTAGTTTGTAAACTAAATTTTTAGTTGATATTTAAAATTTATTTCTGAAGCATGTATAAGTGATTCAAAATCTATATAAGGGATGAAAAAATTGCAAAACTTGTTTTTACATTTTACATGATGATGAAGACTCCAATAAACCCAAATTATTATTACTTTTGCGCACCCAAATTAATAGTAGTGAGGTCAGTTTATATTACAAGACTTTCAAAATGCCTTCCTAACGAACCTGTTTCAAATGATGAAATGGAAGGCATTTTAGGAATGATAAATGGAAAGCCATCGAGGGCGAGGTTGCTGGTATTGCGGAATAATGGCATTAAAACAAGGTATTATGCTATTAAGGACGGGATAAGAACGCATACAAATGCGCACCTTTCAGCCACAGCAATAAAAGGGCTGTTTGATGATAAATTTCCTATAGAGAACCTTCAGTTATTGACTACAGGCACCACTTCGCCTGAGCAGATGCTGCCATCCCACGCTTCAATGGTACATGGTGAGTTGGGTGGAGGCAATCTGGAGATTGTCAGCACATCTGGCTCTTGTTGCAGTAGCATACAAGGCCTTAAATATGCCTACATGTCTGTAGCCGCAGGGTTTAGTGATGTTGCTGCCAGTTGTGGTTCAGAGCGGATGTCATCATGGCTTATGGCATCTCGCTATCAGTCTGAGGCAGATAGCTGGAAAGAAATGGAGAAAAATCCATATATAGCCTTCGAAAAAGACTTTCTACGCTGGATGCTGAGCGATGGCGCAGGTGCTGCATTATTGCAGGATAAGCCAAATGACTCAGGCATCTCACTGAAGATTGAATGGTTAGAGATCAATTCATTTGCCAATGAACTGGAGACTTGTATGTATGCCGGCGCCGTAAAAAATACCGACGGATCTCTTACAGGCTGGAACGATATGGATGTGGCAAAATGGGCATCCGACAGTGTGTTTTCATTGAAACAGGATACTCGTCTGCTTGGCGAGAACATTATAAAAAAAGGCGGCGCATACTTAAGCCGTTTAATGAAAAAGAATGGGCTGAAAGCGGACGATATCGACTATTTCCTCCCACACATGTCCAGCGAGTTCTTTAAAAAGGAGATGTATGATACCATGGTGGAGATAGGCCTTGAAATGCCTTACGAAAAATGGTTCTACAATCTTCCTTGGGTGGGTAATGTAGGCAGCGCATCAGCTTTTCTGATGCTGGAGGAATTATTCCACAGCGGCAGGCTGAAGAAAGGCGACAGGCTCCTGGTAATGGTACCTGAGAGCGCCCGTTTTGTTTATGCATACATGTACCTTACTGTGGTTTAAGTACGGATATTCTCAATAATACCCTTATGGTACCCGAAAGTATGGTTTTAGCTGCGGTAATGCGTATCTTACGGTTGTTTAGTAATTTTACCGCCCAATGAAGCCAAAGATACTGGTACTGTACTACTCTCAGACAGGCCAGCTCCGACAGATTTTAGATAGTATCTTATCAGGTATCCTCGACAAGGTCGACGTTTCTTTTGGGGTAATACAGCCGGTCGAAGCTTTCCCGTTCCCATGGAGCGCACTGCAGTTTTTTGATACCATGCCCGAAACTGTAGAACATCTCCCACGACCAATAAAGCTATCGCCTGAAGATGTTCTTGCAAAAGAGTATGACCTGATAATTCTAGGTTACCAGCCATGGTTCCTTAACCCGTCACAGCCCACCACTGCCTTTCTCCAGAGTGAGTATGCAAAAGTGTTTAACGGCAAGCCCGTAATTACTGTGGTAGGCTGCCGAAATATGTGGCTGCACGCCCAGGAGAAGGTGAAAGAATACCTTTATGCCGCAAATGCAAGGCTGGTGGGTAATATTGTGCTTACAGACACCAACCCTAACCTTGTTTCGTTGCTGACAGTTATCCGGTGGTCATTCAAGGGGCAGAAGCAGGCTTCAGGTTTGCTTCCGGCGGCCGGCGTGCAGGATAAAGATATTGCAGATGCAAGTAGGTTTGGCTTTATCATATATAAACACCTCAATGAGGATAATCTTATTGGTCTGCATCATGAGTTTTTGATGCAGAAAGGTGTTTTACTGAAACCAGGCCTCGTGGTGCTGGAGCAGAGAGGTATTAAAAATTTCAGGTTTTGGGCAAAATACATCCGTGAAAAAGGCGGCCCCGGCGACCCTGCCCGCGCAGGCCGGGTATTGTTGTTCAAAAACCTGCTGCTGGTAGCTATTTTCATCCTGTCGCCACTGTCGTTTTTAACTGCACAGATCCAGCAATTGATAAAACGAAATTCGTTGATGAAAGATGTGGAGTATTTTAAGCAATTACTGTTTGAAAAAGGAAGGCTTTAACCGTAATTTCAATCCCTGATGTTGCTACTGTATAACTTCTTCCTGTATCTGTATCAATTGGCGATAAGGGTATATTCTTTATTCAACGCCAAGGCTAAAAAGTGGGTTGTAGGGAGGGCTGGATGGCAGCAGCATGTTGCAGCTTCGCTAAAGTCCGGAGAAAAGAGAATTTGGTTCCATTGTTCTTCTGTAGGCGAGTATGAGCAGGCAAAGCCGCTGATAGAGGCGATGAAAGCTGAATTTCCTGCTTATAAAGTTATCGTTACTTTTTTCTCCCCATCTGGTTACGAGGCATGTAAAGACAGTAAACTCCCTGATTATGTTTTCTATCTCCCGCACGATAGTAGTTGCAATGCCCGGCAATTCATTGAAATGGCAGCCCCGCAAATGGCATTATTTGTAAAGTATGAGTTTTGGTATCATTACCTGGATGCCTTGAAAGCAAAGGGTATCCCCACATTACTTGTGTCGGGCGCGTTTCGTGAAGGGCAGCCATTTTTCAAATGGTATGGCGGATTGTTCCGCAGGATGCTGCGGAGCTTTACTTTTTTCTTTCTGCAGGACGAAGGTTCTGGGCAGATGCTCGATAGGATTGGTATAAAACAGAATGTTATCATTTCGGGCGATACGCGATACGATAGGGTGGCCAATATTGCCGGTAATCCCGCGCCAATTCCCGCTATCGAAAAATTCAAAGGAGGGCATAAGATACTTATTGCGGGCAGTACCTGGCCGGGCGACGAAGAGGTGCTGAAAGAGTGCATGTTTGTCCTGCCCACTGACTGGAAACTTATATTGGTGCCTCATGAAATAGATGATGCGCATATTAGGAAAATAAAACTGCTGTATAGCGATACAGGGGTATTGTACACCGAGCTTGAGGCCAATGAGTCAGGTTACAACAGCAAAGTGCTTATCGTAAATAGCATGGGTATGCTTTCCCGCATGTTTGTTTACGGCGATATTGCGTTTATTGGGGGCGGGTTCCAAAAAGGGGGAATTCATAATATTCTGGAGCCTGCTGTATTCGGCTTGCCGGTGTTGTTTGGCCCGGTTTATCAAAAATTTGTTGAGGCTAAAGATCTTGTCGGTTTGAATTATGTATTTCCGGTAAGTAATGCCTCAGAAGCCAAAGAAAAGTTAAATGAGCTTATTGCTAACGACGAATACCGGAAGGCAATAAGCAACTCGTTAAAGCAGTTTATGCAGGAGCATATTGGTGCCAGCAAGGTGATAATGAATGTTGCGAGGCGTGAAGGGTGGTTGGATTGATATTTGTAATTTTAAGAACTTGTATTTAGTTCGTATATTTGTATTAAAATAGTGTATATGTTGAGTGTGAAAGCTATTTATGATGGTAAGGAACTGAAGTTTGCAGAGAAAGTACAAATTGATACTCCTCATGCTGTCATTGTTACTTTTCTTGACGAGCCGGGGGATGATATTACGTCTGATGCAATGCAACAAATTGCAATGGAGGGTGAATCCTTTACATTTCTTCAGAATCCTGAAGAAGACATATATTCAGATAATGATCTTAAGGTAAAATATTAATGCGGCGAGGTACCATTGTTCTTACAAAATTTCCATTTACAGATTTATCTTCTGTAAAAAGACGTCCGGGGGTTATCGTTTCACAAAGCATTAGTGGTGAAAATGACGTTATCATTGCTTTCATTTCTTCAGTAATTCCTGTTAATTCCGATGCAACAGACTATATAATAGCATCTACTCACAAGGATTTTTTAGAGACGGGATTGAAGAAATCCTCGATTATAAAATTGAATAAAATTGCCACGATTAATTCGACTCTTATATCAGGCGAAATTGGAAGCGCGTCGGCCGCAATAATGAAAGAAGTAGATGACCGTTTAAAAATGGCACTTGGATTATAATAACACGGCCGTTTTAGCGTTTGGGGTTAAAACAGTAATTTTGCACTCTTAAAATTTTAATATGCCAGGAACAGAACTATTCGGAGCGGAAGAACGCAAAGAAATAAATGATGTGTTGGAAACGGGTATGCTTTTTCGTTATAACCACGACGCGCAGCGTAATGGTATTTGGAAAGCCCGCGATTTTGAAGCTGAAGTAAGAAAGATAACAGGCGCTAAGTATGCCCATGCCGTATCCAATGGTTCTGCTGCTATTGCTATTGCTCTTGCATCAGCAGGCATAGGTGCGGGTGATGAAGTGATATGCCCCCCATTTACATTTATCGCCAGCGTGGAAGCAGTGCTTTTTGTGGGCGCTATACCTGTATTTGCGGAGATTGATGAAACACTTTGCCTTAGCGCTGAGGGCATAAGAAAGGCGCTGACGCCTAAGACAAAAGGCATCTGCCTGGTACACATGTGTGGTGGTATGGCCGATATGGACAGCATCATGCAGGTGGTAAACGAACACAACCTTGTGTTGGTAGAAGATGCCGGACAGGCTTTTGCATCTTCATATAAAGGCACATGTGTAGGATTGTTCGGTAAGACGGGTAGCTATTCATTCGATTTCTTCAAGATCGCTACTGCAGGTGAGGGTGGAATATTTGTTACCAATGACGAAGAAACATACAAACTCGCCGATGCCTATTCCGACCACGGTCATAATCATGTAGGCAACAACCGCGGTATGGAGCAGCATCCGGTGCTTGGGTTTAATTACCGCATAAGTGAACTTCATGCAGCTGTTGCGCTGGCACAAACCAGGAAGGTGCCTCAGATACTCGCTGCAAACCGCAGAAATAAGAAGATGCTGGAGGAGATACTTTCACAAACAGAAGGCATATCATTCGCCCGGGTAGCTGATCCCGCAGGAGATTCCTCTACTTTCCTTAATATGATGCTCCCCGATACTGAAACGGCACAGCGTGTAGTTGACGAATTGAATAAAGCAGGTGTGGGCGGGTTTAATTATTGGTTTTTGAACATGTACCACTTCATCAACCAATGGGATCATCTCAAAAATATGAAGACTGTGGCTAAACTGCCGGCTGAAGCATTTGGCATTCCTCAGGATTACAATAATCTGCAATTACCTAAAACGCAGGAAGTAATAGGTCGCCTGGTATCATTTGTTATTCGGTGTACATGGACTGAAGACGAGGTGAGGGGATTGGCGCAAAAAATTGCTGGTTGTGTAAAAGCTGCAATGCCATTGCCTGCTTAATTAATTTTTTTTGACCTCAAGTAATGCCATGCATAAAAATTTTAAAAACATAGATAAGGTTGTTTTCGGTCGTGGGAGTTTCTCCGAGATGGGAAACATACTTGCCGAAAAGCGAAATGAAAACAACCGTTTCTTTCTTTTTGTCGTTGATAATTATTTCGAGGGCAAAGAATTGGTGAATAGAATTCCTGCTTTGCCGGAAGATGTTGTACGATTCATAGATGTTGATCCGCATGAGCCTACTACTGAGCAGATAGATAACCTTCGTGATGAGATACTGGCATCCAAAGGATTACCTGCCGGAGTGGTGGGCATAGGCGGCGGGAGCATTATGGACATAGCTAAGGCTATTTCACTAATGTTTACCAATGAGGGGTCGTCGGTGCTGTATCAGGGGCTTAATCTTATTAAAAAACCAGGGATTTATCACCTTGGCGTACCTACTATTTCCGGTACCGGGGCTGAGGTGTCAATGACAGCAGTGCTCACCGGTCCGGTAAAAAAGCTGGGTCTGAAATGTGATTGGACTGTTTTTAATCAGGTCATACTTGATCCTGAGTTGATTGCTTCTGTTCCGACCGATAAGTGGTTATATACGGGCATGGATACCTATATCCATTGTATTGAATCTGAGAACGGTATATTGAACAACGCCTACAGTCATGCATATGCAGAACAATCTTTGAAGCTGTGCCGCGAAATATATCTTGGCGATAAAGCAGGGCAAACACCCGAAAATGATGATAAACTTATGGTGGCCTCTATGATGGGCGGGCTTAGCCTCACTTACTCCGAGGTTGGGGTGTGCCATGCTTTATCATACGGATTGTCTAAAATATTGGGTGAGAAGCATTGCTATGCCAATTGTCTGGCGTTCCAGCACCTTGAGGATTATTATGGTGAGGGTGTAAGGGAATTAAAACAAATGTTGGTGCAGCACAATGTACAATTACCGCAGGGCCTTGCAAAAAGCTGGTCTGATGAAACAATAACGGCAATGGCAGAAGTGGCATATAATTTGCCCCATATGTGGAATCATGCCATTGGTACTGATTGGAAAGAAAAAGTATCATTAGATACTATTAAAGAACTATATAAAAGGATGTAATCGTGAGTGTAAAAAAAGTAAAAGTCGGGAATATCAATTGCGGTGCTGATGAATTGTTTCTCATTTCCGGGCCATGTGTAATTGAAGAGGAGTCGATAATGATGAAGACGGCTGAAAAGCTGAAGGAAGTAAGCGCAAAGCTGAACATCCCAATCATATACAAGTCGTCCTTCCTCAAAGATAACCGCAGTAGCCTCAAATATTATGACGGTCCCGGTTTGGATGCAGGGCTAAAGATACTTGCTAAAGTAAAGGAACAGTTCGGGTTTACTTTGCTTACCGATATACACTATCCAGATCATGCTGCGCCCGTGGCTGAGGTCTGTGATGTGTTGCAGATACCGGCATATCTTTGTATGCAATCCGGGCTGATGGTGGCAGCAGCAAAGACAGGAAAGGTGGTAAATATCAAGCATGGTCAGTTCCTGGCTCCTGATAATATGAAACATCCGGTAGCTAAGTGTGAACAGGCCGGAAACGACCAGATCATTCTCACCGAGCGAGGATATACTATGGGTTATAACGACCTTGTAGTTGACCCCCGCAGTTTCTATCACCTGGCGCAGATTGGGTATCCGGTTGTTTTCGATATTACACATGCCATCCGTAAGTACGGCATTCCCAGTGCTGATGCAAAAGGTGGCGCAAGGGAGTTTTTGCCGGTGCTGAGCAGGTCCGGGGTAGCCGCTGGCGTGGATGGAATATTCATCGAAACACATCCCGAGCCGGAAAAAGCGCTTTGCGATGCAGCCAGCCAGCTAAGCGTTTACGCTTTGGAAGAGTTTTTAAAGCCTTTAATAGAGCTGCATGCCATTGAGGTTAAATACCGCGGATAATTTTTTTGTACGTATAATTTTTATAACTTTGTCGTATAAATGATTGGTTATGGACGCCAAAATAACATTAAGTTTTGATGCAGCTATAATAGAAAAGGCTAAGCAATATGCTGATAGTCAAGGTATTAGCTTAAGTAGGCTTACTGAAATATTATTACGTAAGGCTACTTTTGGCGGTTATCAGGAGATAGAGGATATACCTATTGCTAAGTGGGTGCAGCATGTTTCGGAGGGCGAGGCTGAATACATTTCTACTCCGCGTAAAAGGAAAAATATGAAAGAAGAATATTTTAAAAGCAAGAAATGAGAGTATTTCTTGATGCAAATATTCTTGTCTCTGTGCTGAATAAAGAGTTTCCATATTATACCTTTACATCGCGGATTTTGAGCATGGCGGATAATAAGGAAACTAAAACCACTTTGGTGACGTCGACTATTTGTCTTGCAATTGCATTTTATTTTGCGGAAAAGAAGCATGGCCATATTGCTGCAAAAAACAAAATGGGTATACTGGTTCAGCATATTGATATAGCCGAGTGTGGGAAGAAGGAGGCTTTATTGGCTGTGCAAAATAAAAAAGTATTGGATTTTGAAGATGGTCTGGAATATTACGCTGCGTTGCATGCCGATTGTGATTGTATCGTAACGAATGACCTGGACGATTTTTATTTTTCAGATATGCCGGTGTACCCACCGGAGAGATTTTATAGAAAATATATACAATAACACATACTAAACAGGTAAAAATGGAATTATACTTAGATTCAGCGAACCTCAAAGAAATTGAAGAAGGGTTTAAATTAGGGTTTCTCAACGGGCTTACCACTACGCCTACGTTCATGCAGCGCGAAGGCATCGCAGACATTGATGCCATGATCGTGAAATTGTCTAAAATGGTGCCTGTCCTCCAGATTGAGGCCTTGGGAAATACTGCTGAAGATGTAGTAAAGGAAGCTCATCGCCAGCTCAACCTTGGCCTTGACCCTAAGAAGACAGTGTTTAAGATACCTGTATCATTGGAGGGTGTACGCGCTTGCAAATTGCTGCGCAATGATGGACTGCTGGTGAACGTACACCTTGTATATACATTGCAGCAGGCTTATATGGCCATGCATGCTGGCGCCAGTTATGTTTGTCCGCTCGTTGGCCGTCTGCAGGATCAGGGTCATGATGCTCTTGCGCTGGTGAAACAGTGTGTGGATGCTGTAAATCATTACGGCTATGATACTAAGATCATGTTTAGTTCCGTGCGTAACTCTGAGCATGTGCGTAATGCCATAAATGTTGGCGTGCATACAATCACAGTGCCGCTGAAAATATTAAAATCGCTCACTGACAATAATTTCACTACCATTGGCACTGAACAGTTCCTCAGTGACACACGCCTCATGACTGTGAGGGTTAAGGAAGCTATCAGCGCTGTTAATCCTTTGGTAAGCGAAAGCTCAAACCTGAAAGATGCCATTGTGAAGATGACCGAATATGGTTTTGGTTGCATCACGGTCACTAACGCTGATGGCACTATAAAGGGCATATTTACCGATGGTGACCTGAGAAGACTGCTCCAGAAAGACGGTGAGCACATCCTCGATAAAAAAGTAGGCGACCTGGTAAATACATCTCCCGTGAGTATTGATGCCGGTGCTTTACTGAATGAAGCTCAGGCTATCTTCAAGAAGATGAATGTGGATACCATTTTGGTTACAGAAGGTGGTAAGCCATACGGCATGCTGGATATACAGGACCTGAAAAGATATTGATCCGAATGAATACTGCCGAACTCACCCACCTTAAAGGCATATTTTCAGGGACATTTCTTGCAGAGCCTATAATCCTGCAGGAAAAACTACTGAAGACTAAGGCTTTTGTGTTCGATTGGGACGGGGTATTCAATAGTGGTACCAAAGACGCAAGTGGTTCCAGCCCATTCAATGAGGTGGATTCAATGGGCATCAACATGCTCCGGTTCAACCATTATTTATGGAAGGGTAAGAACCCCGTTGCCGCAGTCATCACAGGTGAGCTGAACACGGCCGCATTTACATTTGCCCGGCGGGAGCATCTTCATGGGGTGTATTACAGCATCAAGAATAAGAAGGAGGCTTTGATGCATCTTTGCGAAATGCACGGTATCGAACCCCATGAAGTGGCTTATTTTTTTGATGATGTGCTCGATTTGTCTGTTGCTGAAGTTTGTGGCCTGCGCATTATGATAGGTCGTCCGGGCAGCCCTTTGTTCTCTGCACTTGTGCAGAAGAACAAGTTGGCCGATTACATAACGGCAAATGATGGCAGTAGAAATGCATTGCGTGAGGCAGCTGAATTGCTTATTGGGCTCAGCAATCATTACGACGATACCATTATGCAGCGGGTGCATTATACCGAAAAATATCACCAGTATATCACGCAGCGCAATTCGTGCGAGCCATCTTTTTATACTTCATCGTATTCCGAAATCATACAACAACAGCCTTAAATGATAATTGGTATTATCCCTGCGCGGTATGCGTCAACGCGTTTTCCCGGTAAATCACTTATTGATATCCTTGGCAAAAGCATGATACAGCGTGTGTATGAGGAGGCTGCAAAGAGTACCTCGCTGAGCAAGCTGGTAGTGGCTACGGATGACAAGCGTATTTTCGATCACGTTGTGTCGTTTGGTGGCGAGGCTGTAATGACGGGCGAAGCACACCCAAGTGGCACCGATCGCTGTTGGGATGCGTTGCAGCAGATAGGCGACAATTACCGGTATGTAATTAATATTCAGGGCGATGAACCTTTCATTGATCCAGTTCAGATAGATGAACTTGCAGCAATACTGAAGGATGGCAGTGTTGAGCTGGCTACGCAAATGATACCTGTAAGCAATTATGAGGAGTTATTTGATAAAGGCGAAGTAAAGATTGTGCTCAACGATAAAATGGAAGCCCTTTATTTCAGCCGTATGGTGATACCCTTCATCAAGGGTATAGATGAAAAAGACTGGCACATACATCACACCTATTATCGTCATGTGGGTATGTATGCTTACAGAAGGGATGTGCTTGAGAAAATAACAAAGCTTCCGGTTTCTTCATTGGAGCAGGCAGAATCCCTTGAGCAGTTGCGCTGGCTGGAACATGGTTTTAAGATAAAGTGTGTGGTCACTGGTTTCGAAAGCCACTGCATTGATACGCCGGAAGATGTAGAGAAGGTGCTCAGGCGTATGGGGAAGTTGTAGTTAATTTTAGTTATTGTTTGATATTCATAGAGTTGCGGTTTTTCTGCAACTTTTTTTATTTTATCAGAATCCGGACTAAACAAATTGACGTAGATGAATGTGTAAAACATTTTCTAACCATTCAAAAATTCAATTGATGAAACGTATTCTCTTCATTCCTGTGCTCGCGGCAGCTATCATTGCCGGAAATGCAGCTAACACATTTGCCCAGAAAACAGTAACGGTAGGCGGCGCAGCAATGTATCCCACAAAGAACATTGTTGAAAATGCAGTAAACTCTAAAGACCATACTACGCTGGTAGCGGCTGTAAAGGCCGCTGGGCTTGTAGAAACATTGCAAAGTCCCGGACCGTTCACCGTGTTCGCGCCAACAAATGCGGCCTTCAGTCTGCTTCCGTCCGGCACAGTCGACATGCTGTTAAAGCCCGAAAACAAAAACCAGCTTTCCTCTGTGCTTACGTATCACGTTGTCTCCGGTACACTTGATTCAAAGGCGCTTATGGACAAAATGAAATCCGGTAATGGTAAAGCTATGTTACAGACAGTTCATGGCGGGCAGCTTACAGTATGGCAAAAAGGTAAAGACCTGATGATTAAGGATGCTAAAGGTAATTCAGCCATGGTGACTATTAAGGATGTTTACCAGAAGAATGGCGTTATTCATGTGGTTAATGCAGTGCTTATGCCATAGGAATTAAGTTTAGGTGTGTGGTTTGTAGGTTTCCCTGCCGTAGGTTCCCCTGTGGTGGGGCAAACCTTTATATTCTATTTAGCTTTTCCCTTCTTTCATTTGCACTATCTTTGCGCGCGTGAAACAGGAAAGCATTTCAGTTTTTGATATTTTTAAGATCGGCATAGGCCCCAGCAGTTCTCATACACTTGGCCCATGGCGTGCCGCCCACCGGTTTATTGATACACTAAAGCGTAAAGGCATAGATAAGGTGACAAGTGTGCGGGTGCTGCTTTATGGTTCTCTTGCAAAAACAGGAAAAGGCCACGGTACAGATGTGGCGGTAATATTAGGCCTGTGTGGCGAAGACCCGGTTACGTTCGATGTGAACATGATAGACACGCGCATGGAAGAGATCGCCACACGCAGGAAAATGAATCTGAACAACGAACACGAAATAAACTTCGACCCTGCGGAAGATGTGGTATTTCTCTTCGACCAAAGCCTCCCGTTTCACCCTAATGCACTCACTTTTCTTTGCTCGTACAATGATGGAGACGAAATTGCC
Source organism: uncultured Flavipsychrobacter sp. (assembly GCA_964430995.1). Classification (GTDB taxonomy): domain Bacteria; phylum Bacteroidota; class Bacteroidia; order Chitinophagales; family Chitinophagaceae; genus Nemorincola. Next base: position 34,962 of record CAYSIG010000013.1, read on the forward strand.
GAGACTTTTTACTCTATAGGTGGTGGCTTTGTGGTGAAGGAAGGTGAGGAAGATGGCGATGGCACACATGTACAACTTCCTTACCCCATTGAAAAAGCAGAATATCTATTAGCCGCTTGCGATAAAACCGGTCTTGATATTTCTGGTGTAGTAATGCTCAATGAACTCACCTGGCGCAGCGAAGCTGACACAAAGACAGGTGTGCTGCGCATATGGGAAACCATGCGCGATTGTGTGTTCCGTGGCTGCCACATCGGTGGCGAGTTGCCCGGTGGCTTGCAGGTTAAACGCCGTGCATTTGAGATGAATAAAACACTCACGGATGGTAAACCTTACAATAATTTCGATGAGTGGCTTACAGTCATTCGCAGCGGTGGGCATTCGTTTAAGTATACGCTGGACTGGGTGAGTTGTTTTGCGCTCGCTGTTAATGAGGAAAATGCCTCATTCAGCCGTGTGGTTACAGCACCTACTAATGGAGCCGCAGGTGTAGTGCCCGCAGTATTGCTTTACTTCATCACCTTCTGCGATGGATACGACAACGAAAAGATCATTAAATTCCTGCTTACAGCATCCGAGATAGGGAGTATTTTCAAGAAAGGTGCCACGCTCTCAGCTGCAATGGGTGGCTGCCAGGCCGAAATTGGGGTGTCCTCATCGATGGCCGCAGCCGCACTTACAGAGGCGCTTGGTGGAACCGTAGATCAAAGCCTTATGGCCGCAGAGATAGCTATGGAGCATCACCTCGGACTTACCTGTGATCCTGTTGGCGGGCTTGTGCAGGTGCCATGCATTGAGCGAAACACAATGGGGGCTATCAAAGCTATTACGGCATCGCAACTTGCCCTGCAAAGCAATCCTGATCATGCCCGCATTTCACTCGATGCCGTGGTAAATACTATGTGGGAAACAGCTCTTGACATGGATCATAAATACAAAGAAACTGCCGAGGGTGGCCTTGCTGTGCAACTGCCTATCAGCCTCAGTGAGTGCTGATTTTTCGTATTGCACTGTCTTGTTGTGTGGTTAGGTCTTTTTATTGGTTTGGCAATATATTGAATGTCAATGTGTTGAATTTGATTTGATAGGAAATTTCCTGAGCAGGTCAATTCAATCCAATGTTTTTCTATTTTTATTGTCATGAGCCAGGTGCTGGATTTTTTTTCAAAGCTGTTTGATACCGCCGATTTTCCACCCCGTTGGCATTGCGGGCGATGGTCCGATTTTCACGGATGGCTATATATCATCAGCGACATTTCTATTTGGGCGGCCTACTTTGCTATTCCGCTCATAATAGTTAGGTTCATTTCAAAGAGAACTGACGCGCGCTTTATCCGCATTTATTTTTTATTTGCGGCATTTATTCTTGCGTGCGGCTCCACCCACCTCATCGATGCGATAACATTCTGGGTGCCCCTCTACAGGTTCAATGCCTTGGTCCGTTTTTCTACAGGTGTCATCAGTTGGATTACTGTATTTAGCCTCATCAGGATACTTCCCATAGCCATGTCGTTAAAGACAGCAGAGCAGCTTGAAGCTGAAATTGAGCAGCGCAAAAGTGCCGAGCATCAATTGCAGCTAAATAACAAGATGCTCACTGAGGCGCAGGACATAGCAAAGCTTGGCCATTGGCAATGGGATGTTGTCAATAACAAAGTAACCTGGTCTGATTCTACACTGAAGATATTCGGAATGCCGGCCGATAAAAAGGAAATGAGCTACGAAGAGTACTTGCAGAGGCTGCATCCGGAGGAAAGGGGCATGATAAAAGACAATATCGAAAAAGCGCTTGTAGATAAAGATTATCCGTCATTTTATCATAGGATTATACTCCCTGATGGGCAGGTAAGAATATTGCTGGGAAAGGGTGAGGTCATCAGTGATGAAACGGGGAAAGCGGTAAGAATGGTAGGTACTGTGCAGGATATTACCGACCAGCGCAATTTTCAGCAGGAACTATTACTGAAAACTCAGAAACTGGAAGCGTCAAATGTTGAGTTGCAGAAGTTCGCTTTTATTGCGTCTCATGACCTTCGTGAACCATTACGAAAAATTATCGCTTTTGGCTCCATGCTCGAGCGCGAGTATAAAGACACACTCGGTGATAAGGGGAACATGTACCTGCTCAAAATGACCAATGCCTCATTAAGAATGCAGAAGTTGATAGATGACATACTCGACTTTTCAAAACTTACGGTTAATCCCCAGGCTTTTGAGAGGGTGAAGCTGAATGAGGTAGTGAATCATGTTCTTTCCGATATGGAGGTGGCCATTACTGGCAGTAATGCAAATATTCACGTTTCGCCGTTACCTGAAATTGAAGGGAATCCCAGCCAGTTAGGACAGTTATTCCAGAATCTTATCGGCAATGCTATTAAGTTCTCGAAACCCGGAGAGTCGCCCGATATACGCATTCATTACAAGTATGTGAATGCCGCGGGTCTGCCGCAGGATTTTCTGAAAAGCAACCAGTTTCATCTTTCAATGAATAAACAGTTCTGCCAGATATTCGTCGAAGACCACGGTATTGGTTTCGATGAGGCTTACCTTGATAAGATATTCCTCATCTTTCAGCGCCTGCACGATCGTGCGGAATTTGAAGGTACCGGAGTCGGCCTTGCCGTTTGCAAAAAAGTAGTAGATCTGCACAGCGGGTTTATTACCGCTTACAGCAAACTCGGCGAAGGGGCTACTTTTGTTATTATCCTTCCATTAACACAAGACCAAAGCGATAATTGATATTTACAGCACCTGCACTATAAGAAATTTCAGGTATTGGGTGGATGGTACATTCCATAATATGGGGTGGTCTGCAGCCTGTGTGCGCCACTCCACCTGTCGTAGTGTGCGCCGCGCATCCTTGGCAGCATCGCCTATCACATTCAGAAACATTTCCGGGGTCACAAGGTTGGTGCACGATGCTGTTACCAGGAACCCGCCCGGCTTCACTAGCTTCATGCCCCTCAGGTTTACCTCTTTATAGCCGGTTACCGCTTTTTGTATGTTTTCTCTGCTTTTGGTAAATGCTGGCGGGTCTAGCATCACGGTATCGTATCGTTTGCCTTCCTTGGCCCATTGTTTCAGCACGTCAAAGGCATTCATTGCCTCAAACTTGCAAATGTCTTCATATCCATTCAGTAGGGCATTTTTCCGGGCTGTGGCCACTGCACTCTCCGATATATCTATCCCCATCACGCTTTTGGCACCGTAATGGGCCGCGTGAAGCGAGAATGTGCCCGTGTAGCAGAATACTTCCAGCACATCGGCATCCTTTACTATTTGCTTTATCGCGCGGCGGTTATCCTGCTGGTCCAGGAAATAGCCCGTCTTTTGTCCGTTCTCTATATCTACATGAAATTTCAGCCCGTTCTCATTGATTAAGATATTCGTGTCGAAAGGTTCAGATAAAAAACCCTTTATCTGTTCCATGCCTTCTATCGTTCTTACCGGCACGTCATTACGCTCATATATCCCTTTAGGCTTGAAGATGTTTTGCAGCGCGGCCACAATAGCGCCCTTCCATCTTTCTATGCCCAGCGCCAGCGACTGAATGACAAAATAATCGTTGAACTTATCTATGATCAGCGCAGGCAATTGATCTGCCTCACCAAATATTAAACGGCAGTTCTCCACATATCCCAGCAGTTTACGGTACTCCCATGCCTCTTTTATGCGTTTATAAAAAAATTGGTCGTCTACGGTCTCATTCTTATCTCGCGTCAGTAGCCGTATGCGTATTTGCGAAGCTGGGTTAATGTAGCCCTTCCCTACAAACGATCCATTGGATGAATACACCTCTACTATATCGCCCGGTTCTGCTGTTCCTTCACTGTCGCCTAGTTCATTGCCAAATATCCACGGGTGCCCGTTCGCTACACGGTCGCCTATTTTTTTCCTCAAAAAGAATTTTGCCATGCCGCAAATATAGTTCGATTAAAAGGAAAAAGCCCACCCCGGAAACGAACGGAGCAGGCTTTTTACCTAGGGGACTATAGAATTTACCTCATTACTACCAGTTTCGATGTTTCTGTTTTTCCGTTTGCGTTCATTGTCACAAAGTATATGCCCGGTGTCAGCTGGCTTATGTCAGTAGCAATGGTTTGCTGTCCTTTTTGCAAAGTAAGGTTTTTGCTGAGCAGGGTCTTCCCTGTGATGTCTGAAACAGCCATCGTTGCCGGGGTTTCATAGTCGCTGTTTATCAGCGCGCTGAATGTGGACCCGGCAGGGTTGGGATAAATAGTGAATGAATGATATTCATCCGGTGTAATATTATTTGTCCTTAATGTTACGCCTATAGTATTTAATGTGGTATTGGTTTTTATAGGGTCATTGTAGTCAAAATAAATGGAGGCGCTGTTCCTGAAGGTCGTGCCCACAGCCAGTCCGGGTCTTGTTTTTATTGTGTAGGTAAACAGGCCATTGCTTGCTATTGGTTCATTCATTGCCGGGGGCAGGTTGATGTTGTTGAACGTGAACGTGGCGATTCTGTATGTGCCCACTTGTGTAAGGGCAATGTTACATTGTGCCGACTGGTATATGGGGCGCAGTGAAGTCCACTCAAGATTATTATCAAGGGTATCTATTACCACAACATTCTGCGCCTGCCATGTGCCCAGGTTCTGGAAGTGTACCATGTACTCAAGCACGGAGTCATCATAGCTGATGATGCCTGTCGGGCCCGCGCCTTTTGGGCTTACCTCTTTAAAATTTGGGTCGTAAGAAGAAACTACTGTGGTATTAAGATAGTCAAGGTTGTTTGCCGGTGAGTAATCGGTGAGCCAGTTGCTCATTGGTGCTGTATAGGCGCAGGTGTCTTTGAAAACTACGTTCGTACCCATAGGTATGGTAGTAGGCACGCTGTAGCTGTTCAGGAATGCCTGAGAAGTGCCGGGCGCAAGGGTAGGGAAGCCGGCTGCAGTATTATACCAGTAAGGTGAGCCGCTGAAAATTGTGCCTGGTGCAAATGTTGGCGCAAAGAGTTGCCCGTCCGGTTTGTATCCGGCCAGTATCGATGTTTCGGTTACTGTGCCTTCATTCGATATGAGCATATGCTGGTTGTAAGTATTGCCCGGCACCGGAAGATTACTGTTCCAGATACTGATGTGTATGTCATGTATGGGGTTGATGGTATTAGCAAAATTTACCGTATGCACACAGCCTGATGATGCTGTAACACTAACCGGGATATAATTGGTTTGGCAGGTAGAAAGCGGATAGAAAGAACGTACGGTTTCTGATATAGTATATGACCCTGTTGGTACTTTGAATGCATAATCTCCGCTTGCATCAGTAAAAGTATATCCTATTCCGCTGCACAGTATCTGTATATTCGGGATGCCTGATTCGCCTGGATCCTGCACGCAATTATTGTTCGCGTCATGATATACTTTACCTGATATAGTGCAATAACAACTGGTTGCTGTGGTGTTGTACCCCAGTAGCACATGGTGCGATGCGGTGCAACCTGCTGCGTCGGTCACATAGGCCCAGTAACGTCCTGTTAGCAGACTCGATATGGTGCTTGTGGTACCTCCCGTAGACCAGCTATAACTATATGGGGTTGTTCCACCTGTAGCTGTGGCGGTAATAGAGCCATCGTTAGTGAATATGCATGAGGCAGGTGTAGTAGAAGCACCCAGGCTCACAGGTGAGGTATATGGTATATATAGTGATTTTATCAGCTTGCATCCTATTGCGTCGGTTATGGTCACGGTATGGGTGCCGCTTGCCCTGCCGGTTACGGATGCCGTGCTGCCGCCACCTGTCCATGAGTAGGTGTAAGGTATTGTTCCTCCCGAGGGTGCTACCGTAATGCTTCCTGTTGCCAGGGTGCATAATGCCGGCGCTATTGCGGTAGTCGCTGTGATCACGTTTACAGGCGGAACAACTGCTCCTCCTGTCCTCACACAGCCTGTTGCATCTGTTACTTTAAAATTATGTGTGCCCGCCGGTAGCGATGTAGCGGTAAGTGTGGTTTGAACAGGTGTTGTATACCAAACTATAGAGTAAGGGCCTGTTCCGCCGGTTGGTGCCACTGTGGCTGAACCCGTTGGTGATGTGCACGAGCTGGGAGTAGTCGAATACGTAACGGTAATTGGGGTTGAAACGGAAACGGTAGTATAGCCTTTGCCTATACACCCGTTGGCATCAGTTGCGGTTACATTATATGCGCCAGCCGGCATCCCTGATTGTGATTGTAGCGTAACAGAGTTGCTCCATACATAGCTGTAGGGCGGCACACCTCCCGTAGGGAAGGCAATAGCGGCTCCGTCAGATGCTGTGCACGTGGTAGGGGTGGTAGTAATCGGCACGGAAATAGTTACTACTTGGGATACAAAGGCCCATCTGTCGGCGCTGCAACCCGAGGCATCTGTAACCGTCAGTTTATATGATCCCGTAGTCAGCCCTGTGATAGATGGCGTGGTAGCACCGTTTGACCACAAATAGCTGAATGGTCCTGTGCCCCCTGTAATGGTACTTGAACTCACAGTGCCATTAGTACAGTTGGCTGGGGTCGGCGTTACTGAATATGAAAAAGGGGCGATTGAATTGATGGTCACACTATCCATTGTAGACTCGGATCCATAAACACAGCCCGCGGCATCTGTTATGCGCACACCATACCCTCCGCCTGGAAGACTAGCCGGGTTTGTCGTGCTAAGTGTGGTCATGCCGGGTATACTGTACCATTGGTAGCTATAGGGGCCGGTTCCGCCAGCCACCGTTGCTGTGGCAGTTCCTAATGCGGGGCAGTAGGCGTCGGTGGTAGTTATGGAATAGGTTAATGGCGGCATTCCGCCGAAAGAGTTCCAACCGGTAACGCTTGCGGCATCTGTTACCGATATAGATACCGGTCCGCCGGAATAGCTGGTCAGAGCATCGGTACTGCCCGTAATGCCGGTATGGGTGGTGGTGGTGCCGGCAGTGCCGTAGGTCGTCCATGCTATTGTCACCGGCGGTGTGAATCCCGTTAGGGTTACCGTAAGTACGCCATCATTGTTACAAGGCGTTGTCGTCACTGAGAATGTAGTGACTTGTGCTTTTGTTGTTATTGCAAGTGCAATAAAAGCGATCAGGTGTAGGATCTTTTTCATAATTTTTAGTTTGGTTTGAAATGATATGGACGCTGATTCAAATGGGCATGTTAGTACGAATTTTACATTAATTTATATATCAAGCGTATTGATTTGTATTTCAGTTGCTTTTTGCTAATGCACATAAAAAGAGAAAGCCCCGATTCCGGGGCTTTCTCTTTTTATGTGCATTCAGTCTGTTTTACGACTTGATGACAACCAGTTTCTGTGTCTGCGTTATGCTTCCGTTATGGAATGTAACAAGGTATGTACCCGCCGACAATTTGTTTACATCTACCGGTACTGTCTGTGTGCCTTTCTGTAGTTCTATCTGTTTTGTAATCAGCGTCCTGCCCGTAATGTCCGTAATGTTCATCGTTGCGGTATTAGCCATTTCACTGGCTATCACTGCGCTGAAAGCCGAGTTTGTCGGGTTAGGATAGATGGTGAATGAATTTGCGCTGGTCGCAGTTACATTATTCACATTATTGATACCCCCTCCCGATGTACTGAGTGTGTTCAGCGTAGTATTTGTAACAACAGGCTCATTGTAGTCAAAATATATCGACGCCCTGTTCCTGATCTGTGCCCCTACTGCCAGGCCCGGCTTCATATGTATCGTATAGGTAAACATACCGTTGCTCAGCATCTCATCTGTTGATTTCGGGGGCAGGTTTATATTATTGAACGTGAACGTGGCTATCCTCCTTGTGCCGCTTTGCGTAAGGGTTACCCTGCATTGCGATGAAGAATATACCGGCCTCAGTGATTCCCAGTCAAGGTTGTTGTCTAAAGTATCTACTACTACTACGTTCTCTGCCGGCCATGTTCCCGTGTTCTGGAAATGCACCATGTACTCAAGCACAGAGTCGGTATGAGGTATAAGTCCTGCCGCGCCTGTTCCCTTAGGGTGTACCTCTTTGAAGTTCGGGTCGTATGAGGCCACTACAGGCGTGTTGAAGATTTTTGTGTTGTTCCATGGAGTTTCGTCAGTCGTCCAGTTCGATGTTGGCTGTATATGCACAGCCGTATCCCTGAAAACTAAGTTTGTACCCAAAGGAATATTCGTAGGCACATTATACGTCATGTAGAATTTATGCGAGCCGCCCGGAGGAAGCGATGGCATGCTGTCTGCAGAATAATAATACGGCGCGCCCGCAAAATATCCGGCATTGATAAAGCTCGGTTTGTATAGTTGCCCGTCCGTTGCATAGGCAATAAGTACCGAATCTTCCGTTACAGTACCATCATTCGTTACTACAGTTACTTGTTTATAGGTATTGCCCACCACAGGAGGCATATAATTCCATGTGCTGATGTGCATATCATGCGTTGTATCTACAGAGTCTGCGAAATTGAGTGTATTGATACATCCTATACCCGCAACAGTCGTCATAGCAATGTTATTGGCCTGGCAGCTCTTCAACGGATAATGTGTGTTCACTGTTTGCGAAACCGTATAAGTGCCCGATGGTACTTTGTAAGAGTAATACCCTTTCGCATCTGTATACGTGAACACGCCTGAGCCGAATATACCACCTGCTATTTTTATCTGTATGTTAGGTATGCCGCCTTCACCGCCGTCTTGTATACAATTGCTGTTGCCGTCTTTATACACGTTACCTTCCAGCAGGCAATAGCAGCTGGTGTTGTTGGTGTCGTAGGTAACGTATGAATGCAAAGCAGGCGATGTGCAGCCTGCGGCATCAGTGGCACGCACCCAGTACGAGCCCGGTGTCAGTCCTGTGATTGTCCTTGTTGTTCCTCCGGTGCTCCAGCCATAAGAGTAGGGTGGTGTGCCGCCCCATGCCCATGCGCTGTCTATACCATTGTTGGCATAAAGGCACGTTGATGGTGTAGTAACGATCCCTACGCCCACCGGCGATGTTGATGGCAGGTGCCACGTTCTTGTCGCTTTACAGCCCACACCGTCAGTCACAGTTGCTGTGTAGCTTCCTGTAGGTCTGCTGGTAATGCTCGCTGTGGTAGCGCCTGTGCTCCACAAGTAGGTATAAGGCATTACGCCCCCTGTTGGGTACACCGTCATGCTGCCGTTAGCTGCTGTGCATACTGCAGGTGTAGATAGGAAACTCAGGCTCACCGTATTTATCGGTGGCACGGTTGCTCTGCCGCTTTGTTTGCAGCCGGCTGCATCAGTTACTTCAAATGCGTATTCGCCTGCTTTCAGTGTTATAGCGGTTACGCCCGAGTGTGGTGGCGATGTGAACCAAGTAGTAGTGTAGGGTGGTGTGCCTCCGGCTACCGTTAGCGATGCCGTGCCTGTTGGACTCGTACACAGGCTTGGTGTAGTAGTATAAGTGACAACTATTGGTGTGCTCGTGCCCACAAATCCGCCGTCTGTGCCTATGCAGCCATTTGCATCGGTTACATTCACCGTGTAGAATCCGCCGCCTATGCCTGTTTGTGATTGTGTGGTAGATCCATTGCTCCATAAATAGCTATATGGTGCTGTACCGCCGCTGCCAAATGCGATTACCGATCCATCGGCCGCAGTACATGAAGATGGGGTAGGTACTACAGGTGCCGTAATGCTGATGCTTTGCGGCACAAACCCATATGCTGTAGCCTTGCAGCCAAGCGCGTCAGTCACGGTTACCATATACGTTCCTGTTACCAGGCTGCCTATGCTTGGAGTTGTTGCTCCTGTAGACCACAAGTAGGTGAATGGCGCTACGCCGCCGCTAAAAATTGATACTGAAGCCGTGCCGTCTGTGCAGCCTGCTGGTGTAGTGTTGATGGTGTCTAAAAAGCTGGGCAGTACATAGGCAAATACCTGTAGCGGGTCTACCAGCGATCCGTAAGTACATCCTGCTGCATCCGTCACCGTCACACCGTATATGTTGCCGGGTATCACAGGTGTTGGGTTCATGGTGCCTACTATGCCTGCTGTTGCTATATCATACCATGTATAAGTAAAGGGTGCTGTGCCGCCGCCGCATATGCTGGCTGTCAGCGTGTCCATAGCGGGGCAGGTGCCTGCGGCCACTATTACAGGGCATATGTTAAATGGCGCTGCGCCGCCATATGCACCCGTATCAAAGGTGCCCAATGCATCTGTTGCCGATATCGTAATTGGCCCGCCCGAATAGCCCGTAAGCACATCCGATGGCCCGGTCACGCCCGTATGAATGATTGTGGTGCTGGCCGAGCCCTGAGTGTACCATTTCACTGTTATAGGGGCGGTCATTCCGGTAAACGTGGCCGACAATACTCCATCATTATGGCAGGGCGTCGTTATCAGGCCAAAGGTAACCTGGGCTTTTGCCGTAATAGAGAACGCCACAACAAGGAGTAACGGGAATAATTTCTTCATATTCATAATTTTAACCAATAAAATAATAGTACAGGCATGCCGGTCTCACGCAGCTACCTGTGTGTTTTATCAATGGGTTTACATCTTAGTTCGCCCAAAAATATCCGTAAATATAGGCAAAAATCAATATTATAGATGGCTTTTCGCTGAAAATGCCGCATTTCAGGTTTTCGCAGCTCGTTTTTTGCTATAACACCCGGCCCTGTGGAAAACATGTTATTAGCAAACCTTTATGTAGGCCCCCGCATGTTCTGGCATCGCATTTGTTCTATAATTTTATACAAAACCATCACGCATATGACTTTAAGCGAAACTTGGTTCATGGAAGGTTATATCGATTTTGAGCTGCAGAAATATAGATTGCTGGCCTACCTGCAAGCGGTGAAGCAGAGTTTTAATGAAAGAAAACTGTACCCCCAGCTTGCCGATATTGTGTTTCATTACAACAACCTCATCGCCTTTCGAAAGAACAAACAACTGTTGCAGGACCGCTTTCCCCGCAAGCTCGATAAGATTGATATTCAGCGGCTGGAGATGGTGTATGAGCATGTGCTGGCCGATAACGAGCTGATGCAGGAGCTGGAGCAGATAACCCAATACGCTGCCGATGAAATGAAAACCACCATCAGCGAAGGTGCCGAGATATACGACTTTGTGGAGAAACAACTGCACATCGAGCCCGTGGGCATCATGCCATTGTATAAGAATGAGGGTTATGTTTTTCTCCGTTATGGTCACTATACCGATGTGCGGATATACAACTACAGCATTACCCTTTTCGAACATCACAACGCCCGCTTCAAGGGCATTAAGATGACCTATATTGATACCCGTACAAAGCACCTCGCCAACACCTACGAGCAGATAAAGCTCGATATCATCCGCTCCATACGCACACTGCCCAATCCCGCGGTGTACAAGGTCGAATTCCCTTTGAGCGTGCCGTTCAATGAAACATTGTTGCCCGTAGCCAAGAGGGTATTGGCGCGGCACATAGACCAAGGAGCTGCGTGATAATATTCAATGTGTTTTATTCCCTGCTTTGTACCAATTAGGCATGGGGAAAAACAACCGAAAATGCGAATAGCCCCGACCTTTAGGTCGGGGAATAGTGATTAATAATTCTGGCTTTAGCCGAATTCCCCCGCTTGTCTTGTTTTCGACCAATAACGCATCAGCGAACCGAAGATGAAATAAAGAAGAAATGCTATTATTCGCTATGGAATTAAACCATCCAATGCGAGTGTTGCTGCGGAAGGTAAGGCCTGCAGGGCCGTGGCAAAAGATTTAGACAAAAGAATACCCGGCAAAGGCGAAACCGAAATCTGAATACATTCGGTTAACAATTTTTTATTATTTTGGAAACAATACCGAGAACGTGGTAAAATATTCATTTGAGCGTTGTTCCTTGACTGGCGCTGAGTGTCTGAAAAAGGACACTTGGCTGGGGATATGTTACTGCAAAATTCACTTACATTTACGTTTGGTAAAGTAGTCACTAATAGAACATGTTCACAATAGAGAAGAAAAAGGCAAAGATTACTGATTATTTTGTTTGTGCTGTATTAATTACATTTTTTTTTGTACCCATATACTATGGCATGGACATATTTACAAGCAATCGCTCCCATATTTATAAATTCTACTTTAATTGGGAGAAAAATCTACCATATATCTCTGGTTTCTACATTGTTTATTATAGCGTTTTTATATTGCCTGTCATATCTTTCTTTCTTATTAATAATACAGGTCGTTTATACAATTTTACTGCAAATATTATTTTTGCGATAATATTTTCTGCAATAATTTATTATTTTTTTCCATCTCAAATTGGCTATAACAATCATGGATACGACGAGATAAAAGATGTTTCAGAAGTTGTAACCGGGAAATATAATTTACTGCCTTCGCTTCATGTTCTATTAGTTTTGCTATATTTGAGGGAATTTAATATGATACTTAAAAATAAATATTTGTATTTAACAGTAATATACTTTATTTTGGTAATCTTATCAACATTATTCACACATCAACATCATATAGTCGACGTTTTTGCATCCTTACTTGTTGGTTTTTTTTGGGGGAAGATTCCATTTGAAAAATTGTTCAATGAAAAAAGTTCAACACCGACATCTTATTGAGAGGGCTAGAGATCTGAGTCGAACAAATTTATTGTTCGTCTTTGGAGTTGTGAAGGCTGCGAGTTTAAGTATTGCGGTTATTATCTTTCTTCGATTATTTTGTGATGTTGGCCCGGACTTTTCATGGAGCACAATTTTTGAACATTTGCCGAAATTTTTAATGTGGGTAGTAAGCTATATGAATTTACTGCTAACATACGATAGTGCAATTCTTGGAACACTGTTCTTATTTCACATCCCTAAAAAAAGCGAAACTTTTTGGACTTTCCTACTGGTAGGGCTAGAAACATTGCAATTTGCTATTTTATCACCATCATTTATGCTAGGCGAAAAAAATATAGAACGGGTACTTTCTGTAGAAATTGTAAACTGGTGGTACGTTATTTTTGGGGTCTATAATGTTAGCGTTTCCCTTACAATAATCAATCTTAACAATGAGATTAAGAAAACCATATACAACAATAATATTCACGATTTATTACTTGATTTTAAAATAAAATTAAAAAAAGCAGCTCTGTTAAGTTCTTTAATTGGCATTACATCCTTTCTGTTATTTTTTATTTTGATTGGTAGTCAGGTTAATAAGACCATTGTATATAATGTTTCCTCTATCATGTTTATTATTGTTCTTTTTTGGTCTTTTTATCAGCATCATGTATATAGGGAAAAGTTAGAGAATTTTGTTGACGGCTAATCCTTGCGTTGTTCCCTCACTCGTCAGTTGTCCGTAGTGTTCATCAATCAAAAAAACTACAGTTAACCGTAGTCTTCGACTACGGCTGCGCGGTAGCCAGTCTTTGCCTGGCGTGTTTAAATAACGAGCCGCATAATACTCGCGCATCCCGAAAAGTCTCAAATCCTTAATTCCCCGTTTGGCGCAAGTGTTTTCCACTTTTGTCTATATAGTTGCAAGTCTTTTTTCGACTTGCGTTAACATCAACAACCCATAAATTCCAAAAACCTTAAATCCCCCTCAAACCCGCGCCCACACCGCGCCCAAAAACCATGACGGTACAGTTACTGTACCATCATGGTTTTTTTATTTTGCCGCCGCTGCATTATTGCCGAACTTTACTTACTTCGCCCGCCGTAGCTTTTAAAGCGAAGGAGGGATACCCGCCAAAACGGGCATGTTCTTTGAAATATGGCTTTGTGAAAATTGTGCGGCTGAGCATCGAAGGGGCTGTGCTTACCGAAGGGGGTAGTATGGTAATTTCAGGACGAGGCATTATACCTTTTTAGGTATAATTATACCTTTTGGGGGTATAAATATACTGTTGGGGGGTATAATTATACGCATTTATACCTGAAAATAAAAAAGCATAATACCGTCCATGGCTCATTTCACCCGCACCCACCCTCGGTTTTTTACCCCTTTCGGTCAAATCCCGGAAATTATACCTTTCACCCGCCGTAGCTTTTCAGCGAAGAAGGGTACATGGTTCGGCAGTGCATAGGGCGGCAGGTGGTAAAATTATCAGCTATTTTTGGCGTGCTATGGGTATTACCTATACTTTTACAGAGGTTAAATAAAATACGCTATGTTCCTGCAATTTGGAGAAAATGAGGCCGGCACAGATCTGCTCAGTAAAAAGCTGGCGCTGATAAACGAACAGACATCACCGCTGCTGCGCATGATGTGGATATATAATGTAGATGAGCCGGAGCGCCGCACGTTTGAGAACAACATCTGCACCTTCCACATAGGCAAGGGTTACTTCCTCTCGGTAGCGCACAACCTTCGCTCGCAGGCGGGCTTTTACAGGTCTATAGATGAGCAGCTTTTTAAAACGGAACTCTTCCCCAAGCTGGATGGCTCGCAAAACCGGCTGATGGAAACGCATTACTTCACCGACCCCTACACCCACAAAAAATACCTGAACAGCACCGACCCCGCCAACCTTCAGGCGATAGCCAATATACTTAAGCAGAAGCGCTTTGATACGCGGTGGGTAACACTGGCGCAAAAGAAGATATGCAACCCATACCTCGTCATTCAGTTCAGGGAAAATTCGTTCTATAACGACCCCTCACTGGGGCAGTTCTTTACAGATACCCGCAGGCTCTATGATACCGATGCTCAGAAGCACACCTACCTGCTGGAAATGGAACTGGTGCATGCATTTTACGGAGCGGATATAGCGTTATACAAAGTAGTGAACACGCCCGCCGAGGTCATTGATAAGATACCCGTTATGGACATCAGCTTCGACCTGCTATCTGACCATACCGAGCAATTGTATTGCCTGCAAAGCTCGCCCAGCGGCCCCGCTGGGCGGCTGCTGAACGAGGCCAGTATAGAGGGCCTGCTGGACCACTTCAATATTTTCCCGGATGATGTGGGCGGTAATTATGTGTTTGACGGTTACCGTTACCTGGTGAAGGGTTACTTCAGGTTTGGCTCATCGGGCGCACCCTATGTAGTGTATGACAGCGCGCAGGGGCGGTTTGTGGTCAACGCTATTCAGAGCGAGGCCAGTGGTATCCAGTTCTCCATCCGCAATGAGAAGGAAGGGAACACGCAATACATTAACGCCATAGCCTCGCCGCTATACATTATCAGGGATGAGCTGAAGCAATACCTGGGGTGATACCGTAGGTTGTATTCAGGGGGTTACTTCACCAGTTTCATCTCATCTACCAGCCATCCTGCACCGCCAAATTTTTCTACGATAAACAGGGTGTACCGTATATCTACAGAAATGTTGCGGCAGCGGTTGGGGTCGAAGTAATAATCGCTCATGGTGCCTTCATACGCCCTGTCGAAATTAGTGCCTATCAGTTCGCCCTTCGCATTCAGCACCGGGCTGCCCGAATTGCCGCCTGTAGTGTGGTTTGAGGCTACAAAGGTTACCGGTACATTTCCGTTCACTGCCCACCTGCCAAAGTCCTTTTTCTTGTAGAGGTCTTTAAGTTTTTCGGGCACTTTAAAAATGTCCGAATTCGGGTCGTCGAGCGCTATTACATCTCCCAGGTTTCTCTGGAAAGAGTAGCCCGCAGGGCCATCCGGGTCAAGGCCTTTCACCTGCCCGTAGGCTACGCGCAGGGTAAGGTTGGCATTGGGATAGTATATCTTCGATTTGTTCATGCCCATCTGCGCTTTCATGTACAGCCTGTTCAGGTACCTCATGCGGGTGTAGTAGCCCGATAGCTTTGGCAGTATTTGTTTGCGCTCGGCATTCATGGCGCTGTATAGCTGCCATGCCGGGTCGTTGGCTACTTTGGTGCTGTCGCCTGCTTTTGCATTTGCGGCAAAGACTGCAAGTTTTTCCTTTGAGGCCAGCAGCGAGGTGTTGTAGACATCTTCGCCCCAGGCGCTTATGTCCTGGTTGTGTGCCTTGTAGGTGGTTTTGTACCATGCGGGCAGTGTTTCAGCACATTTCTCGAAATACAGTACCATCAGTGTTTTGAAGACATCCTTATCTGTGGCGGCGTCATAATTTTTGAAGTGACCATCCATCGCATTTACCAGCTTTGTAAGGGTGTCCTGCAGCGCCTTATCGTCTTTGCCCAGGCGAAAGCAGCTGATCATTTTTTCGAGTGCAGCCCCCTGCTGTATGAGCTCTATGCCCAGCAGCGCCTCTTTGTTATATTGGTCGAGGGTGATCAGTGGGTCAATAGGTATGGTGGCATTCAGCATCTCAGGCAGTATTGTCTTAGCCAGCGGATATTCTCTTGTAGTGTCGGCCCATTTCTGAAATTTGGCTTCAAACTTTTCTTTCTTGCCGGTAGCGTCATTCAGTTTCAGTCCCACCACTTCGCCCTGCCACTTCTTCCAGCCGTTGGCTACACTAGCCCGCTTTGAGGTGTACTTCAGGAATATGTCGCGCGATGCGGTCATGTGTTTTGTCCACACATCCAGTTTGCGTGTGCGGGCATCAATGCTTATGGGGTCTATAATGTTATACACCTGCTTCAACTCGTAGGAGGATATATATTCCTGTGTAGTGCCGGGGAAGCCATAAACCATTGTGAAATCTCCCTGCTTATACCCGGATGCGTTTATTTTAAAATATTGGTCTGCACGGTAAGGTTTGTTGCTCTTGGCGTAGTCGGCGGGCTTGTTGTCTTCGCCGGCATATATCCTGAACATGCTGAAGTCGCCGGTATGACGGGGCCACATCCAGTTTTCCACATCGCCGCCAAAAGCGCCAATGCCATTAGGCGGGAAGCCCACCAGCCGTATGTCCCGGTAGGTTTCGGCTATGGCCACCCAGTATTGGTTGCCGTCAAAATAGGGTTTTATGAGGGCGTCCATTTTTGTTGCTTCTTTGAAATCACTTTCGGTAGTCCTTATTCTTTTCGCAATAAGGCTGTCTCTACCTGCGCCTTTCATGGTGTCGTCTATACCGGTAAGTATTTTGTCCGTTATATTTTCCATCCGCCTGATGAAGGTGACCGTAAGGCCGGCTACTGGCAGTTCCTCGCTCATGTTCTTTGCAAAAAAACCATGTGCGAAGTAGTCGTGCTCGGCGCTGCTCAGCCCCTGCACGCTGCCATAGCCGCAGTGATGGTTGGTGAGCACCAGCCCTTGCGGGGATATTACCTCGCCTGTGCAGCCTTTCCCGAACAACACTACGGCATTGTTCATGCCGGTGCCATTTTCGTTATACAGCATATCTACCGGGATGCTCAGCCCCATCGAGCGCATGTCTTTTTCATGCGCCTTAAGGGTGGCCGGTATCCACATACCTTCCTTGGCATTTACGGTTAGCTGGCAGCATACACCAAAATAAAACATTAAACCTTTGGTTAATAAATGGCTGTATTTCAATTTACCGGACATATATTATTTTGCTTTAAAGAAATAAATATACACTTTTGCTGCCAAAATTAATGGTTAATATCTTATATTAGCGGAAGATTAGGCTTACTTCTGCAGAAATATGAAAAAATATTTACTACTTATAGTCGTTTTGTTATGTTCGCAACTCAATAAAACTGACGCACAAACACTTAGAATATCACCCGATTCGCTCTTTTATGCCCCCGATACGGTATGCATAAATCAGCCGGTAACCGTTCTTGCGGATACGGCTGCCTTTAATGCGAAATCATACTACTGGGGCTTCTGCTCCGGCTTTCTGATGAATGCGCCTACGGGCACAAACCTCGGTGATAACTTCGGGTTTCATATCCCAACGAATATTGACATCGTTTATGATAGTGGTACCTATTACGGCTTCGTGATTAACTCAAGGACTACCGAATTCATCAGGCTCAATTTCGGCAACAGCCTTACCAATACACCTACTGTTACCAATTTCGGCAACCTTGAAAATGCTTTGCCGGTTAACCCTACTTCTCTCTTCATTCTTAAAGACACTATGTCGCGCCAGTGGCACATATTTGTTACCGGTGGTTTTGAACCTGGGACATCGACTATCGGGCGTATTGATTTTGGCCGCTACCTGAGCAACCCTAAGCCAAACAGTGTAAATTTTGGTGACCATTTTGGAATACTCAACTATCCCAAAGGTATTTTCGTGGCACAGGATAAGGACTACAACTGGTATGGCTATGTAGTAAACCACAACACCAACAACCTAATCCGGCTTGACTTCACCTACAATGTTTCTAATACGCCCCGTATGTTTGACTATGGAAATCCATTGGGCGTGATTCAGAATCCTACTGACCTTGCTGCTGTTTATGAGAATGGCAAATGGTATCTTTTCATTACCAACTCTGGAGTCAACAGCTCTATAGGGCGTATAGACCTGGACACCTCCCTTATACCTGATTATACGGCTCTGCATGCTGGCACCAGCACTTTCCTCACCAGCAATTTACCTCCGGGTATCGACCCTTCCCCAAGAACATTTAACTACCGTATCAATCAACCATCATCAATTGCGATGACACGCGATTGCGGCGATCTTTATGCATATGTTACTGATAGCACCACCCATCAGCTTATCGGCATCCAGATGTCGTCCGCCACTGGACCTTACACTGCGGTTGACTATAACAATGTTGGCGGAATGCGGTTCCCTTCAGGCATTTCCAGCATTTTGCGCAACACCACTAATGATGATTTGTATGGGTTTATCGTTAATCCAGGCGACAGCACACTGACACGCATAAATATTGAACAATGCAGCCACTCCACTATTCCTTCCTTCAGGGAAGTAAAGCCCCCTGTCTATTCTTACGATTCTCCCGGTGTCTACAATATCTATTTTGTTATCAATCAGGGCATGCCCGATATGCGTGTTGATTGCAAAGAGATTACTGTACTTAAGTACCCTCCTATAGCTATGAATCAGGATACCACTATTTGCCAGGGCGATACAATCAGGCTTTATGCAGTTTCCAGCCTCGCAGACTCCTTCAGGTGGCAAAGAGGGTATAATATAGATACTATGTACCTCTACCGTGACTCCGCAAGGGTTTACCCCCAGCATTCATACACTTACCCGGTTACTATCTATTATCCTTTCGGCTGTATTGTAGATACAGCTGTTCATGTGCATGTAAGCAAAGTGCAGGCAGATGCCGGCCCCGACAGATATATTCTTGATGGCGCTCAGTCCATTCTCGGAGGGCCGTTCACTACACTTGCCGGACAGTATATATATAAATGGGAGCCGTTCCAGTATATGAGTGATTCCACAGTGCCCAACCCTTACGTTTATCCCCCAACCGATTTCACTTACTACCTTACGGTTACGGAATTGAACGATACTTTCGGCTGTGTGGCAAAAGATACTGTTGTTGTGCGCCTCAATTGCGGTGATTTCTACTTGCCAAACGCATTCTCCCCGGCAAGTCAGCATACCGCTGTTAACAGGTTCGGCATTCTGAACCAGAGCATCGTGAAACTTAACCATTTCCGTGTGTATAACAGGTGGGGCGTGCTTGTATTTGAGACCACTAACCCTACTCAAGGGTGGGACGGGACTTTTAACGGAAAAGCATGTGACCAGGGTGTTTATGTTTGGGAGGCGGATGGGTTCTGCCTTAGTGGCAAGCGCATTAAAAAACACGGCAACGTCACGTTATTGCGATAAAACGTAATTTTGGTAAATTTCGCAATGGCCGCTTTCTTATTTCAGTTCGAACTTCCTCCGTTTAACGATGAGCTCAGTGCTGTTGTACCTGTGCATAGGGAGCATATTAATAAATTGTTCTCAGAAGGCCGCATATTGTCATATAGCGTATCGCTTAGCCGCAGCATGGTGTGGTGCGTGATAAACGCCGAAGATGAACAGGAAGCTATGGAAATGGTACTTGCCTTCCCGCTTTATCATCATTTCACCGAAGTATCCTGTCACCCGTTACTCTTTCATAATACACTCCCGGCAACATTACCCGGTATTTCATTGAATTGAGATTTGCTTAATATACCTGATTATTTCAGTGCCCTAATCACAGGGTTGTGGTCTGCGTTCGCCTATATCCCTTACGCACCGCACAGAGAATCCGAAATCATTACTTGGTTCATAATTTAGTTTGTCATCGTAATTGATGAAAAAATACAGCCCTCTCTCCTTACCTTTTCGGTCTTCGGGATGCACCCACCAGAATGCCTGTCTGCCTACAAAGCTGAAGGTGCCGTTTGCATTTCTGCATCCCGCTGCCAGTGCATTGAACCCGCTTTGATTGTTGCCGTTCCAGTCATTGTTCCAGCTATGTGTCCCTTTAAGTTTGCGTGCTGCTGAGTCAATACCCAAGTATGCAACGAGCCGGTCAAAGTCTGTCTTTGTGGCCACACGCCAGCAGCGCGGAGCTACGCCGTATTTTATCGCATACCAGTTATACAGTTTGCCATACATGGTAGCATAACAGCCTTCATTGTCATACTTGCAGTAGCATCCCATCTTATGCTCATTGTAATATTGCCATTCTTTTATGGTTCTCGCTTCGGGTATCGTTGTGCCATCCCAGTAAACCGATGCGTCAAGGTTGCCCGCCATCCATTCCTGCTTACCTATATACACAGATGCTACATTCTGCGCATTGGCGAAATGGAATGAAGCAAATATGGCTGCGGCGACTAGTGCGTTTTTCATAAGAGTTTATTGAAGTGGACGCAATGCACATTTTATGCACACGTAATAAAAATAACAAACTTTGGCATGGTTTTTACCGTATATGATATAAAGTACTGTCTATGCGCCTGAAAATCCTGTTACTCGGAGATGACCCTGTTGCCATGGTGGCCGATGCGCAACTGCTCAGGGAAAAGAATATGCTGGTGTTCACGGCATTCAATTTGCAGAATATCAATGAGATGATTGCGGAGGTAAGGCCCGATGTGATATTCTTTGATGTCCACAGGTCGAATGACGAGGTCACAAACGCTTACAATGAATTGGTAAATGGCATCTATTTTACCAATATACCGGTAGTATTCACCCTTGCGGAAGATGAAGTTTATCTTGTCACACGCAAACGTACGGAGTCTAAAGACAAAAGGTCTTTTATAGCTGATAATATGACCGATGCCGTAAAGATCGCTTTAAGCAGCAGCAAGGGATATCATAAAAACACAAAGAGCGGTACTGGTGGTAGTATCGGCAAAAAGAATAACAATTCACCTATCAGTTCACAGATGCGCTTCCCTTTTCGTTAATGAGGTGTTGGGAAATTTTGAATGTTTTGCTTCGTTGAGTAATGAGGGGGCTTTTGATCTCGATTATTTGTTTTCAAGAACTCTTACTTCCACACGCCTGTTTTGTTCAGCGTCCCTTTCATTCTGTTCATCGGCTACAACCGGTCGTCTCCTTCCGAATCCGGCATATTTCAGCCTTGCAGAATCGATGCCCTTGCCTACAAGGTAATTGTATATTGCCCTCGCCCTGTTCACCGACAGGGTTTGCTCATAAGTGTCAATGTCCCATGCATCTGCGGCATCCTTTATGCAGCATACGTGGCCTTCAATGCTTATTTTCAGGTTTGGGTAGCTGTGCAGCACGTTATACAGTTTCTCCAATGTCTCTTTCGACTCCGGTTTTATTACATGCCTGTCTGGCGGGAAATACACATTTTTCAGCAGTAGGGTGGCACCCGGCTTTAAATTCCGTATTTCATCCACATTGCCGGTAAACCTGATTTTTTTTGCGGTGTCTTTACCAGGCTTTATAGGCATTTTGGACGTTGCCGGTGCCAGTTTTTTGGTCTTGTTGTTCACTACTATGTCCACGCGCCTGTCGGTAGGATAGCCTTCCGGGTCTGTTTGTCTTTTACGGTCCACTTTTCCCTTGCCTTCCACCAGTTTCACATAGTGCGAGTCTATGCCGTATGTTACCAGGTATTTCTTTACATTTTTGGCCCGCTCCATAGACAGGCTTTTGTTATACCCCTCCGAGCCCAGAAAATCGGCATAACCCACTATCATTACTGAACTGCCATTGATGATCTTGTCATTATAAATAAGCAGATCTATCTTTTTTTCAATATTGGCGCTCAATGTTGCCACATTCAGGTCAAAATATAGCCTGAATGTATCCAGCGGCTTCTGTGCAATAGCCGGGATAGTTGTAATGGCAAATAATATGATTGCTAATATCTTCTTCATTCGTTGCCTTTAACAAGGCGCTATTTTTATTCAGCTATTTCTATGCCAAAGTTGCTTATGAGGGCATAGGTTTTTTTCTCAGTAGCAGGTATCCTGCAAATGTAAATGGCAAATAGGCCACCAGGTTTACTATACCAAACCATTGCGGATGGGGCAGGTTTATCATATTATATACGCCTGCGAGGGTAAGCGCTATGCCTGCCACTACTGCCGGTATTGCTGTTGTCCTTTGTGCTAAGACGGTTGCTATTACCCCAGCTAAAAACGAGCCAGCAGCATACATGGCTATTAATATCATGAATGCTGCATCTGGCATTAGCCCACCGGACCCGTAAATAGTCTCCACTTTCACTTCCCCGAAGGTCATTAATATCACCCCCGACATCACCCCGGCTACAACCGGCAATATGTATTTAGTAGAACCCATCAAGCCGCTTTGCACTATAAAGTTAGTGCGAAACTTATAAAATTATAAGCATTTCTTTTAAAAATATCAATACCTTCTCATAAAGCCTTATTTTCGGGTTATGGTGAAAGATATACTAAGCAGCAGGCCTACCCGCCTTTTCCTTGTGATCACTTCATTTTTTGTGGCCAATGCCCTTATCGCCGAATGTATAGGCGGTAAACTCTTTTCGCTGGAGGCTGTTTTCGGTATCGTTCCGCATCCATTTTCACTACTCGGCGAGGAGGGGTTGACATTCACGCTCACCTGCGGTGTACTGCTTTGGCCACTGGAGTTTGTAATGACCGATATAGTGAATGAATACTATGGGCCAAAGGCTGTGAGGCGTATATCTTATATTGCCGTCGGGCTGATATGCTATGCCTTCCTTATGTTTTATTTTGCCATTCATGTGCCAGCCGAAAAGTCGTTTTGGGTGGGCAGCAGGCAGGCGGAAGGTGTACCTGACATGCAAGTGGCGTTCACCAGCATCTTCGGGCAGGGCATGTGGATCATTGCCGGCAGCGTGACCGCATTCCTTGTAAGCCAGCTTGTGGATGTGTGGATATTTCATAAAGTGAAAAAAGCCACCGGAGGAAAATACATCTGGCTCCGCGCCACGGGATCCACGCTGGCCTCGCAGTTTGTGGATAGTTTCATTGTGCTGTTCATCGCGTTCAAGATAGGCAATGGATGGTCTTTTCAGCGGGTGCTGGCTATAGGCCTGGTGAACTACTCCTACAAATTCACGATGGCGTTAGTGCTCACACCTGTCATCTACTTTATTGAGCATAGAATAGACAAGTACCTCGGCAGGGAAACCGCCCTTAGGATGAAGGCCGAGGCAATGGGGCTAACCGGTTAATGACATTAACCACCATCGCTGAAAAGGTATAATTTTCGGGGATTTGCCTTTTTTGATGGATATTTATTTCTCTATGTTTATGAAATGCTTTGTGGGCAGATGTTATGTGTTTTATTTGGTAATGATATACGAAACTAACCCAAGGAAACGGATATGGAAAAAAATAAAGAACTAGCAATAAAGATAATAGAAGAACTATTGTTCTGGTGGCCTGTTATCGCTTTCGTTTATCTTGCTATTACCCTTTTCGCCTCGAGTAACTGATACTACTGCTCTAATCGAAACAAGTATCCCCATCGGCAAGAAGGTATATAATAATACATGGTGAAATTTCAAACTAGAATTTGTGATGTAAATTATTTTTAGATAGCAGAAAAAAAGCATCATCCCAATAAATATTATGGACTTAAACCCTCCCAACCAATAAACTGTATTAATCCTATCCTCTTTAGTTCGCTTTGTTTTTTTATTCTCTACTAATAAGGCAAAGTCAATAATGTTTAAAATTACCCACATCAGCGAAAAGCAGAATGAAAAAATTACGACTACCCATACTGGCGTATTGAGGTAAAATTTTGGGGCAAAATAAAATATAGCTACGAACCATAAAGGCATAGTTAAAGCTATCCCAAGAATAAAAAACAAAATAAAGTTTTTAGAACTCTTGAAATTCTTTACAGCCTCAATGCCAGCTTCGATAATTTTTTCAGACGGCGGCATTGCATAAACCTACAAAAATAAATGAAATAAAAAAGGGGCTATTCGCCCCCTTCATTTTTTTGCGGTTTCCCAGCCTTGGATATTTTTTTTATTATTTCTCCAAAATTTTTTGGCTTATCATGACTTGCGGACTCTGTTTGAGGTGGTGTTTCTTTTGGCAAGTGTCCTGTGCTTATTACTCCAACAACAACCTTGTCGAAATCACTTATAAAGTTCTTATCCTGTACAACCCTAAACTTATCGTATTCCGAATCTGCCAATTTCATGGCTACCTCGTGGCTCACTCTACCCGCATCTTGTAATAAATCGTATTCATTGAATTGCAAGAAAGAGTCCAGTCTTTGCGCCCAATCCTTCATAGTCATTACAACTTTCCTTGCAATTAAATTCTCTGCAAAATCTAAATACATCGAAACAAGTCTATTCAAGCTATCTAATTCCTCTTTCGTTAAATAATTTTTTGCAACTCTTGCATCTGACTGTAATATTTTACCTCCTTTCCCATGGTTTTTCCATGAGGTTAGCCCCATGTTAGGCGCAAGGAAATTAGCCCTCTCTTTTATCAATTCCGCTCCTGTATGCCCATGAATTGCCCAATGTAACTTATTTTGTACGGTCGCATAAAATTTATGCGTAATTGGGGAGCTGGGGTCATAATCTGTACTTTCAGCATATAGGTCTGTAATCTTTTGATAAAATAGGCGTTCAGAATTTCTTATTTCCCTGATGCGCTCAAGTAGTTCAGCAAAGTAATCCTTGCCAAAATATTTTTTCCCTTGCTTTAGCCTTTCATCATCCATTGCAAAGCCCTTAATCAAATATTCCTTTAAGGTCTTTGTTGCCCAAATCCTGAATTGCGTGGCTTGGTATGAATTTACCCTATACCCAACCGCAATAATTACATCCAAATTAAAAAAATCCAAGTTTCTGGAAACCTGCCTACCTCCCTCATTTTGAACTGTCAACATTTCTTTGACAGTTGCCGACTTATCTAATTCGCCAGATTCATATATATTCTGTATGTGCGAACTAACATTCTGTTTAGTTGTCCCGAATATATCAGCAATCTTACTTTGTGTTGTCCATACAGTTTCATCTCCGATAATTATCGGTACATTAACTCTCCCATCTGGAGAGTTGTAAAATATAAAATCTGATTCCTGTGATATATCGCTCATTTTATTTTCCTATTAATGCGTTGTAAGTTAAACGTTTCCCGTTAGTTTTTGATACTGTGTTTTTCACCCTGCTACCTTCATTAATTAAGCGAGTATTATACCTGTAAGCACTTTCATCACAATATGCTTGCATATGCTTTGAGCTTACATGATGGTAAATACCGATTATAGAACGCTGAAATAAACTCCAATAACCCTCAATATTGTTAGTGTGCTTTTCGCCTACTGTCTTATGGTTGTGAAGTTTAGTTTTGATAATTGAGTGGTTATCGTACCATTTGTACAATGGCTTATATGAAGCATGCGCATCGGTAACTAACTGCGCATCAGGCGCAACGTTTGCCAATACCATAGGCTGCATTACCTCAGATGTAGTATTAGGTATTACGAATGTCCTTACGGTCTTTGTTTCACGCTCAACAAAGCCCATTACAATAGTCTTATTGCCATTCTTACGTGTAGCTTTCCTTTTTTCTTCATGCATGTTAGAAGTGCGACCACCAATGTACGCCTCGTCAATTTCAACGGTATTACCACCGCTACCCATTGGTGTTTCAAAGCTACCTTGACCGAGTGCAAAACGAATACGGTGCAACATGAACCAGCCCGTCTTCTGAGTCACTTTAATATCTTTTGCTAATTGATGTGAGGATATACCTTTCTTATGTGAAGTAACAAGATATATTGCTATAAACCATTTGCGCATTGGGATTTTAGAACCCTCGAAAATCGTACCCACTTTAGCTGTAAATTGTTGACGGCATGAACCACACTTAAAACGCAATCCATCTGCAAAGCAATATATCTTTGAGCCACCGCAATGCGGGCAAGTGATAGCACCATCGAAACGCTGTGCCAGCAAGTAATTCAGACATTTTGCCTCATCAGAAAAGTAATCCATTAACTCCATTAAAGAGTTAAATTCCTGTGGCATTTTGGTTGATGTAGCTTGTATCATTTGGGTTACGATTATACCTCAAAGATACGTACTAAAACCAAATAACCAAACTTTTTGGGTTAATTTTCTATATCATTACCTTTTATTTTTAGGTATAAATGGGTGTAAAAAGGGTATATTTATACCCTGAAAAGTATATTTATACCGCCCAAAGGTATAATTATACCCTAAAAGGTATAAAAAACGTGGTGCATCGGCCTGAAAATTGTCGTTGTGCATGCGCAAATGCCACGAGATAAATAAGTCATAGGTCGTAAGTCATACAGTCCGGGAGTGAAAAATAACCACCCCTTCTGCGAGCTCTGGCCCTTCGGCAAGTTCAGCCCCTTCGGCAAGTTCATGATGGGTCACATGGGTTCGATCATGCTTCCCACAGCACGCAGTTTCCCGCCACGGTGAGGCGTTGCCATCTATCAAAGAACTTACCCGATATTTTTCGGGGGTATTTGATGTAAAGTTCGGAAATGAGGTAGTTGCCGCCAAATAAAAAAAACGTCATGGTACAGTAACTGTACCGTCATGGTTTTTGGGTGCGGTGTGGGCGCGGGTTTGAGAGGGATATTTGGATTCCGGAATTTTCAGGGTGCAGGAGTTTATTTAACCGAGGAGGCGCTAAGACGCAAAGTCCAATTTTATTATGCCCTTATTTATTTCCACTCAGTACAAGTCATCTGTTGAAGGAAATCCTTATATACACAAACGAAAAGACCGGGAGCGCACACCCCCGGTCTTTCTATGTTTATGTACTTGCAAGTCTTATCGGTCCTGGTCCTTTTTGCCACCGCCGAATTTATAACCAAGCGACAACTGGAATGAAGGACTCCTGAACAATTGCGTGGAAACGGCTTTTGCTCCGGTAGTACTAGCGTTATCCCATATGGTCTGCACATCGCGCAGGTCGATGGTGACTTTGGGAGATACCTGGTAAGATACCCCGAACAGGTAGCCAAGACCGAACCTGGAATTGAAATCACCTGCCTGTATCTTAGCTGTGTTATCATTGCCCATTGTAGTTACGAAGGTTGCATTCGGATCTACGGTGCGGTAGTTGCCGGTATTGATGCCAAAGGTGTACACCACATTAGGCCCAACAGCGAAATTGAATTTGCCGGCTGTGAAACGCAACGCTATAGGCATCTCGATGCTGTGCAGGGTAGAGATGCTGTATGGGTTAGATACAAACTCCCTTTTATACCCACCGTTTGGCTGTGCTGTGTATTGGTAATAATTATCGTTCAGCGTAAAGTTATCGTTGATACGGTGGAAGTATTTAATTTCCGCCATAAGGCTCAATGACTGGCTGAAGGTTAACGTACCATTCAACCCGAACTGGAAGCCCTTGAAATTATTAGGCCCGAAGAACGTGCTGTTGATACCCGCGCTGATGCCTGCCGCGAAAGTAGCATTGCCCGCATTGTATTTGATGTCGTTAAATGCCGCGTTCAGGTTTTCAATTGTTTTAGAACCTTTTGTCTGCTTGTTGGCCGGTTCTTTCATTGCATAGCTTTCTGATGATGAAGATGGTTTCAGCGGAGAGGTATCTGCATCGGGGTCTTCAGAAGTTGGTACTTCGTTGCCATTCCTTAATGCATCAGCTTTTTGCGCGCTGGCCATTTCAAACTCTTCTGTAATAGACTCTATTGAGATAGTATCGAGGTGCATGTTGCCTTCTTTTGGTGTATTGCTCATGTACCTATGCAGCAGCACTATTTTTTCTATTACTTTTTTGTGCTTCCTTGAGTTGACGAGCGATACTTCGCCTATGTTGTCCCCAGCTTCTTTGCTTCCGGTTTTGGCGGTTTTGCTGGCAGCAGGTATCCTGTTGTTGAAAGCCGTAGGTGAAACCATCCTGGTATTGCCGGCAGCAGATGCCACGGCCCCCGGGTTCACGCTATTGTTTTTATGGCCAATAGTTGTGCCCTTGGTGCCGCCAGATGTAGTAGCAGGTGTTTTAGCTATTGGGGCTGCTTTTTTCTGTGTAGCTGCTATCTTATTTTGGCCAGGTACCTCTTTCGCCGCAATTTTTGCCGCTATAGTTTTCTTAGCAGGTACTGCGGTGTTGCCGCCCGGTGCTGAACTGCCTACTATGGCCAGATCATTGCCATGTTTGGCAGCTTTGCTGCTGCCCGGCTTAGTGGTTGTATTGCCTGTGCGGTTGTTGCCTGCCTGTGCGGTAGCATTGTCTTCGTTATCCTCAGCGCCGGTTCCTTCGGTTTTCGTCTTGTCGGTCGAAGGTGTTTTCGCTAACGCTTCTTTGTGGTCATTATCTACCTTAGGTACGTTCTTTTTCACTGTTGCTACACCTGTTGCGGCAGTACCGTTTTTAGTAGTAGCAGTGCTGCTTGCAGTTGCAGGTTTTCCGGCTACAGCGCCAGTACGTTTTGCTGTTGCAGTTGGTGTAATTGTTGTAGCATGGCCAGTGCCTGCTTTCTTGTTGCCGGTGGTGGCTGCTTTTTCCTCAGCGGTTTTATTTCCGGTAGTTTCTGTGGCTGCTATTTTATCAGTAGCTGCTACTATGTTGCCTGCCTCATTTGCTTCATCAGCCTTATTAGCCGGGATATCGCTGCTCTTTGTCGCGTCGCTGCCGGGGATTGACGCCTTGTCATTCTTTGCTACCTTATTTTCGGTAACAGTGCTGCTATGGGTTTTGCCGCTTGCAGTTTGTGTGCCGGTAGTAGTGTGCCTGTCGGTGGCGACATGCTTATCGGCGGTGGTATTTGCTGCTTTTACATGGCTGCTGCCAACGTCGCCGCTTTTCTTTGCGTGGCTATTGCCGGCTGTAGCAATGTCGGTGCTGCCTGGAGTAGTATTGCCTGTGGTTGTATTGGCTGCAGTAGCCACTTCATTAGCGGCTGCTATGCGCCCGGGCTGCGCTACCTCATTACTGCTTCCGGCTACTGCGTTACTGCCGACAACAGTATTTGCTACAGCGGCTGTGCTGTTAACCGCAGTATGTGCTGTTGTTTGTTTTACAGCATTGTTTGCATCAGTGGCTTTTTTGCCGGTATAGTTATTGTCGCGGCTTATGCTGCTGTTGACAGCTATTATACGGTTTGCCTGTTTGTTATTTGTGCTGTTGTTAGGTTCGTTGTTGTTTGTCTTATTATCAGTATGGCCGATTGCCGTTGAATGCTCGGTAGTATTTGTGGTAGTATTATTTGAATTAGCAGTATTGTCTGTATTGTTCGTATTATCAGCAATAGTGTTATTAGTAGAAAGGCCGTTAGCTGTGGGTGCGGGAGCGCTCACAGCTATAGATGTGCCATCAGTGGCATTGTTGTGCAGGTTGCGGTAGCTGTTCAGCTCATAGCCGCCCAGGGCTATGGCTCCGAGCAAGGCCATAACGCCCAGCGCGCCAAATGTTCTGCGCCACATAAACGCACCACGCCTGCGGGGCATCTCTTCCTCCAGCAACTCGCTCATGCGGAGCCACGCTCCCGCGCGCTCTTTCTCCTCTCCTCCCAATAACCGTTGCCGGACAAGGTCGTCGATATTTACCATGTTTTTATCCATCTGGATAAACGTTTAATTATTTAATAAAATCTCAAATTCCAGTTTCCAAATTCCAAGGGTTACATTTTCTGGTGCAGCCCTTGTTTTTCTATCCGTTCCTTGAGTACCCTGCGGCCTTCGCTCAGGTGCCACTTCGACGTTCCCTCGCTGATGCCTAATAAATTTCCTATTTCTTTATGCGTAAACCCTTCTAAAACATACATATTAAACACATTCCTTGTAGCTTCCGGCAGTTCGTGTACCATGCTCAGTAACTGGTCGTAATACAGCTTGTCGGCGTGGTCTTTATGCACATATTCATCTTTTTCCACCATCACCACCTTGGCATTATAACGAGCGTGCTGCTTCACATAGTCTGCCACGGCATGAAAAATGATCTTTCTTAACCAGCCTTCAAAAGAACCTTGAAAATTGTACTGTTTTATCTTCTGAAACGCACGCAGGTAGCCATTGTTCATCACTTCCTCTGCCTGCATTTCGTGGTCGATATACCGCCGCACCAATGCCATCATCTTAGGGTAAAACAGGTGGTACAACTTTTCCTGTGCGCCCCGCTCATTGCGAATGCACCCATGAATGAGTTGCTCCAGCTCACTGGCCTGCCCTGTAGTATATGCCAAAGCTATAGACAAGTATATTGGTGATTAAAAACTAACAACATTATAGACCGGAACCGAATCTGAAAGGTTGGGTCGGCACCGTTAATATGGTATGAAATTACCGATTTTTGGGGAGAATGATGAAATATTATTAAGCGTTAGTTAAATATATTAACTGGCGTGAATATTAGTGGCAGTGCTAGAAATGGCGCTAAAGCAGGCTTATATTAAGGTAATATATATGAGTGTTTGCTTCATTACAGTCCGTGACCAATATCCCGATAATAAAAGATATGGATTATATCCCCTATATTTGCTTTGTGAAGTTCATTTGTTCGATACTTGCTTTTGTGATACTGATGCTGTCTGTGCAGCCGGTATTGATGCCTGTGTCGGTAAATGACCCGTGCTGCATAACCGATGACTGCTGCTCGGATGGAAACGAAGAACATAACCCTGAAAAAGACTGTAAAAGCGGGTGCAACCCCTTCCAGGTGTGTGGCTGCAGTGCTTTCTGTGCCATCATACCCAAGCCCATTGTAATAATGCCTTCAACCCCAGCAGCAACAGTTGTGCAGTGGGGAGTCTCATCTTTCAGTATCGCAGACGAACCTGCATCCGGGTTCTGGCAGCCTCCCAGGGCTATAGCATAATCATTTACTGGCCTCATGCAAGGGGCATAGATACTATTCTTCGGTTCGTGTTTTAAGGCCGCAGGTAGTCGTCTGATATTTTCAAGTTATCCTAAAAAATTACTGAAATGAAAAAAGCATTTGTATGCATTGCCGTGTTCATTGCGGCCGCATTTTCTATAAATACAGCTACCGCGCAAGCGATAGATACGGTGAAGAAAATAACCATAAAGGTCACCAACCTGCATTGCGGCAATGATATGCCCACTATAAAAAAGAACCTGCTGAACCAGGAAGGGATAGACGAGGTGGTATTTACGGACCTGTCGCGGGAGTCCTCAATGTTCACCATCACTTATCATACTTCTGTAACTAACCGGGAGCAGATAGAAAAAGTGGTAGAGACCACCCCGGGCTGCGATGACGATAAGGAAACGCCTTACCGTGTGAAAAAAGAAGGTTCACGTAAAAAAGGCAAATCATGAGGGGGCTGATAATTGCCTGCCTGCTTGTTGTTTCCACTGCGCTGCACGCGCAGAAGATAACCGGCAAACTCTTTGGGCAGGAAGGTGGCAAGAAAGAGATACTGCCGGGTGGCATTGTTCGGTGGGTAGGTACTACCACAGCAGCGAGCGCGAATGAGAACGGGGTATTTGAACTGGCGGGCGATGGTATCAGTGACCGTCGCATAATAGCCTCTATGGCCGGGTTTATGCCCGATACTATAGCTGTAGGTGAGAAAACCTATATGAGCATAGTGCTGCGCAAAGACCGCAAGGAGCTGAACGAAGTGACCGTAACAGATCGTAATGGTGCCTATATCTCCAGTCTGAGTGTGGGCAAGACTGAGGTCATCAACCAGCGGGAACTATCGAAAGCGGCATGCTGCGATCTTGCAGGTTGCTTCGGTACCCAGGCATCGGTGCAACCGCAGACCACCAATGTGGTGACCAATGCGCAGGAACTTCGTATACTGGGGCTTTCAGGGGTATATAACCAGGTTTTGTTCGACGGGCTGCCAATGGTGTATGGCCTCACGTATACGTATGGCATCAGCACGTATCCGGGTACGGTGGTGGATAATATCTATGTCTCTAAAGGTACCACCTCTGTACTGCAGGGCTATGAAAGCATCAGCGGGCAGATAAACCTGGAAAGCCGCCAGCCCGATAAAGCCGAACTGCTGTACCTGAACGGCTACATGAACAGCTTTGGCGAAAAACATGTGAATGCCAATGTGGCTATAGCGCTGGGTAAAAAGAAAAAGTGGCATACGCTGCTGGCACTACACACCGTGCAGCCCGCAAATAAAACCGACGGTAACAACGATGGGTTTATGGACCTGCCCCTGCTGACAAGGTATATGGCCTACAGCAAGTGGAAGTATGGCAATGACAAGCAGAAAGGTTTTGCCACGCAGATAGGCCTGCGCCTAGTAAACGAAAAACGCATAGGCGGGCAGATGGGCTATAATGAGCAGGAGAACGAAGGCAGCGCTATGATATATGGCCAGTGTGTGCATTATACTCAGCCGGAGGTGTATGTGAAATCGGCATGGAGGTTTAATGATGACCATGCGGTGGTTTTGTCGGTATCGGGTTTTTATCATGATCAGCAATCGTGGTTTGGGACTACGTCTTATAAAGGGCAGCAACAGAGCGGCTATCTAAACCTGCAGCACGAATGGATATGGCAGGAAAAGCACCTGCTGAAATATGGTGTGAGCTACAGATACCAGGAGCTGACGGAGGACATAAGGTTTACCGATACGACGTTGAAGCGCGGCTATGCAGGTGCATACCTGACGCAACTGCGCGTGCCAGGTGTGTTTGCCGAGAACGCCTTTCACTTGTTTGATGAAAAGGTGGTGCTGCTGGCGGGCGCGCGGCTGGATAACCATCAGCGCTGGGGCACATACTTTACACCCCGCGCCATGCTGAAGTATGCCATAAACGACAAGCATACACTGCGTGCATCGGCAGGGACAGGCTGGCGGCAGGTGAACCTGTTCAGCGAGCAGCCAAACTTGCTGGCAAGCTCCCGCGACATTGTTTTTGCAGAGGCGCTGAAGCCGGAGCAGGCTTTCAACTGGGGAGTGAGCCATACCTATAAATTCAGTATGGGCAAGACTACCGGCACACTGAGCGGTGATTTTTACAGTACCCATTTCAGCAACCAGTTCTTTCCCGATTATGATGCGGACCCCACCAGGGCCATCATCAGGAATTTTACGGGTGTATCGCGGTCTAACGGGCTGCAGCTTGAAGCGTCATTCGTGTTTTTCAAGCAGATGGATTTTCGCCTAGCCTATAACTATCTTGATGTGTACCGAGTAATTAATGGCATTAAAACCAATTTGCCGTTCAACCCATATAACCGGGTGATGGCGGCGGTATCGTACCGTACAAAGAACAACAGGTGGCAGGGCGATGCCAATGTGCATTGGTTTGATAAGATGCGCCTGCCCGATACCCGGAGCAACCCTGCACCTTATGGGCGGCCACTGTATTCTACGGCTTACTATACCCTGAATGTGCAAGCCACATTCAGGTGGAAGAAGCTGGAGATATATGCCGGGTGTGAGAACTTATTTAACTACCGGCAGCCTGACCCCATCATCAGCGCCAATGATCCCTTCGGGAAGTATTTCGACCTATCCTCGGTATGGGGTCCTACGAGGGGCAGGGAAATATATGCAGGGGTGAGGTGGAGTATAAAATAACTGTCTCGGATTGTCGCAGGAGCAGCCCTGCGACAATCGGGGGTGGTGTACTCGCACAAATTTGCCATCTTTGCACCCCCAAAACAAAAATACCATGCTGCAATTAGACCGTGCGAGCCTTACTAAAGTGATCGTGCACCGTGTAGGCAACAAAACAGCTGATGAAGGCTATAAGTTGTCGGAGAACACCATAGACCTCGCCCACCAGGCCGATATAGCCCGTGTGCTTACGGGTTATTTCCTCAAGCCGTTTGAGCAGGTGCCGCTATATAATTTTACGCATGTCAACAACCTCAGCCAGAATGAGGTGTATGCCACGGCCATAGATATGTTTGCGAACCCGCGTGGTTTTGTAAAATCATCGAAAGAGATCGGGCGGCTGCTCTACGAATGCTCGGTGCACCCAAAGGTGAAGGATGGTGAGCTGTATGTGGCGTACTTTAAAGGATGTTATTACGAGAATAAAGAGGTGGATTCCATAGGCATATTTAAATCGGAGAATAAGGACACTTTTCTGAAGCTGGAATTTGATGGCAGCAACTACCTGGTGGGGTATGAAGATGGTGTGAATATCAACAAGCTGGACAAAGGCTGCCTGATCATAAATACGGAGAAAGATAAAGGTTATGTGGTGTGCAGTGTAGACAATATAAGCAGAGGGGCGGAAGCGCAGTACTGGAAAGATGAATTTCTGAAGCTGAGGCCGGCGAATGATAACTATCATTATACCCACAACTACCTGGATACCTGCAAGAACTTCGTAACCACACAACTGGAACAGGAATATGAAGTGACCAAGACCGATAAGATAGACTACCTGAACAGGACGGTGGATTACTTTAAAGGCAACGAAACCTTTGAAGAGGACGGCTTCCTGGAAACCGTTTTTGGCGATAAGGAAGTAATCAAGTCATTCAAAAATTTTAAGGACGTATATGCCTCTGAGGCCGGCCTGGAACTGGATACTGAATTTGATATTTCCTCGCAGGCGGTAAAGAAGCAGAACCGCGTTTTTAAAAGCGTACTGAAATTAGACAAGAACTTTCACGTGTATATTCACGGCGATAAGAGCCTTATAGAAAAAGGCTACGATGCCAAAGTGGGGAAAAGCTACTATAAGATATATTTTGATGAGGAAACGTAGTTTTCTTTACATTCAGGTAACCCTGACCCAGAGCAAAAGCTGGCTACCCTCAGAGCTGTTTTGCCGGTATGTCCGTTTTTTTTGATTTTGCTACCACAGTTCCCCGCCGTAGCTTTACGCGCAGGAGCAAAATACATCGCCTACCGCAACTAAGAAATGGATATTGTCTGCACAAAAGAGGAATTAAGTTTATTTGAGCATATAAGCGCGGCAGCCCGCGACCATAACATGCGCTGCTACCTGATAGGTGGCTTTGTGCGTGATAAGCTGCTGGGCCGCCCCACAAAAGATGTGGACGTGGTGTGCGATGGCGATGGCATAGCCCTGGCCCATGCGGTGGCGGCATTGCTGCCCCACAGGCCGCAAGTTAATTTCTTCAAGACCTTTGGCACGGCACAGTTTCGCCACCATGGCTTTGATGTGGAGTTTGTAGGCGCCCGAAAGGAGTCCTATACTTCCGATTCCCGCAAACCGCAAGTAGTCCCCGGCACTATTGAGGACGACCAGCTTCGCCGTGATTTCACCATCAATGCCCTCGCCATCAGCCTGAATGAGCAGGACCACGGCAAACTCATAGACCCCTTCGGCGGAATTGCCGATATGGAGAACAAAATCATCCGCACCCCGCTGGATCCGGACATTACTTTTTCTGATGATCCCCTACGCATGATGCGCGCCATACGCTTTGCCAACCAGTTAGGCTTCACCATACTGCCGCCGGTGTTCGAGGCTATCAGCCGGAATAAGGAGCGGATAAAGATTATATCGCAGGAGCGCATCACCGATGAGCTGAACAAGATAATGGCGACAGAAAAACCATCAATTGGCTTTGACCTGCTGTTCCGTTGCGGCCTGCTGAAAGAGTTCTTTCCGCAGGTGGTGGCGCTATCGGGGGTGGAAATAATAGAGGGTAAGGGGCATAAAGACAATTTCTACCACACCCTGCAGGTGGTGGACAATGTGGCATCCAAAAGCGGTGACCTGTGGCTGCGCTGGGCGGCGCTGCTGCACGATATAGCCAAGCCCGCTACCAAGCGTTACGAAGAAGGCCATGGCTGGACGTTTCACGGCCACGAGGTGGTGGGGGAGCGCATGGTGCCCAAAATTTTCAAACAGCTGAAGCTGCCGCTGAACGAGCACATGAAATATGTGGCAAAGCTGGTGGGCCTGCACCTACGCCCCATCAGCCTTACAAAGGAAGACATTACCGACTCGGCCATGCGCCGCCTTCTTTTTGATGCGGGCGAGCAACTGGAAGACCTGATGATACTGTGCGAAAGCGACATAACCTCTAAGAACAGGGTAAAAGTGAAACGCTACCTCGAGAACTTTGAACTGGTGAAGCAGCGCCTGAAGGAAGTGGAAGAAAGCGACCGCATACGCAACTGGCAGCCCCCCATCACAGGCGAGGAGATAATGAAGGTATTCAACCTACAGCCCTCGCGAGAAGTGGGCATACTGAAAACTGCCATCCGCGAGGCTATACTGGATGGTGTGATCCCCAATAATTATGAGGCCGCTTATAAATTGTTATTACAGAAAGCGGAAGAATTAAACCTTAAACCTGTAAATTGATGCAATACGTGCAACCTTCTGTTGGCGGTACTATATACCGGGGCAACCCTTACACCTCCTTTCCCGCCATATTAGTATGGGCAATGTTATTGCCATTATTCATATTGACCTTGCTTACCATTAAAGCGCTCCATCCCATTGCTTTCTTTATGGGTGGTATCTTATTTATCATCTTCCGGGTAGTTACCAACTCACTCTACTACTTCGAGGTCAACTCTACATCGCTCATAGTGCACAAGTATTTTCGCCCCGGAAGAATAATTGAATACACATACAATGAGATCAGCGATGTACGGTTTATTAAAGTCAAGATGGCTATACACATAGAAGTAAAAAGTATTTTCTCAGACAGTAAAACATACCCGGCTGCAACACTAACAAGGGATACCGCTCTGGCGCTACAGATGAAATTGGAACAGCAACGAGTTAATATTACGTCTCGGTTGTAATAGTTACTTCTCTATCAGAAAACATTTTCTGTTCAGCTTCCCCTGAAAGTCGAATGGCGTAGTCGCCCCGGTAATGTCTTTTACTGTAAGTGCGGGTATGCTGTCCCTGTCCAGAACGAAATTCTTGTAATTATTGCTGAAGTAGATGCGGCCACCTTCGGTGCAGCCTTTCAGCAGTTTTTTCAGCAGCATCACATGGTCGCGCTGCACGTCGAAGTTATCTTCCATGCGTTTGCTGTTAGAGAAGGTAGGCGGATCGCAAACTATGAGGTCGTAGGCATTGGCCGGCATATATTCCAGCCACTCTATCACATCCCCGTGTATGAAATCATGTTGGGTGTCTTTATAGAGCTTATTATACTGCATGTTGCGCTTGGCCCAGTTCAGGTAAGTCTTTGAGAGGTCTACCGAGGTCACGGTGCTTGCCCCGCCATGCGCTGCGTACACACTGAACGAGCCGGTGTAGCAAAACAGGTTGAGTACATTCATGCCCTTTGCCTCATCGCGCACCATGCCCCGCGTTATGCGGTGATCAAGGAAAAGGCCCGTATCTAAGTAGTCGGTGAGGTTGATGATGAAGTTGAGCCCGCCCTCCGGCACTATGCGCTCCACTTTCTGTTCATCAAACTTTTCATACTGCCCCTGCCTGCCTGCCTTTCGCTGCCGCACCTTCATGAAAATATTGTCCTGCGATATCTCCAGTACCGTGTCCAGCACTTCTTTACAGCTTTGCAGCCAGGCTTCATGCTCCTCGTCTTCCATACCATGCCTGCGCTTATATTCGGCGGCATGTACCACGCCATTATACCAGTCTATCGCAAACGGAAATTCAGGCAGGTCGTGGTCATAGAAGCGGTAGCAGGCAATCTCCTGTCTGCGTGCCAACTTACTGAAGTGCTTGTACACCTTCTGCAGCCGGTTGGTAAACATGGATAGTTTCGAGTCGTCAGTCATAGGGGCAGTGTTTACTGCTTTCTCATTGTTCGGTCAGCAGAGCCTTCTATTTTCTGCTGGTTTCTGTCAAGGGGCGTAATGGTGCCGTTATTGTTAGCAAGATAATAGGACTCGCGACCGCGTTTATCAGTATCTATAATAATGATATTGCCCCCCTGTTTTGCTGCATATGTCCATTTCCCCTTCCGCTCATTTGTAAGGTCCCCGTTTTTAGAGCCCATGTATTTGTCGGTGAGTGTGTAGTCCCCGGCTTTCCCGCGGCCGCTGTATTTTAATGTCAATGTTGATACTATCGAATTGCAATCGGAACAGGGGAACTTACCAACAAATTTTCCTGCGTATCTCCGCATGGCCATTTCAACAGGCGAAAGTGTATCCTTTTTGGCGGTTACCATGGTTTCCCTGCGCCTGAGCAAATAACTTTCGGTAGCATATATTTCCTCTTTAGTAGCGGTAAGCTTCTGCAGCGTACTGTCATTTTGCAGCAAAAAGAACATCAATTTATCTCCGCCTTCCAGTTGTATAACAGCGGCATCTTCATCACTGGCGGATCCTTTCAGTGTAGTCCATTTACCCGACGAAGCCTGGGGTGGAAATTTTCGGCCACCTGGTTTTATGGTAACTTCATCAAGGGTAAAGAACCCGAAATTGTCATTCTTTCTGCGGTCGAGCTGTAATACGGTCACTACGCTGTCTTCGTCATCAAGGAGGGTGCCATAAAATTTAGCGCCCCGCATGGCACCAGTGTCAGGAACAGTCTTTGCGGCAACCTTCTTCTTCTGAGCATATGCAGGGATGGCCAATAACAGCATGGCAATCATAACGAAGGCACTTCTCCTACTTCCAGCAATCATGCCGCAAAAGTAATAAATTTTGGTGCTAACTTAATTTGTTGAAAATCAATCTATATGTATCTTTGTATCCTCATTAAAAACAAAGGAGGTACACCATGCCAGTGCTACACAACCGCGTAAACAATGAGGAACTGAAGCAGCGTATGCTGGCAGAGACAGAGCCGCGTACCACAGTATCCTTCTACAAATATTTCCCGGTAGCGGAACCGGTGGTTTTCAGAAACGAACTATACATTAAACTTACTGCCCTGAAGGTCTTTGGGCGTATTTATGTGGCGCATGAAGGTATCAATGGCCAGGTAAGTGTGCCCACGGGCAACTACGAGGCCTTCAGAGATACCCTGTATGCCGCAGCGCCTGAACTGAACGGAATCCGTATGAACATAGCCGTTGACGATGACGGGAAGTCATTCTGGTCGCTGCGGTTTAAAGTGCGCCCCAAAATAGTGGCGGATGGCATAGATGACCCGGATTTCGACCCTGCAAAGACAGGTAAATACCTGAAAGCGCGTGAGTATAATGAACTATCGGAGGACCCGGACACGATAATTGTGGACATGCGCAACCATTATGAATATGAGGTCGGGCACTTTGATCGTGCTATAGAAATACCGTCAGATACCTTTCGCGACCAGTTGCCCATGGCTGTGGATATGCTGAAAGACCGGAAAGATAAAAATATTATCATGTATTGCACCGGGGGCATTCGTTGTGAAAAGGCCAGCGCCTACATGCTGCATAATGGTTTTAAGAATGTTTTCCACGTAGAAGGCGGGATAATAGAATACGCACGCAGGGCAAAAGAGGAAAACTTGCCGGTAAAATTCAAAGGAAAAAATTTCGTATTTGACGAGCGTTTAGGTGAGCGTATTACCGATGATGTGGTAGCCCAATGCCATATTTGCGGTAAACCATGTGATACGCATACCAATTGCAAAAACGATGGCTGCCACCTGCTTTTTATACAATGCGATGAGTGTGCCGCTAAATATGACGGCTGCTGCAGTGAAGACTGCCGGGAAGAGAAAAACCTGCCGCCCGAAGAACAACGGGCCCGGCGTGCCGGCAGGGAAAACGGCATGATGATCTTCAACAAGTCTAAGCAGCACCCCATACGCAAGCACAGGGACGAATGGAAGGCGCAGCGGGAGGGATAGGCATTTATTATCTCAAAAGCCAAGATGTAGTAAGGATTTTACGTCTATCTTTAGGTAGCTTATGAAAGATATAGTCGCCCTTTTAGTCATGTTGTCTTGCGCTTTAAACAGTCACTCTCAGATTGCTTCAAGGCTTGTTGCATTTGCTACATACTATACTGACACTACTAGTCCTCTACGAGACACGGGGATATACAATAAATATTCAATGGACAGGGGAGGGGAAATACATGCTATGACTTCTAAAACCGGAGAAAGCATCTTAAGCCATGACTTTCTTAGCTATCATGAAGGAGTAACAAAATTTGATTCAGCGTTTAGAATGAATTATTTAGATACTCAACTTACAGAACAATTCTTTGACGAATCAAATAATGTCATTTACGCAAGGCGCAGGTTATTAATAAAAGATACTTTTCGAAATTTGCGAACGGTTACGTGCAAATATTACAACAACAACCTATTAGAACAAACCGATACTATATGGACTTACTACGGCACATCTACAGTTACTATTAATCAATATACTTATGATTTTATAAACAATCCCATTTCATATATTAGATTTACCTTAAGCAACTTGGACACAACATCTAAAACAGGGCAAACATTCTTTTATGATAAAAACAATACGCTGATAAGTATCTGTACCCAATATTGGTATAAACCAACTCATTCTTTTTTTACTAGTGAACTAACCCGATTTTTCTACACAGGAAATCAGATAGATTCAACTTGTATATACGATGTTGGTATCAAAAAAAATGTACGGACACCATACTCAAAATGTATGGCAAATATGCTTATTCTCCTTTGAAGGATACAATGATTATTAATTATTTTTGGACACATGGGTATCCTTATCCAGGCTTATTGAATCATAAAGTCACTACCGCATATGATGTTAATCACAATGAAGTTTCAATCACTACAGAATATACAAATTTAGTTGGTAAGGATCTTTCCGATAGGTATGAATACGTTTACAATAGTTTCAATCAGGTAACCTCAGAAAAGTATTATGCAATGAATACTTCGGATGAGTGGAAATTTTCACATTTATTCAAATATTATTACGAAACCTACAACCCGGGCCCACCCTATGAAGTGAATGAAATGGATATCTATCCATCACCAACCAAAGGTGACCTAACGCTGAAAATGTTACTGCATGATGCGCAACCCTTTGCAGTCTGCATTTACAATTCGGTTGGACAAAAAATAATGCAATGGGATGAACCGGCTATAAAGGAGTACAAAAAAACAATCTCCCTACCTGAATTAGCCTCAGGCAATTACTTTCTGCGAGTGCTAATCGGCAAAAAGAGAATAGTAAAGAAGTTTGTGGTCAATTAAGCCCCCCTACACCTGTTTCGCCATCTTCAGCAAATTGGCTATTGCCTGCGGCCTTGGCTGTAGCAGGTCTTTAGCTATTTCGCGTAATAAATGGCTGTCCTGCAGCAATACGCCTCCCCTATCATTGGATGATAACGGCTGAAGGTGGTGGTAAAAGCTCTTTTCAGTAAGTTTTTTGTGTAAAGTTTTATGCATTGGCGCAATTTTAGTTTTCAAAAAAAACGCTGTGGTTGGTAAAATATTGCATACCTGAGTAAAAATTAATGTTAAAGCAGGGCCATTCTCAAAGATTCAGTAGTTTTTTTGCCAATGCTATAATACATTTACATAATATACATGAAAACAATCGGAATCACAGGCGGGACAGGGTTCATAGGCAGGCATTTAACCGAACACCTTATTGGGAAAGGTTATAAGGTGGTGATTTTCAGCCGGTCGGCGAAAAATGCGGGGTCGGAATACGTTTCTTATGCACATTGGGATGCGGAAAAAGGGGAGATTGACAAGCCTGCTCTTTCCCGGCTCGATGGCCTCGTACACCTGGCAGGAGCATCGATAGCCGAGAAAAGACTGACAGAAAAACGCAAGAAGGAGATAATAAACAGCCGGGTGCACAGTACCGGGTTTCTGGTAGCGCAACTGAAAGAGCATGCCCCGGGCTGCAAAACTTTAGTATCGGCATCGGCTATGGGTTTTTATGGCCCCGACCGCCCCGGAGCGCCCCCATTTACCGAATCTGCCCCACCGTATGACGATTTCCTCGGCAATACCTGCCGCCAATGGGAGGCGGCCACGATGCAGGCACAGGATCTTCTGAGAACCGTCATTATAAGGATAGGCATTGTACTGGGAAAGGATGGCGGTGCTTTTCCGGAATTATCAGGACCTCTCTCCTTTGGGGTGATGCCGATACTTGGGGGCGGAAAACAAGTGGTAAGCTGGATAGAGGTGACCGACCTTGCCCGGTTGTTCACTTTCGCCCTGGAAAACACAGCAATGTCGGGTGTTTATAATGGTGTTTCGCCAAACCCGGTAAGTCACCGGCAGCTGATGTATGCCATAGCCAAAGAAAGGGGAGGGCTGGCCATACCCGTGCCGGTGCCCGCATTTGTACTGAAAATAGCCCTGGGCGAGATGAGTGCCGAGGTGCTGAAAAGCTGCACGGTAAGTTCAGACAAAACAACAGCGTCCGGGTTCGGGTTCGAACATCCCGAGATAGCCGGGGCGCTTAAAAAGCTCTATAATCGCTGACGGCAGCTAAGCCTGTTATATGTTTTTCCGGCATAAAAGCCGGAAATAGGGTCAGGTGTGGATATTTTGCGGCTTTGTATGTGCAACATTAATCACTATTCATTATATTAGCAGCAAAATTCATCATAAAGCGGCCTTTTACGAGGCGTTTTAAACAGAACTACTATGCATTGCAATTCGATCTTTAAAACCGGGGCATTTTTACTTGCAGCCTCGATGTTACTTGTAACTGCCTGTACCCGGACATCCCCGAACAACCTCTCGGATGAGGATGATAATGG
The DNA here is from genome assembly GCA_964430995.1 of uncultured Flavipsychrobacter sp. GTDB lineage: Bacteria > Bacteroidota > Bacteroidia > Chitinophagales > Chitinophagaceae > Nemorincola. The sequence continues at coordinate 77,686 of CAYSIG010000013.1, forward strand.
CGGTTACGCATCAGACGCATCGCGGATAGAGTGGGTGAACAATGACGTAATATCAATTGCGGATGCCGCCGGATCGGTATATAACGGAGCTTACCTGCGTACTACCCAGAATACCTTAGGTACATGTGCCACAGTAGGCACCGATACTACGCATACCCCCCACACACTAACCATACGCTTCGGGCCAACGGACTGTGTGTGCCTGGATGGCAGGAAACGCAGGGGCACGATATTGGTTTCTTACAACGGCCGCTACCCTGATACCGCCCAAACACATACTATTACTTTCGACAATTACTACATCAACGGCAACAGGCTCACCGGCTCTATAAAAACGGTAAAGGTGGACACCACCGTACTGGGCAACTGGTACTACCTCGTAGTGGTGAATGACTCGCTGAACCTGAGCCCCGATCCGCTGAAAAGCAAGTACACCGTATGGAGGGGCAACCTGGTGCGCAGGTGGGTAGAAGGAAAAACAAGCCCTAACACAACAAGGCAGGATGACGTATTCTCCATTTCTGGTACAGCTACTCTGACAAGACCTAACGGGCATGTATTCACCTGTGCTATTTCCTCTCCGCTGCAGTTTGCTACGAATTGCGACTACTGCGAGGCCGGAGTAATAGACGTGACCGGCTACACGCCACCAAAACGCGTGCTGAACTATGGTTTTGGCAACTGTGATGCAGATGCAGACCTGAACATTGCCAATAACGTGCATAAGCTGACACTTACAAAGTAAGCTATCAAAGATATTCTGGTTCTTATAGGCGGGAGGTTACTTCCGCCTATCTTTTTTATTACAGACAATGCTGTAGTATAGCGCATGCAGCATGTATCTCATCATTAGTGATGGTGAGTGGAGGCGCGATACGTATACATTGGGGGGCAAACAAGAACCAGTCGGAGAAAAGGCCGTTTTGCAGGCAGCGCTGCAATGCTGCTGATACATGCTCCGGGCTCTCTAATTCTATAGCCATCAGCAAACCTTTGCTGCGCACGGCCTTTATGGCCGGGTGCGTGAGCAGGGAGTGGAACAGTTGCTCTTTCTCCGCAACGCCGTTTACCAGCTCTTCATCAAGCAATACGTTCATGGCCGCTATGCCTGCGGCACAGCATACGGGGTGGCCGCCAAATGTAGTGATGTGACCCAGTACAGGATTGTTAGTGAGCGCAGCCATATTGGTGTGCGAGGAGATGAACGCGCCAAGGGGCATCCCTCCGCCCAGCGCCTTGCCCAGCAGTACAATATCGGGCACCACACCGTAATGCTCAAAGCCCCATAGTTTTCCTGTTCTGCCGAACCCAGCCTGTATCTCGTCGAATATGAGGAGTGTGCCGGTATCGGTGCACTTTTTACGTAACCGCTCCAGCCAGTCTGCATTGGGTGTTATTACCCCAGCCTCTGCCTGTATTGTCTCGATGATAACACAGGCTGTCTGTTGATTGATGGCTGCTATAAGCTCGGCAGAATTATAATCGTAGTGCCACACGCCGGGCATCAGCGGGCGAAAGGCATTGCGCCAGTATTCATCGCCCATTACGGCCAGAGCGCCGAGGGTATTGCCATGGTAGCTTTTGTGGCAACTGATGATATCTGTGCGCCCGGTTAGGCGGCGCGACAGTTTCAGCGCACCCTCTGTGGCCTCCGCACCCGAATTGGTGAAGTAAACACAGTTAAGCGCATCGGGCATGTGGCGGGTGAGCAATTGCGCGTACTGCACCTGCGGGCTTTGCATCAGCTCGCCATACACCATTATATGCAGGTAATCATCTGCCTGTTTTTTGATGGCCTCAACAACTGCCGGATGCCTGTGTCCTATATTGCACACGCTGATGCCCCCGATGAGGTCGAGGTATTTTCGGCTATCTGCGTCGTACATATAATTGCCGGTGGCAGACACGATCTCCAGACCCACCGGCGATGGGGATGTCTGCGCTACGAATTGCTGAAATAGCTGGCGGTTGGTCATGTTGTAGTTGTCTTTTCTTATTGCAAAATAATTTATCGGCTGTATTTTGCTTCTTTCCTGCCTTTTCCGAGCTCTTTCTATTAGACCTTACGCCCTCAATATTTCAATCTGTCCCTCATCATTAACTCTCACTATCCTTGATGGGGCTGCAATGTTGTTATCATCTTTCCGGTGTTTCACAACATAGTCAACTCCGTTGATTATGTTGTTATGTATCATTGAGTAGATGGCAGGTGTAGGGCTGCCGCTGATGTTGGCGGAGGTGGAAATGAGGGGCCTTCGCAAGCGCTTGATGAGGGCTTTGCAGAAAGGGTCGGTGGTGGTGCGGATAGCTATGCTACCGTCTTTGTTCACCACATTATCGGGGAAGCCGAGTGCTCCATCGAACACAACGGTTGTGGGGCGATCGAAACCTTCAATGATGGCAATGATATCGGGTGGGGGAGCGGCCACGTATTGCAGCACGTCGCGCGCGTCTGCCAGCAGTATGATCATGCTTTTCTCCTTTGGCCGCTGCTTGATGGCGAATATCTTTTCCACTGCGGCTTCATTGAGTGCATCGCAGCCCAGGCCCCAAACAGTATCGGTGGGGTAGAGGATGGTGCCGCCCTGCCGCAAGACCTCAATACAGTTCTTTATGTCGTTTTCGAAGTCCACCATAGCAGTTGTTCGTTGGTAATATCTTTAGCACACCTGAAGTGACCTTCGGGGCATTGCCGGTGGCCATGCAGCCCGCAGGGGCGGCATGGGAGGCGTTCTTTTATTTCCACCACGTGGCCGTTGTTGCGCAAGGGGCCAAAACCAAAGGCAGGCACTGTGGAGCAGAAAACGGCTGTAACCGGGGCATTGAGCGCCGAGGCAAAATGCAGCGGCGCGGAGTCGTTGGCATAGTTCATATCGGCACCCTGCATGAGCGCGGCAGACTGCAGGAAGCTGAGCTTGCCGCAAAGATTGGAGATATAGGGATGGGTGGTAGCTGAAAGGATACTTTCGGCCAGCGGGGCATCAGATGGCGCACCAATGATGTAGATGCGGTAATGGGCAGGCAGCTCATTGGCAAGACCCACCCATTTTTCTGCCGGAAATTGCTTGGTGAACCAGACGGAGGCCGGCGCGATGCATATATAGGGCTTCACGAGGTATTGGTCTATGGCCTGGTAATCGGCAGTAGTGGGGTAGAGTCGTGGTGGTGATTGCTCAATGGCTATAATGTATCGGATGAGGGCGTGGTTGCGCTCCACCTCGTGTACCGGTTTTTCGGCATAGGGTGCGGATAGGGTATGCTTAATTTTTTTTGTGTAGCAGAATGAAAGGGGGTTCTTGTCGAAGCCTGCCTTGTACCCGGCCCCTGAAAGGAAAGTAATAAGGCCGGATGAGCCAAAACGGTGCGGGTTGATAACATGGGTATAAGCCTCGCGGCGCACCCGCATGGCTATTTTCAGGAGGTTACTGTTCTTATTGTTCTTTTTGTCCCAGATCAGCAGGTTGGTAATATAGGGGTGGCCCTGCAGCAGTCCTTCATTGCCCTTTCGGAGCAGGAAATCGATCTGCGCATCGGGATAGTTGTGGTGCAAGGTCTCAATAAGGGCAGTTGCCAATACGACATCCCCGGTGAAAGCGGTCTGTATGACTAAGAATTTATGAGCCACGTAGGGGCAAAGCTAAGTTAGATTGTCAATATAGTGGTAGCATTGGGTTTTGAAAGGTTTTAACAATAAAAAGCCATTTTTTCAGAATTTTGGTGCTAAATTTGTTATTATTCTTATTTAAAATTTAAACTGTAAATAGTAAAAAAATGAAAAAGGCTGTTCTCTCATTAGGATTATTGATGTTATGTTCGGGCGTGGTAATGGCGCAGGGCAAGAAAAACAAAAAAGATAAAGGGACTGAATCTGCTACCGTAACTACGGCACCAGCACCTACTATATCGGTAGCCCCAACTACGCAAACCTCGCTTACGGTAGAAAACATGGCATTCAGAGACCTTACCCACGATTTTGGTACGGTACCTGAAGGGCCGGATGCTACTTTTGAGTTCGTGTTTACGAATACCGGCAAGGAGCCAATAATTATAGAAAAAGCACAGCCATCGTGCGGCTGCACGGTTCCATCGTTTCCTAAGGAGCCGATAGCCCCCGGTGCAAAAGCCACAATAAACGTAGCCTACCACAGCAAGGGCAGGCCCGGCGCGTTCACAAAAAACATAACTGTGGTATCAAACGCAGGTACCAAGATGCTGACTATTAAGGGCAATGTGGAAAAAGCGCCTACCAGCTCAGTGCCTGAGAATACATCAATGCTCAAGACCAACTAATACGGGCAGTAATAAAGACAGATGAAGAAAGTAATAATTGCTTTGTTATGCCTTGGGATGAGCACCGCTGCGGTGAAAGCACAGGAAAAGAAGTCGGAACATGCGCCGGTGTCGGGTCAGGCTATCCCACAGGCTACAACACAGCAACCTGACCCTAGTGCGGGGAAGTTCAAATTTGAAGAAGAAACACATGACTTTGGCGAGGTGATGGAAGGACCGACGGCCGAGTGTGATTTTGAGTTCAGGAATGTGGGCAAGAGTCCGATCATTATTACAGAAGCGCACGGGTCGTGCGGGTGCACGGTGCCTAAGTGGCCGCAGGAACCCATATTGCCGAAACGCAAAGGGGTGATACATGTGACCTACAACACGGCTGGGCGCGTGGGGCCGATAAGCAAGGATGTGTTCATCACCTCTAATGCGCAGCAGAACCCCATGAAACTACATATAACGGGCACTGTGAAAGCAAAACCGGATGAGACGCCGAAGCGTGAAACGCCCCCGCCGGCTACGCCCATAAAGTAAGCATTGTTCGGCTAGTTAACCTTTGCTTTTTTTTAGCATTTTTGTTTCTAAATTGCACAATATGAAAAAGATAATCTTATTTATCGCCTTATCTATCGGCACCGTATCATTGAAAGCCCAGACAATGCAAAACGCGCAAGCAGCGCCTATGCATGGCGCGGCATTTAAGTTTATAGAAGAAACGCATGACTTCGGGGTGCTGAAGCGCGGGCCGGTGGCTATGCATTCTTTCGAGTTTGAGAATATAGGCGACCAGCCATTGGTGATTATGAACGTGACACCTTCGTGTGGCTGCACTAATGTGGACTGGCCCAAAGCGCCTGTAATGCCCGGCCAGAAAGGCAAGATACAACTGGGGCTAAAGACCGAAGAGCAGCATGGTATTTTTAATAAAGAAGTGTATATACAGTCGAATGCGGTGAATAACCCAAGAAAGGAAAAGCGTTACACCATTTATATTAAAGGTGATGCGCGGGATGAGGTGAAAAAGTAATCAGGGTTTTCAGGATTTAAGAATTTTCAGGATATGGAGAGGGCTGCAAGTTGCAGCCCTTGTTATTTATTATTTTCCATTCTTGCCTCCCAGCATGGGGACGAATGAGAAGTCGCCGGTTACTTCTTCGGTAATGCTGCCATCTGCGTTTTTTTTGACGCGCAGCATTTTTTGCTTACCGTCTTCGCCTACGGGTATCACCATTATGCCGCCGGGTTTCAGTTGGGCCAGCAGCTTTGGCGGGATAAAGGGTGCGCCGCAGGTGATGATTATCTTATCAAAAGGGGCGAAAGAGGGCAGGCCCTCAAAGCCATCGCCGTAGAAGCGGCGGATATTTGGGTATTTAGACAGGAAGAAAAATTTGCCTACGTAGTCATACAGTTCTTTCTGCCGTTCTATGGTGAATAAGGAAACACCAAGTTCGCCAAGTACAGTGGCCTGGTAAGCACTGCCTGTACCTATTTCCAGCACCTTATCGAATTTCTTTAACTCCAATAACTGGGTTTGGAAGGCTACGGTGTAGGGCTGGGAAATGGTTTGCCCGGCGGCTATAGGGAATGCGCGGTCTTCATATGCCTGGCGTTCAAAAGCGGGGTCGAGGAAAAAGTGGCGGGGAATGGCCTCGATTGCGGCAAGTACACGTTCGTCCTTTATTCCCTTTTGCCGTAGTATCTGAACAAGTTGCTTTCTGAGTCCTTTGTGCAGGTAATTATCATCTTTTGGCAAGCTATGCAACATGCAGGCAAAGTTAACAGATAAAGGGCGCAAATTTGCACCGGGAAACGGGGTAAATTGTGGCGGTAAGTATTAGTTAAATCACCGTTAAACTGTATCTTGCGGAATGTGCTGATGTGTATGGCTTTGGTACATTTGTTTACGCATGAAGAAAATTTTTCCACTTATTGTAGTTCTTATTACGCTATCGGTGGTGGGCATACTGTTCATCCAGATGTCGTGGATAAACAATGCGCTGAAGCTGAAGCATGAGGAATTTCAGCGGTCGGTGGAGAATACGTTGAAGCAGTCGCGGGAAGCACTGCACAGTAAATTTGTTTATAAATCAGGGCAGTTCATGCCCAATGATGAGTCGAAGCAGTTCTTCCTTCAGAATAACTTTCGTGTGGATGGTGTATTCTCGAAGGAAGAAGTACGTGAAATAATAACGGAGAAACTAAAGCAGAATAACATCAGGCTGTCGTTTGAATATTGTGTCACCAATTATTTCAATTTCAGTATCCTTCAGTCTGATGGTTTTCGGATGGAAGACGCCCATTCGGCAAAGACCATAGCACTGGCGCCGGAGGATGCAGTAAGAGCAAGAGAGATACTTTTCCTGTCAATTTATGAGGATAAGAATGCAATTATCAAGGAGATGCTGTGGATGATCATAGCATCGGTGGTGTTCACTACCATAATAGTGCTGGCATTTTTTGTAACGCTGCGCACGCTGTTCAACCAGAAGAAATTATCTGAGATAAAGTCCGACTTCATCAACAATATGACGCATGAGCTGAAAACGCCGCTTGCTACCATATCGCTGGCCATAGATGCGCTTACTAATGAAAAGGTGATACATGATACGGATAAGATAAAGATATACAGCAGCATGATAAAGGAGGAGAACAAGCGCATGAACAAGCAGGTGGAAAAAATACTACAGGCGGCGCGGCTGGAGAAGGAGGAGATAAAACTGAATATACAGCAGCTGGACACCCACCAGATAATCAGTAAGGTGGCGGACAACATGACATTGCAGATACAGGAGAAACAAGGTACACTGACGCTGAAACTAAACGCAACCAACCCGGTAGTAGACGCAGATGAGGTGCATTTTTCGAATATCATCTTCAACCTGCTGGACAATGCGATGAAGTACTCGAAAGACGCGCCGCATATTGAGGTGCAGACCCTCAATACCGGTAACGGTATGCTGTCCATAAAGATCAAGGATAACGGTATAGGGATGGACAAAGAGACCCAGTCGAGGATATTTGAGAAATTCTACAGGGCGCATACCGGCAACATCCACAATGTAAAAGGGTTCGGGCTGGGGCTCAGCTACGTGAAGGCGATAGTAGACGCCCACGGCGGCAAAATAAAGGTGGAAAGCGCACCGGGCAAAGGAAGTACGTTTACCCTTATCATGTCTCCGGGTAGCGGTAAGGCATGATTCATTTAACACCAGGAATTTGCATTTGGTAGCCCGGTAAATTATATCATATCACCACACACAGGCTTTTGATGACGGCACCGAGGCGAATGGAATCGTAGATGCGCGGTTCATCGGCACCTTGTTCTTTTACTGAATGCTCGTGGGAGGCTACACAGCGTTCACAGCCGTTTACGGCAGATAGCATAAGGCTCATTAATTCAAACAGACCTTTCCCCATCGTGGGATTCATCATCGTACTCATGCGCAGGCCGGCGGGTTGCTTGTTGTAGTATTCTGTCATGTGCATGAAATGACGGAAACGGTAGAAAATGTTGTTGGCGCTCATGAGCGATGCGCAGGCATGTGTTTCGGCAATTTCTTCGTCTGTAGCTCCTTCATTTTGCGCTTTGGCCTCAAAAGCTGCTATAAGCGGGGCGTTCTTTTCATTTACCGCAACAGATAGTGCCAGCAGGTATGCTTCCTTGCGGGTGAGGTTGCTACTGCCGAGCGTGGTGGATACGTTGAGCTTCAGGTCGCGAAGATAACGGCTGTTTACTTTTGCCAGACTGTGCAGGCTATGGCTACTGTGGGCAACATCAAGGCCCAGGTCCTGCAACATGCTAATCACCGTTTCATTTGTATTGGTCGATTCCATATGGTGTTTCTTATAAAAGACCGCAAAGGTATGCGTGGTAAATGTTTCTATACGCCGTTGCCTTTGCGGTCAGGTAAATATTACTTAATGTAATTATCCTACTGCCGGTGTCAATGTTTCTTCTCCCTTCGTCCAGTTGCAAGGGCAAAGCTCATCGGTCTGGAGGGCATCGAGCACGCGCAATACCTCTGCTACGCTGCGGCCTACGCTTAGATCGTTGATAGATACCCAACGCACGATTCCTTCAGGGTCTATGATGTAGGTAGCACGATAAGCTACTTTTTCCTCTGCGGAAAGTATGCCGAGTTCTTCTGCGAGGCTTTTTGATGTATCGGCTATCATTGGGAATTTCAGGTCGTTGAGGTCTTTGTGGTGAACGCGCCATGCGTGGTGCACATATTCATTGTCGGTAGAGGCGCCGAGCAATACGGTATCCCTGTCGGTGAAGTTTGTAAAGTTCTTATTGAATTCAGCAATCTCCGTGGGACATACGAAAGTGAAATCTTTAGGCCACCAGAACATTACCGCCCATTTTCCTTCGATGTCTTTGTTGCTGATTGTTTTAAATTCCTTTCCCTTTTCGAGCGCTACAACTGATTTTTTTTCGAATTCAGGGAATCTGCTTCCTACTGTTACAAAAGTGTTTGCCATTTTTTTATAATTTTTTTTAAAAATCCGGTACAAAGTTCGGCCTTTAAAAATAAAATATCATGATTTAGGTCATTGTGATTTGCTATCAGCGGATAAAACAATTCAATCAGTAATAAAAAATACTATCGGTAATATAACACTCAATCGCAAATCTACATATTAGCAGGGCGTGCATATTTCCAGCGGCGATGCGACCAAAGCCATGAGGCGGGCATGGCGATAATATCTTTTTCTACCCTGCGAGTATGCATCTCCGAAATTTCACCATCGGGGGTGGCGGAGGGATCATCAACAAGTGTTTCCGCAAACATTTCGTAGTAGCCCCTTTTCACTTTCTTTACACAACAGTAGACTACAGGCAGGTTCATTTTTTTAGCTATTACTTCTGTGCCTTTGAAAACAGGTGTATCCTGGTTGAGGAAGGTTGTCCAATATGCAGATTCCGGCATGGGGGTCTGGTCTGATATGAATACTGTTGCGGTAACTTCTTTACGGTGGGCCAGCATCTCTTTGAAGGCAGTCTTCATAGGGATCATTTTTGTGCCAAAGCGGCTGCGCATGTTGTACATGAGGCGGTCGAAGCGCTTGTTTGACAGTGGGTGGTACAGTACTACAAGCCGTTGCTTGCATAGCAGGCTGAAGGGGTGCCCCGCCCATTCCCAATTACCTATGTGGCCCATAACCATTATCACACTTCGGCCTTCATGAGCATATTTAGCGAAAAGGGCAAGTGAGTCAGAATTGAATTTGCAGCGTTTCAGGATGCCCTTTTTGCTGATGGTAAGTATCTTAAAGGTTTCCACCATAAAGTCGCAGAGGTTGTGGTAGAACTCCCCGGCTATTGCAGCAAGTTCCTTCTCTGTTTTTTCGGGAAAGGCATTGCGCAGGTTTTGCAGCACTACCTTCTTGCGGTAGCCAAGGCATGTATAAAGGATGAAACACAAAAAATCGGAAAACAGGTACAGTACCGGGAAGGGCAGGATTGAAAGCAGGTAGATGAATGGTAAAGTAATATAAAATACGACTGCAGCCAATATGAGGTGTTTGTGCAAATTTATATTATTTACCCCAATCACCCCACACCCAGAAAGGGCGCGGTCTCATGTAAAGTAAATCCCGGGAACAAATTATAATGCAACGGCAATTTGTATGCCGCCCCATACATGGTAGTTGCCGGTCTTGAAATCGCTGCTGCGCATGGACTGGAAATATTCGAGGCAGAGGCCTTTGTAAATGACCACAAATCCGAAGCGGTTTTGAAAAGCGATTGGTGTGATGTCGGCTGCATTTATAGTATATGGGCTGCTTTTGTTGAACATGCCCCCCTGCAGCGTGGCGTCGTATGCGGTCACGTTTATCTCGGGATGCTCATATGCGTATATACGAAGGGTTTTTCTGTTAGCGGGTGCGTTTGTGAACGGGGAGTCAAAATGCCCGATCATAATAGTGCCGCCTATTGCCGCCTTATTGCTGAATGTGCCAATGCGGACCATGCCATCCATAGACAGGGAGAGTGCATTCCGGAAGGACCATAACTGTTTTTCATACCCGACCTGGTAGTTCAGGATAATATCGTTATTCACCTGGTTGTGCCAGCCTCGTGGTGTCAAATTGTCTGTCCATTTGTGTATGCCCTCCTGCATTTCTTTGCCTCCTGCGGCCTGTCCTATAACACCGGTAATGATGGAAGAGGAGAAACGTTGCCTGTTCACCGGGTCGGTGGATATTCGGAAAGTTTTGAGGAACAGACATGCGGCGAATGGCCGGTCGCCATAGAGTATGGACTCCTTTTCTATTGCAGTAGGAGTGTATCCATTATGTTCTATGCCTATGCCATAGAGTGTGTTAGTCCATTTAGGGTGCAATAGTAGCTTACTTAAAGGAAAATACTTCATTGCGGGGCTTGCCAGTTCGATGTGTATACCTTGTGTATAGTATTTATCGGTAGCGGAGAAGAAATCGTTCTCATAGTTGAACCGGATATATTTTTCCTCATGAATATGTTTGAAGGACAAGGTATTGTCGATGGCCTGTGCACCCACAATCAGCGGCAACAATACCAAGAATATCAGTGACGTGTGCTTTTTGTACAACATACAGTATAGTTATACGAAAAAAATGCCAGCAGGGTTTGCTATAAAGCAAATGTGAACTGGAATCCGCCCCAATGATGGTTGTTGCCGGTGCGGAACTCGCGCGTAAGGAAAGACCGGAAGAATTCGATACGGAAACCACGGAAATCGGTGACGAAGCCGAAACGGTTCTGAAATGTTATGGTGGAAATGTCCTCCTGCCTTATGGTGTAGGGGCTGCGGCGGTCGAATAAGCCTCCCTGCATGGTGGCATCGTAGGCTACGATACTTACCTCGGCATGGTTATATACATAAGCCTGGAAATGATGGCTGCGGGCAATACGGAACGGGTTATATAAATGGCCAAAAATAATGGTTGCTCCTGTGCCTGCTTTGTTGCTCAGTGTGCCTGCCCTTGCCCTGGCATTCACATCGATGGAAAGCCTTTTGGCGTAGGAGAACAATTGTTTTTCATAGTTTATTTCATAGTTGAGTATGATGTCATTATTTATCTGGTTATGCCAGCCTTTAGGGATAGGGCTGGTACGAGTGAAATGACGGTGTATGAATGTTTGCAGCACTTCACTGCCGGCACCCTGCCCGATGATGCCTGTGCTGAGTGCCACGGAAATACGGCGGTGCTTTTCGGTGTCGGTAGTTATCTGGAATGATTCGAGAAGCAGGCAGGCGGCAAAAGGCCTGTCGCCAAAAAGGATGTCAGTCCGGGTTATGTCTACAGGTGTATAGCTATTGTGAATAAGGGTGATGCCATATTTTGTATGGCCGAACACAGGCTTTACGAGTAGCTTATTGACCGGCGACCTTTTCAGCCAGGGCGATACCCACTCAAGTGCCACGCCACCCGTATAGTACCTATCGGTGCCCGTGAAAACATCATTTTCGTAATTAAGCCGGGCGTAATTTCCTGTCGGGATATTGCTATAGGACGCATTATTGTCTGTGGCCTGGCCAATGCCGCGTACAGGTGCGAGGCAGAGGAATAAGGAGGTAAAAAGTACTGTAAATATTTTGTGTGAGGTCTGCATTGATTTTCCTGAGTTATATTCCGAAAGCTATTTGAATGCCACCCCAGTGGTGTTCTTTGCCTGATTTGAATTCGCCGGTAATGTAAGACTGGAAATATTCGAAATACAGGTCGTGAAATGAAAAAATAAGCCCGAAACGGTTCTCAAAAGTTATCCTGTTAAGATTGTCGGTACGGATAGTATATGGGCTTGTTTTGTTGAACAACCCGCCCTGCAGGGTAGCATCATAGCCCACAATATTTACCTGCGGGTGGTCGTAGATATATACCCTGAACTCGTCGGCATTAACGAGTATGCTTTTATAAGGTGAGTAAAAGTTGCCGAACATGAATGTACCGCCCACGGCTGCTTTGCTGCTGAGTGTGCCTAGCCGTGCCATGCAGTATGCATCAATAAGAAAGACATTCTCCAGGCAGAGCAGTTGCTGCTCATAGTCGGCCTGGTAGTTGAGTATAAGGTCGTTGCGTACCTGGTTTGACCAACCCCTCGGCGCCACATTTTTAGGCATAAAATTGTGTACAGCTGTTTGCAGCTTTTCGGCACCTGCGGCCTCGCCCATTACCCCATAACTAAAATTTGAAGTGAAGCGCCTTTTGCGGATAGTGTCTGCGGTAGTAATGTATGTTTTGAGGAAAAGGCATGCCGAAAATGGCCTGTCGCCATAAATTACCGCATCGCTGGAGATGCTGCAGGGAGTGTACACATCATGTTCCAAGCCGGCCCCATATCTCCTTTGCCCCGGAATAGGAGTGAGTAGCAGGTTGTAAAGCGGCGACTTTCTGAGCCTGGGAGAAACAAGCTCAAGCGTCATACCCTGTGTATAATACATATCGGTGGCGGAGAAATAGTCGTTCTCATAACTGATCCTGAAATAGCTGTCTCTTGCTATGTTCTTGTAAGACAGTGTATTATCAATTGCCTGCCCCTTTGCCGTGGCGGCAATAAGGAGCAGAAAAGCGAGTGTTTTTTTCATATAAAACAGGGTGTAATATTATTAAAGGCGGTATTCTTATACTTTGACGGTGGTCAGGAAAAAAGATGATAATCGTCGCTACAATATTTAATTAACCATTCATTAGGAAATTGACATTAAATATTGCATATTTGTTTTATCAAATGCATGTATGGCATATCTCATAGCCGATAGCGGTTCGACGAAGACCGACTGGTGCCTTTTGCGCAAGGGTAAAAAGCCCGTGCGTTTCAGCACACAGGGTATAAATCCATATTTGCAAAACAAGGAGACCATAGCAGACTTACTAAAGAAGGAATTGCCATGGGACAATGAAAAATACAAGGCGGTGCACCTGCATTATTTTGGTGCGGGCGCAGCCAACCCAGAGAAACAGGCATTTCTCAAAGATATTTTAAAAGCACACTTCGGGATTAAGAAGATTGAGGTGCAGGGTGATATGCTTGCCGCCTGCAGGGCATTGTGCGGAACCAAGCCGGGAGTGGTGTGTATATTGGGTACCGGCAGCCTGAGTTGCTACTATGACGGCAAAAAAATAAAAGAACAGAAGCCATCGCTGGGATATATAGCGGGCGATGAAGGCGGTGGCAACTATATGGGCAAGCGCATACTGCAATACTACGCGTATGAGACTTTTGACACAGAACTGAAGATGGACTTCGAGATGCGCTTCGGGAATGATATACGCGAAATAATAAACAAACTATACCACCAGCCGAACCCGAACCGTTACCTGGCCTCGTTTGTGACCCTGCTGAAGGAGAACAGGGGGCATTATATGGTGGAGAACATAATTGAAGATTGCCTGAACGACTTTTTTCATACCAGTATACTGAAGCACCGGCACACCTGGAATATGCCACTGTATTTTTCGGGTTCTATTGCCTATGAGTTCCATGATGTGCTGGAGAGCCTTTGCGACCAGTATGAACTGGAAATAGGCGATGTCATCAAGAGCCCTATGGAAGGGATGATAAAGTATTACAAGAAGTTGATAGGTTGATTAGTCGGGGGCATTTTCCTGCAAGCACTTCATACAGGCCAATCAATAAGTAGCCTACTCCTCATTCACATACACACGTTTTACGCGCTGCGATATGCTGGTCATTATTTCATAAGAGATAGTGCCGGCCCAGGAGGCAAGCTGTGTTACCGGCAGGTCTTTCCCGAAAATTATTGCCTCATCACCTTCCTGTGCTTCGGGTATGTGGGTGATGTCCACCATGCACATATCCATGCAGATGCTGCCGAGTGTTTTAGCCTGCTTGCCGTGTATGAGTACATAGGCGTTACCCTTGCCTAATGAGCGAGGATAGCCATCGGCGTAACCTATGCTGATGGTGGCGATGCGCATGTCTGATGGTGCGATGGTGTGGTGGCCGTAGCCAATATTGTCGCCGGCGGGTATGGTGCGCACCTGAGCTATGCTGGTTTTTAAAGTGCTTATTTGTTTCAGTTTGTTCTGCAGCACCTGGCTGCTGTCTACGCCATAGAGGCCAAGGCCGAGGCGCACCATGTCGAAGTGCAGATCGTGATGGCGGATGATGCCCGCAGAGTTGCAGAGGTGGAGCATAGGTCTGTAAGGTAACGCAGTCATAAGTTCAGTGCTCATTTGCGTGAATAGCAGTCCCTGCTGTTTTGTAAAGGCATCTTCTCGAGGGTCATCACTGGCCGCGAGGTGGCTGAAAATGCTGGCCACCTGTATGCCGGGGCTATCCTTTAGCTGCTGTGCCAGTTGCGCCATATCGGCCGGGTTGAAGCCGAGTCGGTGCATGCCGGTATCCAGCTTTATGTGAACAGGATATTTTTTCACTTCCAGTGTATCGGCAATATGCACAAACTCTGAGAGCGAACGGAAATTGAATATCTCTGGTTCCAGCTTCCATGCCACCATGCGGTCGAAAGAAGATACATCGGGGCTCATGACCATGATGGGCATTTTGATGCCGGCTTTCCGTAGCGTGATGCCTTCGTCCGTGTAAGCAACGCTCAGGTAATCTACCCCTGCATACTGCAGCATATTGGCAATCTCAAAGCTGCCACTGCCATAGGCGAATGCTTTCACCATCGCCATCGTTTTTACGCCGGGTGATAGCTCTGCCCGGAAAACATTCAGGTTGTGCGTAAGGGCTGAAAGGTCTATGGACATTACTGTCTGGTGTACTTTCTGCTCCAGCAGCAGGCCTATTTTTTCGAATGCGAATACACGCGCACCTTTCAGCAGTATGGCCTCTTTATTGAAGGTAAGCAGGTGGAAGTTCTTCAAAAAGTCTTCGGTGGACTTGAAGAATATGCTGCGCAGTTTTTTGTGTTTCCTGAAGGAAGATTTATTCTTATAAAGTGCTGGCCCTATGCCTATGAACCTGTTGATATTGCCGCGGCTTACCAGTGCAGCTACTTCATCATAGAGGTCCAGGTCGCGGCGGCCAATCTCCAGCATGTCGGACATGATGACTGTGTGCTGGCTATGCTGCCGTTGCTGCCCCAAATAGTTGAGCGCCAGTTGCAGTGAGGTAAGGTCGGAGTTGTAGCTGTCGTTGATGACGGTGCAGTCATTTATGCCGTGCTTCAGCTCCAGCCGCATAGAAACCTGCTGCAAAAGCAGCATCTGCGCTTTTATCTCTTTCGCGCTTACGCCCAGTAATAGCATTACGCACCAGCAATGAATGGCATTCTCTACAGAAGCATCGTCGGTGAAAGGTATGGTGATGCTGGTTTCTTTTCCCTTATACCGCGCTGTTATTGTGGTCTTATTGCCCGATTTACTGATATCGTTTATGCGCAGGTCGGCATCTTGTTTCAGTGACCAGGTGAACAGTTGCAAAGGGTTCTCGGTATTGCCGGCGCGCACCTGGTGCATGAATTGTATCATGCATTGGTTCAACTCTGAGTGGTCGGTGCAGTAAACCAGTTGCGCTGTGTGGCGGAACAACATCAGCTTTTCATTTATCTTCTGGCGGTTGTTCATGAAGCCTTCACTGTGCGCTTCGCCTATATTGGTGAAGATGCCTATGGTAGGCAGTATCATCTTTTCCAGCTTTTCCATCTCACCGGGCTGAGAAATGCCGGCCTCGAATATTGCCAGCTGATGTTCCTGTTCCATTTGCCACACGGATAGCGGTACACCCACCTGCGAGTTATAGCTCTTAGGGCTGCGTACAATATTATACTGGCTGGCCAGCAGCTGGTGGAGCCACTCCTTTATCATGGTTTTGCCATTGCTGCCCGTAATGCCAATGACCGGTATACTGAATTGCTTGCGGTGGTTAGCGGCTATTTGCTGCAGGGCGACAAGGGTATCCTTGACCTGTATGATGTTCGCCCCATTGATGCCGGATGTGTCCAGCTCATTTGATACCAGGAAATTGCGTACGCCTTTTTGCCATGCCTCCGGAATGTAGCTGTGACCATCGCGCAGGGAGGTTTTCAATGCAATGAACAGTGAGCTTACCGGATGCCCTATATTACGACTGTCTATGGCCAGAGTATCAATGCCTGTTTCCGTTTCTGCTTTCGCCAGCCATGTGCCGTTGCACCACTTACGTATCTGCTCGATTGTATTCATGGAATGAATTGCAAATATATAAGGAATGGGGCTGAAAAGGGTCAAAATAAACTCCTCAGTTACCTTACAAGATGGAAATCGCCTTTCATCATGTGTTTTTTACCGTAGAGGGTATAAGTGGCCATATAAAAATAGGTGCCGAGGTCGGCGGTAATGCCCTTATATGTGCCATCCCAGCCGGCCTCAATATCTTCGGTATAAAAGACGCGTTCGCCCCAGCGGTTATAGATACTAAATGTGAAATCCCTGAAATAACTGAGGCGGCCAATGACGCGGAAGATGTCGTTCATCCCATCGCTATTTGGTGTGAATGCGGTAGGGAGGTGAATATCGCATGGGTCTATAGTCACTGTCACGGAATCATAGCGTGTACATGCATTGTCGGTAACTGTAACCGTGTAAACAGTTGTGCCGGGAGGGATGGCTTCAGGCGCGGTACAATTGGCACAGGCAAGCCCTGATACAGGGGTCCATGCATAACTGATGGTCATGCCAGCCTTGCTTTCGGCATAGGCGTGAAGTATCACGGGGAAGCCTGCGCAAAGCGTTGTGTCAGGCATGACCCCGAGGTCAAGCGTATCAATGATAACGGATAGTGTAGCCTGCCTGCTGCATCCGTTTGTGTCACTTACAGTAACGGTGTAAACCGTTGTTGCTGCAGGCGCCGCATAAGGGTTAGTGCATCCGGTGCAACTAAGCGAACCATCTGCCGCTAACCACGAATAGGTTAATGGCTCTGCATCGGGTATGGTTGCCACAGAAAGCATAGTACTGACGCCATTGCATATAATCTCATTTTCGGGCTGCAGCAACATGCCGCCTACTGTCACATTGATAGTGTCGTATAGCCGGCAGCCCATTCCATCTGTAATGATGACTGAAAAGGCTGTCGTTACCGTTGGGCTGGCATAAGGAGAAAGGCATGCGGAGCAATCTACTTCCGCCGGAGGCGACCATGCGAAAGTGAGTGGCGGAAACGGGCTGGTGGCATTAGTGGTGAGTGCAGCCTTGTCTCCCATGCATATAAGGGTATCGCCGGGCGGTGGCCCCTTGGTCATTGGCACTGTTACCTCAATAGTGTCTTTTTTGTCACAACCCAGGCTGTTGGTGCCGGTAACGATATATTGCGTACTTACGGCGGGTGTAGCTGTCGTAGTTGGGCAGGTGGGGCAACTGACGCCATCTGCCGGGGACCATGAATAAGAGATAGCGCCGGTATCATCGGGTATTGTATATAGGTTTGCGTTGCCACCGGGGCATACAAGGGTGTCGGCACCTGCATGGAAAAGCAAGGGGTGTGGCAGCACGGTGGTATATAATGTATCAGGGCAGCCATATCCGGGATGCGGCAGCAGCACTATCCTGTATACCATTGGGGTAGCCGGCTTGGCTACCCGTATAATCTGTGTTGTATCTACAAGAACACCGGTGGTTGAATCGTACCATTTGTAAACATGGAAACCCGGTGGGGCAGTAAGGGTTATTGAGTCGGCATCGCAGACCACTGTTTTTACGGCGAACAGCCCATAGGACATATCGATATATGCATACCCGAAATGCGCACTCAGGCCACAATCGCCGGTGGCAAAATCAATAAAGACCGTTTTGCCGGCAAACCCGGATAAGTTGATGCTGCCGGTGGCCCATGATCTGCAGCGTATAAAAGTATCTATTGTTGAATTGTAAAATCCGGGCAAGCCATAGGCTGCTACGTAAGTAAACTGGAAACATGGCAAGGGGCCGGTTGTAAAAGAGTCGTATGCCCGCACTTCAAAACGAGGTTGTACCGATGCCGCATGTCCCGGGTCCTGGAATACTACTGCATAGCGGTAGATGAGGCTGAAGTCAACCATGCCAGGCGGAACATGTACATGGTAGCGGGCCCTTTCAGAATTGGCAGAAGCGCTATCATTGCCCAGTTTCAAAGAATAGCTGCCACCATCGGGTGCTACCACCGGAAACAGGCCGTAAGGGTCAACACCCGGGCCAGAGGTCAGGGTATGCCTGTTAGGCATAGGTGGGATAAAAACAGTTGCAGAGGCATTTATCGGGCAGCAACCGCCTATGGAGAAATGCCATATGGAAGTATTACCTAACTCAAAATCAATGTTGGGCGTGGGCGACTGTGCGTTTACGCTACCGCACAGTAAGAGGAATGTTATGACGAAAAATAAGTTTCTCATATCGGGTATAAGGTATTCTTCCGGGTTTATTACATCTCCAAATATAGGTAAATATAAATATTATTGTTCAGCTTATCGTTTTTTTTGATTTTATGTTGAATTTATGCCATTTGCCCTAAATAGTGCGGGGAGTGGTATATTGGAGCCTGTTTGTAGCTATTCCGCACCACGGCATGCAATTTGAGGAGGTTTTATATTGGTCATTCATATCGGCAATTGTAGTGCAATGCGCCTATGCTGCATGTTTTTTCCTGCGGTTGTTTGCGCTGTTCAAGACCCGGCACCCGGCTGCGGAACCGAGGGACGTGAGCATTATTATTTGCGCAAAAGACGAGGCGCACAACCTGTGTAAAAATCTGGAGGTCGTGCTGTCGCAAAAATATGCTGCGCATTTTGAGGTAATCATAGTAAATGATGCCTCAACTGATGGCACGGCAGAGGTATTACAGAAGCTGGCGCACCAATATCCTGCTCTGATCGTACTCACCATACTTCCGGAGGAAGTCCGGGCGCTTAAAGGCAAAAAATATGCATTGAGTAAGGGTGTAGCAGCCGCTAAATACGACTGGCTGCTACTTACCGATGCCGACTGCATACCGGCAAGTAATAAATGGATTGAGGAAATGGTGGTACCACTGGGCTCAGGTAAGGAAATTGTGGCCGGATATGGTGGCTACCATACTGCGCCGGGAGTACTCAATGCCTTCACCCGGTGGGAGACCCTGCATACCTTTATGCAATACAGCACTTATGCTATGGCCGGGCTGCCTTATATGGCCACAGGCAGGAATATGGCCTGCACCAAAAGCGTATTGTTGCAGGCGCAGCAGCACGAACTTTGGAACAAGTTGCCATCGGGGGACGATGATATGCTGGTGCGTATAGCCGGAACAGCGCGCAATACGGCAATTGTGTGTCATGAAACAGCGTTTACTTATTCAGACACGAAGCCGACCTGGAAAGAATGGGTGGCCCAAAAGCAGCGACACCTGTCGACCGGGAAGTATTATAAAGGCTATATACAGTTGCTGCTTGGCGGGTATGCCCTTTCTCATGCCCTGATGTGGCTTTGTTTCCTGGTAATGCTGTTCTTTTACTGGAAAACCGCTTTTATACTGGCGGGCATCAGGTGCAAGGCATATTGGGTGCTTTGGTCGGCGGCGGCGGGGCGTGTGCAGGAAAAGAAACTGATACCATTGTTCCCGTTCTTTGACCCCGGCTGGGCGGTATATAACTTTGTATTTTTGCCCTACATAACCTGGAAAAACAAACAAAATTGGAAATAATACTGAAATACTTTGCCGACTTTAGTGATGAGCAATTGGCTCAGTTCAGGCAGCTAGAGGGCCTGTATAAGGAGTGGAACGAAAAGATAAACGTGATATCACGCAAGGACATAGACTCGCTGTACGAGCGGCATGTGCTGCATTCGCTGGCCATCGCCGCCTTGTGCAATTTTGACGACGGTGCTGAAGTTGTGGATATAGGCACCGGGGGCGGTTTCCCAGGCATACCGCTGGCGATATTTTTCCCTAAAGTAAAATTCCTGCTGGCAGACAGCATAGGCAAGAAAATAAAGGTGGTGCAGGAAGTGGCTGCTGCTACCGGATTGAAAAATGTAACAACGGTGCATGGCAGGGTAGAGGAAATAAAGGGGCGTACCTTTGATTTTGCGGTATCGCGCGCAGTAGCCCCCCTGGGCGACCTTTGGAAGTGGATAAACCCCGTGATTAGGAGCGGGCAGAAAAGCGATGAACTGCCTAACGGGCTGGTATGCCTGAAGGGTGGCGACCTTACAAAAGAAATAAACGAATCGGGGCTGAAAAAGATAGTGCAGGCATGGAGTGTACATAATATTTTTCCGGAACCCGCGTTTGAAGATAAGTACGTGGTGTATGTGCCCGTGTAAGTGAGAAATATTTTTTTTGTTTCAATAAAATATTTATTTTTACTAAGTATAACCTGATTCCTAACTAGTAAAACTTACCTTATGAAAAAAGCGATAGCTGTTTTCAGCGTACTGGCAATCGTAATGATTGCATATTCCTGCAAAAAGAATTCAAGTAAAACACCGACGGGCACGATGTATCTGGACTTGCCCGCAACAGCCTACACCTACAATACCACAAAGAATCCGGATAAAAGTATCAACCATAAAGCAACACTTGGCAGGGTGCTTTTTTACGACACTCATTTGTCGCTAAACAACGCTGTATCGTGTGGTTCCTGCCATAAGCAGACGGCCGGTTTTGCTGATAATGTGGCATTCAGTGTGGGGTATGAAGGCCGGCTTACAGGAAGGAATTCCCCTATAATCGCTAATATCACCGGCGACAGTATGCGGTTTGATAATATGAACAAGAATTCAAACCCGTTATTCTGGGATGGCAGGGAGAACATATTACAGAACCTAATCGCCCGCCCTGTGACGAACCATGTAGAAATGGGCATCAATGATTTTACAACACTGCCTGAAAAATTATCTCACCTTGATTATTATCCCCCATTGTTCACGAACGCATATGGGGATAATGCCATTACCCCCGGCAGGATATCTGAATGCGTGGCCACCTTCCTGGTGTCCATAAAATCGAACAGTACACGTTTCGACGAATTCATAGGGCACAGCAGATTCTTTACCTCCGTTCCGGCTAATCCTTCCGTTTTTTCTGCTCTGGAATATCAGGGGTATAATCTGTTTGTCACAAAGTATAACTGCATGAACTGCCACCGCATATTCAGCAGCTATTATTCCACTTCTGATTTCAGGGACATAGGACTGGATAAGAACTATACGGACAAGGGTTTTGGCACTATCACCGGCAGAAGTTTTGATAATGGAAAATTCAGGACACCGGGACTACGAAATGTCGCTTTATCGGCACCGTATATGCATGATGGAAGATATAAAACCCTTGATGAGGTGATAGAACATTACAGCAGGGGGATACAAAGCACTGAAAACCTGGACTGGAACTTAAAAGATTCAACAGGCAACGCGAAACAGATGAATATATCGGATAATGATAAGAAAGCACTCGTTGCATTTTTAGGGACCCTTACCGATTATACGCTCGTGACAGACCCAAAATTCTCCAACCCGTTTATAGTTAAATAACATGAAAAGAGCGATTATTGCTGCTATCCTGCTGACAGGGGGCTACCAGTATTCTTTTGCCCAGGAAGAGGCAGTAACACTGGCACCGAAGAAAGAAAAAAAACTGGATATGTACGTTGGCGTACAATTGAATGGCCTAATAAGGCAGGTGTTCAATTTCAGTAATAACAATAACAATGCTAATACCAATCCTTACCTGCTTACCTATTCAGTGAATGCTAAGAAAACGGGCTGGGGGCTAAGGCTTGGTGTGGGGTATAATTATAATTCATCCGGTACTGATGATGGTATAGTGAAAACGAAGACCAAGATAAATGATATGAATTTGAGGCTGGGTGCGGAAAAACTATTCAACCTTTCGGGTAAATGGACGGCAGGTGCAGGGTTGGACGTGGTATATAATTCGGATGACAATCATACAATATCTACGGTGAATACGGGTGGCGGATCACTGGACCAGATAACAGATACCAAAACGGTTACGACAACTTATGGCGGCGGCCCCCAGGCGTGGCTAAGGTACAGTATCTCCGGCAGGGTATTGATAGGCACAGAAGCAAGTTTCTATTATGTGACGGGCAAAGAAAAAAGATCAATTTCTATCACAAGCGGGTTTCCGGGCGGGCCATTCAATAATCCCCCGGACGAAACAGATGATGTAAGCCGTGGGACGTTCAACTCACCAATCGTATTTTTTCTTTTAGTGAAGATATAGGAGATAAATTGCATAAATGGGCAGGAAACATCAATTTCCTGCTTTTTTATTTAGAGTAGTAGCAAAACTATTCTTATTTTTGCCCGCCCTTACCGGAAAAAGGTACTTTCGGGAGGGCGTTCTCATTCTGAAATAGATAAGTACTTATATGGGTAGGATATTTGAAGTAAGGAAATCAAGCATGTTTGCGCGGTACGACCGTATGGCGAAGCAATTCAGCCGCGTAGGTAAAGAAATAGCAATCGCCGTAAAAAAAGGTGGCCCAGAGCCTGATACAAACCCCATGCTGCGCCGGGTGATGCAGAATGCCAAGGGTTTTAATATGCCCAAGGACAGGATTGAGGCGGCTATAAAAAATGCCATGGGCAAAGACACCAGCAACTATGATGAGGTGATCTATGAAGGGTATGCGCCACATGGTATTGCTATGCTGGTGGTAACGGCCACAGATAACACTACGCGCACTGTTGCCAATGTGCGTTCGCATTTTAATAAAGGTGGCGGGTCGCTGGGTAACAGCGGGTCTGTGAGTTTCCTGTTTAAGCAGTTGGGTGTATTTAAACTGAAATCTGACGGGCTGAACATGGAGGACATGGAACTGGAACTGATAGACTACGGGCTGGAAGAAGTAGGCGAGGACAGCGAAGGGAATATTATTGTAAGGTGCGGTTTCCAGGATTTTGGCAATATGCAGAAAGCACTGGAAGAAAAAGGCATCACGCCAATATCATCGGAAATTGAGTGGCTGCCAGCGAACACCATAGAAATAAGTGAAGAGCAGTCAGATGATGTTTTTAAGCTGATAGCCAGGCTGGAAGAGGATGATGATGTGCAGCATGTATTTCATAATATGGCGTAGGTTCTAGAATCGGTTTCTTTGGAATTAGGACTATGTATTGTATTTTAATAACAGCGATATGGTTATCATATCGCTGTTGTTTTTTAAACTACATTGTTTCTACCAACTGGACATTGAAAATTTTCACATCCTCAATTCCTTTTTGCGCTCAGAGGTGGTTCCGTTAAGTGCGTAAATATAATATCTGCAACATTTTCTTCCGTCTGACTAGAAAAGCGGTGCTAATGGCAGAAACTACATCTACAATATATCGAACTCAGGTTAACTTACTACCTTCACACTAAATAGCGATCTTAGCTTGGAAAGAAATAGAAATACAAAGCCGGCCCGTTCATTACCGTTACTTGTAGGCCGCAAGCCTGTGCTGGAGGCATTGGAGCAGGGTGTAACCATTGAGAAGATATTCCTGTTGCGCAGCGCCACAGGGCCGGAGATAAATGCCATAAAGCTTAAGGCGAGGGAACAGAACATTCCTATAAGCCAGGTGCCTGTGGAGAAGCTTGACTACCTGACCAAAGTGCAGCACCAGGGTGTGGTGGCGTGGAGCTCTCTTTTGCAATATGTGGACCTACAGGCGGGGATATCGTATGTGGTGGAGAAAGGTGAGGTGCCGCTTTTCTTAATGTTGGACGGAATAACTGATGTGCGCAATGTGGGTGCTATAGCCCGCAGCGCTTTGTGTTGCGGTGCACAGGGCATTATTTTGCCTACTTCTCACGCTGCATCGCTTACCGAGGATGCAATAAAAACATCTGCAGGAGCATTGCATAAAATTCTTTTGTGCCGTACACCATCCGTGCAGCAGGCTATGGACGTGCTGCGACTGAACGGAATACAGATACTAGGCACGCAGATGAAGGGTAGTGTGCCTGTGTATGAAAGCAACCTCACTATACCTACTGTTATAGTGATGGGTGCGGAAGATACGGGTATCAGCAAGGACGTGTTAAAACGCGCAGACCAGTTGATAAGGATACCTATGGTTAAAAATTTCGACTCACTCAATGTATCGGTTGCCGCTGGTATGATACTTTATGAATCTCTAAGGCAAAGGATCCTGGCTAAATGAGCCGTTAGAAGGTAACGCTCCTCATGCTCTGAGTTATTGTATGCCTGCCGGGAAGATCTTTATGCCGATTTTCTAACGAAAAGGAACGGAGGGTAAGGATATGACAAAAGATGGAGAAGATTTGCGAATACCTCCTATGTTTTCCGGGCCACCTCAATTGTTGTTGTACACGAGGTATGGGGACCCTCGTGAGGCTGGCTGGGAAAATAAATGGATAACTACCTGGAACGTACAACAGTTGCATCCTTGGTTCCCCCAAAAAGAAATCAGGCTGCATAAACATTTCCGGCAGTTCCTGGACAGCGCTTTTACCGCGCTGGAAGCAGCGGGTCTGCATCGGGAAATAAAGACCTGTCTGCGGGGGTATGAAGTTTTTTATCTGCCTGACAGCCCGGTACTTTCCGTACATAGCTGGGGCGCGGCAATAGATCTCAATGCCGAGGAAAATCCATTAGGTAGCATGGGCGTGTGGAGTAACGAGTTCATAGACTTGATGCTTAAAAACAACGTATTTTGCGGGCAGTGCTGGACGGGCGTAAAAGAACCTATGCACTTCGGTATGGTGGATGGGGAATAATTTGATGGCTGATAGGATGGCAATCCTTACCTTCGGTAAAACTAATACGTGTAATGTTGTTTAAAAATAAGACGGTATTCATAACCGGCGCCAGCAGAGGGATAGGCGAGGCTATAGCTTTAAGACTGGCAAACGAAGGTGCTAATATAGTTGTAGTGGCCAAATCGGTGAACGAAGACCCTCGCTTAGGTGGTACTATCCATTCAGCAGTAGAGAAAATAAATGGAGCAGGGGGCAGGGGGCTGGCCGTTCAGTGTGACATACGTGATGAGGAGCAGATAATAAGGGCAGTGCAGCAGGCCGTTGCGGTGTTTGGCGGTATTGATATACTGGTTAATAATGCTTCAGCCATATCACTGAGTAATACGGAGGAAACAGAAACGAAACGTTTCGATCTCATTCATAGCATTAATGTGCGCGGCACTTTCCTGGTAACGAAACACTGTGTTCCGTTCCTGAAAAAAGGGAATAACTCACATATACTGACACTGTCTCCGCCCTTAAATCTTGATCCACGCTGGATAGAGCCTTATATCGGGTATACCATCAGCAAATACAGCATGAGTATGATGACCATGGGGTGGGCATTGGAGTTCAAAGGAAAGATAGCAGCAAACTCTTTGTGGCCGGTGACGACCATTGCAACAGCAGCGGTGAAGAATCTCCTGGGCGGTAATGAACTGATGGACCGCAGCCGCAAACCGGAAATAGTTGCCGACTGCGCATACTATATTCTTAAACGCCCCGTTAAAGAATGTACAGGCAATCTTTTCCTGGATGAAGATGTGCTGAAGGCGGAAGGTATAACAGATTTTGCCCCTTATGCTGTGAAGCCGGGAAGCGATCTGCAACAGGATTTATATGTCTCTTAACACATTTATTACAATATTGCGTTAGTTTTTTGATTCTTGCAGTCCATACTCTCCATACAAAATATTTCGAAGTCCTACGGGTCGGTGCTGGCACTGAATGGCGTATCGTTTGACGTGCCGGAGGGAAGTGTATTCGGTGTGCTGGGGCCTAATGGCAGCGGAAAAACAACGCTGCTTGGGATAATATTGGATGTGCTCATAGCCAATGCGGGTAGTTACAGTTGGTTTGGTGGTATGAGGCATGAAGATGCGCGCAGGCAGATAGGGTCGCTGCTGGAAACACCTAACTTTTATCATTACCTCTCTGCGTACGATAACCTGGAAATAACCGCGGCGATACGACAGAAAGGACTGGACGACCGTGAGCGGGTGTTGAAGTTGGTGGGGCTTAGCGAGCGGCAGCATAGCAAATTCCAGACGTTTTCGCTGGGTATGAAGCAGCGGCTGGCAATAGGCGCGGCATTGCTGGGCAACCCTAAAGTATTGGTGCTTGATGAACCTACAAATGGCCTTGACCCTGCAGGCATAGCCGAAATACGGGAACTCATCCGCAACCTGAACAGGGAAGGTATCACCATCATCATTGCCAGTCACCTGCTGGATGAAGTGGAGAAAGTATGCACCCATGTGGCTATTCTGAAAAGGGGTCATTTATTGCTCAATGGCCCGGTAAATGAGGTGCTGCATAGCGAAGACCAGCTTGAAGTAAGGGCAGCGGATATGGCGCAGCTGGAGCAGGTGTTGCAAGCAATGAATGGTATTAAAAAGATACGAGTGGCGGATAATATGTTGCACCTGAGTTGTGATGTGGATATTGAACCACAACATGTAAATGAGTTTTGTATGAGCAAGGGGATTGTGCTATCTCATTTGCAGCTAAGGAAACGGAGCCTTGAATCAAAATTCATGGAGCTGACTAATTAATTTGGGAATTTGAAATGAGCTGATTTGAAAATGAACGTACTATCCGCAAAAGAACTTATCTGATAATGAAAGGATTGCTGGCAATAGAGTGGCTGAAAATAAAACGTTACCGTACCTTCTGGGTACTGGTGGCGCTTTTTGCGCTCTTATTGCCTATATGGAACTATGAAATTGCCGGTGGACTTATGCAGATAGGCGGCAATGGGAAGAACGGCATCAATTTTTTAGATACGGCTTATTCGTTTCCGGGGGTATGGGGTAATATTGGGTTCTGGGGCAGTATTTTCGTAGTGTTCCTTTCCATACTGGTCATCATCATTACCACCAATGAATATACCTACCGTACTCATCGTCAGAATGTACTTGATGGCTGGCAGCGGATGCAGTTCTACAATGCCAAGGTGCTTGTGGTTTTGATGCTTGCATCTGCGGCGGCACTATACCTCTTTATCCTTGGCCTTATCTTCGGAGGCATCAATTCAGGTTCGCTGTCGGGTATGTTCGCCGGGCTGGAACAAGTGGTATATTTCTTTTTATTGTCATTGAATTATATGGGTTTTGCTTTATTTATCGCCATATGGATAAAAAGGAGCGGGCTGGCTATAGGATTATTCCTGCTATATGCCATGATAATAGAGAATATTGCAAGGGGTATTGTCAATCATTTTATGGATTTTCCCTTGGCCAATCTGCTGCCATTGCAGGCCAGCGATGAATTATTCCCATTTCCACTCATGCAGATGGCAAGGTCGCTGATGAAAGCAGAGCCCGATATATCTATGCCGGCTTATGCAATAGCCTCTGTGGGGTGGTGTCTTGTCTATTATTTGGGCAGCCGGACGCTATTATTAAAGCGTGACTGGTAATTTATATATACATATTTTGCGGCATTATTAAATGATTAACAGTCATTTTTGATGGTTATTTTTTTCGGTGCTTTTATTATTCTGAATGTTCCGTAATTTTGCGCGATATAATTTATTCATGCTTACAGGGAAAGAATTAATACTGGCAACGAAACCATTTGCTAAAGAAATACGGTGGAAAAGCTGGTACTATATGCTGACATCGTTTTTTCTGCTAGTAGGGACTATATTGGGTAGCCTGTATATGAGCGGGATGAACAGCTTTGGTATGATACTGGTTAGAATAGCGTGCAGTGTATTTACTGCCATGATGCTATCTCGTTTTTTTATGATATTCCACGATTACCAACATCATACCATACTGCGTAATTCGTGGATCGCCAATGTTGTTTTTACGCTATACGGTATTTATATGATTACCCCGCCTAATATATGGAAGCGGTCACATGATCATCACCACAATCACAACGCCAAGTTATTCAGCGCGAGTATCGGCTCTTACCCCATAATGACCAAGCAGAAATTTATGGAGGCCAGTAAGAATGAACGTATGGGCTACCTGGCCATCCGCAGCCCCATTAATATGTTCTTTGCATACTTTACCACTTTTATTTATGGTATGTGTATTGCCTCATTCGTCAGCAGCCCCCGCAGGCATTGGGATTCGCTGGTGGTGCTGGCCCTGCATTTTGGTATTGGCACTTTCATTTTTATCCAGTTTGGCTGGCTTACCTGTCTGCTGGGGTTCTTCCTTCCATTTTTTCTCTCCCATATGCTGGGCGCATACCTTTTTTACGCGCAGCATAATTTTCCGGGGGTTACTTTCAAGAAAAATGTAGAGTGGAGCTATACCAATGCCGCGCTGGAGTCATCGAGCTATATGGACCTGAACCCATTCATGCAATGGGTTACAGCAAATATCGGTTTTCATCACATTCACCATCTTAACTCAAAGATCCCATTTTATCGACTGCCGGAGGCAATGGCTGCTATACCTGAATTGCAAAATGCCAAAGTGACCACACTTATGCCATCCGACATAGCCGCATGCCTTCGCCTGAAGGTATGGGATGCGGAAGAGAACAGGATGATCGGGTTCAATGAATTAGGTCTGGCGAAATAGCGATTCCCTCCCGGATTAAGATTTTTCAAGGTAAGCGTTGTTGCTTACCTTGTCTGTTTATGCTTTACCCTGTTTTTCCAGCTTTTCAATACGCTGTACGATTGTGTCGAGGTTGCGGAAATGCACGAAGGCTTTGCGGTATTTATTGGCATCGAATGCAGGTGAGCCCATATAAACACCACCGGGTTTGGTAATACTCTTGGATATGCCGGATTGCGCTGTGACGATGGTGTTATCTGCAATATCCAGGTGCCCCACTATACCTACCTGCCCACTGAACATACAGTTCTTGCCAATCTTTGTGGAGCCAGCCACTACATTGCAGGCGGTTAGGAAACTGTTCTCACCTATTTCCACATTGTGGGCTATATGCACGAGATTATCAAATTTGACACCCTTGCGAAGTATGGTGGAGCCTATAGTGGCGCGGTCTATAGCGCAATTGGCTCCAATCTCCACATCGTCTTCTATAATCACGTTGCCTATCTGCGGTACTTTTTTTGTGCCATCGGGTGAAGGCTCAAACCGGAAACCATCGCTGCCTATCACTGTGCCCGAATGAATAATGCAATCTTTTCCTATAACACAGTCGGAATAAATTTTTACTCCCGGAAACAGCGTGGTATTATCCCCTATCACCACATTCTCTCCCACAAACACCTGTGGGTATATCTTTACATTGTTGCCAATTGTTGCGCCGTCGCTCACCACAGCAAATTCACCTGCATATATGTTGGTACCTACTTTAGCATTTTCGGATAGATAGGCCAGTTTCGAAATGCCGCTTTTGTTCAGCTTCACCTGGTTATACATTTCCAGCAGTTTGGCGAATGCCGCAGCGGCGCTTTCTACACGTATTAATGTACTAGTTACAGGTGCGGTAGCTGCAAAATCATTATTTACAATAACCAGTGAGGCATTTGTGGTATAAATGTACTGCGTATATGCTGGGTTTGCCAGGAAGGAGATGGAACCGGGAACCCCTTCTTCTATCCTTGATAGCTTAGTGATCTTCACATCGGGATTGCCTTCTATTTTTCCGTTTAATATACCGGCTATTTGCTGGGCTGAAAATTCCATCTTATCTGTTTTAATGAGCTGCCTAAATTAATGAAAATCCCGGTACTTATTTGGGTATGGCCCCATATTCTTTCAGTATGTCATGCAGTATATCCATGCGTATCTTAAACCATTCTTTAGAGGTGTCTGATGCCGGCATTTCAAAATTTTGTGCAAAGAAGTAAGGGTAGTTGCGTTCATCGCTTTTGTTCATAGATCCTTCGGGTTCTTTTACATGTTCTATACGTTCCGCAAAACCGGCTACCCAGTAAACGTTATTGTTGTTTACCTGCGAGGTGCCTGTTTTATAATACAGGTTATAGCCGGGTGTCTGGTCGCGCAGCATCATAGTCTTTACTATGCGTTGGGTGCGTTCGGCAAAAGGTAATTCAGCAAAGTATAATCTTTTCATAAAGCCGGTTTGCTCATCCGCCGATATCTGCAATGAGTTGTTTGTCCATATCTCATCAACTGCACCGGTCATTTTCATGTTGCCGTATTTTACGGTATCGAGGTAGTGCTGCATACGTGCCGGGCCTATGCGACGTGCCAACTCTTTAAAATAGGGCTCCGAACTCGATGTCAGTGCTTCGCGCAGGGTCATATCTTTGTCCCACTCCGGTTTGCGCTGTATGCTGTCCCATTTTATGAGCAATTGGTCATCGGGGGCTATGGCAGTTTCCAGCGCCACCAGGGATAAGAAAATCTTGAAGGTTGAGGCAGGGGTTACGCGCTGTGTGCTGCGGTCTTTATTATAATAGTGTATGGATTCATGGTTGTTATCACGCAGCATAAAGCAGGCATTCGTTATCCCATGGCCCGCATAGAATTTGCGCCACTCTTCATGTTCTTTTATTCGCGATTCTGAACAAGATGACCAGATGAACAGGGTAAGTAAGCCTAATAAAACTTTATTATACATGATTTTTTTATTGAGGTGCAAAGGTAATGTCATTTATGATTTGGGATATGTGATTTATGATTTGCAATGAAAATGTATTGTAAGAGAGGGTATAATTTCCGGGATTTGATCATTTGCGGTAAAAATCTGGGGGTGGGTGCGGCTGAAAAGCACAGAGGACAACTATATGCTTTTTTTTGTTGAGGTATAAACGGGTATAGTTATACCCTGAAAGGTATATTTATACCCCCCAAAGGTATAATTATACCC
>CAYSIG010000014.1:0-105909 GCA_964430995.1 uncultured Flavipsychrobacter sp.
TACCATGACGTTTTTTTTATTTTGCCGCCACCACCACATTCCCGAACTTTACCTGATACCCAAAAAATGGGTAAGTTCTTTGACCTACTGCTTTATACTTCGTGCTGTGTGGGCATAGTCGAAACCCATATGCCCAATCCTGAGCTTGCCGAAGGGGCTGAGCTTGCCGAAGGGGTGGTGATTTTTTTCAATCGCAGACTTACTACTTATGACTCACGACTTACGACTATTTTATACCTTTCAGGGTATAAATACACCTCTTTATACATTGTAAATAAACACATAAAATATATCCATAGCGCATTTTGGCACATTCAAAAAATAATATTTATAGAAAACGTCAAAATCCTGAAAATTATAACCTTCATCGACCGCCGAAGCCGTGGCGCAAGGTTGGTTCACCCGCCGTTTTCAATAGCCATAGTTTTAAACGGAGGCTATAGCTTTTCCAGTGAATTACGCCCCGCCGCCGTATGGGCAACGTTTGAGCAGGAACTGGGCAGGATTTTTTATATAAAATACTGCAATTCAAACAGTTGCAATTTTTTTGCTTTTTTTTTGACTAAAGTGAGCAATTTCAATAACAGTGTATATGCCCTATAATGACATTTCTCGCGGTTTTATCCATTTCTTCACGTTTAAACCACTATTTTTGAACAATCACAAATTACATATCATCAATCACAAATGACCCTCCAGCAACCGCTCAACGAAAACCTTGAACTGATAGCCCGCCAGGTGGTGGAAGGCTTCATCATAGGCCTCCACAAAAGCCCTTTCCATGGCTTCTCCGTTGAGTTTGCCGAGCACCGCCTCTACAACCAGGGCGACCCCCTCCGCCATATCGACTGGCGCGTATTTGGCCGCACCGATAAGCTGTTCGTAAAGCGTTTTGAGGAAGAGACCAACCTTCGCTGCTGCATCGTGCTCGATACCTCGTCCTCCATGCAGTTCCCGAAGGAGGATAAGAAGCTCAGCAAGCTGCAGTTCTCGTGCGTGGCCGCAGCCAGCCTCTTGCAACTGCTCAAACGCCAGCTCGATGCAGCGTCTCTCGCCCTCTTCGACAGCGAGGTCACCTATTTCTCCGATTGCCGCTCCGCCCACAGCCACTACCGCATGCTGATGAATGAGCTGCAACGCTTACTCAATATCAGCACGGAGAACAAGGTAACTAAGGCCGCTGCCGCCCTGCACCTTGTAGCCGAGCAGATGCACAAACGTTCACTCATCGTCGTTTTCAGCGATATGATGGACGATGCCGATAATATAGAGGATATGTTCTCTGCGCTGCAGCACCTGCGCTACAACAAACATGAGGTAATTCTATTTCATGTGGTAGATGGCGCGCATGAGCTCGAATTTGAATTTGAGAACCGCCCATACGAATTTGTTGATATGGAAAGCGGCGACCGTATAAAACTACAGCCCCATCAGGTAAAAGACCTATATATTACTAAAATGCGCGATTTTCAGCAGATGATCGAAAACCGTTGCCACCAGTACCAGGTAGACCGCATAGCGGTTGACTTGTCAAAGCCGGTGGATGAGGTACTGCACGCATTTTTGGTAAAACGAAATAAATTAATGTAAAAAACAAGGTTTTTTTCGTACATTTGCAACCCGTTTTGAGGGGGTTGGCAGTTAACAGTCATCAGTTTGCAGTAAATTGAAGTGAAGTTGCTGTCTGGTTATACTGTAAAACTGCCAAAATGAAGCACAACCGGGAATTTGAGATAGCCTGGCAAGGGTTGAAACCCGGACCACATACCTATGTTTACGATATTGATGATCGTTTTATACAGGAGCGTGGAGAGGTGGATGATAGTTTTAGAGACTGGAATGCCAAAATAACCCTGAGGTTTGATAAGCATGAAGGTTTTTTTATGCTGCATTTTGATGTGGACGGGCGTGTAACAGTGCCCTGCGACCGGTGCGGTGATGATTTTGAACTGAGGCTTTGGGACGAGTTCGACCTGGTGATAAAGCTGACGGATGAGGCTGAGAAGATTGATGATGAGGACGATGTGGTGTTTATTCCGCGCAGCGAAACGGTGATAGATATAAGCAATTGGCTGTATGAGTTTCTAATGCTCAGTATACCGTTGCAGCATATCCACCCCGATAAGGAGAACGGGAAACCGGGCTGCAACCCTCAGGCGCTGAAATTGCTTGATAAGTTGTCGGAACCACCCGAACCAGTGAAGAACCCGATGTGGAAAGAATTGGAGAAGCTGAAGGACGGAAAAAAGAAGGACAAAGGATTGAAAGGTAAATAAGTTTTTAATAAAGAAAAGCCCGCTGCGGCGGGTTTGGGTTAACAATAAAAATAGCATACAATGCCAAATCCAAAAAGGCGGCACTCGCAACAGAGAGGTGCAAAACGCCGTACACACTACAAGGCTACTGCAGAAACGTGGAGCATTGACTCAACAACAGGCGAAAGCCATTTGCGCCACCGTGCCCATTGGTCTGAAGGTAAACTTTACTATCGTGGTAAAGTAGTGGTAGATAAAGCTCCTGCAGAAGCTGCCGCACCTGAAGCTGAAGGAAAGTCATAACTTCATAAGCGATAACTTTATTATTTTCAGTTAATGAAGATAGGGCTGGATATCATGGGCGGGGACTATGCCCCCGCCGAGACCATAAAAGGCGTTAAGCAATACTTTGACGAGGTGCATGACCCCTCGGTACACCTTATGCTTATTGGTGATGCCGTTGCTGCGGCTCCTTACCTTTCCTTACTGGAGCCGTTCCACCACCGTTTCACTATCATTGAAGCGGGGGAAGTGATAGGCATGCACGAGCATCCTACCAAGGCGCTGAAAGAAAAGCCGAATTCAAGTATTGCTGTAGGCTTTGGTATGCTGCAAAAAGGCAAGATCGATGCTTTCATCAGCGCCGGTAACACCGGCGCTATGATGGTAGGGGCCTTATACTCAGTTAAGGCAATAGACGGCATACTCCGTCCTACTATCGGCACACCAATGCCCCGCCTTGATGGTAAATTCAATTGTCTCCTTGATTCAGGCATCAACGCCGACTGCAAACCCGAGCATCTGGTGCAGTTTGCCCAGTTAGGCTCTTTATACGCCTATCATGTGCATGGTGTTCAAAATCCGCGTGTAGCGTTATTGAACATTGGTGAAGAAGAGGGCAAGGGCAATTTGCTATGTCAGGCCACCTATCCTTTGCTTAAAGAGACACCCGGCATCAACTTCGTAGGTAATGTAGAAGGCCGCGACCTGTTCTTTGATAAGGCGGAGGTAATTGTATGCGAAGGTTTTGTAGGCAATGTAGCCCTTAAAATGGCAGAATCTGTTTACGATATTTTCAGGGTGCAGAAAGGTTTCACAGACCCCTTCCTCGATAAATTCAATTTCGAAACATTTGGTGGCACGCCCATCCTCGGCATCAATAGCCCGGTTATCATCAGCCACGGCATCGCCCATGCTTTTGCTTTCCGCAATATGATAGACGTGGCAAGCAAAGTGGTAGGATCTAACCTTACCGGCATTTTCAAAGAACACTTTAAAACAGCTGTTGCGTAATTTTTCCGCTTTATAGTATCTTCACCCTGTGCTGATAAACGACTTTTATACAACAACCAATGTGCAGCAAAGCGATGCTGACTATAGCTGCCACATTGTATTCAATGCAGGCCATAGTATTTTCAGCGGGCATTTTCCGGGGCACCCTGTTGTGCCCGGTGTGTGCATGATGGAGATTGTAAAAGAACTGATGCAGGATGTTTTGGGCACACCACTCAAACTCAGTAATGCGGGCAATGTAAAATTCCTCCAGCTCATCACCCCAGAAACTCAGCCACATATCAGTATCAGTTGGAAGGCGCAGGATAACGGGTTTAAAGTGAATGCCTCATTCAAAAACGACTCTGCAACGCTCTTCAAGATGGATGGGAGCTATATGCCTGCTTAAGACCTCCTCAAAGACCTCAATAATCACTGATTACTTTTTCCTTTTATCGCTCTCCGCTCTACTTTTGTGCTCTGGCCTTTTTCAGTAATTCATTTTGCTTAGATAACTGATAGCTGTAAGCGTTAGATGCTTCAAGGTCCCTTACAAATTTTTCAACTTCATAGTCGCGGCCGGAGGGGTCATAGTCATGCTTCAGGTTGTTGTTGAAGAAAATGCCTACGGATTGCCACATCAGGGCGGAGAAGCCACCTTTTAGTTCCTTTATTATGTGGTAGCAATTCACCCCGGTTTGCCGGTTCACCAGTTTTATCAGCACATGGCCCTGATCGATGGTCAGGTTTTTCAGGGGTTCTTTGAAGGTGCGGTCAAGGCTTTTGTCTATTTCTTTCAGGTATTTACGGCGGTCTTTACGGCGGTCGAGCTGATTGAGATTGGCGTTGATATCATTGAAGACGGCGGCGGCGGTGAGGGCGTAAGGGTAAACCACAAATATGTCGCGGCGAAGCTTATCGCGGCGGATGCGCTCGGCGGCATCGAGGTAGGTGCTAATGGCATCCACCTCATTAAGCAATATCATGGGGTAAGTGATGCCATTCTCTACCGTGGCCCCAAGCCTGATGGTGTCGTTCTCCGACTGCTGGGCGACTGCTGCCGAAACGGGGAACAGCAGCACAGCTAACATCAACGATATTGCCGGCCTCACTTTCATACTTATTGTAAATTTCCGATTTTTTATTGGTATTAAACGTGTTTAGCCGATAAAAAATTGCTAATATCACTTGGTAGAAAGTTGTTAATATTTTATTATAACAGCCATGTGGTACATGATTTGCTGTTGTGATGGTTAACTTTGCATGGCAATATATGAAACACATAATACTACCTGTTCTGCTTACCGTTTTTCTCATTTCTTCCTGTAGTAAAGCTGTGCCTCCGATGTCGAAGGGGGAGGTGCGGAGAAAGATCGATTCGGCGGTGAAGGCGAGTGTGCAGCAATCTGACGAAGCGGCAAGGATAGACCTTGAGCGCCGGATGAAGATAGAGGTGAAGGTGATGGTAGACTCCATGGTACACGCGCATCAGCGAACCGCACCTGTTAATAACGAACCGTGAAACCTGCAACTGCTAACGGGCCCATATTGTTCTTTGATGGGGAGTGCAATCTCTGCAACGGCGGCGTACAGTTTATCATAAAGCGGGACAAACGTAAGCGGTTCCTTTTTGCTGCGCTGCAGTCTGCTGCAGGGGCTGAGGCTAAGCGCCAGAGCGGGGGGGCAGACAGTTTCATCCTTTTTTACAGCGGGCAATACTATACCAAATCGGGGGCGGCGCTGCGGGCGGCACGGCTGATGAGCGGGCTGTGGCCCATGCTATATGCCGGCATCATACTGCCCCGCTTTGTGCGGGATTGGGCATATGACCTTGTGGCACGCAACAGGTATAAGTGGTTTGGGAAACGCAGTGCGTGTATGATACCTACACCTGAGCTACGAGAAAGGTTCCTGGAATGAGGTGACCGCTATACCCGGTCATGGGTCTTTTTGCTCACTTTCGATAAAAAAGCATGGTGGTACCGTTACCGTACCATGGTGGTTTTTCGATGCAGTCTTGTACAAGCACAAAGACAGCATTTAAACCTGCTAATGATTTCCAATCCCGAGGAGCGTTATAAACAATTTTTACAGTCTAACCCTGATTTGCTGAGCCGCATCTCGGCTACTCACCTTGCCCAATATCTTGGCCTGTCAAGAGAAACCATTAGCCGCATAAGGGCGAAAGTATTCAGAAGCTTCATTTCGTGATTGGAATCACGAAATGAATCCCCGGGAATAAATAATTTTACGGATAAACTAATTTCCCGATGACCACACAGCCAAATATTTTTCGTCCACTAAGGATGGGTAAAGAAGTCTTCCACCCGCAATCCTATGATGATCGTTCGTTTGTAATGAACTATACTCTGGAAAAAGGCGGAATGGTGCCCCCACATCTTCATGTGCATATGGATGAATATTTTAGTGTGGTGAGGGGAGAAATGAAGTTCATTGTGAATGGCAAAACCATTATAAAAAAAAGCCGGCGAAGAATTACTGGTGCCGAAAGGAGTGAAACACTCTATTAAAAATGTGGGGCATGAGCAGGTGGAAATGAATGTGAAGTATGTGCCATGTGCGGATACGCACCGTTTGTTTGAAGCATTTGCTGCATTTGACGAAAAGAACCCGGGCAAGACGATAAACATGATTAAAGCGTTATATGTATGCATACACCTTAATCTTAAAGATTTTTCCACGCCGCAGCCGGCGTTCATTGGGGCAATTCTGAAGCGAGTAGTATTGATTATGGGCAGACTTGGCGGTTGGGAAAAATATGCAGGTCAATTTAAATAACACTGCCGAACGTAATATATACTTCCCTGCCTCCAGCTTTTCTTTACAAATGGCTCACTCAAGTCAGGCAAGGGTTTGCGGAGGTCAAAATATCCATAACATCCTTTTTTAACATACAAGTTTTAAGCAGCATTTTATTTTTCTGCTATCTTCGCTCATATCATGGCGGATAACCGCCGATGCAATAAAAAAAATCTATGCCAGGTCCATTGAATATTTTACTGGTGGAGGACGAGCCAAATATCGCCAATGTGATTAGCAAGGGGCTTACCGAGGCCGGCCATACTGTGAGTATCGCGCCTGACGGCAATGTGGGTTTCCAGATGGCTACCACGCATAACTACGACTTTTACATCTTTGATATTATGCTGCCCGGAATGAACGGGCTGGAGCTGTGCCGCATGATACGAAAAATGAAAGACGAGCGGCCTGTGCTGATGCTGACTGCACTAGGCACTACCGACAACATCATTACCGGGCTGGACACCGGCGCCGACGACTACCTGATAAAGCCGTTCAAATTTACAGAGCTGCTGGCAAGGATACGCGCCATGGCGCGCCGCAAGGCCGGCACCTACACGGAAAACAAGTTAAAAGCAGCAGACCTGGAGATAGACCTGGACGCGCGGATAGTGAAGCGTGGCGAAAAGGAGATAAAACTGACCTCGACCGAATACAGGATGCTGGAATATTTTATGAAGAACCAGCGGAAAGTAGTATCGCGCATGGACCTGCTGGAAAATGTGTGGGGCGTAGACTTCAATATGGCCACTAACGTGGTGGACGTATACGTGAACTACCTGAGAAAGAAAATAGACAAAGATTATGACGAGAAGCTGATACATACGGTAATAGGGATGGGCTACATAATGAAAAACTCCTAAGGATGACCATTCAGCATAAGACGGCATTGATATTTACCGGCATTACCGCGGCCATACTGGTGGTGCTGAGCAGTGTGGCCTATTTTTTCACTACAATATTCGCCTTCCAGGATTTTTACAAGCGACTGGAGATTAGGGGCATACTTACGGCCAAGGGGCAACTGGAACACCATACATCCAATATACGGAAGGTGTATATAGACATTCGGTCGCAGCACCTGGAGCCGTTGCCCGGCGAAAAGGAATTTTTCTTCCCCACAGACAGCCTCCAGGCTTTCATCAGATCAAGGGCCATTGCAGATCTGCCGGAAACATTTTACAGGCAACTGGTATCGGATAAGACAGTAGAAATGAAGCTGGGGCATTACTTCTATACCGGTTTCCTGTACCATGCCGACAAACCTTATGTGGTGATAGTGGGCGCACAGAATGACGACAGCATTATGTATGCCCGGAAACTGAAACTGATACTGGTGGCCTGCTGTTTGATAGGTACAGCCGTTGCTTACGCATTGGGGATATTTTTTTCGAGGCATACATTCAAGCCTGTGAGGGACATAATAGAGCGGGCGAAGACGATAGGCATAGAGAACCTGCACCTGAGGCTACAGCAAAGTAACGGGCAGGATGAGATAGCGGAGCTTGCCCTGACCTTTAACAGTATGCTCAGCCGCCTGGAAACTGCCTTTGAAACACAGAACAATTTTGTGAGCAATGCCTCACATGAATTGCGAACACCGCTCACGGCCATATATGGCGAGGCCGAAATAGCGTTGTCGCGCAACAGAAGCGAGGAGGAGTATCGACAATCGCTGGGAGTGATAGTGAGCCAGTCGGAAAAGTTGCAACATCTTACCGACAGCCTGCTGAACCTTGCCCAGACAGGATTTGACGGCAAGAAACAAAACCTGGCCGAGGTAAGGATAGACGAACTGATACTGGAGGTGAAAGTGACCATCAACAATATTATCCCGGACAGTAAAATATATATTGACTTCACGAAAATACCGGCGAATGCACGGAACAATATTGTAACGGGCAATTACCCCCTGCTGAAACTGGGGTTAAGCAATGTGATGGAGAATGCCTGCAAATACTCGGACAATAAACCAGTGACGGTGAGCATCAGCAAGGTAGGTGACATGCTGGAAATAACCGTGCGCGACGAGGGCATTGGCATACCGGAAGAGGAACTTAAATACATTTACGACCCCTTCTTCAGAGCTTCTAACACCGGCAAATATGAAGGGTATGGGATAGGACTGCCGCTGACCCGCAACATCTTCAGAATACATAAAGGAACTATTAATGTACATTCTTCTGCAAATAAGGGCACTACTGTCCAAATGTTATTACCAATTGCCGATCTGGCCTAATATTTCTTATCCCGTTTTAATCTCCATTTTAACATAATCTAATCCTTTTCTTAGGGCAGGCTAATGTCCCGAACTCATTTTTGCCGTGTAAAATTTCTTAACACACATAAAAAAATGAGTGATGACAAATGTATTGTTACCAACCGATTTCACAACCGATTCGATAGCATGCGTGAATGGGGCAGTTAAGGCCATACCCGGGAAACTGAACATTTTCCTGTTTCATGCATTTGACATGCCTGACAGCCTTATAGATGCCATGCACCGCGCAGGCCGGCGCGGGCATTCAGACCTGATAACGGAAACACTGCGGCTGAAATGCAAGCAGGTAAAAGCAGCCTACCCGGTGATAAGTAATATCAGCTTCCGGGTAATGTATGGCACTACGACAATGGCATTCAAAAACTTCGCGGAAGCAAATAAGATAGATGCCATCTATATGCCACGCGGGCACAAATTTGTGCCGGTGGTGCGGGAAAGCGTGAACTACGAGCGGATGTTCAAAAAATCAGGGATACAGATAGTGAATGAGCTAACCTCCAGGAACCTGGTAGTGGACCCGGACACCTACCTGAATGCAGTAAGTCATCCACTTCCGATGTACAGGATCATAAACAATTAGCGATACGAAAACAACGAATTCATCAATATCTAAAAAATCCCGAAGAAATGAATACAGCAAGCACACCGACAACAGTAGCGGGCCGCCTGAGACTGTTCTTTACCTTTAAAGACAGCAGGTGGGAAGACCTGACAGCACAAAACTGGAAAACAATGGTGTACCGCGACTTCAGCGCGGGCCTGATAGTGGCACTGACGGCCATACCTATGGCAATGGGTTTTGCTATGGCGATGGGCCTGCGCCCAGAGCAGGGAATAATAGCCGGTGCTCTTGCATGCGTTATTGGCCGCACATTCGGGGGATCGAAATACCAGGTATATGGGCCTACTGCGGCATTCATTCCGCTCATAGCATCACTGATTACAAAGTATGGCGTACAGAATGGGGGCACGGCGGCTGGAGCTCATGGATTTCTGATACTGGTATCTATTATAGCCGGCGTGATACTTATGATAATGGGGCTGGCGGGACTAGGAAAATTTGCCAAGCTGGTGCCTAACTCTGTAGTGGTGGGCTTCACGATAGGTATTGCAGTCACCATTGCCTTTGCGAATATGGAAGATGTGCTGGGCATTGAGAGTTTTGCAACGCTGGTGGGCACAAGCGAAACCAGTGGCGGGATCATAGACAATTTTAAAGAGGCGATGGGCAACCTTGGGATGATAAATATATGGTCGGTAATAATAGGTATACTAACCTTTACGCTCACGAAGGTGCTACTGAGGATATCTATCTTTATACCCGCACCGCTGCTTGCGATTGGGGCTTCTACGGTATTGTCGGCCACGGTGCTTGCCGGAAAAGGCATAGTGCTGGTAAAAGACATTTATGGTACTATACCTAATAACTTCTTTGTGTTTACCAAGCCTATTATGCCCGCGATGACTGCGGAGGTGCTGTTCGACATCTGTTACTACGCATTCGCTATTGTGTTTGTATCGGGTGTGGAAAGCCTGCTGTGCTCCTCTATGGCGGATAAAATGGCCAATAATACCAAGACACCGTTCAACCCGGATAAGGAATTCTGGGGACAGGGGCTGGTGCAAATCATTACACCACTGGTGAATGGCTTCCCATGCACAGGTGCCCTTGCCCGCACTGCCACCAGTATAAAGGCAGGAGCACGCACACCAATGGCAGGCTATTTTAAGGCCGCATTAAAGCTCACAATGGCATACTTCATAGCGCCCTACCTTGAGATCATACCTATGGCCTGCATAGGTGGCATACTGATATGGGTGGCAAGCAACATGATAAAACCTTCGGAAATCAGAGAGATGAAACACAAAGGGAAATTTGAATTCTCGATGATGATGTATACGGCAGTAATGGTGCCGCTGACCAGCTTTCTGACCGGTGTGCTATCGGCGCTGCTCATCTACTTTGCAGTGAAGTTCTTTTTTGCAAAAATCAACAAAA
Source organism: uncultured Flavipsychrobacter sp. (assembly GCA_964430995.1). Taxonomy (GTDB): domain Bacteria; phylum Bacteroidota; class Bacteroidia; order Chitinophagales; family Chitinophagaceae; genus Nemorincola. The sequence goes on from CAYSIG010000014.1 coordinate 10,628, forward strand.
GCAAACCCATATCAGCACGTTAATTGCTGGTCGGTGCGGTGCTGCCTAGCATAAAAAGAAAGCCCTTAGTGAGTTCGCTAAGGGTTTTCTTTATGAAGGGAACCAAAATCAGTAAATACCGTGATCGCGTTGTTGTTTCAGCTTAATAATGCCTATTTTATCCAGGCCACGGGAGATGAAATAAGTGAGGTCGAACTCAAACCATTTCACCGCATTATTAGGGCGGCCGGGATATTTGTGGTGGTTGTTGTGGTATGCTTCGCCTACAAACAGAAGATCGACGGGCAGAATGTTTTTTGAAGTATTGTCCATTTTAAAATTCTCGTAACCGAATTTATGCGCCCACCAGTTTACCGCCACGCCATGGAGGGAGCCCATTGCGAGAGTCAAGGGAAGAAACAACCAATGCCACCACTCTGTTGCGAAATACCAATAAAATATAAAGTAGGCAATACCCCATAGTACGCGGGCTATCCAGTTGTGGGCAAAGCGATCGAATGCCTCCCATTGCGGCAGGTCTTTTTTGTATTTTTCTTCGGCGGTAGCCTTACCTATCCACAGATTGTAGTAGCTGTTACGCGTTGCCCACATCATTATGAACAGGTTGGGGGTATTGTGCGGTGAGTGCGGGTCATCGGGCCTGTCGGTATGCGCGTGGTGAAGCCGGTGCATAAGGCCATAAGTGTGGGGGCTGATGTAAGACGACCCCTGCGTAATAAAAGAACCTATGTAAAAGAATTTTTCCCAGAAGCGCGACATGGAAAAATGCCCGTGTGCGGCATACCGGTGCATAAAAAAGGACTGAAAAAACAAAGACACATACCAGTGTATCGCAAAAAATATGAGTATAACCATGAAAGAAATGCACAAGTCATATTTATTTGCGAATGCATAGCGATGTAATATAGCCTATAATTCTTCGTCCGGATATTTATTTTTTATTTTCCAATGTATAATCCAGAAATAATAGACTGTTTTCTTGGCAGAAAATTATAAATAGTTACTTCCGCTTTATAGCTTTACACAAAAATAAAAATACTATGCGCCACCAACTACTCTCCACACTTGCATATTTTATCATGGAGCAATTCCAGGAGCATAAGATGCTGATAATAGCGATAGTGATAGGCATGGTGGCGGGCCTAATTGCGCAGATGGTACTTCCGGGTAGGGGTTTCGGTATGCTGGCCACTATGGCGATAGGCATAGCAGGATCGTGGCTGGGCAACACATTCCTGCTGGGGCATATGGAGTTTATACAGGATCATCTGTTCAGGCGGATAGCCGCAGCGATAGTGGGCGCGATCGTGCTGATGCTTGTCATCAATCTGGTGAGAGGTGGTGGAGATAAAGACAAAACACACTGGCGAACGGGGAGTTGAGTTTACAGATACCGTTCCGCGGCATAATTTTTTTGCGCACTATTATAAAGCGCACAAAATATTATAGCTATGGACACGAACAGGCTCTCAAAAACCATAACCGATGCCTTGAACGGGCAAATGATGCAGGAGGCACATGCCGCACAAATATATCTCTCCTATGCTGCATGGCTCAAACACCGAGGATATGATGGTATGGCAAATTTCTTATTCCGCCACGCGGAGGAAGAGCGCAACCATATGATGAAAATACTGGAATATATACTGGAGCGTGGTGCGAAGGTGATAATTACCTCTATTCCTGAGCCGGGAGACGACCCCGCAAATGTGAATAATTGTTTTGAAAAATTCTTCGGGCAGGAAGTCAACAATACAAGCTCCATTTACAAGCTGGTTAAAATGAGCTTCGACGAGCAGGATTGGGCCACATGGCATTTCATGCAGTGGTTTGTGAAAGAGCAGACAGAAGAAGAAACCCTGGCCTTGAAGCTGCTGGATAAACTAAAGATTGCCGGTGGCGAAAAAGCCAACCCTGATGCTCTCTATCAATTAGATAAAGACCTCGCCAAAGAACCTGACAAAACAAGGCTAGCCGAAGACGCGACTGCACAGAATCCTTAGCTCCACGAATTCCGGAAAACAAATGCTCTATTCCTGACTTTAGTTAAACGCATTAATGCCTGTTACATCCATACCTGTTATCAGGAGATGAATGTCGTGCGTGCCTTCGTAGGTAACCACGGACTCCAGATTCATCATATGGCGCATGATGCTGAACTCACCGGTAATACCCATGCCGCCGAGTATCTGGCGCGCCTCTCGAGAAACTTTGAGTGCTATATCGCAGCTATTGCGTTTTGCCATAGATATTTGCGCAGGTGTGGCGCGATCTTCATTGCGGAGGACACCTAGGCGCCAGTTGAGCAACTGTGATTTAGTGATTTCCGTAATCATTTCCGCCAGCTTCTTCTGAGTAAGTTGGAACCCGGCTATTGGCTTTCCGAACTGGATACGCTGCTTTGCATAACGCAGTGCGGTATCGTAGCAATCCATAGCGCAGCCTAGTGCGCCCCAGGCAATACCATAACGAGCACTGGACAGGCAACTCAACGGCCCTTTAAGGCCTTTGACGCCCGGAAGTATGTTCTCCTTAGGAACTTTCACGTTATCGAATACCAGTTCACCTGTGGCAGATGCGCGAAGCGACCATTTGCCATGTGTTTCGGGTGTAGAGAACCCTTCCATACCACGTTCCAGTATCATGCCACGTATATCGCCATTTTCGTCTTTTGCCCATATTACGGCAACATCGGCAAACGGGGCATTTGATATCCACATTTTGGAACCATTAAGTATCACATGGTCGCCGGCATCTTTGAAGTTGCTGAGCATACCGGCAGGGTTGGAGCCATGATCGGGCTCGGTGAGGCCGAAACAGCCCATAAATTCCCCCGTTGCCAGCTTGGGGAGGTATTTCATTTTCTGCTCCTCGCTGCCGAATTTATAAATGGGGAACATAACCAACGACCCTTGCACGGATGCCGTAGAGCGTACGCCCGAATCGCCACGCTCCAGTTCCTGCATCATGATACCATAAGATATGTAATCGAGGCCAGCACCACCATACTTCTGCGGCACAAACGGGCCATAGCAACCCAACTCGCCCAGACCCTTTATTATCTGGGTAGGGAACTGTGCTTTTTGGGCGTAATCTTCTATTATAGGCGAAATTTCCTTTTTTACGTATGCTCTTACAGAGTCCCGAATGAGCTTGTGCTCATCTGTCAATAATTCATCTACAAGAAAGTAATCGGGATGCTGATAAAGATCTTTTTCCATGTTTTGTTAAAGTTGGAATGAAAATGTGGCGCAAAGGTAGCATTTTTGGCATATTGGTATAATTTTGCACCGCAAATAAGCGTTGCTACATCTATCAGTCAAATGATTATAGCCTTATAACTAATAATCATAACCCTTAAAAGCAAGTACCATAGCCTCTTTCAAAGTAACACTAAAAGGAAGTTACAATTTGTTAAAGAAATTAAGTATTTGTGGAACGCAATTTGTGAGGTATTTATCAGGAACATTTTTTTTGAAAAGACTAAACGTTTTATCTAAAATTCACGTCTGATAATTGAGGACTTTGGCAAACAATTAAATAATTAATACAATATATGAGGCAGTTAAAAATTGCCACCCAGATTACAAACAGGGATTCGCAGGCGGTAGAGAAATACTTACAGGAAATAAGTAAAATATCTATGATTACGCCCGAGGAAGAAACCACGCTTGCCCAGAAGATACATATGGGCGACCAGCGCGCGCTGGAGAAGCTGGTGAAATCGAATCTACGTTTCGTGGTATCGGTGGCTAAACAGTACCAGCACCAAGGATTGTCCCTGAGCGACCTTATCAACGAGGGCAACCTGGGACTCATTAAAGCCGCACAACGCTTTGATGAAACCAAGGGTTTCAAATTTATCTCTTATGCGGTGTGGTGGATACGCCAATCTATATTGCAGGCATTGGCCGAGCAGGGACGCCTTGTGCGCCTGCCTCAGAACAAGATAGGCACCTACAATAAGGCAAACAAGGCTTTCATAGCCTTTGAGCAGGAGAACGAAAGGGAACCATCGACGGAAGAACTGGCCGACATACTGGACATGAGTGAAACGGAGGTGACCAATATCTTCACCAGCAATACCCGCCACACATCGCTTGACGCACCAGTGCATGAAGCAGAGGACGTGGCCATGGGCGATCTGTTGGAAGGCAGTAGCGACACAGACGATGATGTAATGAAGGACTCGCTGCGCAACGAGATACGCAGGATCCTAAAATCGTTGAGCACAAGGGAAGCGGAGATACTTGCCGCCTACTTCGGGCTGGAAGGCGATAACGGACCAAGCATAGAAGAAATAGGTGAAAAATATGACCTGACCAAGGAGCGCATACGCCAGATAAAGGAGCGCGCTATAAAACGCCTGCAGAAGGCAAGGTACAGCAACGCGCTGAAGGTGTATTTAGGATAATATTAGCGGTGCCGCATGGAGTTTGGCACGGTTGTTGGAATACATTTAGTGTTGATTAATTGTGAGTGTGTGTTTAATGAGAGAAAGGGCGCGAGTGGTTCGCGCCCTTTCTCTTTTTAGGTTCATATCTCCCTCTTCGATACAGAGACAGGCATTAGAGATTTCAACATTTACCAAAAAATCACGAGATAAATCACTATTCTGTAGGGCCGCAATGCATTGCGGCCCTACTATGTGTATATCTTTATTATCAGACAACCAGATTAAAACATGCTATACTGCAGGGATATGGGACATCTCAACTCCAAAATATATCTTTGTCATACACTGAAATATTCATGGCTAAGGAAAAAAACAGGAATAGTACAAAGGGAAAATCTATTACAACGCCCTCACCTACCCTACCCGTGAAGCCATCGAAGCCATTACCTCACTTACTTATCATTTCATTTATTGGTATTGTTACCTGGCTGTTTTTGCAGAGTTGCCTTGATAATGGCATAGGCTGCTGGGATGATACACCCTACATAAAAGAGAACCCGCTGGTGAAAGACCTGAGATGGGAAGGGATAAAACATATCTTCTCCACCCCATCTATGGGCAACTACCACCCGCTTACGATACTGAGCTATGCTATAGAGTACAGCTTTGTGCAATTAGATCCGTGGCTATACCATTTTGACAGTCTGCTGCTGCATGTGTTGTGTACGGTCCTGGTGTATTGGCTTGTGTTCCTGCTTAGTGGCAGCAGAATAGCGGCAGTGGTGACTGCATTGTTGTTCGGGCTGCACCCTATGCATGTGGAATCTGTGGCGTGGGCGGCGGCGAGGAAGGATGTATTGTACGGAGCATTTTATTTTGGCGCGCTGGTGCTGTATGTTAAATATGTGCGGGCCACAGGTAAAAAGAGGCTGCTCTATACCGGTGTATTGGGACTATTTATCTGTTCGCTGCTATCTAAGCCCGTGGCAGTGACACTACCATTATCCATGCTGCTTATAGATTATTGGGAGAAAAGAAAATGGTCTGGAAGCCTGCTTGTAGAGAAGCTGCCTCATTTTGCGCTGGCGCTGGTTTTCGGCGTTATTGCTGTGAGGTCGCAGCAAACAGCGGGGGCAATGGCAATGCAAAAAATTGAATACAATGTGCTGGAAAGGATAGCATTGGGCGGATATGCATTCATTACGTACCTATGGAAAGCACTGGTGCCGGCAACGCTGAGGTGCCTGTACCACTACCCGCAAAAAAACAATGGCTCCATAAGCGCTGTTTTCTACCTGTACCCTGTGATAACCATATCCCTTATAGTTCTGGTATGGAAATTCTTGCGACATAACCGGCCTATTGTTTTCGGGCTATTGTTCTTTGTGATGAATATCGCCTTGCTGCTCCAGTTCATACAGGTGGGAGAAGCTATAGTAGCTGAACGTTATTCCTACATCCCCTATACTGGATTGTTCTTTATTGCAGGATGGGCTGTTTCCAGGCTATATGAAACAAAAGAGAAAATGCGCACTGGGCTATGGGTGGCCTTGGCAGCATACACAGCATTTCTTGGCTATATAAGCGCAGAACGGTGTGAAGTATGGTATGATGAGGTAAGCCTGTGGCGTGATGAAATAGAAATGGAACCACAACTGGCCATACATGCCTATAATAACCTCGCCTATATCTACTATACCAAATGGATGCAGGCAGAGGTGCCGGAAGAAAAAACTTTATATTATGATTCGTCGTGCCAGCTTTTCAGTAAGGCTATGACGCTGAACCCGAAATTTGTGAACCCATACCTGGGACTGGGTGAGGTGCTGCGTAGTGCGGGCAAGTATGAGGAAGCAAAAAATATCTATTTTGAGGGGGTACGAAACAACCCAACAGAGAGCGACTTGTATGTGGGCCTTGCCATATTACATTATGTGCAGCACAACATGGATTCCGCAGGCCATTATTTCAGGGCCACACTACGGGCAAAGGAAAGTGCCGAGGCGTATGGCAACTATGCAAATTACCTGGAGATGACCGGCAAGTCGGATTCAGCACTATTTATGTTTGGTAAGGCAATATCAATGACCCGCACAAACTATGTGCCCTATATGAACCGGGGCATACTGCACAAAAAACTAACCCGATGGGATGAAGCAAGAAAAGACCTGAATGATGCTATGAGAATAAACCCTGATGAGGGAGAGATATATTATCACCGTTCGTTTTGCGATACCCAAATGCATGATTATACACAGGCATTACAGGATGTAGAAAAAGCGATATCACTAGGATATGGCAAGGTGGAAAATGAATATTATGCCCAGCTAAAACAGAAAGCAGGCAAATAAGGTAGCTCGTGGAATGGCAATTTCTCATTTCCCTCTATAAAACTAATTGAATTACAGTGGTTTTTGCGAAAAAAGGCATGATTTTGCTGTTTTAAATTCGAAAAAAAAAGTTTATTTTTGCGCTTATGGAGAGTGAAATAATAAAAAGAGTTAATACATTGCTCGCTGACGAGTTTGAAGTTGATGTGGAAGATATAACCGCTGAAGCAGACCTAAAAACTACCCTTGACCTTGACAGTCTCGATTATATAGATTTGGTAGCACTTACCGAATCTAACTTTGACTGTAAAGTGAAACCGGAAGATTTTAACGATATAAAAACTTTTGGCGACCTGTATACATACATAGACAAGCACGCAAAGAAGAAAGAACTGATATGACCCAACAGTCCTGGCAAGGGAAATCGAAGGGGAACAAGCTTGGATACGGGATATTTATTGCGATATTGAAATATGCAGGCGTAAAGCCTGCTTATTTTCTTTTAAGGTTCGTTTCATTTTATTACTTCCTTTTCTCTCGTTCGTCGTCCCGGCATATATATTATTTTTTCAGGAAAAGGATGGGTTTTAATACCTTTCGGTCGCTACGTGGGCTGTATAGCAACTATTTTACTTTCGGGCAAATTCTGATAGATAAGATAGTAGTGATGTCGGGATTGAAGGTCCCTTATACTTTTGAGTTTGAAGGGGAACATTACCTCGAAGAAATAAACAAGGGAGGCAAAGGAGGTATACTGATAGGCGCACATGTGGGCAATTATGAATTAGCCGGGCATTATTTTAAGCGTTTAACGGTGAAGGTGAACATAGTAATGGTGGACAAAGAGCACCAACGCATAAAAGAATACCTGGAGTCGGTGATGAGCGACCGTAACCTGAACATCATTACCATAAAAGAAGACCTGTCGCATATATACGAAATAAGCACTGCGCTGCAGAACAATGAACTGGTAGCCATACATGCAGACAGGTATGTGGAGGGAAACAGGACAATAGAAGGAACCCTGCTGGGCGGAAAAGCCAAATTCCCGATAGGGCCGTTTGCTATAGCTACCACTTTTAAAGTACCTGTATCATTTGTACATTGTTATAAAGAAACGACGGGCCATTACCATCTGTATACGTCGGCACCTAAAGAATATACGGGAAATAAACAGACGGCAATACCGGAAGCGCTGAATGACTACATTAAAGACCTGGAAATGAAGCTGCAGAAATACCCGGAACAATGGTTCAATTACTTCAGTTTCTGGGAAGAAGAAAAAAAGAGCGAGCCCAATGCCTAAAGTAAGGCTACTCAATATTATCCTTATAGTGCTGCTGGTCATGTGCATACCGGTATGCTACTTCTATCCTGCAATCACCTGGTGGGTGGGTGGTGTGTATTTAGTGCTTCAGTTATCATTACTATATTATGGTGTTGTCACCATTTCTGCAGGTTATTTCGTAAAGGCATTGTGCAAGGCAGATACTGATGAAAAAGTGGTGGCCTTGTCATTTGACGATGGCCCCCACCCTGTTTACACCCCAAGAATACTGGATGCATTAAGAAAGTATCATGCACCTGCATCGTTCTTTGTAATAGGTAAGCACATACCTGGCAATGAACAGATACTACAAAGAGAAAGTGCTGAGGGGCACCTGATAGGGAACCACAGCTACTGCCATGATTTCTGGTTTGATATGTACAGTACCAACAAAATGCTGGGCGACATACACAAAGCTGACGATACCATAGAAAAAACAATAGGGGCAAGACCGATACTATTCCGTCCGCCATATGGCATAACCAACCCGAACCTGAAAAAGGCCATAAATAGAGGGAACTATGTGACATTAGGCTGGAGCATACGCTCATTGGACACCACCATAAAAGATAAAAAAAAGTTATTATCACGTATCAGTGATCGTATAAGGCCGGGAGATATTATATTGCTGCATGATTCTATGGAGCATACCGCAAATATTCTGCCGGAGCTGATAGAGACTATTTTAAAGAAAGGGTACCGGATAAAAGGTATCGATGAAATGTTAAATATCCGTGCGTATGCGTAATGTGTTATTAATTGTTTGCACCTTAATATCCATCCAAGTGGCGGCCCAGTACCCCGGCTATAAGCCGCAGGCAAACATAGACGAATTTAAAAAGCAATTTTCGAAAGCAGCGCAGGCCACACAAAGCATACAATGCGAATTTGTGCAGGACAAGAATCTGAGCATGATGGACGACAAAATAGTGTCTGCCGGGAAATTCTGGTTCAAGAGGGAAAATAAAGTAAGGATGGAGTACCAGAAACCATCGTACTACCTGCTGGTGATAAATGGCAATGACATTAAAACCAAAGACGGACAGAAAGAAAACAAGGTGTCGGCAAAGTCGAATAAAGTCTTTGAACAGGTGAACAGGATGATGATAGATTGCGTGCAGGGCACGGCATTAGACAGCAAGAGCTTTACATCAAAATTATTTGAAGGACCGCAATCTTACCTGGTGGAGCTCACGCCGGTGGTAAAAAACCTGCAGGGCATATTCAAGACCATCAACCTTACGGTGGACAAGAAAGACCACTCGGTAGTAAAAATAGATATGCGCGAGCAATCGGGCGACAATACCCTTATCAGCTTTCAGCACAAACAAGTGAACGTAAACATTCCTGATGCGTTATTTTCGGTCAAATAAAATAGTCAGCCGTAAGTCGAAAGTCATAATTCGTAAGTACGCGATATTGCCTTTTGCTGCTCTGGCAATATTATTAACGGGATGCAAAAACTATTATAAAGGGCTAAAACCAGGTACGGGGGATGTAAAGTGTATTGAAAAGTTTGCTCCGCAGTTTACCAAAGTGATGTATAGCGCCTATGTGGACGTGACCAAACACCACTTCAGCGGCATATTATTAATGCGGCTGATGCCGGATGGCGGCACCCGTATCGTTTTTACCAATGAAGTAGGTGTGAAGTTCTTTGATCTTGGCTTTGCGGGAGACGGCGCCTTCACAAAGTTTTACATGCTGCCAAAGATGGATAAGAAAGTCGTGATTAATGCGCTGAAAAATGATCTGGCCCTGATACTACTACACCCAAACTTATCTAAAGCCAAAATGTTACAAAATTATACATCAATATTAGATCGAGATAAATGTACTGGCGGTTATATTTTGACTCGTGATTCCACCGATAGTATATTGCACGCAAAATCAATTGACAAGATACAACATATTGCACTTAAGTATATTACCGTACCCAATAAAAAAGGAAACGACTATTATATAACAAACGAAAACTGCTCTAAACTGGTAAGAATAGAGAGAGCTTCAAAACGAAAACCGATGGTCATCGTTGAGATGATGGATTATAAAAATGGGACACCTGATAGCGTTAATATCCAGCACAAAAATTTTAATTTTAATATTTCTTTGAAACGAATAGATAATAATTGAGCCCGCTTTTTGAAACATATAATCCCACCTTCATCAAACACAATGCCTGTGTTATTGTACCCACGTACAATAACGAGGGTACATTGAAACAGGTGCTGGCATCGGTGCTGGAATACACAGACCGGGTAATAGTGGTAAATGACGGATCCACCGACAGCACATCGCAGATAATTGACGGGTTCCCGAAAGTAGTGCGGGTAGAATACCCTAAAAACAAAGGAAAGGGAAAAGCATTAAGAACAGGGTTTGAAAAAGCCCTGTCATTGGGATACGACCATGCCATCACCATTGACTCTGACGGACAGCATTTTGCTTCAGACCTTCCGCTTTTTTTAGCGCAACTGGAAACAGAGAAAGAAGCCATAATTATAGGCTCCCGCAACCTGCAACAGGAGCATATGCCGGGCAAGAACACCTTTGCCAATAAATTTTCCAACTTCTGGTATCATATAGAAACCGGGCAGAAAGCAAAGGATACGCAATCAGGTTACCGGTCTTACCCCATTTATCTGATGAAGAATATGATCTTCTTCGGCACCAAGTATGAATTTGAGGTGGAAGTACTGGTGCGAAGTGCATGGAAAGGCATAAAAGTGATGTGGATACCTGTGACCGTTTATTATGCACCGCCCGGGGAACGCATATCGCACTTCAGGCCGAGCATTGATTTTTCGCGCATCAGCGTGCTCAATACCATACTCGTGCTTATTGCTTTCCTCTACATCAAGCCTCGCGACCTTATCCTGAAGATGTCGAAGATAAAGAACGTGAAAGAGATGCTGCGGAAGAATCTGTTCAACAAGGAGGAGTCGCCGATGCGAAAAGCCCTTTCTATTGGCTTGGGTGTATTTATGGGCATTGTGCCTTTATGGGGTTTCCAGATGGCAATAGCACTGGCATTGGCTGCAATATTCAAGCTGAACAAAGCACTGACACTTATAGCCTCAAATATCAGTATACCACCGATGATACCCTTTATCGTGTTCTTCAGCTTTTTGTTTGGCAAAATATGGATGGGGGGAAAATCGGTGTCCCTGATTTTTAGTAAAGATATAACGATAGATGCCGTAAAATTAAATATTCAGCAATATATCTATGGTAGTATTACCCTTGCCGTGGTGGCGGGTCTTGTGGCTTTTGGCATAACCTATTCGGCCCTGCTGGCCTCCGGAAAAATTGGCGCCCGCAAAAGTGGAAAGACAGGATGATATTTGTAGTTTAGTGCGCTAACGGTATGGAAGGGGTATTTTTATCAATATATAATTACTTTGAAAAGCATAAGGCTATGTTGTGGCTCACCGCCATAGCATCCTTTCTGGCTGTTGGATTCGTTGCCTCCCGGATAACGATAGAGGAGGACATTACCAGCATACTACCCCATGAAAAAAAATTAGACAAGCTGCAGCAGGTCTTCCAGGACTCACGGTTCTCAGACCTGCTGACGGTCACCTTCTCTCAGAAAGACAGCACAAAAGATGCAGCCCCCGATAGCCTCGTAGCATTTGCAGACGCATTCACAGAAACAGCGACAGGAAAACTTGCCCCCTACATACGGCAGATAAAAGCAAAGGCTGACGACAGCACAACGACGAACCTGGTACAGGGGATACAGGAATCGCTGCCGGTATTTTTAAGCAGGGCAGATTACGACACTATTGATTCCCTTATCTCGCCGGCAAGGATAAAAGCCACGCTGGAATATGACTACAACACCCTGATAAGCCCATCGGGCCTTGTGCTGAAAAAAATAATACAGGCCGACCCCGTGGGCATAACCTGGTTGGGCGTAAAAAAACTCCGGAAGATTGACGACCAGTACGATACTTATGATGGCTACATCATGACCCGTGACCACAGAAACCTGCAGCTATTCATTAACCCTGCTAATGCAGCCAAAGAAACAGGCAAAAACGCAAAGTTCTTTAAAGAACTGGACGCAGTGATGGACAGCCTGCAAAAACAATTCCCGGGCATCGACGCTTCCTACTTTGGTGCGGCGGCCGTATCGGCAGGCAATGCGGCACAGATACGTGCTGATACTTACCTGACACAGGGCATAACGGTGGCTCTCCTTATTTTATTCATAGGTTTCTATTTCAGAAAGAAACGCGCACCGGTGCTAATCATGCTGCCGGTAGTATTCGGTGCGCTGTTTTCCCTGTCAATGGTGTATTTACTGGTGGGACATATTTCAGTGGTGGCATTGGGGGCCGGGTCAATAGTGCTGGGCATAGCCGTCAATTCATCGCTGCACATATACAATCACCACAAGCACCTACCTGATATGCGCAAGGTGATAGCCGATGTGGCATCGCCAATGACCATAGGCAGCTTCACCACCATAGGCGGTTTCCTGTGCCTGATGCTTGTACCCTCACCGCTACTCAATGACCTTGGCCTTTTTGCCGCATTCAGCCTGGTAGGTGCTACTTTATGTTCACTTATTTTCCTGCCACACTGGATAACCGCAGGAAGCCACTCGCAAAAACAGGCACAGGAGCACAAACATAGCTGGATAGACCGCATATCGGCATACCGGCCAGAGCGCAATAAATACATTGTGGGCAGCATTTTCCTGCTCACAATAGTTTTCTTTTATACGGCGAAAAATGTGGGTTTTGAGAGCGATATGCTGCGTATGAACTATATGTCGCCGGAGCTTAAGGAAGCGGAGCAAAAACTAAATAAGATAAACGCCTATACCGCCCAATCATTATACCTGCTGGCGGAAGGCAAGACCTTTGAAGAGGCGCTGCAGGCAAATGAACGTGCAATGCCTTTATTGCAGGAATTGAAACTGAAAGGCGCTATCAGGAAGACATCGGGCATAGGCGACCTGCTACTGTCGCATAAAGAACAACAGGCAAGAATAGATAAATGGAACCAATACTGGACAGCAGAGAAAAAACAATCCCTCATATCTTCACTGAAAACGGAAGGCGCGGCATACAGGTTCAGCGCAACAGCATTCAACCAATTTGAAGCATTGCTGAACAAACAGTTTACCGCTACCCCTCCCCACGAACTGGAACTTTACAAGGCAGGTATGCTGAATGATTTTATCATAGACAAGCGCGGCACTGTTTCGCTGGTAACACTAATAAAAGTTGACCCGCAGCAAAAAGAAACAGTAAGCAAAACATTCAACAACCTGGCGAATATATCTGTACTGGACAGGCAGTATGCCGCCAACAGCCTGGTAGGGGAAATAAATAACGAGTTCAACAACATAGCCTGGATGACCTCATTGCTGGTCTTCTTCGCGCTACTGCTGTCCTATGGTAGAATAGAGCTTACACTCATCACGTTCGTCCCCATGCTCATCAGCTGGATATGGATACTGGGAATTATGGGTCTGCTGGGCATCAAATTTAATATTGTGAACATCATCCTGTCCACATTCATCTTCGGGCTTGGGGATGACTACAGCATCTTTACCATGGATGGGTTGCTACAGCAATACAAGACCGGCAAAAAACACCTTTCATCATTTAAAACCTCCATTTTCCTTTCGGCCATCACCACCATACTGGGGCTGGGCATACTGATATTTGCGAAGCATCCATCGTTAAAGTCGATAGCAGTCATATCCATACTGGGTATCTGCTGCGTGGTGATGACCTCGCAGATATTGATACCCTTCTTTTTTAATTGGCTCATTATCAACAGGGTGACCAAAGGCCGCCCACCATGGACACTGCATGGCTGGCTCCTTACGTTGTTCGCCTATACCTATTTTGTATTGGGCAGCTTCATCGTGGCTGCATTCGGCATATTGTTCATTAAACTCTACCCATTCAAAGCGAAAGGCAAATACATTTATCATGTAATCCTTTCTAAATTCACATGGTCGCTTTTATACATCATGGGCAATGTAAAAAAGAAAACGATCAATCCATTAAATGAGCAGCTTGACAAACCAGCACTTATCATCAGCAACCACCAGTCGGTACTAGATATACTCGTATCTACCGCGCTGAACCCGAAAGTGATACTGCTAACCAATAAATGGGTATGGCATTCACCTGTATTTGGTGCAGTTGTGAGGCTAGCCGATTATTACCCCGTTACCGAGGGTGCTGAAGAAGCACCAGAAAGACTGAAAGACAAAGTGAAGCAGGGTTATTCAATCATGATATACCCCGAAGGCACACGCTCTGTCACCGGAGAGATCAAACGTTTTCACAAGGGAGCCTTCCTGATAGCAGAACAACTGGGGCTCGATGTGCTGCCCGTTCTAATTCATGGTACAGCATATACATTAACAAAAGGCGATTTTCTCTTGAAAAACGGAGAGATCACTGTAAAGTACCTACCGAGGATAAAGACCGATGACCCATCGTGGGGTACTGGTTACCATGAACGTGGAAAAACAATTTCCAGGTATTTCAAACAGGAATTTGAAAAACTACGTGTTGAAATAGAAACACCTGAATACTTCAGGGAGCAGCTCATTTATAACTATATCTACAAAGGGCCGGTGCTGGAATGGTATATGCGCATAAAGACTCGGCTGGAGAAAAACTATGAGCAGTTTCACCAATTGGTACCCAAGAAGGGGCGTATACTGGACCTGGGCTGTGGCTACGGCTTTCTTGCCTATATGCTCCAATTCCTGGCGAAAGACAGGGTGATAACCGGTGTAGATTATGATGAAGAGAAAATTGCGACCGCTAACCATAACTACCTGAAAAATGATAAGCTGAATTTCATTTACGCGAATGTTACTGAACACACCTTCGGGCAGTACGACACCATCATTATCAGTGATGTACTGCACTACCTGAAAGCCGAAGAGCAGGAAACCGTTTTGCAGCGGTGCATAGATAACATAGCGCCGGATAGCATGATCATACTGAGAGATGGCGATGCGGATATGGCAGGGCGCCATAATGGCACTGTGCTTACCGAATTCTTCTCAACAAAAGCGTTTAAATTCAATAAAACTAATAACCCGCTTTCATTCGTATCAGGAGCAAGGATACGGGAGATAGCTGCAAAATACGGTGCCAGTGTGGAACAGATAGACAATACACGCTACACATCGAATGTAATTTTTGTGTTGAAAAAAATCCCCGCGCCCGCCTATGCATGATTATGACGTGGTAATTATAGGTAGTGGACTGGGTGGACTGGTATGCGGCACCATACTTGGGATGCAGGGCTACAAAGTGTGCATTTTTGAGAAGAACCGGCAGATAGGCGGCTGCCTGCAAACGTATGCCCGTGACAAAACAGTAATAGACACGGGGGTACACTATATAGGCGGCCTTGGCGAAGGACAAACACTCAACAGGATATTCAGCTACCTGGGGATTATGGACAAGCTGAAAATAAAGCAACTGGATGAAGACGGATTTGACCGCATAGTATTTGGCGATAATGAAAAGGACTACAGGCTTGCGCAGGGATATGAGCATTTTATCAGGCAGTTGCTGGTGGATTTTCCGGAAGAAGAGCAGGCATTACAGAACTACTGTAATAAGATAAAAGAGGTATGCAGCAAATTCCCGCTATATAACCTGCGCGTGGGCGACTACAAGGAAAAAGAAGAAGTGCTGAACATAGGCACAACAACCTTTATCGCATCTATCACCAATAATAAAAGGCTGCAACAGGTACTTGCAGGCAATAACCTGTTGTATGCAGGCGTAGCCGACCAGACGCCACTGTACATTCATGCGTTGATAATGAACAGCTTTATAGAAAGCGCATGGAAATGCGTTGATGGCGGCTCGCAAATAGCCAAACAGCTGCACAGGCAAATAACGGCACACGGAGGTGTGATACGCCGGAACACCAAAGTAACGGACATTATAGCAGAGGTAGACTCAGCCACACATGTAGTACTGGAAGGGGGCGAGACAGTGACCGCTAAATATTTCATATCGAACCTGCACCCTGCGCAGACAGTGGAAATGACAAGAAGTAAATTATTCAGGGGGGCATACCGTAGCCGGATGAAAGCCATCGAAAATACGGCTGGTATGTTTCTGCTTAATATCGTATTGAAAGAACACTCCTTCCCTTACCTAAACCATAATTACTACTACCACCAAACTGATGATGCCTGGGAGGGAATAAATTACCCGGCGGATAAATGGCCCCTTACCTATGCCCTGTTTGCGAATGCTTCCTCGAGATATGAACAGCATACCGACAGCCTGACCATAATGACCTATATGCGATATGAGGATGTATTGAAATGGGGCGATACGTTCCACACAGATACGATAGGTGCAGGCAGAGGTGATGACTACGAACAGTTTAAAAAGGAAAAGGCAGAAATGCTGATAGACTTGGTGTCAAAAAAATTCCCGGGGCTGCGTGAGGCTATAAAATCATATTCTGTAGCCACGCCCCTCACCTACAGAGATTACCAGGGCACGGCAGATGGCAGCATGTATGGCATAGCAAAAGACTATAAGGACACCGTTAAAACGTTTATTGCCGCACGCACAAAGATCCCCAATCTTTACCTTACCGGGCAGAATCTGAACCTGCATGGCATACTCGGCGTAACTATCAGTGCCTTAATGACTTGTGGAGAAATGATAGATATAGAGCAGCTAATCAATAAGATAAATAATACATAAGTTAAGATTTTAAAAGAAAAGATAGAAATTTGCGCAAAATTAAAAAGGGACATGATGCACAAACCATTTTCGAAAAATGAAGCCCTGGAAATAGCAGAAGACTTTGAGGACCTGATTGATACTGACTTCTCCGTAAATAAGGCATTATCTTATTTTATTGACAATGTCCTGATCTGCCCCTTCGATATGGAAGAAAAGAAACTGTTCGTTTCCAATTTTCATTATTCAAAAGATAAAGATGCTGCGCTTAGTTTTTATGAGGGAGATGATTATGATGTGATTATACTAGCATACAATGTAGATGATGAGACCACCTATATCTACATAGACATAAGGACTTTTGTGGCGCAAAGAGGCATCAGTTATAATTTCCCTGAATAACTATCATATTCAGTATCACCGTACAATAAGAATACCTGTTTGGAAAAGAAGAGAAGTAAGTGGCGGAAATTTTTACGGGGACTGCTTTACATAATCGGCACCATCCTTCTGTTGGTAGCCGTGCTGATTGGTTATGTGCTTATGGTATCGCACATAGACCCACCTGAAATAGCCGACACAAAAGCATTGCAGTTGGAACGAACGCAAATAGACAGCAACTGCTATGTACTGGGCAATAACTGGTTCCGGAAAAGTAAATCAGGCTTGTATGAACTGTATGTGGAAGGCGCACCTTTTGAACTTGGCGTAATAAACGGTAAACTGACCGCAGAATTGGTAAAAAGGCAGGAAGATAATTTTGTGGAGCAGATACGTAAAATGATTCCGTCGGAAAGCTATCTGCGCTTCTTAAAGTATTTTATCGGCTTCTTCAACAGGAACCTTGCAGACAATGTAAAGGAGGAATACCAGCAGGAGATCTACGGCATATCTCATTCAGCATCTGACGACTACACCTATATAGGCACAAAGTATGAGCGGCTTATGAACTATCATGCCGCCCATGATATAGGCCACGCACTACAGAGCATGGCACTGGTGGGCTGCACATCGTTTGCCACCTGGAATGGCCATTCGGAAGACAGCAGCCTGATACTGGGTAGGAATTTCGATTTCTATGTAGGCGACAAATTTGCAGAGGATAAGATTGTTGCCTTTTACCATCCATCAGCAGGCTACCGTTTTATGATGGTTACCTGGGCCGGCTTTACAGGGGTAGTTTCAGGGATGAACGAACAGGGGTTGACCGTAACCATCAATGCGGATAAGACAAGTATACCTTCAGGCGCAGCCACGCCGGTATCGCTTGTGGCACGGGAAATATTGCAGTATGCAAAAAATATTGATGAAGCATGGGCTGTAGCGAAGAAAAGGAAAATGTTCGTTTCAGAGTCGTTCCTGATAGGTTCGGCTGCAGATAATAAGGCTGTGGTGATAGAAAAAACACCGGAGAGCATGGATATATACAGCACTGATAATGGCCAGATTACCTGTGCGAATCATTTTCAGAGCAAGGAGCTGAGCAAACTGGAGTCGAATGAGCAGCAGTTAAAAGAGAGTGCCTCTGACTACAGGTACAAACGGCTGAATGAACTGCTGGCACAAAACGGCACTAATACAGTAAAAAAGACCATAAACATATTGCGCGACCGAAAAGGGCTACAAAACGCAGATATAGGCATGGGCAACGAAAAAGCTATTAATCAACTGATAGCGCACCACTCTATCGTATTCGAGCCTAAGAAGAAACTTGTCTGGGTATCAACAGCACCGTGGCAACTGGGGCAGTATGTAGCTTACGACCTTAATAAAGTATTTAGTATGCAAGGCATGCAAACGAACCAGGAGATATGTGACGAAAAGAATAACATTACGGCTGATACGTTCCTCTATACAAATGCCTATAGCGATTTTATACTCTTCCGCAGATTAAAGCAAAGAATACAAAGCGGCAAAGTTGTAGATATAGACCAGTTTGTTGCCGCAAACCCTAATTTCTACAACACCTATGTCGTTGCCGGGGACTACGAATTCAAACGCAAGAACTATAAAGCAGCCCGGGCACACTACGAAACTGCACTTACAAAAGTAATAGCGACAAAACAGGAAGAAGAAAACATACGGAAGCAAATAGAAGCCTGTGGTAAAGCGCGATGACCCTGAGCAGTAAAATCATCTCCTCCCAAAAAGATCGGTATTCTTCGTTTTCATAGCACCAAAGGTGTCTTTATATATGCAAAGGTCGATGTAGTATTTGCTTAAATTCTTTTTACAATAACCATCTATCCTGTCGAGGATAATTGCGCCTGTATAGGCATTGACCTTATACTGCCATAATATTAAAACTGCGTTAAAATACCTGTTACCCGTTTTGCGCAGCATTTCCTTTACTACAGGCTTTAGCTTTTTATTATTGGTATAATATGCGTCAACAGCAATTTTCTTGTAATCTTCAATCTGAATATGGGGCATCACCTCATTTAAAAACATCTTCACAGCAGAAGAATACTTATGGGCCATAGTTGCAGAAAGGCCACTTTTTACGGCACCCTTCATTTTTAACAGCAGTTCCTTCTTCAGTTCAGGTGAAAAGTCCAACTCCCAAAGCATACTTGACAACAGCAACATGCGGTCGTTAGTGCGCTCTACTATGCCCTTCACAAAACTTATGGCTTTCTTATTGCTATTGGCGTAAGCATTGTAAGCAAAACTCAGCAGCAGGTCTTCGCCAAGGTAAGGAATGATCTCATTCACAAAAAGATCCGAACCCATTTCAAATATATCATCCGGCTTGCCTTCCCCGCCATCCTCTATATCTTCTTTTATCCTGCTCTTTATTTTCACACCAATCTTCTCACTAAGTTCTTTCAATAATGGCTCACCGAAAGAATACGGTATGCCCATTTTCCAGAGCATACGCGCAGTAATAAAATAAGGTGCATCGGTCTTGGCTGCCAGTTCATCCAGCAGCAGCAAAGTATCTTCATTTTCGTTTTTATAACCTTCGCATATGATTGTTTGCAATTGCTCATACGTGAGTGAGTGTATAATCTCATTGAGGAAGACATTTACATCCGTATCCTCTCCATTCACAACCTGAGCCGAAAGCCCTTTGGCAATATGTTTTTTTATGTCATCAAATATCAGCTTGCCTGCACCAACCGGCACGCCAAACTTCCAAAGCATGTACGCTGCCATTAGCAGGCGGTCATGGGTCTTGGCAGCTATATCCCTGATCACAGGTAGGGTCTGCTTATCATTATCCAGGTAAGCATTCCAGGCAATGTCACGGATATGCTGCATAGGGAAATAATGGCTATCGGTATGACCAAGAAAAATTTTCGCGGTAGAATATGCTATGTTCTTCTCATTTGCATTTGTGCCCTTACGTCTCACCCTGAACTTCCCTGAAATAGCATCGGAGTAAACAACATCATACTTTTCCGCTACCCGCAGCCACATATCATAGTCCTCATACAAAAGGCTTTCATCATAAGGCCCTACCTCATCAAGCACACTCCTCTTTATGAGCATTGAAAGCCCCGGAATAAAATTGCCATTGAACAACTGCTCATAAATATTGCCGGAAGGTATTTGCGAAAACTTACCGTACTTTTCAAGGTAACGCTCCTTTAAATGGCTGCCGGACTCATTTATGAGGTACACATCTGAATAAACTGCTGCTACATCATCACCCGACTGTTTTAATATATCCAGTTGTTTCGCAGTCTTTTCGGGCAATAAAATATCCCCTGCGGCCATTAACGAAAAATATTCACCTGAGGCATTTCTCAAACAGGTGTTTCGGGCAGCGGCCCCTCTATGCGACTTGTTAGTGAAAAACTTATACTTCCCCTTGTAATCCTTCAGCCACTTTTTAATGAGCGCAACACTATTATCCACAGACCCATCGTCTGCAATAATTAACTCAATGTTGGAATATGTCTGCTTGCTGACACTATTTAATGTATCAATTACATATTTTGAGTTGTTATAATTAACTACGGCGACTGACACCAAAGGCAACTCAGACATAAATCAGGGGAAACACGTTATTTTAAAATATACACCGGTTATAGTTATAATATAGGTTAGCTAAGGTAGCAATAACAGCCGAAACATTATACCAATACAATAAAAATCACCTCAAAATACTACTAAAATTAGCATTCCGTTATTACTGACAAATGCTAGTAGGCTAAAGTCAGACGTTTATAAAAGGTGGTATTATCATATTTTATTTCCACAAAATAGTTACCGGGAAGTATTTTACCCGGATGTACCACGAGTTCGCTCTGATGCTCAAACGTTGCATGATATACCCTGGCACCGATAATATCATACAGGCTAACCAATACCTCCGTACCCGGTGCTTTCGGAATGTGGATATTGAACGAACCGCCGGCAGGGTTTGGATAAACGTCAGGACCCTGCCCGGGAACGATTAAAGGCACCTGTGCTGTTGTACAATTATTCCAGGTGAATGATTTCACCCCACTCCAGTTACTGAAAAAAGGAATGCCCAGCGGCACATAAATATAGCAGGCATACACCTGGTCCTGGTAAAGGTCCAGCCCCCATACCCCCTCATTGCCACCCGGGCTGCTGTATTTTGTACACGAGTCGGGAGAGGCTGGGTTCGATACATTCACCACATTTATCTCACTCTTGCCCGATGACATGAATACATCCTTACACCCCGGATCAAAATGAATCTCATTGGTATGGCCGGGGCTGTTGAACCAAGTGTTTGATAACGATTCGCAATGCCATGGGTTCCACCACCCTACCATATGTATGTTGGCTGTGTCGGCCACGCTGAGTATTTCCATACCGCAGTAGTCTACCGCCACATATAGCAGTGTATCATCAAGCACCAGGTTGTTATACGCCCTCGGCCTGTTGTATACAGCTGGGTTGGAGAAATGTCCGGTTTCTACCGGTGCTGATTTATTGGTTGCATTTATTACCCGCACTCCCCCGGCATCATCGCACAGGTAAACGATGCTGCTGCGCACAGCCAGTCCGCGCGCATTATATTTTAAGCTATCGGGATTGGTTGGGTTTGGAAATGAATTGGACGGTTTGAATATTGACTGAAGTACCGGATTGGTTTTATCGCTTATATCGAAAATCATCAGCCCCCGCCGCATAGCGCCGAGATAGGCGTAGTTACCTTCTGCTTTTATAATACCGGCCCCGCCGCTCTGCACATGATATTTCCACACACTTTTGAGTACAGGAGATGTTGGAACGGTCACATCCACTATTGCCATGCCAGGCACCGAAGCATTATTGAATACATTACCCAGGGCCAGGTACAGGTAGTTGCCATCCTGCGATACGCTCATCAATTCAAGCGCATTAAGACTGGATACAGTAACGGAATCAACAAGCACCGGGGCTCCGATACTGCTCACGTTATATACCAGCAGGCCGCGCTCCTTACCCGCCACGTAAAGATATGGCCGCCCTAGCCTGTCGTGTACTGCGGTCATACATTGTTTTGGCAGCGGGAATGCTGTGCTACTTTGATGTGTGACAGATACCGGATGAGCACTACATTGCGCTTTTACGTTGCAGCTAAACGATAATGCACCAGCTAAGGCTATTACGAATTTCATAACCCCGATTTTGTTACAATAACAAAATTAAGGATATATACCGATGTATTACAAAAAAAATATTCACACGCATAAATGTGTTGTCTGACCTACCTGATCTTGGTTATGCGTCTGGTCATTATTTTGTTATTCGAGGCATCATAAATAGAAAGCGTGTATACCCCGTTCGGCAGACTACCGATATCCACTTGATTGGTATCGGGAACTTCAGCTATGATCTTTCCGTCCATTCCACTTACCCTTACCGTAACCTGCCTGCACCACTGAATGAATACAACCCCAGAGGAGGGATTTGGATAAACCTGTATGTCTGCTACGCTACAATCGGTAACTGTATACGGAGCACCCGTGAAAGAACAGCCAAATTCACTGGTGACCATTACGCTGTATGCACCGATAGTGTTGAACTTATATGTGTTGTCTGTCGCGCCCGGAACAGGTTTACCATTCAGACTCCACTGGTACGCAGCATAACCGGACGTAACTGACAGGATATAATCATTGCGGGCAATGATCAGTCCATCAGGCAACGGGTTAACAATGACAGTATGCGTAGCAACTGTTGTACCACAATTATTAGTAACACTATAGCTGACCATGCCGGTGCCAGCAGCGATACCGGATACAATTACTGATCCCGACAGGGCTACCATATTACTGCCCGTGCTCCAGATACCGCCGGAAACTGAAGCATTCAAAGACATCGTATCTCCAACACAAAGCCCCGTACCACCGGCAATAGTCCCTGCGTACGGCGGGGAGTCTATGGTAATCTGCTTCAATGTAGTTGCTGTGCCACAGGAATTGGAAACAGAATAACTAAGCGTGTCGTAACCTGTCGCTATGCCCCTTACGACCCAGCCATTCAGGGTTGCGTTGTTGTTTGAAATACCTAATATACCGCCTGCAGCCGCATTGCCTATCACAATGGTATCCCCGATGCATACATTTGACGGGCCTGTCAACAGCCCGGCATCGGGCAATGGATTGATGGTGATAACATGCTTCGCCACATCTACGCCGCAGAAATTGGTGAACGTGTAAAATATCGTATCCGTGCCGGCACCTACACCTCTTACCTGCCCGGCAGCAGATACGGTGGCCAACGCATTGTGGCTTGCCCATACACCTCCTGCTACTGTATCTACCAGCTGAATTGTTTCACCCTCACACAATGTCACCGGACCTGATATGCTGCCCGCATCCGGTATCGGGATAACCGTTACAACCCGAGATGCAGAAGAAGCCCCGCAAGCATTAACGATGCTATAGGTCACTGTATCTACACCTGCGTTCAGTCCGGTAACATTGCCCCCGGCAACCAAAGTGGCCCCGGTAGCAGCACTCCATATACCACCCGAAAAGCTATCTACCAGAGTAATGGTCTGCCCCACACATAGTGTGGAGGGGCCAAGTATCGTACCTGTGTAGGGAATAGCAGTAACAGTTACAGGCACACTCGCTTTACAGCCTGTAACAGGTATTGTGTAAGATATGCTCACGATGCCCGCAGAAAGGCCATTCACAAGGCCGCTTAATGAATCTATTGTCGCTATAAGACTATCAGCACTGTTCCATTTGCCACCCGACGGAAGACAGCCCATAGCAGTTGAGGAGCCCTGGCATACATGGGTTGTTCCGGTGATTGGGCCGGGTAACGGATTAACGGTAAGCGGAACAGACAATGAGCAGCCTATACTCAGTGAATAAGTAATTGCCGTAACACCAGGTGCATTGGAAATAACACGGGCCAGACCGCCACCCAAATTTGAAACCACAATGCCCACACTGCTGTATGCACCGGCCGGGTTAGGATTAGAGACAAACATAGTATCTCCCCATGCGCACATATTCCTGACTCCGACAAGTGGTGGCACGGCATTGACAGTTATCGGAGTTGTCCTTGAACAACCTGTAGGTATGGTGTAACTAATCAACGTTGCCCCTCCCAAAGAGCCCCCCGTAACAACACCAGCCAAAGAATCGACAGCGGCGATAGAAACCGACGCACTGCTCCATACCCCGCCAGGAGTGGGGTTAATAAACGTGGTGGTAGCACCTGCACACACGTTATAGCTCCCGATAATAGACGCAGGCAATGGATTGACCGTAAACGGAGTTGTTACCGTACAACCTCCTCCCAAGGCATAAGTAATGGTAGTAGTTCCCATATTGGCACCTGTAACAACCCCCGCAGCACTAACGACAGCAATAAAAGTCGAAGCAGAACTCCATGTTCCGGCACCGGAAGTATCGTACAATGTGACTGATTGCCCGGCGCATACATTATTTACACCAAAGATGGCGCTTGGCAGTGGACGCACGGTAACCGTTCTTACAGATGAACAACCGCCGGCAGTGTAGCTTATAATGGCCGTACCCAGCGCAACGCCGGTGATAATACCACTGGCCGGCCCTATACTGACAATACCTGGGTTGACACTGCCCCAGGTGCCGCCGGAAGTGGTATTACTTAACGTTGCAGTGCCACCTACGCAAACAAAACCTGATCCGGAAATGGCAGCCGGTGGCGCATTTACTGTAACAATAGTTGTCGTCTTACAGCCGGTAGTCAATGTATAAGTAATGCCCGCAGTGCCGGCAACAACAGCAGAAACGATACCACTGGTAATACCTACCGATGCCGTAGAAGGACTGCCACTGCTCCAGGTACCTGTAACCGGGGTACCGTTTAGTGTCAATGTACGCCCGACACATACCGGAACATTACCGGCTATAGCTGATGGCAGCGCATTTACTGTTACCTGCTTAGTAGTTACGCATCCCCCAAAAGTGTAGGAAATATTAGTTACTCCGGCAGCCAATCCCGATACAATACCGGAGGAAGCACCAATACTAGCCACGAGTGGTGAACCTGATGACCATGACCCGCCCGGTGTAGGGTTAGTTAACGTAATTGACGATGCCACGCAAACACCAGAACTGCCGGATATAGCAGTCAAAATGGGGTTTACGGTGATTGTTTTTGTAATCATGCACCCGGACCCCAGTGAATACGTAATGACAGCAGTGCCTACTGCAACACCGGTAACAATACCTGATGAAGAACCAATAGCAGCTATCGCTGGGCTTCCGCTCGTCCATAAGCCCCCAACTACTGTGTTGCCAAGTGTAGCAGATGTGCTTACGCACACGGTGGATGAGCCGGTAATTACCGCCGGCAATGCATTGACCGTGACGTTTTTTGTAACTGTGGAATTACACCCCCATGCGTCGGTAATAGACAAAGTAACCGGATGCGTGCCGGCTGTGGTATAAGTATAAGTGGGTGCAGAAGTTGTGCGTGTATATCCGGGAGCTAATGTCCATAGCCAGCTGGTAACAGGCGCGTAATGACTGGAGGTATCATTAAAAGTAAGCAAGGTATTTACACAACCGGGCTCCGGTACGGTATTAAAATCCGCAGAGATATTATCTACCTTAATAGTATCAGAACCTACACTGAAATTTGTGCATCCTGCACTATCTGTCAATATCAGTTTAGGTATAAACATGCCTGTCGTACTGTACACATGCGATGCAGAAGTAGACATGGAGGGACTGGTGGTGACACCATCGCTGAAATCCCATACGGCACTGGCAATGGCAGAAACAGTGGCGGTAAAATGCGCCGTAAGTGGCTTACAGCCGTGTGTAGGCGTATACGTAAAAGCGCCGGAGTAACCGAACAGGTTAACATACTTAACGGCTGTATCCGTGCATGAATAAGAGTTAATTGCGAGTAGTTTTACCTTGTAATACGCCGGGGTAATATAGACATTCGAAGGTGACGGGACTACAGATGATGTACCAT
Organism: uncultured Flavipsychrobacter sp.; assembly: GCA_964430995.1. Taxonomy (GTDB): domain Bacteria; phylum Bacteroidota; class Bacteroidia; order Chitinophagales; family Chitinophagaceae; genus Nemorincola. Next base: position 36,788 of record CAYSIG010000014.1, read on the forward strand.
CCCCAAATGTCCAGAAATAGGACGTAGCGCCTGCACTGGTATTTGTAAAATTCACACTAAAAGGAGAACATACAGAGAAGGAATCATCCATTGTAAAAGATGGAATGGGCAACGGCCTGACAGTAATATAGTTGCTTTTGGTGAGCGTATCACGGCAACCGGCAGGACTGATCACGACCAGCTTAACTGTATATGTGCCCGCAGCTGCATAGCTATGCAGCGGAGAAACAGTAGTTGAGGTGTCCCCGTCACCAAACAACCACAAACAGGTGAAAGTACCTGCGGTAGTGTTCGTGAAGCGTACGTTTCGTCTGGCACAAACCGTAGTGACACTCGCAGTAAATACTGCCGTTGGCTTACTTGCGGTTACACGGGTATGCCTAATCAGCGAATCCTTACAGCCAACGTTATCCGTAACTATTTGCTTGACTGCATAAGTACCATTTGCTGTGTACACATGCGTTGTGCCGGGTGTTGTGGTAATTGCGGTTTGTCCGTCGCCAAACTTCCATACATAATTATTTATCGTTGCCCCGGGCACATCAGTAGAGTGGTCGGTAAAGGTGACCAGGAGGGGAGCGCAGCCAGATACAGGTGTAAAATTAAAACTATCAATAGGTTTTGGAGCCAGCACACTGGTAGCCAATGTATCAAAGCAGCCGTGATTATCAGTCAGCACAACCATTACAGGATGTGTGCCGGCCACATTGAATGCATGATAAATGGTATCGGTCCTGATCCCGGTAAACAGCGAATCAGTTGCCACGCCGTCAAAGAACCATTTATAATTGGTAACCCACGAAGAATCTTTATTTGCTTCATTATAAACAAAAACAGCAAATGTATCTGCGACGTCCCGACAGATACTGGTATAAAAGGGCGTGAGGTAGGCGTTTAACCTTGCCAGTTTAATAATTGATTGCGCTGTGTCCCGGCAACCGCTTGCTATATTATGAGTGGTGAGGGTTACGGTATAATTAGATATGGAGGAATAATTATGTACCGGGTTAATGGCAGTTGATGTAATACCATCCCCGAACTGCCACAAATGACTGTTGTACCCAACCGAGTAATTGTTAAATGTAACCTTTGTTCTGGGCACACAATCGAAATCATAGTTAATGACCGCATTCGGAGAATCTACGGTATCCCTTGCCAATACCCCAAAACTAAGGCACCCGTTGTATGAAGTCTTCAGCTCCGGCCTGTATATTCCCGGTACTGTGTAAATATGCGTGGTGGTGATCAAAGTGTCTGAATTACCATCCCCGTAATCCCAGACATACTTATCAAATGTACCGGTGGCCGTCGCAGTAAAGTACATTGGCCTACCGGAACAAACATGCGTTGGATGCAAAGTAAAACTTGGTGTCGGTGGCATTGCCCCTACCTTTATAGTTTGCGGCAAAGATGTGGCCGTGCAGCCATTTGAAGTAACAACAGTGAGCGATGCGGAATATACCGCACCCACAAGCGTATAAGTATGTACAGGTAAAGCGGCAGTAGAAACGGGGGTACCGTCACCGAAATTCCAGGAATAGCTGCTTATCGGGTATGGATATGGGTATGATGTAATAAACGGCGGTTCGCGGTACCCACCTTCATACCAGGGTGGCCCCATAAAAGGGCTGTAGACCAGTGAATACAACTGGCACCTGAACGAATCAATGACCGGGCTGCAGCCTTCATGGGGCCCGCCCGCTATATCCAACATCATGTAGTCTACTGTATCCCGTTTGCCGATGGTATCCTTGCATCCGTAACTATCCGTCACGATCATGGTAAATGAATCAATAAAACCGGCGGGTATCGCGCCTTCAGGAGTGGGCACCATTTTAACCGGAAAACTACGGCTTAAGACCGTACCCGTACCAAGGCTTCCGTGTACCAGTGACGACCAGGAAACAGAACTGCCGGGAGATACTGATGCAGAGAACGTGAGCGTTCTGGGTGGAGGGCACGGCTGCGGAGGTGTAATTACAAAACTCCCGCCCGGTTGCGTTATAGTAATTGGCCGCCTGATTGTATCAAAGCAACTGCCATCGTATACAACAAGTGTTACTGTATATGTTCCGACGGCGCGAAAAATATGTTCAGGATTTTCATCCGGGGCAACAGTAGAATCTCCAAAGTCCCAAAGGGAGGTGATGTGCGTGGTGCTCGTATTGGTAAATGTAACGGGCGCAAATGGACATGCAATGGACGGCGCGGTAAAACCCGCGAGCAAATTACCCACAGTAATAAATGCCGGATAGGTAGCACTATCAATACATCCGTTAGCATCAGTAACTCTGAGGCTTACATCATATATACCGGGAATAGTATAATTCCGAGTTGGGTTGGGTAGTATAGAGGTTCCGCCGTCGCCAAATCTCCATGAATTGGTCATAGGCCCCAAACCTATCGTTGTATTGGTAAATGCCGCCACACCTACCGGGTGGCAAAACAGGGTATTGGAAACCGTAAAACCAACAGAAGGCGGATTGCTCACCCGTATATACGGTATACGGCTGCGCGAGTTGATGCAGCCTTTCACATTGGTGGCGAACAGGGTAACATTATAATTACCGGGTGATGCATAAGTATGGGAAGGGGACGTGGCAGTACTCGTGAGGCCGTCGCCAAAATTCCAGTTGTACGTAAGCCCGCCCCATGCACCTGAAGAACTGCTGCTTGTAAAACTCACTGTTCCGCCGGGGCATATTGTCGTATCATTGGCCGTAAAATTAACCGTAGGCAATGCATATACGCGGATAGTCATGGTGCGGGTATGGCTTACGCTCCCGTTAGATGCTACCAGAGTTATTGTATAGGTACCTGCTGTCAAATATGCGCCCGATACATTGGCCAGGGAAGACAAGGTACCATTCCCTAAATTCCATGAGTAGCTTGAAGCGCCCGTAGAGGTGTTGGTAAAATGCACCACCATGGGCGCACAACCGGCGGTATCGTCGGCAGTAAAATTTGCAGTTACTTGTCCTTTTACAAAAAACGGCAACAATAGGAATACAGTAAAGAAAATACTGACTGTAGATCTGATCATAGGTTATTTTTTACCGAACAGGGTGCGTTTAATATAAATATAACTTAATCCGGCGAATTTGAAAAACCGGCAAAAACATTAAATACACGATTATCTGTTACATGCTAGAAATGAAAACAATAAACCACTTAACCATTCAATAACAACAATTATTGACAGCGTCATATGGTCGCCAGATACTTAATGGTGGTAAGCGACGGGAAAAAAAAGTAAGCCCCCCCTCTCACAGTCACAAACCGCTGCATACCGGTAATATATTTATTTACCGGGTGATCAGGTATGGTGAATACCTGCTGCACTCCCGGCCCCGGATTTTCTTTCACGCCGATAAAAGGGTCCGGATCATTGACCAACTGCTTGAATTTCGGATAATTCGCCCATGTATATTGGATGAATTCAAACTGACGCGAAATGTCCGCATTAAAACAGGAGAACAACATACCCACCTCCCCATTTGGTGTAAACTCAGTAGGGGAACTGACAATAGGTTCCCCGTACAACCTCGCGCGTCTGATGATACGATGACGGTTTGAAAGCAGGATCGAATCTTTCTTCGTATTCTCTTCAAAGCTATCCCTTGGGTTCAGGCGGCGGATATGCGCCCCGAAAGGGCATTTCATACCATGCTTATCTGTGTCGTTATAAAAAAAGTCGTTGTCGTTGATGAACTTTTCCGGGTCCTGATCCGGATATTGTTCTACCGGGTCCTGATCCGGGTATTTTACTATTGGCGCCCCGCTGGGCCAGCGCCCCATCATCTTTGCCGCGAGTTTCTTGCTTTCCATTTCATTAACAGAGCCATCTTCATTCTTTGTCTTTTCGTTAATAAAAGACCAGTAGCCTTTCACATCCTGCTGCAATTGGCGAAGTACCATGAATGTGCCGTTCCTGCCGATATCTTTATAACCGGAACCACCGGCATCGTCATGCAGTAACAATAGGTCACCCTGTGGCGCAAATACAAACGGCGTATCGGGAAATACACCGTACTCACTTTTATAACCCAGCAGGAACTCCCCCGCGCTGAGATTATCACTTTCCTTACCGCTCATCCCAGTGCCCTTAATAAATGGCTGCGAAATCCCGTCCCGGAAACCAAAATGCTCTTTGTTGCCCGGAAGTATCTGGCTATCTATCCTGAACACTTCTCTAAGGCCAGATACACTACATCGTGCCTTTATGCCATCTGCATAAGTATTAGTGTCCGTCCTGTCAATACCGAATATCATTAGCATCAGGTGTACCTCATCATTCTGCGGGGCTCCCCAGGCCCAATTTGCAGGGTCACTTGAATCAAAATCACCCAATAAACGCTGACGGTGAGGCGTAACCATGCCTTCCCTGAACTCGCGGACAAATGTCTGCATGTTCTCCTCCTTCATGCCCAATGCCCTAAGGCCGGGTGCAGTAAATGCAATGTTCAGGTAATTTTTCTTACCCGTGCCTGTCCCACTTGTAATATCAGTGAAAATTGAACTGATAAATCTCTTCGCCAACCGGGCATCTGTAACCTGCAACATAACATAACAGGAGTATTGCATATCCTGGTATTCATTAACCAGCAGCCCCTGAACATCAGATAATTCAATAGATACCATATAGAAAGATTAAAAACGGTTTAAGAAAGTTTGCGCCTGGGCCTCATTGAGGTCGCGCATGAGCTCATGCCTGATAATTGAATTGGTCGTTACATTTTTGATGGAAAGTTGAGGATAGGCCGAATACCATACATGTGTAGTGATCTGTGTATACCGTGCCCATGCAAGAAAGTGCTCCTCGTCATAGGCACCACCCCAAAACAAATACCTCGTACGCGGAAAATTTGCAGTGTTGCTGAAGATACCGCTTAGCCCCCAGCCCGATTTATCAATGAAATCGCCCAGATACTGCTGCCAGCTCCCATCAAAATTGCTGAGAAACAGAACCTGTTTACAATCATCCAGCATCACCCAGCGGGCAAAATGAATAGTAGGTATCCCCATCAACTCACCATCCACGAATTCATTATGTATCCTGAATTTACCATAAAGTAAAACGGCCCTGATCGTTATTTTCCTCATCCACCCGGGCTTCATTGCCACAATCTGCGTAAACTGATTCTGGTTCTGATGGTCCTCATACTCTTCCATTTCTTCAATCAGTTTATTGTCTATCTGGCTGGGTTTAAGGCCCAAAGGCTTATCCTTCACCTCATACTTAAAATGAAGTACAAGCAGCCAGATAACAGCAACAACGGCCAAAAGCAATGTAAGCGGAAATAATAATAACGCAATGGAAATTACAAGAACGAAGTTCCACCATTTCAGTCTTGGAATACTGATCTTTTCTTTTGCCCATACAAAATCGGGGTTATTCAGTACGTGTTCCCTTACATCTCTGTGTGCCTGCACAGCAGTTTTACCACCCCACTTACCTTTGTTTAAATAGTCCCATATGTAATCCCTGAGGGCGGCCTCCTGCTTTATCTGCTTCAGGCTGCGGCCTGGTGCGCCTACATAAAATGCTTCGTCTTTGTGATTCCATTTGCGCAGGTACAATTCGCGCGACTCAGGTGTACGGCCAGCCACCGGCGGATACCCCTCACAGCAATCATATAACTGATCTATAAGGTCTGCACAATGTGTGGTAATAGCTAATAAATGTTCGTCGAGATCCCCGTCATAGTCCGACGAGTAGACCAGGTTTGTGGCCGCGTTAGAAAGCTGGCCATCCAGCATCACAAAACGGGCATAGTGCAAAGTATCAATTTTCTCAAACTCCCTGCATATGCCTGCGGAAAGATCGGCCCGTATTTTCATGAGTTTACTTTCCAGTTCATCTCGCCGGCCGGGTACTACAGGGGTCACTAGCGTTAGTGCTTTTTGCTTAGACATAAATGAAAAATTGAAATAAAAAAATACTCACTCTTTTAAAATAAGACCAAACTTTAGGGGCCAGCAATGACCTGTTCATTTTCCACAAAATACATCTCTATCTCGCCCTTATTCTTTGCCGAGACCATTCCCCTGTATGTGCAGCGAAAGTTGTCCTTTATCAGACCATAAGTGATACCGGAAATATTAATCTTCCCTACCTCTCCACTCTGTTCCATCCGGGCGGCGGTATTCACCGTATCGCCCCATATATCATAAGCAAATTTCTTCTCTCCTACTATACCGGCCACTACAGGCCCGGTTGTAATGCCGATGCGCATCTCAAAAAAAGCAAGCCCCTTCTTCCGGCGTTCAGCATGCATATTATTCATAAAATCACGCATCTCCACAGCTGCCCTTACCAGATTTACTGCCCCATTGTGGTCTTCCGGTATGCCTCCCACACACAGATAAGCATCACCAATGGTCTTGATCTTCTCCAACCCATATCTGGCAATGATCTTATCAAACTGCCTGAAACAGAGATCGACCTCGCCAACCAATTCTTCCGGTGCCAGCTTCATACTATGCTGCGTGAAGTCTTTAAAATCGGTGAACATTACAGTCACCTGATCATACCTTCTTGCCCTGGATCGACCGGTGTTTTTGAGCTCATCAGCAACCTCCTTTGGCAAAATATTCAGCAACAGGTCATCTGTTTTCTTTTTCTCCAATTGCAGTTCTAGGGTACGTTCCTCTACCCTATGCTCCAACTGATCATAGAACAGCGCATTCTCGATGGAAATGGCGATCTGGCCTGAAATAAGCCGGATGAAGTCAAGCCTTTTCTTTGTGAATGCCCCCGCCGTGATATCGTTGGAAAGGTAAATAATACCCTGCAGCTTACCTTGGTTGATAAGCGGTGCGCAAAGAATGGATTTTGACTGCTGCCTCTTAATATATTCATCATCACCAAAGAGCGTGCTGTCTACTGCCCTGTCCAGCAAAACAGGCTCACGTTTCAGCGCCACATAATTAACTACCGACCTTGCAATAGAGTTACAGCTATTCAAAGGCATTGATTGCAACGTCTTTATTTCGCCGGTACCGGCAATGATCTCGGCTTCTATCACTTTCTCGCCATTCTTCTCCATAATCAGGCATCCCTGTTGCGCCCCAGCATTCTCCAGCAATATCTGCATCAACTTCTCCAGGAGTCTGGACAACACTATCTCACCCGAAAGTGCCGTTGACACTTTTACAATAGTGGACATGTCAATATCGACGTTGTGAATATCATTCGAATCAAGACTAAACGACGCAGCACTACCAGACGATGACTTCTTAAGTTCATCGTAATAGCTGTTCATGTGGCGTACTTTGGCGTCTGCCCCCCACCGCTGGTATGCATTAAGCGCATTCTGAAGATAAAAAAGCGCCACGCGCTCATGCTTCTTATTATGATAGAACTGACCGGTACGCTCCCAGGCAATCGCTTCGTCCTGTATCATGTGGTTCTCTACAGCTATCTTTATTGTAAAGTCATACAGGTTACGCGCTTTCGTATCATCACCCGTTATGGCATACATCTCCGCTTCCACAAGAGATCGTTTATGTCCGTAATTCTCTTTGCACAGGTCCTCATATTTTTTCAGCCTTTTCAGATTAGCCTTTAACTTTTTCAGCAGTGCGGGTTTACCGGCCGCATCACTATCCCTGTAAACAGCAGTAATAGCCACTGACTGGTAGAAATAAAACACCGGATCCAGCACAGACCCTTTACTGCTTTCCTGATATTTTTCACAAACGGTTGCATGATGGTAAGCTTCGGCATTATTGTTAAAGATGATGGCCAGCACCAGTTTCTGCAGGTTAAGATTCTGAAAATAAGAGGCATTCTGCGAGGTATCTGCTATCTGTGTCCTCTGCTCATCCAGAACAGGGCCGGACAATACATCCTGCTCAGCATCCTTGTTGATCAGATTATAAATACACTGCCTGAAAATGCGCAGCCGTATCAGGGTAAGGTCTTGCCTGAACTTTACTATCTGGCTGTCAAGCAGCTCACTTTTATCTGCCAGCTTCCGCAGGTGAACACCTGAGTAAAATGAATTGTAGGTAATATTCTGCGCAAGGTAGGCCGTATACTCATTGTCACCCGTCTCCAGACCTTTCCTGAAAGCCTTCTCCAGTTCTTCATTAATATCATACAAACGCATCTTCCAATGAACTAGAAACACATAGTATGTCATCAGGTTCCTTGCGGAAAGCTCATCGGTCTTCAGTTTTGCGGATACATTAAGCGAAATATTGCCGTAATTGATACCCTCGTCCACCTTTCCTGTATACGCGCTGAGTATGTAACCCAATGCCCCGAAAGCAAACGATGATTTCGGCGACAGGCCCTCCTTTACGGAGATCTGCACCATTTTAAAAATAAGCAGCGGAACAAGGTTTGGCGCGGCAAAATAGCCCGCCGACAATAATTCAGACAGGATACGGTAGGCAGCCAGCTTGCCGGGATCTGTCATCAAAGGCAGGTTCTCGAAAAATGAGGATGGTTTCTTGCCCAGCAACATATTTGTTTTCAACAGGCCAAGGATAATAGACAGTTTCCCTGGGTCTTTTGGAAAACTGATGCCAAATTTCCTGAGTATGTCAAGCCCAAGTGCTATTGCTTCGTCCTGGTGATTACCCGCTATGAGCTTCTGTATCTTTATTTCATAAGCCTTAATACTGTCGTTCAGGTTATTCGCATTGTCCAATACTTCATTGACCAGTTGCTCAACCCGATCCATTTCACCACACAGAAACGCTATCTCTGCAGCCTCTTCGATGAACTGTAAAGTGAACCCATAGTTCCGCTTCCAGCGGTCATCAGAGAGCAACAGCAATCCCTTTTCGAAATAAAGGAAAGCCTGCTCATATGCCGCCGAAGACCTGGCCTTACGGCCGGCCAGCAGGTTCAGGTCTGCTACACGGTCTTTCCCGTCCTGACCTGAAATTACCTCAACCCCTATATTCCAATGATTAACGAGGTCGAATATATGTTCATTGAGATCACTACCTGAAATGCTGTCTGACAGCGCTTTGCCTATATTCAGGTGATATTCCTTTTTAAGATCATCGGGTATCAGCGAATATATCGTTTGCTGAATGCGGTCGTGAGCAAATTTATAATGTGAGGCCGCTGAGATCACCAACCCTTCAGCTAGGGCGGGCTGCAATATATTCTGCAATGTGCTTTCTTCCATTTTCATTGAAATGGACAACTTGTCAAGATCGAATTTATTACCAATGCAAGATGCAACCTTCAGTGCTTCGATAGTACGCTCCGGAAGTTTGCGTATGGTGAATTTCATCAGGTCGGCCACATTACCCGATACATTCATCTGTCCTATATCCTCCGTTTTCCAGCACCATTGTTTCTTATCAAAGTCAAAGAAGAGGTTACCTTCATCATAAATGGATTGCAGAAAACGGTGTATATAGAATGGATTACCCTTGGTCTTGCTGTATATCAGTTGTGACAGTTCTTCTGAATTGCCCTGACCGGTTCGTAGTAATTCGTCCACCATCTTCCTCACATCAGTATCCTTCAGGTCCACCACCTCTACCTGGTGAAAAGGAATATTATCGGCATCGAATTTATCCAGAAGATGGCTTAAGGGGTGCTCTCCGGTTATCTCATTATTGCGGTACGAGCCGATTAGCATTACATGCCTTACTTCATTATCGGTCAGTATAAGGTCCACGAGGTTCAGTGACGATGCGTCGGCCCATTGAATGTCATCAATGAATATGACCAATGGATGCTCTTCACATGCAATTGCTTTAATAAAATTACCCAGCACGTAGTTAAACCGGTTCTGTAGCTCGACTCCCTTCAGATTAGGAAGTTCCGGCTGTTTTCCGATTAGTGCTTCAATATCAGGGATTACATCCGTAAGCACCTTTCCAAGACCTCCTACACTTTCCAGTATCGCGCACTTCCATTTGGCAAAAAGCAGGTCGTCCTGTTTTAAAAAATAATTGATTAGCTCATTGAATGCCTGAATGAATGCCGAATAAGGGGTATCCTGCTGAAAAGGCTCGAACTTGCCGCTCACGAAAAAACCCTTCCAGTCGTTCACGGGCTTTTGCAATTCCATGATCAGGCTTGTCTTACCACACCCCGAATGGCCATACACAAACAGAAGTTCACGCGAGCCCGCAGCGCAACTCTCAAATAACCTGAATAGTTTTCTGCGCTCCTCATCCTTTCCGTACAATGTAGGGTGTATGAAAAGCTTTCCCGAAAAATCATTTTGCCCTATCGGGAACGACATGCTTTTCTCGAAACCATGCAGCAGACAATACTTCAGATCATGGCACAGCCCGATAGCAGACTGGTACCTGTCTTCAGCGTTTTTTGCCAGCAGCTTCATAATGATTGCCGACAATGTCGGCGATATATCCGCATTCAGTTCACGGGGCTCAACAGGTATTCTGGCCAGGTGTGCGTATATCAGTTCAGATGGGTCCGGGTATACAAACGGCAGCTGCCCCGTGAATAGCTCATAGAGCACTACACCAAGAGAGTATAGGTCGGTTCGGTAATCAATGAGGCGGTTAATTCTTCCGGTCTGCTCGGGGGCCACGTAGGCCATTGCCACCTTGCGTAGTATATGATTGTTGGTATCCTCAAGTTTTAAGCTGTTTCGGGTAGCTATCTGCAGGTCTATAAGAAACACCTTGGAGGTATCCTTTTCGATTAGAATATTGCCCGGGCTTATGTTATTGTGAATGATGCTGTCCTTATGCAACTCAGACAGCGCGAGGGATATCTCTATGGATATTGCCAAAAGATCATGAACAGACACATTCCGCGATCTGATATGGTTCTTAAGGTCTGTGCCGGAAATATATTGGAGTACCAGCGCACGGTGGTTCTCTATGGTCGTCTGTCCAAGCGCTTTACGTACCGCACTGCATTCGGCATTGTGTGAAAACTCATATTCATTCTCAAAATACCACGACTGGTCTGAGGTAGGGAACTCTTCGTTAAGCACCTTCATACAAACAGCAACATCTGTTTTTTCGCTCTGTCCATGTATAATAGTGGAACTATCGCTGAAATAGATCAGATCGTCCTGCGTATAATTTTTTATCATCTATAAAAAAGCTAAGTACTTCTTATACAGTTTTTTATTTTTTTATGCATTATTGGTTTCATGGGAGAAGGGAATTTATCAATGATTTTAATCCGGAAGAAATGCTTTTGCTATCGCGTTTGTATCCATATATGTCTGTACCATACTTATTTTGCCATCAGTGATCGTAAAAAACATGGCCCAGTCTGTAGAATATGTTTTACCGGTAGATAGCACCTTGGCAGAATCTGACCCTAGTACCACCACCATATTCTGTGCTGAAAAATACGTCCGGGGGATAAAATGTTTCAACTGTACCGTCTTGGCCTCCGACTGAAACATTTTACCTATTCCATCTTTGTTGTCCCTTCCATTATATACACCTCCGAATGGCACATCCGGAGCACCTGGCTCTATCCACACTACATATTCATCAACTATAGCCATTGCTCCGGCATAGTCGCCCTCCAGCATATGATTATAGAATTGTTTAACGATCTGTTCGTTACGATGTGACTGCATAAAAAAATTTTCATCAAGATACAAAAATTCTTATTCCAAGGTATTGGCAGCGTTCCGTTCATGCCTGAATTCAGACATGGCAGTATATATTGCCTTCCTTGCACGGTTAAAACCACCTAAAGGCCGGTGCTCTTCGAGGCTGTGCCATGGTGTAAATGAAAGCTCCGTGCCTATTTTCCTTATTTCTTCCGTATCAAATACCTGCTTCGGCACCTTTATCTTGGCCACCTTTATAAAGGGCGACGCCCACCTCACCGTAGGGTCTTCAATAGGCATCTGGTCTGCGTCTGTCTGTAATTGTACAAAGAAATCAAAAAAAACATCCTGCCCGGATAGCGTATCTATCATATTGTTTTTCAGATAGTCCTTGTTTGATTCCAATATACTTCCCGCCAAAGGTGCATCATTTGCCGGACGGATATGATATTTCACAGCACGGCCTTCACCAAACAGGTAGGGAGTGGTACTCCAGTATGAAGTATCCAAAACATGGCGGCAACGTTTTTGAAATTTCACCAATCGTGATAACGTGGAAAAATGCAATGGGTTCAATAAAAAACGTACTAGCGACAGTTTACCTGATGACACCGCATGGATAACTTTATGAAACTCCTTTATGTCTTTTGACATAAACACTTCATTATCAATCAAAACAAAATCCTGAATAGTTGAAGCAGGCGCGCTGTCAAGTAGTTTTCTGCCCGGCACATCCATCAACCGGATAGCCATTCCCCTTACATCCTTTTTCACGTCCGGGCGAATATCAGATTGCCCATTTGAAAAACGAATATATGACTGATATGTACAAGGGGTCTTAAACAGTCCAACCTTGAGACTTTCTTCAATATTTGCTAAAACGGTAAACTCAGCTTTTACGCAACCGTGCATTTTGGGATGCGCATGGCGTAGCATTTTCTGAGGCTTCGGATATAATTCATCCGAATGACGCTTGAGATCATCTACCATTTTCCGGATGTATCTATGCTCATTTTCTGAGGGATATTCATGCCCCGGCAACCGGCTTGTCTTTACCGAAGGTTGATTCGCCATTATTATAATGTTTTTTTAGTATTTCAAAGATACAGTTATTTAATTGGTATCATAATTAATGCGCTAAATGTCTGCAAGTAAATAAATTCCCGTTAAATAAAAAGTACTTTTACTATAAAAAATTATTCAAATGAATAATATTAAATTAAAAAAGCGCTCTATCTTAAAAGCAATATTTACATTAATTTTATCGGAATAAAAACAGATCTTATGTCGCTATCAGACCGCTTGAATGCCCCCGGCCCCAAAAGGATACTGACCCTTGATGGCGGCGGTGTGCGTGGTGCAATAACACTGGGCTACCTGAAAAGGCTGGAAACGCTGCTGGCTATCCAAAACAACAAGCCAGACCTCGTTCTCTCTGATTATTTTGACCTTATAGGCGGAACAAGCACTGGCTCCATACTTGCTTCCTGCATTGCTTTAGGGATGAAAGTTGACGATATCAAGGTAAATTATTTTAATGTTATCAATAAAATTTTTGGCAAAAAGTACTCGCAATGGAACGTAATACCCCATAAAGCCGCCCAGAAAATAGTAAATGTACTCTTCTCAAAAGCCGATTACGACTCAAAGCCGATAGAAGAAGCATTGCAGATGATGTTTAAAGACAGAACGCTGGGCAGTGATGATTTCAGGTCAGGCTTGTGTGTTGTTACCAAAAGAGCAGACACAAACAGTACTTGGCCCCTGATAAACCACCCCGGCGGAAAATACTTCAGCGGCGAATATGGCAACAACAAAGATATCCCCTTATGGAAAGCAGTACGCGCGAGTGCCGCAGCCCCTACTTACTTCATACCACAGGTAATGAATGTAGGTGGCGGCACTAAAGAAGCCGCTTTTGTAGATGGCGGAATGACCATGGCCAATAACCCGGCACTGGAAACACTAATGGTAGCAACCCTGAAAGGATTCCCCTTTAAATGGAAAATGGGCGCAGAAAACCTGCTGCTTGTTTCTTTAGGCACAGGCGTAAAGGTTTACAATAAAGACCACTCTGAAATAACTGCGTTACAGCAATTTGAATGGGCCTCACAGATACCGGATATGCTGATGCAGGATGCATCGTGGCACAACCAGATAATACTGCAATGGCTGTCTAACTCCCCGGTGGCGTGGACCATTGACGGGGAAATGGGAAACCTCGACGGAGAAACTATTACCGGCGATGGTAAAGGACTCATTTCTTACCTCAGGTACAATACCTGGCTCACAAAAGATTACCTGGATAAACTCATGTCAAAATCCTATACACCTGAAAAGGTGGATGGATTTAACGAAATGGACCAAGCAGCAAATTGTGATGAACTGCTCCAGATATCCACAGAAGCAGCAAAAAAGGAAATGCAGCCGGAACATTTCCCCGATAACTTCAAAATAGCTTAGTCGGGATTAAGTTACGTTTACTTTGCAGTAGGCTTGAACGCCGATGCTTTGATATAAACCTTTTGAGTCTTATACAAAGCACTAATTATTTTAGAAGGGCGTTTCCATTCAAATAAATGGATAGCCCATAAAGTGAACCTCAACAGCGGGCTTGCATTCACCAGGCTTTCGCCCAGCAAGGTAATATTCTTGTCGCGCTGTCGGATGCACTCCAGGTAAGTTTCACCACTCTTTTTACACAAATCTTCAGCAAAACGCCATGCACCGTCGCGGGCATTACCTATACTGAATTGAATGAGAATGGAATTATAATTGGTAGCATGAAGGCCCATTAAAGATAGCAAGGGCGAAATCCGGTTTATCTCCCCTATCACTTCATATGTAAGAGAAGCAATGACCGTATTGATACTGTTAAAATCGTTACTGATGCCATGTATATCCTTCCCTGCCATGGTTTCAACCGCGGCCATACCAAGATCAAGGTTTATATGCGCGTTCATACCCAGCAACAGATGCTGCAGCACAAGCGGCCTCGACCTTTTTGCCGTTTCGAAAGCCACGTGCCACGAACCGGTGGTGGAAAGTTTATTTTTCCATTGGTCGTAGGCAGTTAAATACCTGTTAGCAAAAATGACATCAAGGCGCTCCATCCGGGCACCATCCTCGAACTGCCCTTTCAGTATACCTTCTTTTACACTTTTTGTAACCTTATAATACAGTGCTGCAAAATATCCCGCACGGTTATTCGTCCTGATACAATCGTCTATGATTGTCTCCAGCTGGTGTAACACTTCATCTATAGTGGCTGCCGGCATATATCTGTTGTGTGTAATGGTTAAGTTGGCACTTCATTTTTATCGTGCATATATTTTTCCCAGTCCAGGTTCTCTATAAGCATGTCCTTATTGATACCATTCAGAAATTGCTCCAGCCCCTCATCGTCTTGAATATCAGCTAACAGCTTAGCCCGCTCTTCAAAATAATTTGCCATTGCAGATGATAAGGTGATGATCTTTTCCCACTCATAGAGATACTTCAAGGCTTCTGCCGCGGCGATAGTAGCAGGAATGAACATGGATAAAAAAATGAGTATATCAGAAAATAAAGGCGAGTGAAACAAAGCCGGATCCCAGGAACTTATGCGCATCCCGTGGTGCAGGAAAAATTCATTGGCAACATGCGCAAAATGCAATGTAACTGCACCGGCAAACAATCCCAAAGAAAGCAACCTGATTTGCTTATACAGCCGGTTCTTCTTCTCAAACTTTTCCTTCTTTCGCTCATGATACCTGAGCTGGTCAATAATTAATTCAGATTCCAGTCGGCTCTTTTTCTCTTTGAACGACATGCCCGACCATGCGCTCAGATTTATCAGGCGTATCGTATTATCCAATATACTGAACTCCGGCTTTTCTTTAAAAGAGAAATAGATAGGACTGACGGAAGTTTGGTATATCCTGAAACCTAAGCGCGCAAAAAATTTCTTGATCCTTAACCGCTCACTGATTATCCGGTAGTGCACATAGCTGCTGTGCAGGTGCTTAGACCCCCCAAACAATACTAACCCTATTATTGTAAGAATACAAAGGAACTCAACAGATGCTAATACGAAATGCCCGGTCAATGAAGCGTGAAACGAAACCAGTATCGCAAATGCAAGCACCTCCACAAGGCCAACTACGAAACCTACCGTCCATACCCTTTTATACTTCTTGCTGAAATAAACAGCTTTCGAGTCATACTCGTCCTGTTTCCGTTCTATAAAATCGATCAGATGGTTTGTCTCTCTTATGTCAATAACCTCTCTTTCACCCAGGCGCCTGTGCATATCCTCGTGCAGGTAGTTAATGTGCGCATGTTCATCTTCCGGATCAATGACGAGGATATTTTTCTTTTTCTCAATAGCATAAGTCACTACATCCGTCGTTCCGCCCATTCCTTTACCCGTCTTACCGTTCCAGATGGCTATAAGAAAGGTAGCCTCATCCACAAGCTTCCTGCCCATTTCAAGAAAAAGCTGGTCTTTCTCCTTGCTATCCCTTCGTCCCGATAAAGATTTATCAGCATTGCTTACCGTATTATAAACCTCATAAAACTCCTCCCTTTCCTTTTCGCCCGAAAATCCTTTAAGATATTCATCCACCTCAAAAGGCAATATCACTTTCAGGGGCAGCCCGATAGATAAGGCAACCTTGGCAAAAAGAGTATCTGCGCCTTCCGCAAGTGGGCTTAGTGCTTCAAATACAGCCGTCGGGTCATGTTCCTGCACGGTGAACATGATATTCTCAATAGCCTTCCTGATCAAGGGCCCAACCCTGCCCTTTTGCTCTGCTGTCAGATGCCTGTGGCCGGTGACACTAATAACAATCTTACTCATCCGAAAATGTTATGCTTATTCACTTCTTAGTAAGTGACCTGACTATTTTAATAAACTCCTTATTTATTTTATGCCCCCTTGGCGATATACGGACATAGTCCTTGCCCAACGACCTGAAAACACTTCCATCCAAAGCATTTGCGCCAAACTGGTTAATTGCACTGATGAATGTCTTTGAATCCGGAAAATGCCCAGACACATTCACCAGCAGATAATTTGATGTTGATGGGACAAAAGCATAACCCAACTTTGTCAGTTCCTGCTCCAGGTATTTGCGCTGTTTGTCGCAATAGGCTTTCGACTTTTCCAGGAAACTCTTGTCATCAAGCACCAGTTCTGCAATCTTCTGACTGATTACCGTAGTAGAAAAAGGCGTCTGTCTTCTCTCGATAGCCAACACTTTTTCCTGCGGCCCGGCCACATAACCTATCCTCAGGCCTGCTAAGCCGAAACCCTTGGAAAACGAACGCAACACCAGCAAGTTGGGCAACTTGCCAGCATATGACATAAGGCTCTCCCCGCCAAAATCGATATTCGCCTCATCAACCATAAATATGGTATTGGGGTGTTTCTTTATGACCTTAATCATTTTGGTGGTATCCATAGCCTTACCCGTGGGGTTATTCGGATTGCACAACACCACCAACTTAGTCTTGGGGCTAATATGCTTAGCCACCTGGCCATAGTCCATATCCATTTTTTTAGTGAATGGAATAAACTTTGGCACGCCCCTTACTAACAAAACAAGTATCTCATATGCGGGAAAACTGATCTCCGGTAATAGCACCTCATCGCCGGGATCAACAAAAGTGAGCAATATAACGTGCAGCAGATCGCTGACTCCGGGTCCCACATGCACCTCACCTTCCTTTAGACCATTAAATTTCGCTACCTTATTTCTCAGGTTGATGGCCGTAACCTCGGAATAAGAGGTGAGGTCAATATCCCTGGTCTTCAAATATTTTTTTACTGACTTTGGACATCCTATCGGGTTGATACCGATGCTCAGGTCAATCGGGAAACTCTGATCTTCAAGGTAGGCATAATCTACAAGGCCGCTGCGGATAAAATTAGAAAGCGATAATGAAATATCACTTTGATCGATAATTTTCGTGTTATTCAACAAATACTCGAAATCAGACGTCATCATCCCGGCATTAAAAAACTGATTTGCATAAATACAATATTTATTCCGATTTTTATAGTTTTGCCCTTATAACAAGGGCACATATATGCTTGAAAATGTAGTAGTAAGGGCTGCTAAACCAAAAGACATACCATCACTACTGCTATTGAATAAAAAATGGCAGAAAGCGGCGTTAGGTGATGAAACTGGTAGCGGCTTCTTATCAGGCGAAATAAACGAGGAGGCATTTTCAGCCATGATAGCCAATAACGAAATCTCCATAGCGGAAGACAGTACTGGGCAGATTGTAGCATACCAACTGATCAGTAATACATCAAACGGCATTATCCTATCCATACACGGCGACCTTGTGAACAGCCTTGAGGAAAAGGGCATTGTAGACCAGGGTTCAAAGATCGGAATAGGTGTGCAGATTTGCGTTGACAGGCCATATCAGGGCACTGGGTTGAAAACACGGGTATTTGAGCAACTCCGTAAACAGGCAGCAGGTAAATACGAACTCCTCTTTTCAACAGTAGGTAAAGAAAATGAGCGATCTTATAAAGCGCACAAAGCTGATGGCTGGGATATAGTCTACGAAACCGACACGCACTATTGCATTCTATACCGCCTGTAATGTCCGGGACTCTTTTTGTTCGGGCTGGGTTGCTTTGTCGCCGAGCATGAGCAGCAACTTTAACCCTAATCTATCCACCATAAGATCAGTATGTTCATAATTCACTGCGGCAGTGTATTCCGTATTGAACTGATAGGTCTGTTTACTGATATATTCATTAAGGCCATGAGCATGCCTCTTCCTGTGTTTTGCAAAAAGCCCCCACTTTATAAAATAGACCAATAGGGCCGGACTCAGTTCTTCATCAAGGTTCATGTCGGTTACTGCATTCATTTTTGCCGCATACACTTTATCGTATGAACCATTTAATAAATAATGTGCTGTAGCATTCAGGCTTTCTTGGTGGCTTGCAGCAAATGCGTATAAAATCCCCTGGTCTTGCGTGAGGCGGTAGTATTCCTCTAATGCCAGTTGCTTGATATATGGCCCCACCGTCATGAAGCTGTTCATGAGCAATTCCTTTAACCGGGCCGCACAGGGAAGCTGGTAGATAAGCAATGTCTTTTCAAGGCTCTCTTTCTTCGAATTATAGGACCCCTCCTCTATTATCGGCAGCAGCAGCTTCTTCATCTCCGAGTCTAGCAGATTATCCAGCAGTTCAATAGCAAACAACCTGTTCTCCAGCGACTTGTCTTTGCTGTTAATTACATCCTGAACAACCTGTATGGAATCTTTGTCGTACTGTACTTTAAGTAATTCAAATAGCAGGTTCTTTAACGTGAGTATATGATCTGTCAGGGCATCTACAAGCGATTTATCTACCTCGCCTTCTATGTCATTTACAGCCGATTCTGCCGACATGATCTCAGCTGCTACATCCTGACACAAACCGGAAAAAAAGAAGACATCTTCATGCTTCATAACATATTTACCCTGGTAAATCACCTGCAGCATCTGAAGCATTTGTACCCTTAGCTGCAACTCTGACACCCCGTAATATTCCTTCACAAAACTCACCCTTGCCTGTTCGGGCTGGTGGCCCATATACAAGATAATGAGCAGCCTGCTGAAAAAGTTCTCGTTATTATAATAGATACTTTTCACCCGGCGCACCATAGCGGCTTCCCCGATAGATGTTTTCAGGTTTGGATTGTAATGCAGGATATGATTAGCCAATGAATCTTTGTCCAGTTTCAGCACGCTGTCCATAACCTCCTGCACCAATGCATGATGCATAGGCACATATGATTTCTTTTCTCTATTCTCCTCCACTTTATCCTCCTCTTGCACAACCGGTTTGGGTGTATTGGATTTAAAGGTCCTCAGGTAACTCCTTATCTTACTGCTGTAATTACTGAACAACGAGAACGAAAACCAGCACCATATACCAAAAATGACCAGGTAGACAAAAGACACTACGCGTAGAAAGACCAGTACATCACTGTTATTAAATGACAAGGAGAGAATCCATAAAAGCACCCCAGAAAGTATGGTTGCGTATTGAGTAATAGTACCGTCTATACTCGTCTGCAAATGCGCCCGGTCTTCCGGCTCAGTAACCTGGAACACTACTTTCATAGCCGGCACTGTCACCCCTTTCCTGATAACGCGGTCACTCCATTTATTCAGCAACAGGAAAAAAACCAGGAACAGCGGTATATCATAAAACACTAGGCCCGTTACCGCCGCCAATAATGACGAGATGAATAAAATGGCCGGCAGTAGCAGCAAAGACACCTTCATGCCGTACGAGCGTATAATACTCCCTGACAGTAACGAGATAAGCAACTCACCTATTTTGATAACGCTGAAAACAACGGCTACGATCACTGCAATATCCACCCCACTCTCCTTTGCTATATGGCGCACAGAAAGCAGATAGGTATAGTCTGCAAAATAAACAGTAAGCACAGAGAATACTGTAACCAGCGCTATCACCATGTAAAACTTATCCTTACGGAAGAATGCCAGGTCCATTTTCTTAGGCGCATGATTAAGATGTGCAGAGTCCAGCTTTTCTTTATTATTCTCATAGATACGCTTCAAGGGTATGATGGCCGCGATATATGATATCCCGGACAGTACATAAAGGAACGACGGGCTCATCCATTGTGTTAACACGGGAATGATAAGAAAAGCGATCACCGAAGCCAGCACCTCGCCAGTACCTATAAGCGCCAGCAACCTTTTGCTTTGCGAAATATTGAATATCCTTACACAAATAGTAGCAAAACCCAGAGCCTGCATAGTAGCAAAAGGCAACACCACAATAAACCCCGTATAAGCGATATAAATAGACCACTCTGATCTATCATCAATAAAATACCGGCCCAAGTAAAGCAGGATGGCCGACACGCCATAAATGACAAAGCCCATGGTATAGCTGTACAATATACCCGATTTTCTCTGCCATCTTTTATAAAGCGTTATTAGTAGGTAGCCGAATATCCCCGACATGATATAAACTGGGGGCAGGCTGGTGACGCTGGTCTTCTTGATAAAATAGGTGCTGGCAACGACAAAAAAGAATGCGGCCCCAAACCCCGAAAGCAGGGACTGGACAAACAAAAGCCTGAAGTCTTTTTCCTCTGATGGGCTTAAATTAATGTATTTCGCTAGCCTGCCTGATGCCATACTACCTTTTTAAATCAAATATCAACCTTGCCATGTAATTCCGTCCCGGCTGTATCACACGCGGTGCATACACATTGCCATCAGCAGTGCGCACACCGGGCGTATAATATTTATTGTTTGCAATGTTGTTGCATCCCACCTGTATCAATATCCCATTCACTATCCTGTAACCAAGCGTTGCGTTCAGCAAGGCATAGCCGGGAATATTTGTAAAGGGGTTAGATGCCACCGAAGTATTCTTGCCTGTTGGCTTATCGCCCACATAGTTCACCCGCGTATTCAGGTTAAATTTATTCCGGAAGAACGCAACATTAACCCCCGCATTCCCCGAAAAAGTAGCGATATCTCCTGTGCGCACTGACGAATCTGCCCCATTGCTTGAAGTAAAAATGGTCTGCGGACTGGTGAACGTAACATTGGCATAGATGGACAGGTGCTTATCAATAAACACCTCTGATGCCGCCTGGCAGCCATATACAACCGACTTGCCAAGGTCGCGGTATTGCTGGGTAGTGCCGCTACCATATGGCACACTCACCAGCGACAACAGGTGCGAATAATCGCTCCGGTAACCGGCCAGTTCTATATAGCTGCGCTTATCCAGCCTGTACCTCGCCGATAGTTCATAGTTCTGCACCTTCTCCGGTTCAAGATCAGGGTTATTCAGCAGCCTGGAACCCGTTGTTGAGAATTTATTCTGGTTAGATGCATTCAGGAACGCCTCTGCGTAGATAGCTTTGAAAATGAACTTACCCGGATACCATATTACATCCATACGGGGATTAAATACCGTACCGTAGCCATACACCCCCCGGAACCTGTTATTATCAAGCCTGCCGCCAATATCAATATTAAGTTTGTGTTTCGTATTATGATAGGCGGCGGTAGCATAGCCACTTACAGTGTAAGTGGTGAAATTATTGCCACCCGGCGAATCAATGGCCCGGCCATATCGCACCGCAGGGTCCAAAGTTGTGGTTATGTAATTGGCCTGGAGGATACCGCTCGTAAATTCCGCGCCTGCAAGCACATCAAACTTATCGTTGATGATGTACTGCGACTTCAGCTCAGACCGGAGGATATTGGATGCCTGGTAAAAATTGACCCTTGCATAATATGGCGAAACACCATTCATGAAGCTATGATTGCTTAATGCCCCGTTACCGTAGCCTGAAAAAGTGGTCACACGTGAATCATCCCCGAAATCCATGTACCTGTAGTACGTAAAACTGGAGAGACTTATTCGCTCTGAAATCTTATTGTCGTAACGGGCATAAACAAAATAATCGCGTACCTGCCAGTTCGTCAATGCCGCATTAGTAGAAGCGAAATTATCAACGAAGTCCCCGCTTGCACCTTCATTCTTGTTCCAGTACTGGAAACCAAATTTGAAGTGGCTGATGGCAAGCTTTGCGGAAATGTAAAAATCCTGTATTGGGGCTTCATACTTGCCTGAATTCTTTGAAGCTATTTTATAAAAAGCCTTATCCAGGGAGTCAGCGCGACGGATACCTGCAGCAGTAGGCACAATTTTTGTCGAATCTGCGTTCACCTGATAGTATTGCCCCGCATATTTCGAAGCACTGTCAGCCGAATAGTTCATGGTCATTCTTTTTGTGTAGGCAGCATCCCCGTAGGTAGGCACCCCATCCCAATACGGCTCACTTGACAAGTCAACCCCATCAGAGAAATATGCCCTGCCGGTAACACTGAAAAAAACTTTCTTACTGCTCACCCCCGCAGTGCCATCCACAAATCGGGTATGATAAGACGCCACACCGGTATGCATATTGATGCCTACCGTTTTGGGCTTACTGTTTCTCTCTGCGCCCGCACTGCCTAAAATCAGGTCATCTTCATCCTTTGTCACTATATTAATAACACCACAAAATGCGTTAGCGCCATATATATTAGATGCCGGGCCATAAATAACCTCCACCCTCTTCACACTGGATATAGGATACTGCTTGGATATATAGGCGGCATTACCCCACAGGTCATTGTTCTCCACCCCGTCTATCATTATCATTGTACGCTCGGTAAGTGCCGGGGCGCGGTAGCCGCGCTGGTACAATACCGAATAACTGATACCAAAATCCCTCGATATATCAAATCCCGGCAGATCGTTGAATATCGACTCAATATCCATGTACCCCCTGTTCTCTATATCCTTTGCCGTGATCACCTGCATGGTGGCAGGTGCCATATCAATACTCTCCGCTTTTTTTGACACAGAAGATGTGCGCGAAGCCCTGGTCTGTATACGCACATATGCCAACTCCAGCCTGAAACGTTGCGGATCCTGGTCTTGCGGCTGGTAGTTATCATCAAGACTGAGCAGTAATTGTATGTACCTGTCAGCTTCACTGATAGAATCCAGGGCCAGGTAGCATTTTGCCCCCAGGCTATAGGCAGCTATCTTTTGCGGCAGTTTATACCCGCCGTTGTCAAGGCAGTATTTAAGCCCGTCGAGGCACTCCGTGAACCTGCCGATATCATAGTTGTATTGTGCCTGCGTTATAGAATTGGCACCACATTCAGTTTGCGCGCCCACAGCAAAAGAAAATGATGTAAACAAAACAAGCAACAATAAGTTCTTAAAAACGCCGCCCATATATGCAATGATTTATTTTTTCATTAAAAGATTGTAAATCCCCGTCATCGTGGTGGGATAGCCTACTATCCGCATATCCTCTCCTCCCGAGAAAACATACTTTCCATCGGGTGTGTAATAAAGGTTATACACCCAGCTGAAATGTTGCTGCAGCGTTATCGCATCATCAATATTCAATTCCCCGCCTGCTTTTATCTCTGTCAGTTTCACAGTTTTATCGCTGCTTGCTGTAGCCAGTTGCAATATACCATCACCTACCATACTAAATTCTAGATCATTTATCGCCGACCTGTGCAAAGTGGACGATGCCGACTGCCCGTTGCCCAGGTTCCTGACGATTACTCCGCCATTGTACATACCTATTGCTAAATATTTTCCTGACTTATCCACAGCAAGGCTTGTCACCGGGAAGGTAGCCGGGTAAATATGTGCAGGCCGGGAAGGCATCTGCTCCCACCCCGAAAACTCCATGACACTTTTTGAGTTCGCTACAAATATCTTACTACCACCTAACACTACTGAAGCGCAATTATCTACCTTTACGAACGAACCAGTCTGCGCTGTGTTCTTCACTTCAAATCTCGTCACACCTTCCGTTGTTTGTACAATAAAACTCTTACTATCAGCAAACAAGCCTTTTCGCCCTTTACCCGCAAATGCAACTTTGGTATACTCCTTTAGTTTGCCCTCAGCAGTTACTGTGTAGAGTATTGCCTTATCAAGCATCACGGCAAGCAAATAATCTCCTGCCGGAGATACACTTAATGACCGTATTTCGCCATGTGCGTTCTCCGCAGTTTTCCCATCTATCTTTCCCTCTTTATATTGGAAAGCGACAATCGTGCCCGCCTCATCTCCTGAAAAAAAGATGTTTGAATGCGGTAGCCCAGCTATGGCCCGCACCGGGCGCTCATGGTATATTTTATTATTGGCATTATTTATCTCATTCTGCCAGGTGAGGTAAAGCGCATAGTAAATATCGTTGTCCTGAAAATTACCCTTGTTCTTCTGGTTCTCGCTATACGCCTTCAACGCGAAATCACGGCAGTTCTGGTAATCTTTCTCATTCATTTTCAGCATCGCGCTGTGCGCATAGTTCTTCGATCTCGCCAGCATCTCCAGCCTTTCCGCTTCCGCCTTTTCCTTTAAAGCATTAAACCGCGCCACCTCTGCGTCCTGCTTGCTTTTTTCGGCCCTTTCCGCACTTTCCTTTGCCTCTTCAGCGTTCTTCCTGGCCTCTTCGGCATTTTTCAATGCATCGTCCTGGGCCCGCTTTGCTTTTTGACTCTCCAATTTTGCGATGCCTTCCTGCATTATCGCTATCTGTCGTTGCTCAATCGCCTGCTTTTTGCTTAGCTCCGCGCTGTCGCGGGCTACTTCTGCTTTCGCCTTTTCTTCCAGGGCTTCTTTTCCACGCTTATCTGCTATACTTTTCTGCAACAAAGCATCCTTACGTTTATTATCTGCTTCCACCTGTGCCTTGGCTGCTTTGTTCTTTTGGTCATATGCCAGTATGGCCAGCATAAAAGCAAGCAGGGCTATCACCGATACTACGACTGTAATGCGCCGGGTGATTCGTAAACGCTGCTTCTGCAATTCTTCTTTGTGCTTTATCTCCAGGTCGCGCTGCTGCCTGCTATGCTCTAGGAAGAATATCGCCTTATCGTAGTAGGGGTTGTAACGTGAGGCCCATGCGGCATTGGTATTTTGTTCCTCCCTCCATTTAATGGCTATCTGCAATTCAGGGTCGCGCCACAATCCCCCTTTCCCTGTTTCATACAGGTTCACAGCCTCACATAAGTGCAGGTACACCTGCGCAGATTCCTCTTCCTCTTCCAGCCAGTTGATGAGCCGCTTCCATACGCGCATCAGACTCTCATGCGAAATATCTATTATGGAGTTCTCCGTCAGCTTCACAGGCACCGCAGGCACAAGGAACCCCCTCCCTGGCTTCCTGAATACTTCCACGACCCTTATCACATCTTCTTTAGGCACATCTGCCGCCGCACTCAGTTCAGAAAGCAGCCTCGGCCTCCTGATGCCCATTGCCAGCCCTCCTTTATCAGTCAGCTCCTTAAATATCTTCTCGCATATCTGGCGCTCTTTATCGGTCGTCAGTTCTGAGAATGCCTCTTCCGCATGTTGCGAAAGCGCCTCAGAAATAGTACCTATGTGCTCGTAATCCGCTATATCTATTGGCTCGTTTGGCTTCCCCCTTTTTCCCCATTCGTCCCAGGTGCGCATCAGCGCATGCTGCAGTATGGGTAGTTGATCAGGGTTATCGCCCACATCATTCAGCAGGCGGTTCACCAATGCCGGTGTTATAGACCCTCCACCCACCGCAATAGGCCCGGTTATCGCCTCCCTTCTTTCTTCACGCGTCATGCGGGGCACAAGGTATTGCCCTTCATTTATCGCTTCCGGCAGGCCTCTGAACTCCGTACAATCGCCCAGGAAATCAGACCTCATCGTAAACACCACGTATATCGGCAGTTCTTTCTGCTCGGCGGCTTTTAATAGCAGGTTGATGAACGCCACCGAATCCCGCTTACCTTCCTTGGCATCTTTTTCATACTTGCTGAAACGAAATATTTCCTCAAACTGGTCAACAAGCACAAGCAGGTTATTTTTCTTGTCAAGGCCCGATTGTTTGTAGGCTTCTATCAGACCAAGATTGCTCCTGCGCAATATCATTTCGTTAATGGCTGTATTGGTCTCTCTGTCGTCATCCGATTGATCATCTCTTAATACTCCATTTCTCATCAGCGCCTCGTTCAACTGCCCTATCGGGTCATTGCCCGGCCTGAACAATGCAATACGCCACTGCGACCCCACGCCCGACATGAGCCCGCTATGCAGTGACGGCAACAAACCCGACTTCACCAACGATGACTTACCACTACCTGAAGAACCTATTATAGCAAGGAACCTTGATGTACGCAGCTTCCTCAGCAATTCGTCAATTTGCTTTTCCCTGCCGAAAAAGAGAATATCCTCCTCCTCTTCGAAAGCCCTTAACCCGGGAAACGGGTTTATTAACTTATTCTGTACCTCCATAGTGCCTCTATTATAATTTCGACAGTATATTTTTTAATTCCTTCGCAGGCAGTTGCTCTATCCCGTTCACCACTTCGGCTTCCAGTGTCCTGAAACGCTGTTTTGTGGGTGTGGCCGGCGCGGCAAGGTATACACCCTTGAAGGAGAGTGGCTTCGTGCGGCCATACCCGTTTATCTTCATAAAATCGCGCATCTTCGTGCGCAGCCATATTTCGCTGGCATTACCATAGTAGATGATGACCCCGGCGCAATTCTTCAGGTTCTCAATGTGATCTTCCCTTATCAGCGTCTCATCACCTTCAAATATGGGCAATACTACCTCCACTCCATTACTGAAAAGGAAGTCCTCGAGCGGGGTAATCCCCTCAAGGTCCTGTATATCACAGATCAGGTACACCATCTTCCTACCGGTTTCCTGCTGCGCTTCCGGGGCCGCTGCAGCGTTGTTATCCTCCATGGCAACCAGTTTGTCATGTATCACGCTTTTAAAATCCTCTATCGACCCCTTTACCACATCCGCCCCGGCTATCACATCTTTGCTGCCTGCTGTCAGCTTCTGCAAAAACTTCTTCTGCCGTTCATCCACCGGGTCCATATTCTCAGGTATCCATATCAGCCTCGACAGGTTGTCCGCCACACTATGCGATACACCTATTTCATTCTGTATCTCCACTATTGATTTCTCCGCGCCCTCAGGCACAATACCGTAGTTATTCCCTACAAGGTGTATCGCCAGCTGCGCATCCTTCATATAGCTCTCCACATTGTCTTTCAGCACAGGCGCCACCAGCGATAGCTGTCCGTAAGGTAATATGTTGTACCCGTGGTCCTGCAGTTCTCTTTTTATACTGTCTCTCAGGTCCTTGGTGTCATAGCTTGATTCAGAAAGGAAAATGTTCTTTATATGCTTGTTATCCTGCTGCCCGCCGGAAGCCGTAGCCGAGCTGGGGCCATCAATTGTTTTAAGTTCTTCAAGGTAAGCGGCAATATCATTGGCAAGGTCGTCCAGCTTCTCCCAATATCCCTTTTCCGTATGGCTGAAAATCGGCGACATCTCTTTAATCCTATTCGTTGCCGGGTCTGTGGTATAAAATTCATACCCAAGTATATTCTTAATGCAATCAGGGTGCAGGTCCTGGCTCACCGGTGTCTTTATTACTTTGAAAACCCGCGCCTTGTTGTTAATCACAAAACCCGAAGTTTGCTGGCATACTTCATGAAACTGGGTCACCTCCCTTACACACCATTCCGATTTAATATACCGGGGAGTGATAATGGAAATCATTAACGCTACCTTCGAGAACTGGTCCACTATCTCCTTATCAAATATGTGGTTGCCCTGCAGCACAGGGTCACGCCATATTATTGGCTTTACACCCATTAGTTGCCCCAGCCTGATCTCAAGCGCACGGTGGAACTCCGATATCCACCCCTTCTTATCCGCTATCAGCGACTCGTCATCAATATGAGCATAACTGATAAATATGTCTCTGTCAAACTGCATCTTTATTTTTTATTTTCCACTTTCAGGGAATTCAGTAAAGGCATTAAAAGAAATAGGTTCAGGTCTTTCTGTTTCTCCGTATCGGCCAGCTTATCGTAAGGTATCAGTTGGTCATGTATCTTCAATCGCTCTTTTACAATATTTTTCGTTGCCTTATCTTTTGGCAATACCCCATAACGATAATTGAGCACCATCTTTTCCGCGCACCACCGTTTATGCTCTATAGGCGCGATTACCGGGAATGAATGTAATATATTTTCATGAGTAAGTGGCATACACCCCATATTTTCCATAATATTTATCTTCACAGCCATGTGCCGGGCGGCATATCTGTTAGCGCTTTTCTTGCGGTAGGAAAGGATATTCCATCGGCTTCTGATACCAAATACTGTCTTTAATTCCTCCACATTGCTTTTGGTTACGTTCGCAATTTCCCGTAGCACAAGGTTTTCTATCTCCACTTCGCCATAGTTCTGCTGCTTCGCCTGCAGTTCCAACAACTTCTTGTCAATTGCAGCTACTAACGGGCCATCATCAGCAATATGCCATTTCTCTTTCAAAATCGGCCCGAACTCATACTTAATGGAATAATAGTAATTGATAACCCGCGACAACATATCCACATACTCGCTTTCTTCCAGCAACCGGCTGCTCGTACAGCTATCAGCCACCAATTGCATGAGATCAATATTCAGTTGCTCTTTAAGAACGTCTGTGAGGCGCTCCTTGCTTCCTTTCTCTTCATCAAGCAGGCCCACTATATTGCTGTCCTCCGGAAAACAAACCACAATGGCCGGTTTCAGGTATTGCTCTATCTGCCCCGCCAGGAACTGCCGGAACCTTGTCGCAACATTCACAAGTTCGGCACCGTCGTCGCCAAACAGGTAAGCGCATTTCACCTTGCTTAGTTTCTCAATCAGTTCTTTCGACCAATTGAAGTTGGCAAAGAACTTATCGTTCAGCAATTTAACAGGCACAATATCCACATACTCCCTGCAAAACGGGTATTTGTACATCAATTCGTGCAGCAGGTCGTCAGCATTCCTGTCCACCAGGAAAATTTTTATGCTCCTGCAACCCTTGTAATGGCTCAGGATGATATTCTCTACTATAAACTCTTCGGCGGCCTGGTTATACCCTATTACTGCAATGGACTTTTCTTCGTCCTGGTTTTTAAAATCGAAATACCGGTGCGGGGGATAGTGGTCGTATATTTTTTTTGCTGCGGCGCTGTATATATTGAATGCCTCAAACTCAAAATTATTGTCAGCGCTGCCAATATCAACGTAGTCCTTCATCAGTTCCATATTCCCCGCCCTGCTGATATGGGTGAGCACGAGCACATTGTTTTTAGCCGCTTTTTCCCTGAGATACCTGATCAGTTTCAAGGACAGTTCAATATTCACGTTATCATCGTTGAACGCGATTACGCAGGCACGGGCGCGGGACACATGCATCGTATCAAACAACCTGTCAGTATGTCCCGTATCACTGAAATGTATGATACCCTCCCTGCGTATTGTCTCTAAATAGGGATGCGACTCGTTTCCCTCTGCTAGTATCACCTTATACTTATTGGCCAGCAGGTCTTTGAAAATACCTGTCCCAAGTTTCTCTATAGAGAACACAATAACATGACGCTTAAAAGTGTATTTTATTTTCAGCCTGATGAACTGGCGGAACAAATGCTTGTACACCAGGCTATAAATACCCAATCCGAATACCACCGCCGCTATGTATCTGGATATAAGCAGGTATGTATTGGCGGTTGCATCTGAAGGTGTAATGTTATTAAGTATGAAAAAGAAAAGCGTAGAGTAGATAGCACCTGGCAATGAAAAATCCGGGCCCATAAGTTCCCGGTAACCTATAATACCGAACAGGAAAACAAAACATATTAGCACAGGAACAATAAATATCTTTATATCCCTCTTGTTTCCCATTACAAAGAAAATTAAAATGTTATCCCCGCTTGTTAAAATATGCGTTGAAATTAGTAAAAAAAGGAGAGAATGCAGGTATACCCGCTAAAGAGATAAATTATACTTAACTCCTGTTGAACCAGTCGTTTCAACGCTTTCCCTTCAGATAAGCGCCCAAACATATCAGCACCACAATCAGCGCACCTATCACGTTCAGCCACAAAAAGGACACTATATTAAGTATATATATAACTATTACACTCAATTCAGCTACTACTGCCGCCGTAAAAACAAGGTTGCCCTTCGCCCGCTTTACATAAAAGGCAACCAGGAAGATACCAAGTATGGTACCGTAAAAAAGCGAACCCAGTATATTTACGGCCTCTATAAGCGAACCCAGCTTTGCGGCAAACATAGCTACGCAGATACAGAATACACCCCAGGCAAGCGTATGTATCTTTCCATGCCTCACTTCGCTTTTTGCGCTTATGGGCTGCTTGCCCAGCAGTTGCACATCCATCAGGGACGAGGCGGTAAGGGAGTTAAGCGCTGCCGATATAGACCCCCACGATGCCAGGATGATGACCGCAAACAACAGGCCCACTATACCCTTCGGCAATGAGTTCTTCACGAAATAGAGAAAGATATAATTGGTATCATTCTTGTCGGGGCTGTAATGAGTAGCTATATGCCGGGATATGCTGTCCCTTATTACATCCATTTCACGTCGGGTACCGGCAAATTCACTCAGTGCTGCCTGCAACTGTGGGTCATTTTCCTTTTTTAATCGGACCACAGCCCGCGTTTTCTCCTGTAACTGGTGATGCAGTTTATTATACGTCTCTTCCATCGCAGCCACTTGCTGTGGCTCATTTTTTTGATAGGCTTTGTACGCTGCCGTATTAAACGACAGTGGCGAGGAATTAAATGTATAAAACACAAACACCAGTGCCCCTATCAGCAATATCAGGAACTGCATGGGTATTTTCACAACCCCATTAAGCAGCAGGCCACGTTTGCTTTCGGTTGTATTCTTCCCCGTAATGTACCGCCCCACCTGGCTTTGGTCGGTGCCAAAGTAAGACAATGCAAGGAAGAAACCGCCTATTATACCGCTCCATATATTATACTTGTCCTTCCAGTCAAACTGCGTGGTGATAACATTTAATTTACCCGATTTGCCGGCTATGTACAACGCATCGCCAAAGCTCACGCTCTCCGGCAGTTGGTCTACCACCAGGTAGCCTGCCAGCGCCATGGATGCCAGTATAATGAGGAATTGCAGCTTCTGGGTATGCGCCACCGCCTTCGCGCCGCCGGCATAGGTATATATGATGAGCAGGCCACCCATAATAATGTTGGTCAGGTAGATATTCCACCCAAGCATAGACGACAGGATGATAGCAGGCGCATAGATGCTAACACCTGTAGACAGGCCACGCGACAACAGGAACAGCAACGAAGTGAACAGCCTTGTTTTCCTGTCAAACCTTTCTTCGAGGTATTGATAGGCGGTAAACACTTTCAACCGGTGAAATATGGGGATGAACGTAACGCAAATGACCACCATCGCTATCGGCAGGCCAAAATAGTATTGCACAAAGCGCATACCATCCGTATATGCCTGCCCCGGTGCCGAAAGGAAAGTTATAGCGCTGGCCTGTGTGGCCATTATCCCCAGCAGCACCACATACCATGGCATCTGCCTGTCGGCCAGCAGATAGGAGTGCGCACCGCTGGCGTGGCCCCGCCCCTTGTATAGCCCGTAAGCTATCATAGCCGCCAGAGTGATCAATAAAACTACCCAGTCAAGTGCGCTCATTTATAATATTGAGTAAACAGGAAATACAATACTACCTGTAGCAAAAGCAGTAGGATAACCGCAAAATACCACACAGGCCAGTTTTGTTTTTTAGGTTGGTTCATAAATTGACCATTTAGGCATCACTTCCCTTTAGGGTCGGGGCTGATCATATTCATCAGTAGCCTTATCGCACCTTTATTCCCTGCGGGCAACTGCCGCGAAAAGGATAATGAGGTATACACGTAATTTCCCTTCCCGTATTTTGTGTACAGTGTACCTCCGGTAAGGGGCTGCTCCCCCGCATCGTGCATCGAGAAAAGTGTTTTATACTTATCATCCCATTTCTTTGCAAAGTACAATCCACGCTCCTGCACCCACCCTTCAAAATCTTTATCAGTTATTTTATTCGGATAGTTCAGCAAGCGGCTGGTGGAATCCGTAAATTCCATTTTTGCATCTTCCTCAGTTACCCTGTCGCCGGATAGCGTCAGCGGATA
The DNA here is from genome assembly GCA_964430995.1 of uncultured Flavipsychrobacter sp. GTDB lineage: Bacteria > Bacteroidota > Bacteroidia > Chitinophagales > Chitinophagaceae > Nemorincola. The sequence goes on from CAYSIG010000014.1 coordinate 68,888, forward strand.
CGGGCCTATTTTTGTAGTGGCCATATCCTGCAGTGTGTTATACTGCATCACCAGCGTGCCGCCATTCTGCACATACTGCATCAGCACTGGCAGCCAGTAAGCCATTCTTTTTTCCACATTCACCGCCCTTATACCGGTAATGATGGCATCATACTTTTTTAGGTTCGCGGCTCCGGCCATATCACCATCCTTCAGCACATCCACTTCAAGCCCCGCCTGCCGCAGTAGTGCGGGTATAAAATCTCCCGCCCCTTCTATATAGCCTATGCGCTTTGCAGTACACTTCCAGTTGCTACGCAAAACCTTGGCATAAGGGTCTGTGAAATACTGTAGCGTGGGTAGGTGGTTATACTGTATCAGGTGCTGAGATTTGTTGTAGGTTTGGCCGCCCGCAGCCACCTCTGCTGTCAAATAAAAATCATCTCCTCCCTGCTGCGCCGATACCTGTGGCGATATGCTGATAGGAATGATAGTATCGGTTGATGCGGAAAAATTCAACCCCTTGATAGTAGCAACCGTAGTTTTGCTTCCCGCCACCGTAAGTGTGGCATCTTTAATATCCTTAAAGGTATGAATCCTCACCTCAGCCTGCACCGAGCCATCGGGCTTTGCTACAAGCAATGCATTATTGAACGACACCGATGCATCCGGCACTATACGCAGTTGCTCCACAATATCCCCTTTCACCGGATCTAGTTTTTTGTATGACAGCGGCACCTTTACAGCCATATCCACACCTCCTATACGCAGCATCAACGTGGCATTCAGCTCATTGGGCGTTTCTGGCTGCCCCAGTAATGTATCATGGGCTATGGCAAACATATCCTTGTCGGCATGTGGCCGGGATAACCAATATGGTTGAGTAAAAGGCTCATTTGCAGGTATGCTTATGGCATGTTCAAAAGTATGCAGTGTATCCACCGACAAAATCATATTTGTTGCCGTATCACCGTTGCCCCACTTTATGCTGCTCAGCACTACCGGTGTTTGTGAACGTGCTATCACGCGCAAGGTAAATGGCAGCGTAGCGCCCCTCACAGCCTCCGGCTGCTTTGCATACACCTCTGCCATAAAGCCCGAGCAATCAAGGATTACTCTGTCTATCTCCGCCAGTTTCTGTTTCCGCCAGTATTCATCTGCTATCCCTGCTACTTTACCGCGCACCGCCAGCAAAGCCGGTATGCTGGCATCAGGGCGTCTGAAGTCAAAACGATCTTCTACCTGTTTCAGGTCGTTCTCAATATCTCCCCTCCCCACGCGATTCCATGTTATATCTATGCCGTCAAAAAATGAGGTCTTTAAACTGTCCCCATCCACTAATTTAAAATACTCCGTTTGCACACCCGGCACACTTGGCGTGCCCGCACCCTGGCTTTTATGTATGCTTCGGCTACGCCCCGCCAGTTCTCCGCAGCCTTCGCCAAAACCCGGCAGGTACTGCCCCACTCCCAGCTTGAACTGGTCCTCGGCTGTCGTGTTCCTGTCGCCAAACTTATACGTGTTCAGCAGCAACCGTTTTGGTTGCCATGACGGAAAATATTTTAGGTGCTCGGTATACTGCATTTTATCACCGGTTACCTTAAATGCCTTTGCCGCTATGATTGCCGATGCCGCATGTTGCCCGTGTCCGGCCATAGTATTGGGCGGAAAGCGGCATATCACCACGTCCGGCCTGAACTTGCGCATCACCCACACCGCATCATAGGTAAGCAGATACTCCGGCCAGTGCCTGAATGTTTCCTCATGGGTCTTCGAAAACCCGAAATCAATTGCCCGACTAAAATACTGTTCCGCTCCATCCAGCTTCCGCGCCTCTATTAGCTCATGAGTGCGTATCAGGCCCAGCGCTTCGCTCTGTTCACTACCCAGGATATTCTGTCCGCCATCTCCTCGCGTCAGCGACAGGTATGCAGTGCGTATATGCTGGTCGTTTACCAGCCATGCAAGCAGGCGGGTATTCTCATCATCAGGATGGGCTGCTACATACAGCACATTCACTAGATGCCTGAGACTGGCTATTTCGTTATATATCTTATCTGAAGAAGCCGGCCGCACCTGCTGCGATAAGGCCTTTTCGCCGGCTAAAGAAAAAACAAGGACCGTAAAAAAACATACCAGTCCGGACAAACGATTATTGGTACTCATTGTCCAAAAGTAATCACTTCAATAAAAAACAACGGTACTTTTAAAAGATAGGTGTATCTAAATTACTTATGAAATATATTAATTATTATCTGATAAATTAGCATATAATCAGTATATTTACTTACAAAAATTAAGGATTCACCCCAATTAAGTTACAATGAATAAAATAATCAGTGCTTTTTTCTTACTTATTGCATTCCACCCGGGTATTTCAGCTGCTAAAAGTCACATCCCTTCCGTTTCCGGTAAACTTTACTTCATTGAGAATAAGGGCCAGATAACCGACCAGCATCTTGCCCCAAGGAACGACATTCAATATGCGATCCAGGCACCCGGCATCAATATATTCATTGGCAACGGACAATTACACTACCAGTTTTCCCGGCTCAATGTAAAACATACCGACCTGCCTGCATGGCTGATGGCAAAATATAAAGCCGGCGAACCGGTTAACACCGAAGAGCAAATGGCTACTGTTGAATCTTACCGTCTGGATGTGGAACTGGTTGATGCTAACAAAAACGCCGTAGCCATAGCCACAGAAAAACAGGACTATTACGAGAATTACTATCTCGCAGGCTGCCCGCAGCAAGGTCTTCATGCCAATACATGCGGCAGGATCACTTATAAGAATGTGTATAAAGGTATCGACTGGGTAATATACATTAAGAATGGTCGGCTGGAACACGAATTTGTTATAGGCCCCGATGGCGACGCCACAGACATAAAACTTAAATATAGCGGCCACACTTCATTGAAAATAAATAATGACGGCAGTATCTCTGCCACCACACCAATGGGCGAGATAAAGGAACAAGCCCCTCTGTGCTTCGCTAAGGAAGGGCAAAACATCCCTTCCTCATACCAACTCAATGGTAATATACTGAGCTATAATGTGGCTGTTAAAAAAGACCTCACCATAGACCCTACTGTGCAATGGGGCACCTATTACGGCCCCGACTCCAACAACACCTCCTTTTATGGCCTGGTAGCCGACAACGCAGGCAATATCTATGCCGATGGCCTCACATGGGCGCCTACTGTTGGCAACGTGGCTACAACAGGCACATTCCAGTCAACATATGGCGGCGGCTGCGATGCTTTTCTGGTAAAATTCGATTCGTCCGGAAACAGGATCTGGGGCACTTACTACGGAGGACCCAATGGCGACTGGGCCAACGACCTCGCTATAGACCCTGCAGGCAACCTTTATCTTCTGGGCACCACAAACAGCACATCCGGAATATCAACCCCGGGAACCCAGCAGGTGGCCGCAGGCGGTTCCTACGATGCTTTTCTCGGCAGGTTCAACTCAGCAGGGGCTAGAATCTGGGGAACGTATGCAGGGGGCACTGCGCTCGACTACCCACAGTCTGCCGCATGTGATGCATTAGGGCATGTCTATATATCCGGCACAGCAGATTCTTATACAAATATTGCCACCCCGGGCAGCCATATGCCTGCACGCAGTGGCGGACATGATGATTTCCTCATTCAATACGATTCCACCGGCATTCGCCAGTGGGGCACTTATTATGGCGGCACCAGCGACGAGTTCAGCGGTGTAGTAACAACCTACGGCTCATTCGTTTACCTGGCCGGCTACACATACAGCACCTCCGGCATCGCCACCTCCGGTGCCCACCATCCCGCAAAAGCTGGCAGTAGCGATGTATTCCTTAGCAAATTCACTACCTCCGGCAGCAGGGTATGGGCTTCATATTATGGCGGAGCTGAAGGCGACCTCACTGGCGGCATCATTGCCGATGATGGCAGTGTTTACCTCCTCGGGGCTACCGGCAGCGACACAGGCATAGCTACACCGGGATGCTACCAGCCTGCAAGGGCCGGAGACCAGGACGCCTTCGTCATGCAGATAGATGCTGGTGTCGGGTCACTGACATGGGGCACTTACTTCGGCGGCCCTGGCACTGAGGCTGTCGACTACAGCCGGTTATGCTTTGGCCAACTGAGCGACATATATATCACCGGGTTTACATCGAGTACTACAGGCATTGCCACATCGGGTGCTTATCATACTTCGTATGGTGGTGGCGACCAGGATGCCTTCTTCGCTAAGTTCAGCCCCATCGGCACCGTATATTGGAGCACATATTTCGGCGGCACCCGCACCGACATCGGAAAAGCATGCGCTTTCGACGGCAAGAATGCGTACCTCGCAGGGCAAACCTCCAGCCCCGACAGCATTGCAACGCCCGGCGCCTTTCTAACCACCGGCAGCAGCGGAACTGCATACCCGCAGGGCTTCATAGCCAAATTCGGCATCACCGATATTCCTATCGGTTCACTGTCCACAGGTATAAAAAGCACTCCTGCCCATAACATGGACATCTACCCCAACCCCAATAAAGGAACATTTACATTACTGGCCAATGGCATCAGCAACGGGCCGGTGGCCCTGGCAGTAGTAGATGCTGCCGGAAGAACCATAATGAATGATGAAGGCACTGCTGCCGGCAGCAAACTATCTAAGCAGATAACCCTGCCCGCTGCCACTCCGCCCGGTATCTACTACTTAAAAGCTGTATCACAAAGCAACACAACTGTACTAAGATTAATAATAGAATAACACGCAATCAGCTGATTAGCTAATTATCACATCAGCTAATTAACTAAAATAGAATAACACGCAATCAGCTAATTAGCTAATCATCACATCAGCTAATTTACCCTCGCCGTCTTAAACTCACTCGTGAAGTGGAACTCTATCTTCGGGTTGTTCTGGCGCTCTGTGTTCAGGAACCATTCGCTCTGTGCCAGGTACACTAAGTTGCCGTCTTTGTCTTCCATTATATTGCTCTGCTTGAAGCGCGCAAAATCCTCTATGGCCTTCTTATCACCCGTTATCCAGCACGCCTTGTAGAACTGCAGTGGCATGAATGCGCACGATGCCCCATACTCCTGCAGCAGGCGGTATTGTATCACTTCAAACTGCAGCTCACCCACGCAACCTATTATCTTCCGGTTGCCCCCATGCTGCGTGAACAGTTGCGCCACACCTTCGTCCGTAAGTTGGCTCACGCCCTTTTCCAGTTGCTTGGTCTTCATCGGGTCCTTGTTCACCAACTCCTTAAATATCTCCGGACTGAAGGTAGGTATACCCGTAAACTGCATCACCTCGCCTTCCGTCAATGTATCACCTATCTTAAAAGTCCCTGTGTCAAACAAGCCCACCACATCACCGGGATAAGCCTCTTCGATCACATCCTTCTCCCGCGCCAGGAAGGAGTACGGATTACTGAAGCGCACATCCTTGCCTATGCGTGTGTGCTTGTAATAAGTATTCCGTGCAAACCTGCCCGAGCACACCCGCAGGAACGCTATCCTGTCCCTGTGCCGTGGGTCCAGGTTAGCATGTATTTTAAAGATGAAACCCGTGAACTTATCCTCGTTCGGCTCCACGTGGCGCGTATCCGTGTCGCGGCCCAGCGGCATTGGGGCTATTTTTATGAATGTATCCAGCAGTTCCTTCACCCCAAAGTTGTTTACCGCACTGCCAAAGAACACCGGCGATACTTTACCATCCAGGTAGGCGGGTACGTTTAGCTCACCATACACGCCCTGCAGCAGCTCCACGTCCTCGCGTAGCTGGTTCGCATCGCGCTCCCCTACTTTATCATCCAGCAGCTTTTCGCTAAGGTCTTTTATGGGCACCGTATTCTCCTCTGTGCTTTTCTGGCTGGCGGTGAACAGGTTCAGCGTGCTGTCGTGCAGGTTATATACCCCTTTAAATTCCTTGCCCATATTTATGGGCCAGCTCAGCGGGTGCAGGTTCAGCTTCAGTTCCTTCTCTATTTCGTCCATCAGGTCGTGCGGAAATTTCCCGTCCCTGTCCAGCTTGTTCACAAACACGATGATGGGCGTATCCCGCATGCGGCACACCTCCACCAGCTTGCGCGTCTGGTCTTCCACCCCGTTAACACTGTCTATCACCAGTATCACACTGTCCACAGCGGTGAGGGTGCGGTAGGTATCCTCGGCAAAATCTTTGTGGCCGGGTGTATCCAGCAGGTTGATGAGCGTACCATTATACTCAAAGCTCATTACCGATGTGGCCACACTGATGCCCCTCTGCCGCTCTATCTCCATAAAGTCGCTGGTGGCGTGTTTCTTTATCTTGTTGCTCTTAACAGCGCCTGCCACCTGTATGGCCCCGCCAAACAGCAGCAGCTTCTCGGTAAGCGTGGTCTTACCCGCATCCGGGTGACTGATAATGGCAAATGTGCGCCGCTTGGCTATTTCGTTATCGTATTTCATTGTAAAAGTGCGCAAAGGTACGCAGAAATAGCCTATTTATATAAATAAAACTAAAGCCAAATCAAAGGCGTCATTCAAAGGAGCACGTATAGCTTGCAGCGTTGTGTGCGACGTAGGAATCTCCTGAAGTTTAGCAGTTCGCTGATAAAAGCAAAGGCGGGTATCTCTGCTAGACATAGACGATTTCCTGTTCTATTTTAGTAAAGTAGGCAGGTTTGATACCTCTTTTGGACACCAGGTCAACTTTTCTTTTAAGTATAGTCTCCAGCTCGTTAGCCAGGTCAATAAAACCTATACCTATAGGTTCACTGAAGTCAACCACAATGTCTATGTCACTTTTAGCATTAAAATCATCTCTCACCACAGAACCAAATAAACCCAACGAACTGATGTGGTAGCGCGACATCAGCCCCGGCTTCAGTTGCTTAAGTACATTTTGTATGGCAGATAATTGATTCACTCCGTAAAAATACTCATTTTTCTAATATCTTCCGGTGATGGCAAATGTGCGCCGCTTGGCTATTTCGTTATCGTATTTCATTGAAAAGCGTGCAAGGATAATTCAGATAGGCGCATAAATCATTTTTCAATACCTTGAATATTCCAGATCTATCTAAATACATGTACGTCTCCTTCTTTTATATTTACATCAATCACCTCCCCGTTATGCAAATATTTCAATATCAACTCCTTTTTTATTCCAAACAGGGGGTCTCCAAATAAGTCATTTTCCACCTTAATCTCAAAATACCCATTATTTATCTGGTCATTCACTATATATTTAACATCCTTATATTTATCCTGCGCTCCATACTTTGCTTCTAAAATTAATATATCAGTTGAGCTATTTATAATAGTTCTGATTTTAATTATATACTTATGGACTATATCTACTAATATTTTTATAATTGGTTTATTTTTGTCAGAAATATATGATAACCCGATACCGACGATTATTGGAAATAGAACAATTATATACTCGTATCCAGAATCTATATTTACACTTATTTCTACTAATGTTCGAATAATTTCTACTAATAGCACAAAAGACAAGCTAATACACAACCAGAAAATTTTATTCCGAGTTTTCCTAGCTTTAACAAATATTGGAACAATAATAAAAGATATTATTGCTAATAATGAAATAATACCAATAAAAATATTTATTATAATCTTTTTTTTAATATTTTCTTCATGCCTGAAGTCCCGTACGATTGCATCCTTATCTTTAAACGTACTGACGAAATGATTAAACAGTCCATACTTTACTTGATCTTCATCATAATTATTTCGCAATATAGATTTTGCTTTAGCAATTTCATTTGTGTCTTGGGGATCAGTTGTTACGACTAAATACTTGTTCATTATCTCAAATATTTCATTCTCGTACAATATCGAATCTCTACTATAGTCATATAACCTTATTGGACAAAATTCAATATAGGCTTGGGAAATCACATTCTTTATATCCATATAGTAGTTATGGAACAAATCATCGCTAATTACCAAAAATTTTTCTGTATTATAATCATAATTCAATAGCTTCACTATATTTTCCGAATCGACGACTGTAGACGAAGCAACACAACCTATCCGGTTAACACTTTCCGAAACACTTTTTATTATATCATAGTCTGAGTTTTCACTTTCGAAATACGGCCCTTTCGATTTTAATAATTTAACGTTTGGATATTTTATTACCCCGCATTCATACAGTTTATAAAGTGGGGCGTAACGACTGCTATATGATCCATCGTAAACTAATTCAACCGTATCCTTTGATCCTATATCATATATTGTTTTTATTTTTGACTTTTTATTTGCAATAAAAACACATGCATTAGATGCATATGGACTTTTCATTGAAAATAATATATGTATATTTCTTTTAAAAAAATACTTAACAAGGATATACTCTATAGGTGTTAACGTAGCGATTGATTTTCCCGACAACTTTTTACTCCATATCTCCAAATTGTCAGTATAATTTACGCAATTACCTACTTTGATGGAGGCGTTGGAGAAATGACTGTTAGTTTTTAAAAATTTGGAGAAGCTCTTCGCAATTTCTTGCGATACGTTTGCAGTTGAATGTTGTTGAGCTAAAAAAGAAGGATGATCCTGCGGAAGAATGTACGCACTAATTGTTCCGGCATAAATAACACTTAACTGCGTATCAACGGATGACTTACTAATATTATCATTATGTGTAGTTATCTTGGGTTTATTCAACTTTTTAGTATTAAAATCTAAAATGTCAATGCTGTTCTTTAATATTAATATAATAGTTACACTAAATACAATTATTAGATTTGAGAATATGTAAAGCCATTTATATTTTTGTGGGCGTTTCTTAAAAATAACGACATCAAAAAAAATAAAAAATAGAGCTAATGCGATGAGAATCAACAGTAAATGTGCGGAATAATATGCATCTATTTTTTTTAGTAAATTGTACATAAAATTTACAATAAATTTATTTACAATAAAGTTAGAATATACTTTAATCAAATCTACACTTCTTTCTATTAGAGGGACACCGTTAAAAAACGGTATTTAGTTAACCGGTTGTTAAGAATGTCCCTAACTCGTCCTCGTTTACAACGACGATGAACCGGTAAAGCGTTTGCAATACGATTGCAGAAACTTGCACGAACTATTATATTTGCAAAAACACCTTTCATGAACCGCTTTATCTCAGTATGCATTACACTGCTGCTGTGCTGCACGACATTGGTTTCATTTGCCCAAAAATGCAAGTTTGAAAAAGACGAAACAGACGGGTTTACTAAAGAACATCACCGCCTGGCGCCACCGTTGCGTATATGCACCGATCCCTATTGGTGGCTCCAGATGGAGCAGAAAGGTGATAAATATTTCTTAACGATCAAAATACGTGTGTTATCGCAAATAAGGACAACACTAACTAAAGGCACGAAGATACTCACAAGGTTTGAGGATGGCACGATACTGGAACTAGTGGCAGAAGATGACTTTTCTCCCAGCTTCAATGTAGAGGACGATGAGTCATTCGCCGCCCAATTAGCTGAGGAGAACCAGAAGTTATTGATTACCAAATGGGCTGTACGTATCTCAGTGACCGAGGATATGATCAGGCAGTTCAGAAAGTCACCCATTCAACTTATGCGTACCACTATTGGCAACACCGAGTACAATATGCCCAAGGCAATAGATAGGTATACCAGAAAGATTGTTGATATGGCGGCATGCATGCTCAAAAAAGACTAGCTCCCCGTTTAACGCAAAAGTACTTTTCTCCTGTGCCCGACTGGCGCGAGTTTCACCGTCCCCGGCGAGTGTCCCAGCCGATGTCTCTCGAAGCGAGGCTATAAGCGTGAGCGAGGACTCGGCTGCATAAGGGAACTGAAGTTGAAGTTTCTGCCATACGGTCCTATTTGCACTGGTCGCAAGCCTCGCTTCGTCCCGTAATGCGCAAGTACCTCCCCTGCGAAACTACATCCCGGTAAATTCCAAAATCAAAAAATCCCACTCAAAACCGCGTCCACACTGCACCCAAAAACCATGACGGTACAGTTACTGTACCATCATGTTTTTTTTATTTTGCCACCACCACCACATTCCCGAACTTTACGTTGTACCAAAAAAAATTGGCACAAGTTCTTTGAATGGCTGGCAACTTATTTTATCTGCTGCGGGCTCGGCGACTTACGACGCTTCGTGAGCTTCGAACTTCGACTGCTTTATCCCCGGTTTTTTATACCTTTTGGGGTATAATTATACTTTGAGGGGGGTATAAATATACCTTTGAGGGTATAATTATACCCCTTTATACCTTGCAATAAAACTCATAACACAAGCCCACAGAGCATTTCGGCACATCTAAAAATATATATTTACCCAAAAACGACAAATCCCGGAAATTATACCCTCACTCATCCCCAAAGATTTCGGGTAGGCTCCGGAAAATCGTTTAAAACACGGCTGAGTGAACAGCTGCTCCTACCTGCTGCATATAGTTAAATTCAAATTGTTTATTTATATTGTTGGCTATCTGCAAATACCGGATTCGGCAAAAAATAAACGAACATGAAACAACTTCTGAAATTCATGCTGCTGCTGTTGCCCGCCCTGGGCGCCAAAGATATTTACGCTCAGCTACAGGGCCAGGAGCGGTTAGACTCCCTACTCAAAGAGCTGCCCCGCCAGAAGGAAGACACCAATAAGGTGGCACTGCTGCAAACTGTTGCCTCTGAATATGCCGAGATCATGCCACAGAAGGGCGTGGAATACGGCCAGCAGGCGCTGGCACTGGCACAGAAACTGCATTGGAAGACTGGCGCGGCAAGGGCCTATACCGCATTAGGCACCAACTACAACAACATGAGCCGGCACAACATCTCCCTGGAGAATTATATAGCAGCAGCAAAGCTCTACCAGGAAACCGGCAACAAAAAAGGCGAAGCCCGTGCCATAGGCAATATGGGCTCTATTTACCGCTCCCTCGGCGACTCAACAAAGGCGCTGGAGAGCTTCACTAAGGCACTTCAGATGTTTGAAGAGCTTGGCGAAAAAAAGGGAGTAGCCATTTATACCGGCAATATCGGCAACCTATACTGCGATGAGCTGCACAACTTTCCGAAAGCGCTGGAATACATGGAAAAGTCGCTGAAGTATTTTGAGGAAATGGGTGACAAGGCGGGCATAACCCGAACTACCTATAACATGGGCAATGTGTATGGTATGCAGGGCAATTACCTCGCTGCTGTAGCCAGCTACAGGCGCTCGCTGAAAATGGCGGAAGAAACAGGTAATAAGATACAGATGGCCAACAACCTGTGCAATATAGGCAGCACCTACGTGCACATAGTGGAAACCGGCGCGAGCGGTAAACCATACGGCAATGTAACCGCCGGCACATCGAAGGAACTGCAGGCCGGCAACTATTCGGCGGAAGAGGCTATACCCGTGAGCAAGGCGGCGCTGCTGGCCGGCGGTATCAAATACCTGAACAGCGCATTGGCAATAGCTAACGAGATCAGCTATTTGAGCGGAGTTATAGATTGTCAGAAAATGCTGGCAAGGGCTTATACGGAAACCGGCGATTACAAAAAAGCATTCGAAGCCATGGAGGTCTTTCACACAATAAACGATTCTGTTTACTCCATGGAGAATAACGAGCAGTTTGTAAAAATGAATCTGGGCTACGAATACGAACGCCAGCGCCTCACCGACAGCCTGAAGACCGCGGAAAAAGAAAAAATAGCCACCCTGAACCTGCAGAAACAAAAGACGTATACCTACCTTGGCATAGCAGGTATATTAGCCCTGGCGGGGTTTTCGTTCTTTATAGTAAAGGAGCGGGGCAAGTCGGAAAAAGAAAGGAAGAAGTCGGATGAGCTGCTACTGAATATACTGCCATCAGAAGTTGCTGAGGAACTAAAAGTGAACGGCAGCACTACCGCACGCCACCATGATAATGTAACGGTGCTGTTCACCGACTTTGTGAACTTCACCCATGCAAGCGCCAACATGGGCGCGCAGGCCCTGATAGATGAGCTGCATACGTGCTTCAAAATGTTTGATGAGATAACCGGCAAATACAATATAGAGAAGATAAAAACCATAGGCGACGCATACCTTGCTGTAGGCGGGCTCCCCGTAACCGACCCGAAACATGCCGAAAACACAGTAAGGGCGGCCATAGAAATGAACAACTATATGCAAGACAGGCTGGCCAAGCTGGGCAGCCGCACTTTTGCCATCCGCATAGGCATACATACCGGTAGCGTGGTGGCGGGCATAGTAGGTGTAAAGAAATTCCAGTTTGATGTATGGGGCGATACGGTAAACACCGCAGCAAGAATGGAGCAGCACAGTGAAGGCGGAAAAATAAATATATCGGACGCTACCTACAACCTCGTGAAAGATAAAATAAACTGCACCTACCGGGGCGAGATAGACGTAAAAGGAAAAGGGCATCTGAAGATGTACTATGTAAATGGATAGAATATGCCAAACGCTACCTACTGGAAAGAAAAACTACAACTGACCGCACATATAGAGGGCGGGGCATTTAAAGAAGTGTATCGCTCAGCCCTCATGCTGCCACAGTCAGTCCTCACCTCAGCGCACAATGGCCCACGGGCTGCATCCACCAGCATTTACTTCCTGCTGGAGTATGGCGAGTTCTCGGCCTTTCACCGCATAGCCAGCGATGAGTTGTGGCACTTTTACGACGGCGGCAGCCTGGCCATATATGAGATAGATAAAAGCGGCACGCTCATCCGTCACCTCCTGGGCAGGGATATAGAAGCCGGAGCGCACCTACAAGTGCTGATAAAAGCCGGGAGCTGGTTTGCCTCTCGGGTAGAAAATGAAGATGGCTATGCCCTCTGCGGATGCACAGTAGCACCCGGCTTTGACTTCGCTGATTTTGAACTGGCGGGGCGTCAGCAACTGGCGGCTCTATACCCGCAGCATGCCGCGCTGATAGTATCGCTCACCAGGTAAGGAGCATTTTTATAAGCACATTATGGCTACAGTATAAATCAGTGCCACTACACCTAATGAACCCAGCAAAAGATCACGGAATTTTTTATTGTCCGGATCAAATTGTTGTAATGCATTATCCATATCACTATCCTTTTTTAAAACGATTATCAAACCTTATGCCACCCCTATTTATGAAAAATTTGCAGTTCCCGGCGGTCATTTTTTCATACAAAGCCCCAGCCTGCTGAAATTTTTTCATTAGTTAACCTATCAACACGGAAACAAATATTGCTTCGTATCTAAATCTCAGGCATAAAAAAGTGTATTATATTGCGTAAAATTTATTCGTGACATGGCAGAAAAAAATGATAACGGGCGCATAACTATTGCAATCGCAGTTATTACTGTTGTAGGAAGCATCTGCACCGCATTAATAGCCAATTGGGACAAGGTTTTCCCGAAAACTTCTGAAACCCAAACAACACAAACCTCAGCCTCGCTACCCCAATTACCGGAAAACAACTCACCCCAAACTGCTACACCTGTACGCAGGGTAATACCTGCATTTCCAAAATCATATTCGGGTTTTGTGGGCCGTCTCAAAACATTGTATTCAATCAGCTGGAATACTGACGGAACAATTACCGGTACGTATTACTACCCCGATCGAAATGCTGTTAAATATATACTTAAAGGAAAAAAAATGACTAACGGAAGTATTGAACTTACAGAGTTTACCAACAATATACCATCAGCGACTTGTACTTTATTTCCACGCGACAAATGCTATATGGGCACGATGATTAATACTGACGGGAGACAATTAAAGATGTCTATGTGCGAAATTGATTAGTCATTGTTACCCCTTATCCACACCTGTGGATTACTTTGTGTATGCCACGTATTACCACAAGGCTATATTTGGGTGAACTTATCTTTACTACTACATGTCGCTAACCACACTAAAAGATGATCTTTTAGAGGAATTCAGGGAAGAAAGGATAATGATCAAAGAGCAGATAGAACTGCTCGACCCATTGGCAACCTCGTTGCGCAAACCCGCAGCCCAAAGGCTGCTCAGCAGCGGCACCCTCATTATCTCTGAAATAAGCTGTTATATCGTGAGCCTGGGCGGGCTTGCATTCATGGCTTTCCTCCACAAGATATACCCCTTCACCGCACTTACAGATATATATTATGATGCCAACACCCGCAGCCGAATAGGTGGTACCAACCTGCTGTATATGGTGCTGGGTATATATGGCCTCGCCCTGATAGGGGTGGCGCTGATGTTTATTGTGGGTCGTATGGCGCGTGAGATACGCCTGAAGAATGACATACTGCACCACGCGGGCAAAGACATAAAGACAATAGTAGGCCAGCATCTGGAACGTAAGGCCGCGCTGGACACTATAGAGCAGCGCCATATGCTGGGCCTGTCGGGTGTAAGCATGCAGCCCCCAAAAGAAAGCAATGTGCAGACACCTACTGCAGCCTTCCGCAAAAGCAGCGTGGCCGGACTAGGCTCGGTAAATGAAGTGCCTAACCCGGGGTTCAGGTAATGTAGTATTAAATATCATTGCTATTGTTCCCTGTATCACTACAGGTAGTTATCTTTATCCCTTATGGACCTATTTGACAAAATAGCGGAAACCGCTTCCTTCATCAGGGGGCAGGTAAACACGCAGCCCAGGGTGGGCATAATACTGGGCAGCGGCCTGGGCGGATTGATAGACATAATAGATAAGGAGGTTACTATTGATTATTCTTCCATCCCCAATTTCCCGGTATCTACCGTAAAGGGACATGGCGGCAAACTCGTGTTCGGGAAGATAGGCGACACTGAAGTGATGCTGATGGCAGGGCGGTTCCATTACTACGAAGGGTATAATATGCAGGAGGTAACCTTCCCGGTGCGGGTAATGAAGGCGCTGGGTGTGCAGGTATTGGTAGTATCGAACGCATCGGGGGGCACCAATCCCGGCTTTGCGGTTGGCGACCTGATGATCATCAAAGACCACATCAACCTTTTCCCCGAGCACCCGCTGCGCGGGCCAAATGACGATAGGCTGGGCACCCGTTTTCCGGATATGAGCGAGGCATATGACCACGCGCTGATAGACCTCGCCAGAAAGGTAGCTGCTGAAAACGATATAGTAGTGCGCACAGGTGTATATGTAGGGCTGCAGGGGCCGACGTTTGAAACACCATCGGAATATAAATGGCTGCACCGCATAGGGGGAGATGCTGTGGGCATGAGCACTGTGCCGGAGGTGATAGTAGCCCGGCACGGCGGCATGAGGGTGTTTGCCATAAGCGTAATTACCGACCTGGGGGTAACGGATGTGCCGGTGACCATAACCCACGAGGAAGTGCTGGAAGCAGCAGAGGCCGCAGCACCTAAAATGGCAGCCATAGTGACCGGGCTTATCAAACATAACTGATATGGTCATTATCGTTAACTTTGCGCCTCGAATGCCATTAGCATATGGCGTTATGTGTTAAACCACAATTAGTTGGGTAAAATATTCAGAAATTCATCATTTTATTTATTCCTGCTTATATGCAGCGCTACAGGCTATGCACAGGTGAGCACGCTGCCAAACGGTGTGGCGAGGGACACATCGATGGGGAATAACAACAACGACAAATGGAAGAGCGAGGACCCGAAGATAAGTTACGAAAAACTGAACTCGGCCCGCACATATTATCCCGATACGGCGGTACATAGCTTTCACAGGGCACCGTTTACGCAGCCCTGGAGCAGAGACCTTGGCAATCTGGGCGGACCGGTTAACAACCTGCTCTTTACCCCGGAGGACCGCGTAGGGCCGACGCTGGGCTACCATGTGTATGACGTTTACCGCTACAATATTGACAGCCTGAACTTTTATAATACCCGCAGACCATATTCCAACTTCAACTACCTGCTGGGCTCAAAAGCAGAACAAAAGGCCAGCCTGATGCATACACAGAATGTATTGCCCAACTGGAATTTTGCCGCAGAATACCGTAAGATCAACTCACGCGGTTTCTACAACAGCCAGCGGAGCAATAATGATAACGCCTTCCTGACCACAAACTATAAAAGCAACAATAAGCGCTATGTGCTGTATGCTGGAATGGTATATAATAAAATTCAAACAGATGAAAATGGTGGTGTAGTGAACCAACTCGATTTTGACAGCACAAAATTCTCAGAAAGGAGAACGATGGGAACAGTCTACCAGGATGGAGAATATAGCAAAACAGTGGCCCGCTCACCTGTTACCAATTCGCTGCGCGATTTTACCTTTCTGCTACAGCATAGCTACCAATGGGGCAAGATTGATACTACCTATAATGCCGATTCCACACAATATGCCACGCGCCTGCTGCCAAGGTTCCGCATAACGCACAGGCTGGCAGCAAGCACCGAACAGCATACTTATAAAGACCTTGACCCAGACTCATTGCGGTACGTGAGCTTGTTTGAACAACAGTTCACAAATAAGTTTACTAACAAGAAGGATTATAAACCCGGCGGCGACTCAGTAATTAGTCGGCAGAAATGGAACTGGATAGATAACAAATTCCTGCTCAATGGTTTCCTGGGCAAGGAAGGGAGGCAGGTGGGCTTCAGCGCGGGTTTTGGCACCCGGTATGACCAGTTCATCTCGCAGCCGGACACCATAGGCAGGGACAAAAATGACATAGTAAGCAACTACCTGGAAGGCGAACTAAAAAAAGAAGCGCTGCAACAGGGGGCATGGGGATACGGAGCAAACACAAAAATTTTTATTACCGGACCGCAGGCGGGCAGCTTTCTGCTGAACGCACAGATAAGCAAACAACTGAAAAATAATATCGGTGGCTTTGCAGCGGGATTCGGGCAGCGGCTAAATAGCGCACCATACAGCTATACCACTTATACCAATGCCTATACTAAGATATCCAACAACTTTGGCAAGGAAAGCGTGACTACCCTCTTTGCTATGCTGGAAAGCCCACGCCTGAGGTTATCTGCCGGGTATAAAAACCATGTGGTAGCCAACTATATCTATATAAATGAACAAGGACGGCCAGACCAGTATGCAGGCACCTACAGCATCAGCCAGGTGTGGGGGCGCAAAGTGTTCAAGCTGGGTAATTTCTATTTCGACAACGAACTTGTTTTTCAGCAGGTGCCGGATAACGCACCGGTAAATGTGCCGGCGCTAATGGGGCGTCACCAGTTCAGCTACGAAAGGCCCATGTTCAAGCGGAGCCTCATATTGGCTGCGGGAATTGATGTGAGATATAACACCCAATATGACCCGGCAGGATATAATGCGATGCTCAACAGGTTTTTCTACCAGAACACCAAATCTGTAGGCAACACGCCCGAAATGGCTGTTTTCCTTAATTTCCGCATAAAACGTTTCAGGGCTTTCCTGATGGGAGATAACCTGCAACAATTTTTTTCCAAGAACGTAATACTCTACACCGGCACACCGGTATTGAATTACAATAATACCGGCACAAACTACCTACCCATCTACGCCGCGCCGAATGCACTATTCCGGTTTGGGTTTAATTGGGTGATGGTGAATTGATCAGGTGTCAGGAATCTCTTTCAGAATTTGCGGGTAACAAATAGGGAAAGGGTGCATTTCAATTCTTCCGGACCAGCGGAGATTTGTGCTATTTGCGGGCAGAAATCTTTTATGACCAAATTTATTTTTTTGAACACCAAGCCGAATCAGAGGTTTGACTGTGGCAGTATGAGGGCTGAGGGATACACTTCTTTAAATGCCCCATCCTCTATATGTGCAGTCAGTTGCAGTTTTTCTTTCCAGCAGGTAGCAGATTTCATCATTGTGTATTTTAGTTTAGAATATTGCCATCAGCCGGTGGGTGAACCAACCTTCGGCAAGGCTTGGGTAGCCGATGAAGGGTATAATTTTCGGGTTTTGTCGTTTTTGGGTAAATATTTATTTTCAGATGCGCCGAAATGCTCTGTGGGCTTGTGTTATGAGTTTTATCGCACGGTATAAAGGGGTATAATTATACCCTCAAAGGTATATTTATACCCCCCAAAAGTATAATTATACCCAAAAAGGTATAAAAAACCGGGGATAAGGCAGTCGAAGTTCGAAGCTCACTAAGAGTCGGAAGTCGCTGTGCCCGCAGCAGATAAAATAAGTTGCCAGTCATTCAAAGAACTCACCCATTTTTTTTGGGTACAACGTAAAGTTCGGGAATGTGGTGGTGGCGGCAAAATAAAAAAAACGTCATGGTACAGTAACTGTACCGTCATGGTTTTGGGGTGCAGTGTGGGCGCGGCTTTGAGGGGTGTTTACAGGATTTTATAATTCGAAGCTCACTATTCGACTAAGCCCACTACACGATACAGGGTTTATTTAACCGTAAAGACACTGAGACGTAAAGTCCGGAATTTTCATCAAGCTCTTGTTAATGAAACATGAGCGTTGCTGTTGCATTGGCATAAAAAAGGCCGGCAGGTTTTACCCATGCCGACCTCATTAAACGATGAACCTTTAATTATTTAACTACACTGAATTTAAGCATTTCGCGCTTAGTACCTGCCTGAACAGATATGATGTACATACCGTTGGAGAAATCAGCTGTAGAGAAGTTGAACGATTGCACACCGCTTGCCACTTTACCGTTGAACACTTCCTTCACAAGCTTTCCTGCGATGTCAAGTACTGTAACCTTCACTAAACCGGTCTGTGTGAACTGCATCTGCAGAGTAGCACTGTTAGCTGCGGGGTTAGGGAACACTTTGTTCTCAAAACCTGCAACAATAGTATTGATACCAACATTAGTATCGATTGGAGTAGGAGGTGCTACATAACAAATAGTGTCATAAAATGCATTGTTAGGATCAAATTCGCACCAGCCTTTCATCCAGTTGTCAGAAGAAAGTCCTCTGCCTGCAAAAGCACCCACGTAGTTAACTTTTGTGAATACTGTATGGCTGGCCTTGCTTGTAGTGAAATCCGGAGGAACGGTCGGAACGTTGAAGCTCATCGAGTCACCTGTTGTATCGTAGCTTATTGGTAGAGACGGGTTAAACACTTTCGTTACAGTACCGTTAGCAGAAGTCCATGTCCTGTAACAGATAGGCGAAGTGCTATTGGGAACCAAGTTAGGATTAGACAAGTTGTAAGGATTACCAAGAAACACAGAAGCCTGCTGAGTAGCATAAGTCCTATTTCCATAAGCGGGATTACGCAAAAAGCTTTGTGGGCCTAAATTTGGCGTGCCCGCCAATGTACTCCAATCAGTTGTTGTAACAGTATCGGAGTTAGCAGTAGTAGGCGTAAGGTTACGTGCACCATCCCTTACAAACACAGCATCTTTATTGAAAGTAAGATTAGATGTACCACATACAATGTTATTGCGGAACTGAAAGTCATTGATAGAGGAACCAATATTAGCTACTGTAGAACCATATGAAGCAGATGATTCATCAATCAACAGGCCACATGGGAATCCGGCAATCACACTGTTCAGCAGGCTGATCCCGCTACCACGGCGAACGTGCACTGCAGCTACGAAGTTAGGGTCAGTAGTAGTTGAGCCTGGGTTGATTACCGGACCAATAATAGTCAGGTTTGAAAAAACACCTCTGTTAATCTTTGTGTTATCGTAAGGGATACCGGAATAAGAACCAGAAAGATAGCTATCTGTTTCTAATGCTTTTGATCCGCTAAGGTCAGCTACGTTATCACGGATAATAGCGCCAAATTGCACTGTACCCTGAAAACCAGCATCAGAATCCATATCATCATCCCAAGTGCGTACAGCTACAAGATATTTTGCGTTAACCGTGCCACCAAACCACTCGAATGCATCATCACCAGCATATGAAACCTGGATGTGGTCTATCTGGGTTCCGTCACCAACACCGCAAAGTGTTAAGCTGTTTACTTCATTATTTGGAGAGAACGCTACCCCGCCAAATTCGATACGCACATAATGCATCTCGCCGCTGTTATCATTTACATTCGTACCGCCATAAAAAGAGCGCGGGCCACCCTCTACCTGTGCCTGTCCGGCAGTCCAGTTAGTTGGCGCGTTACCGCAAATAATGACACCACCCCAGTCACCATAAGTACGTGAACCTGCCTCCTGGTTAGAGGTGAAGACAATGGGCTGCGTAGGAGTGCCCATAGCCCTGATCTTAGCGCCACGCTCAATGATGAGCGCGCCCTTTGTGTCTTTATCTCCCCTGATAATAACACCGGGATCAATAGTAAGGGTAGCGCCCGCAGTAACATAAACATACCCTTGAAGCAGGTATTGTTTGTCACATGTCCAGGTTGTGTTAGTAGATATACTGTCCTTCACTACGACAGTTGAGTATCCGAATGATTTGCTTACTGATGCAATAATAATACACGATAAAAATAAAAGTTTTTTCATACCTTTTTTAGTTTTTGATTTTGAAACAAAAGTAGCCTGACTGTGTTATGGTAAGATTATGCGCACATTACGTTACCGTTATTCGTGCATTACTATATTATTAACCATTCACTATCCGATTCTTATCAGACGATCAGAAGGCTTTAATTAACACATCCTGCATGTACGTGCAGGATGTGTGAATTGCATATTACCTAAATGTTACCAATCAGAATTTCACTTTAATACCTATGGAATAATACCTGCCCATATTAAATGTGCGATATTCCCTGTCGTCTTTCGATTCGTACTTGCCATCCCTGTCTGAATCAAATTTAAATGAAGTCCTTGCATCTAAAATATTCTGAACACCCAGTGTGAGTATATAGTGCTTAAAGAAAAGCTTAGACACTGTAAAATCAAATGTCTGCACCGGCATCTCACCTACGCTTTCGCCACCGGCCACAGTTTTACCTATGGCATACATCCTTGTACCAAAAACATTGTATAATAGTGAACTTTGCAGGCCAAACTTCTGGCTTTGATAATACAGCCCCAGGTTGAGTATATAAGGAGACTGGCCCTGTAAATTTGACTTTGGCATGAGGTCGTTCATACCATCCCTCGCCGTATCAATATTGATTTGGCTTTGCGTCAATGTAAGATTAGCAACAAAAGTGAAATCGCTAAATAACCTAGTACCAAATAGAGAATCAAAAACGCTTAGATTTTTCCTTACATCGAGCTCCAGGCCATAGCAATAACCATCATTAGCATTAATGAATGTAAAACTCTTACCGTCCGTAGAGCTTAATACTGCCCTTAGTATTGGGTTCTTAAATGACTTATAAAACGCGCCTATGGATATCATTTCACCCATTGACGGATATAACTCATAGCGCACATCATAGTTTTGTATCTCGGCCACCTGGAGGGTATCCCCTTTGGGTTTATTTTTCGAATAGTCTGTTCCGAACAGGGCGCCATAAGTGCCTGCTATATCATCGAAATCATAAAAGTAAAAATTTGACCATTCCCTGAATTCCGGCCTGTTCAGGGTTTTGCCATAAGCTGCCCTTACCAGACTTTTTTCGCTGAAGTTATAAGAAGCATTGATTGATGGCAGGAAAAAATTGGTCTTTACATCCATATTCACCGTATCAAGATTCAGTACAGCTTTTAATGACTGAATATTATCTTCGTACCTTACACCGCCGCAAACGGTTATGCGCTTACCAACAGGCACTTTCAGATTAACAAAGCTGGCTATGAGCCTATTCTGTGCATCGTAGTGGTCATAAGGATTAGTAATTTCCCCTATCTTGAATTTCTTGCTGCCATCGACATTCGAATCAGCGAAAATGCCATTTACAGGTAGTTTCAGTAAAGCTTTATTGGCTGCGGTAGAAGCATTGATCGTATACCCGATCTGCCTGATATTAAAACTGCGTTCTTTATATTCTACATAATTACCCACATTCACATCAAAACTGAAATCCTCCGTCACTTTGACTGTTTGCATAAAGTGGTGGTTAAAACTATAGGTATGCTCATACAGTGTTGAATAAAACCTGCCGCCACCGTTAAGAATATCCACCTGATTACCGACCTGCGCCCTGAATATGGTATCGGTCCCGGTAAACTGACGGGTATATTTTATCCTCCTTATGTTAGGCTGATTTTTGAAGAGGTCGGTATAACCCAATGTCCAATTGTACCTTCTCGTATCTTTTTTATTCTTGTGGCTGCCGCTAAGCTGCGATGCGTAAGTGGCTTTGCTGTCATACCCAATATTGTATGCCCTGTCATCAGGATGCGTAATAATACCGGTGTCTACTATGGTGCTACGGACAGTTAACGAGGAAGCCCCTACCTGGCTATACAAGTTCCGGAATTCTATTTTCGTGTTACCTATTGATACCCCGATATTTTCCATGAACCCTGTGTTTACTGTATTTACAGATCGTGTATCCACGTAATTATATTTGGGTGCAAGAGAATCAAAATCCTGGCGGTGCGTGCGTATGTTGGTGTTTGTGCTGGAATAAACAATACCAGCTGTATTACCTATTTTCCATTTTTTGAATTTCCACATTTTAGACCCAGCCGCAGAAAAACGCATATCGGGAGATGCGGCACGGGTGTTGACGTCCCAATCGTTACCGAATGCCTTTGACCATGTCGGTATCCCGGTTTTATAATTCGGGTCTTTTGAGGAAATATAACCCGGAATCCCTTTGGGAATGTTCCTGCTACCATCATCATATCCCAGCCAATCGGTGGAGGATGCTTTGTTGTAGTAAAAACCGGAGCCGGTTGTATATTCCCTTGCTGATGTGGATAAGTTTACAATTACCTGATCTTTGTCTGTAAGACAAGTGCTATAGACTTTCACCATACCTCCGGCAAAATCGCCTGGTAATTCGGGAGAGGGTGATTTGTAGATCAGCAGCCTGTCAATAAGTCCTGCAGGTATGATGTCAAATGAGAAAGATTTTTTATCAGCCTCACTGCTGGGGGTACTGGCATCATTGAGCCACACTGTATTATAACGGTCGGGCAGTCCTCTGATGACAATAAAACGGTCATCCTGAATCGTTACACCGGGTATGCGTTTTGCTACATCTGCTGCATTCCGGTCCAGCGTTTTCGATATCTGTGCCGCGCTGGTGCCGCTTACTATGCTGTTACTGTTCCTTATCTCGCTTATTACCGAGTTTTCGGTGTTGGTTATGCGTATTGCTTTTACTTCCTGGTCTTTCAGTTCTGTCGTTTCCGGGTTCATCTTCATGTCCAGTATCACATCGGCGCCCGCTACCGTTATATTTTCTTTGTAGGTCTTATAGGTTGCATAGCTGAATACTATCTCATAGGTGCCATTTGTAAGCCCGCTGATGTCGTAATTGCCGTCAAAATCGGTCACTGTGCCCTTGGCTGTGCCGGTAAGCGCAACAACAACGCCTGTTAACGGGACACCTTTGGCATCTGTGACAACGCCTTTTATACTTGCCGCATATAGATGGAAGGAGAAAACGGATAAAAGAAGAGCGTAGAAGTACTTATACATTTTTTTTAAGCGCAAAACTACCTGTGGGGTGTTACCGCTACTTTACCAAGAGATTACCAAAACATATCCTTACGATTAAATAATTGTTACACATACGGAAAAATCATACTGCAAATCAAAAGCAGCCCTTCGTAATATTAACATAATTCAATTTTGTACACTTTTATTTGCGTTTGGAAGCAATTAGCTTAAATTCGCACCTCAAAATAAAGACATGGCTGTTTTAGTAAATAAAGATTCAAAGGTTATTGTGCAGGGCTTCACCGGTACGGAGGGTACATTCCACGCTACCCAGATGATAGAATACGGCACTAATGTGGTAGGTGGGGTTACACCGGCAAAGGGCGGTACACTGCACCTTGACAAACCTGTATTCAATACCGTAAAAGACGCGGTGGACAGCACCGGGGCTGATGTATCTATCATATTCGTTCCGCCGGCGTTTGCCGCCGACGCAGTGATGGAAGCCGCTGACGCAGGTATTAAGGTGATTATTTGCATTACGGAGGGCATACCTGTTCAGGACATGGTAAAGGCGCGTGAATATATAAAAGGAAAGAACTGCAGGCTGATAGGCCCTAACTGCCCCGGTGTTATTACAGCAGACGAGGCAAAGGTGGGCATCATGCCGGGCTTTGTGTTCAAAAAAGGCCGCATAGGTGTAGTTTCCAAATCAGGAACGCTAACCTACGAGGCAGCAGACCAGGTGGTAAAAGCAGGCTTGGGCATATCAACCGCCATAGGCATAGGTGGCGACCCAATTATTGGCACTACAACGAAGGAAGCCGTAGAAATGTTTATGAACGACCCGGAAACAGACGGCATCATCATGATAGGTGAGATAGGTGGCACTATGGAGGCAGAAGCTGCTTACTGGCTGAAAGACAATATGCGTAAACCTGTGGTAGGTTTCATAGCCGGGCAAACCGCGCCTCCCGGTCGCCGCATGGGCCATGCTGGCGCAATAATAGGTGGCGCTGACGATACGGCAGCCGCTAAAATGAAGATAATGAGCGAGTGTGGTATAATGGTAGTAGACAGCCCTGCCAACATTGGCAAAACAATGGCTGAGGCATTAGCAGTAACTGCATGAGCAACAGTATAACCAACATTTGAATTAACAAGCCCCCGCCATTATTCACGGGGGCTTGTTTAATTAATCCCCAATCCTGCCTGCTACATGCGCCATATCAGTATTATTTTCTTACTGCCAAATCACAATCTGTTCTTAAAATAACCTCTGTCAGCTATAGTTAACATACTTTTAGTGAAATTTGGTGCGTATATTGGATTGTAGTTATTGTTGTTAAACAAAAACGAACGAAATGAAAAAATTACTGGTCAGCGTATCCATATTAAGTGTACTGCTTATAGCAGGCACTGACCACAAAGCCCGGGCACAGGATGTAACGGTATCCTTCCAGATGTTTTATGATAACCTCGCCCCATACGGGCAGTGGGTGTATGACCCCGAATATGGCAATGTATGGGTACCCAATGAAGAAGGGGATTTTCGCCCGTATGGCAGCCGAGGCTACTGGGCGATGACCGATTACGGAAATACGTGGGTAACAGACGACCCGTGGGGTTGGGCAGTGTACCACTATGGCCGCTGGACATATGACCCCTACTATGGCTGGATATGGGTACCGGGCTATGAGTGGGCCCCTGCATGGGTAAGCTGGCGCTACGGCAACGGTTACTGCGGCTGGGCTCCATTGGGGCCAAGGGTGAGCATTACCATGGGCTACAATTGCCCGGAAAGCTGGTGGGTGTTTGTGCAACCAAACTATATGTACCAGCGCGATTGCATCCGCTACTGGCGCGGCCCATCGTACAACAGGACCTATGTGAGCCAGACAACGATCATCAACAATTATTATGTAGATAATACTACCCGAGTACGCTATAATTACGGCCCTCGTAGAGAACAGGTAGAACGTATCACCCGCCAACCGGTGCAGGTATACAGTTTGTCACGTACCAGCAGGCCAGGAGCACCGGTAGTGAGCGGTAACAGAGTGAACGTATACCGCCCAACCATAGACCGAAATTCATTGAACAGCTCACGTCCACAGCAAGTCATGCAGGCACCGAGACAGATAAGCCGCCATCTGCAACCGGCTACAAATATAGAACGCGGCAGGCAGCCGGAGTTCAGACAGGAGATGCAAAGGCAAAACCCTGGCCAGAGACAAGAGCAACGCTACCAGCCACCGGCGGAAAGGCAACAACAACAGAGATATCAGCCACAGCCAGACAGACAAATGCGAAGAGACCAGCAACCAGTGAACAGGCCGGATATGCAACGTAACCAGCCAACCATGGAAAGGAACCAACAACAGCGCAACTTTGAGCCACAGAGGCAACAACAACCCGACAGGATGGAACAGCAACGCGCTACTGAACAGCAAAGACAGCAACAACAGCGTAGTTATGAACCGCAAAGGCAGCAACAGCCCGACAGAATGGAACAGCAAAGGCAACAACAGCGCAATTATGAACCACAAAGGCAGCAACAACCCGACAGGATGGAACAGCAACGCGCTGTTGAACAACAGAGGCAACAACAAATGGACAGGGATAGACAACAGCAGCAACGTGTTGTAGAACAGCAAAGACAGCAACAAGCAGACAGAGACAGACAACAACAGCAGCGAGCCGCAGAACCACAAAGGCAGCAACGCAATGTGGAGCAGCCAAGGCCACAGATGAACAGACCTGAACCACAACAACAGCAACAACAATACAGACCGGCACCAGCCCCCGCGCCTGCCCCTGCACCACGTCAGGCACCGATGCAACAACGCCGCGACAATGACGGCGGAGGCAGAAGGTAAAATAATAAAACTACAAAAAGTAACAGCCCCTGTTTCAGGGGCTGTTACTTTTTAATAACCTGAACTTAGCTTACTGGTACACTACTTTAAAAATATACCGCCTACCGCTTATGTAAGCCGAGAACAGATAGATGCCCTTAGGCCCTTTAAAGGTCTGCAAAGTGGTGGTATTATCCCATTGTGTGGCAGTGGCGTTTGCTTCGTACACCTTTTTACCTGTAATATCCGAAATCACAAGCTGTAACATACTCCCTTCATCGGCCTGCCAATTGATATTAATCGTGCCGTCTGGGGTCGGATTAGGGTATACACGACTCACCGCATTCATATTCACCCACTCTATGGTTCTTTCAGGGAGAATTATAGTTGAACCATCTTCCAATACTGCGGTAAGACGGTAATGAATCAAAATACCCGTTTGCATACCCAGTTGTGGCTTGTCGATATAATTATATTCCTTATCAAAACCCTTTAAGGAAGATACATTGTCTATACGCAGATATTCACCATTGCCTATCGCCCTATCAAGCACATAGTGTTTCACTGAAGCATCAATTTTCGATCTCCAGTTCAGTAATACGTCGCTATGGCTAATCATCTGCGCGCCAAATGTGATAAGTGTGCCTGCAGAATCCCCCCTACTTACCTTGCGCACCGGCGAATAATATACGCCTGGCTTGCCCGTCATCGTCCATTTAATACGGAACCAGAAATCAGCGTATTTGGTGAAGTTCAGATAATCATTGATCGTGTATACAGCTGCATCCCTGTGCAGCGCGGGAGTATCTAAAACAGTGCCGAAATTAATACTGTCGATTGACCATTCGGGAGTATACACGTTTACAAATGAGTCTATCCGCGAATACCACGAAAGCACAGCATAGGAGCCATTGCGGTACGCTGAAAAACTGAGATAATCCAGACCGGCATGGAAGGTACCGGTGGGGCCTCCGTTATTGAACCAGTACTCAGAAAAAGGTTTGGCCTTAAATTCCGCGTAGTATCCATTGTCGTAAGGCACCCATTTTACTGTCTTGTATGGATGATAGGTAAATGCGCCCCCTGTATCATCTGCCAATGAACCGTTCTCCGCATTTGTGTTATTGCTGTTAGTATATTGTGTTATACCCAGAGAATATGCATCCGGCAATTTAGGACATGACCTGCAAACCGTATCAGCAACAACCTGAACAACATCATTTTCTGTAAGATACAGCCTTATACCCATATCACCTGCCTGCTGCGAGGGCTTTATGGTGTAGCTGCGAGGCATGGTGTATTGCGTAGCCGAAGGATTGTGCAAGGTATCATGATGATGTAGTGTAACGGCTACATTACTCACGTTCTGATTGGCAGGCTGAACGGAAGCCAGCAATTGATTAGCCAAGGCATACTCATTCCAGTCGTCACCCGCCAGGTTATTGGTCACAGCCACCGTATTAGTAGCCTGATATACTGTTTTAGCGCGGTCGAAAATATGAATATCGTCTATGGCTAAACCCTCACCGGTTACCGCAGGGTCACTGGACAACACAAAACGAAAACGTATAGACGAACCGGCACCGGGATTGGGCAAAGCTACGGATGCCACATGCCAACGGGTGAACCTTTCGGTATTCCAAAGATTAAAAGTAGAATCGTACCAGTTAGTACCCTGCCCTACTGAGCCTAGCTTTATCCATGTGTTCCCGTCAAAAGAACATTCCACATAGGCGGCATCACACAAGGTGCCACCGCAATTCTCAATATCCATAGCCGCGCTGAAACTGAGCATAGGGTCTTTTAAACCTGAGATATCGTAGCAAGGCGAATACAGATAAGACAATTCAAGGTCATTATACAACCCATTAAGGTTTGTTTTCCAGGCGTTGGTGCCACTGGCTGCTCTATTAACAGCAGATGAAGATGGCGTGCCATACTCCCAACTGCTATTGAACCCAACACTGTAATATCCTCCATCGCTTTGTTCAAAATTTTCCAGGTACGGGAAAGAGGAAATAACAGGACTGTTACGGAAATGATAATTCAGGATACTGTCATTGGCCGTATAGCTGTCGCCAGCTGCGCTTACCCATACATTGAGGTTTTGTGTAGCACCACCGGCCATACTTACCGGCTGCGCGAACGTGTATGTGAGTTCTGATTTTGCCTTAATAGAATCAATGACCCCTGTGAAGGTGGCACTGCCATCTACTGTGTAGAATAACTGCACATTGTGCAAAGTATAATTGACCCCGTTACGCACCTTGACCACAAGTGGCTGTGGCGAAGTAAGACCGCAGTTAGTAGGCAGTGGTGAAACAATGCCAGCCAGGGAAATATCGTTTGTTACGGTGTACATCCTGAAGTTATCTATCGTCATACCATTGCCATATGTCCGCTCTGCAATAAGAGACGTATCGTTCTGTCCGAATGACACCTGGCATGCAGTGGAGAAATTATGCCCGCTTAGCCTTACAGCATCGGTGAGCGAAAGCGACTTCACATTAACCACACTGCCGGGGTAACGACTGAGATCGTAATAGTGTACCGGGCTCCAGGGAAGCGTATCATATGCACGTGCGGACACCAGGTTACCATCTGAAGATTTGGGTATACCATGCAGCACATAGTCAAAATCAACTCTTACCTCAGCGGTGGCCGCGTCGTAGTTTGCGAGGTTGAACGTCCCGACAAAAGTATTTTTGCTTCCTGAGGTCACACTCTGTGTTTCATCAAGGCTAACGGAACGGGCACCGCTTATGCTGATGTCATAGTCAACCAACGACCGCATCCTGCCAAACTCATCATTGCTGAAAAAATCCCAATGGGCATTTGGCGACAATCCCATAGAATCGCCCCGCACCTCGATCGCTGCCATTCCGTCAAATCCATCAATAAATGGCGCAGCAAGGCTTATCGTGTCATTTGGCAGGGAGGTAACAGTAAATAAAAGCGTATCATTCCTCACCTGCGGGTCGCTCAACTCCAGGTTTTGAACGGCCACAGTAAAATTATATGCTCCGACGGATGCAACAGAAACACCAACCAAACCAACATCTACCGTACCATTCGCAGGTATAGTAGCGGGGGATATCAGTGTTTGCCAGCCGCCTGCATTCGCCTTGTATGATACTATATAATTGCTGCAAGGAGCAGTGTATAAATTGCGTAACCTGACCTTAACTGCATTGCCAACCCCAAAAGCGGAGGCTGTAAATTGCCTACCCGCATTAGCAGACACCAACTTTTCCACCATCAAGTCGCCATTAGAGACAGGTTTTGTACAATTGCCTGAACTGGCAGTTGTAATCGCAGCAATCCCCCTGTAGCCTGCCACCCCATCGATAATCGGCTGTACCGCAACATAAGACTTTGCTGTGAGTGACATATTAGCGAATGAATAAGCGGTATCTGCAACCGAATCAACCACCTGCATATATTTCCCTACTTTATTCAGCAGGTAATAGGAGGTGGCATTGGACACGGGCGACCAGTGGATATTTACGTATCCGGGACACTGCGCGGTATCAAGCGACACCCGGGGCTGCTCGTTAATAGAAAATCCGCCCGAAGTAACGGTCTCTGATGTGCCATTTCTTGAAATACGCACCCTGCACTTTCCAGAATTGACACCCTCTGCCACGAAACCACAATACCTTATGTGCGCTGGTATATTATTGGATATTGTGGTCCAGATGCCGCCATCGTCTTCCGAAAACTCTACAGTAAAAGTATTTCCATCGCTCACCGCATCCCAAAAAACACGGAAAGTATCTACCGGATCAGTCTTATTGCTCACTTGTTCACCACCTATAGGATGAGTGAGATGAAGCCCCTTCGGAATAAGGTCGTACGCGACAACATAGCGTTGCGGGCCACGAGGTACGGCATAGCCATTCACCCTGATAGTATAAGTACCTGCAACCGGATTGGTAATAGTTACCTGCTCCACATTATTGAGATGGTCTTGTTTTTCCACAGCAAGGTTGGTCAGACTAGCGGGAGAAGGGTCGAGGCTTAGAGGTAAGTGTACATCAGCGGCAGCACCAATTACTTTCAGGTCAAGGTCATTGACTAATTGCCTTGAAGAAGCTGGATTGGCCGGCACATCATTCCAGCAGAGCATCACCTTCAATTGCGCGGTATTGGGCGGCACGGTAATGGTTACCGACTGAGAATCCCCGCCAGCCAAAGCATGCGCGTAATAACGGTCGTTGTCTAGAATTTTCAAAGACCTGTCCAGATCCATAATACCAAAACCATAGCTGTAATCGGGCCCGAGATTGCCATAATCCATGGCGCCGTTCAGCAGTACCGTTTTCAATATATCACCTAAAGGTTGTGCGCCAGCGTGCAGGTGCTTGTATCGTTGTGTGAGCAAAGCCAACCCACCCGCCACCTGCGGAGCAGCCATACTGGTGCCTGCAGCCCAGCCATACTGGTCGTCGGGGAAGGTGGAATAGGCAATAACCCCTACTGCAGTAATTTCAGGCTTAATGCGCCCGTCTTTCATAGGCCCACGGGACTCGTCAGGAGACTGCAGCATTCCATCCAGCACGCTGCCGACTACCACAATATTCTTAGCCGGCTGATAGCCCCCACCTATAGTACCAAACCCCTGGGGATAAGGCGGACAGGTATTTAGCCCATCATTGCCCGAAGCAAAAACATGCAGCACATAGGGATATTGCAATGCAAGTGTATCCAGGAAATTGGAGTATGCGTCGTACGTGCCATGATACGTGCAATTACTTGCCATTATAGTGTACGAGTTATTGGTGAGTGTCATATTGTACAGGTTATACATTGTCCCGGTAGCGTGTAATACCAGGCTATACAGAAAATCGATAAGCGACGCGTGTGGTGCCATGCCTACACCATAGGGATCAATATTTCCGGCCCCGGCCACAATACCATTGACATGCGACCCATGCCTTGATTTATCGACCGGATTATAGTTCCTTATCCGGTCTTTAATATCCGCATGATAAATACCTGAGGCATCATCGCCCACACCTACGGTAACACTATCCCCGTTTAGTCCGTACCCTCCGTAAACCGGCTTCCCTACTGCAACATTACCTTTCACCACAGGGCGGGACTTAACATCCAGCGGGGCAATTTCAGTGACAGGGCTAATGTATAATACGCCATACCATTGTGCCATTGATGCTATTCGGGCAGCATTAATAGCAATATTATACGATCCGTATTTTTCAAGTCTGCCCTGCTTTATTTTTCCTCCCATCGTAGCGACGAACTGTATTATGGCATCAGCCTCAATATCGCGACTAAATGTTACAAGCACCTCTACCTCATTATTTCCTTGTGCCACTTCTTCCCATATGTATTTGCTTGCCTTCCATTCAGGCTGTGTATTCACGAAACCATGGATCGGATATGACAAAATAACCTCACGGTTCAGCGGCGGCTGCACTATAGCTGAGAAAGTATTGTTTGGCATATACTCGCCCAATGAAATGCCATGCCCTTTCAGGGCAGTCTTTTGCGCATCGTCGGGCAATGTGATGAAATGGACAAGCACCTGCATTTTTTCCTTTATGGCAATTGTACTGTCTATCCATTTACCGGCATTAGCAGGTACAGCTACGGGGCCATTCTTCAGGTAGATGGTATGCTGATTACTGCCTGCCTGCCCCAAGACAGATGTAAACAGGAAAACACCGCAAATGACCAGAATATAGTGCAGGTAATATATAGTTCTTCTCATAACAAAGTGATATAACGAAGCATGAACAAATATTGTTGTTCACACATTCAAGTAATTCAGTTTTAGCTATACAAGATACTAAAAAATGCAATACTGAGGACCAGCAACATCTCTTCATCCATGCAGACTCCACCTAAAATTTAAGACCAATCTATATTGAAACAAAAGGGCATTCGAATACAGCCACCAGCCAACCAGAACATCAATTATGCTGTGACGAGAAAATATAACAGTGCCAATGCCGCCAGGGTCATTAATACAAGCGTGAGGCCACCGAGAATGTTGGCGCGCCTCCTGTTGGTATGTGTACCCATAATCTGTTTATTATTACAGATATGCAGTATAATAGCTATAATCACCGGAGCAGTAACGCCATACAGGATGGCCGAATACAGCAGAGCGTTTACCGGGCTAATACCAATATAATTCAAAGACAACCCTATAATGAGCGAAATGGCTATTATTATGTAAAACTCCTTCGCCTCATGAAATTTTTTATTGAGCCCCTTTTGCCATCCGAATGCCTCTGAGAATATATAAGACAAAGCCCCGGTAAGCACGGGTATGGCGAGAAAACCCGTACCAATAACCCCAATCGCAAAAAGATAATAGGCCATATCTCCGGCAAGTGGCTTCAGTGCGTCGGCGGCCTGTTCTACTGTTTCAATCTTATGTATGCCATTCTTTGCCAATACAGCACCGGCAGTAAGCACAATGAAGTACATAACAAGATTAGAAAAGAACATACCTACATTCACGTCGGTACGCATATTGTGAAATGCCCTGCTACTTGGTACAATTACCTTTTTGTGGCCTTTGTGCCGTTCTTCCATTTCTTCGACCTCCATATCTGTTTGCCAGAAAAACAGGTATGGCGAAATGGTAGTGCCCAGGATAGCCACAAGAATGCAGAAATATTCTTTAGTGAATTCGATATGCGGAATGCAGGTGGCCGTGATAATCTCCATCACATCTGCATGAACCAGAAATGGAACAATAATATATACCAGCAGCACCATCGCGAGAAACTTTAGTACTGCAGCTATTTCGCGGTAGCTGAAGAAAACAATGCACACTAATAATATTATAGTAAAAACCACACTAAAATAAGCCGCATCCACAGCCGGGAATACAAGATTGGCCACTGCGCCCATCCCTGCTATGTCTGCCCCTATATTCATAACGATGGCGGGAAAACTGAACAATACCATTACATACATCACCCATTTTGGGTAATGCTGTTTCAGTACGCTTGTAAGCCCCTGCGATGTAGCCATGCCTATACGCGCACACATTTCCTGAATGGAGGCCATGAGGGGGAAGGTGATGAGCGATGTCCAGAGGGTGGAATAGCCATACTGTGCGCCCGCCTGGGAATAGGTGGTAATGCCGGAAGGGTCATCATCGCTGGCACCGGTAATAAGACCGGGCCCAAGCATTTTAAAAAACTTCTTCAGCCCTCCTTTCCCTTTATGCGACATTGGGTAAAAATAAATGCAAACATGAATTTAAGAGATGATAAATATCAGGCCACCATTTATCCGTTCACCTCAATCTCCCCGATGAGATACGTTACCGCATTGCCACTGATGGCCACGCGCTCACCAAGGTGGCGGCATGCAAGGTATCCCTTACGAGCAGAAACCTGAATGGCCGTTAATTCGTTCTTACCTAATGCTTTTGCCCAATAAGGCGTAAGCGTGGTGTGGGCAGACCCGGTAACCGGGTCTTCGTCTATGCCGGATTGCGGCGCAAAAAAGCGGGACACAAAATCCACATCATCGCCCTTTGCCGTAACTATTACCCCCCGCTCGCCAAGTATTGCCAGCTTTGCCAGATCGGGTTTCAGCGTTTCCACCTGCTGCTGCGAAGACAATACCGCCATGTAGTCGGTCTTACCTTTGTAGGTTTCATGCGGCACCACACCAAGGGCTTGTATCAGCAGTTCGGGAGGCTCGATACCGGCAAAAACATCCGTAGGAAAATCAAGGGTGAGTAATGCACCCTCTTTCTTCACTTTCAAAATGCCGCTACGATGTGAATGAAATACTACCTCATGAGAAGGATGCCCAAGGTAATTGAATACAACATGCGCCGCAGCAAGCGTGGCATGACCGCACAGGTCCACTTCCACAGCCGGTGTGAACCACCTTATTTCATAGACGTCATTGTTCTTTAAGATAAAAGCAGTTTCGGCGAGATTGTTCTCGGCACCTATTGATTGCATCAACGCTGCATCCAACCAATTATCGAGAATGCAGACCGCAGCCGGATTGCCGCCAAACAATTTATCAGTGAATGCATCTACCTGGTATATTCTTATTTTCATAGACTTTAGTCGCTTGCCTTAACCACATTCACTAACTGGCGGCAGGCTGCATTTATGTCGTTTCCAGCATGGTAGGGGCGCATCTGTAATCAGGCTCTACTCCTTCACAAATCTCTTCACCTCTATTTCATTTATTTTTACAAAATAAACGCCTGGCATCAGGTTCGATACATCAGCCTCTAACTTTTCAGAATTACAACTATTAAAATAGACCAACTCCCCCACAAGATCGTATATACTTATGCTTGTTATTTTATTTGCAGAAGTAATTGTAAGTGTATTTTGTGTCGGATTAGGATAAATATCAATAATAGCCTCCAGACCTATGCTTTTCACTATAGCTGTATTTACAGTATCAGTTGTTACCACTAAATTGGGCAACCCCATGGTGCCCATGGTTCCTGATAGCAAACTAATATCATGATAACGATAATTACAGGCATTTCCCGACAGATTAGGACTAGCTATACAATCTAAATAACTAACCGGATTTCTGCCATTAATTAAATAAATTTTGCTATCAGGTGCGAGTTTTAAGTCCGTTTCTACAAATATAGAATCCTGAACCAGAAATTTAGATGATTTGATTGCGTCTGTAGTTTCCGCCGCTAAATTGAATTGAAAAATTTCACCACCAGATGCATATGTAGCTAAATACAATTTAGTATTATCTGGAGAAAACTCTGCTCCATATTGATAACGAGACGAATCTAACTCAAAACAATTAGACACAAAACCTGTAGTCGGGTCAAAATCAAACAGTTGCGTACCAAATGTAGATCCATAAGATTGGACAACAATTTTGCGTCGATTAGGGGAAGCTTTTATTACACCCATAGTTGCAAAAAAGGTCCCCACATTAGATGTCACCGGGACGTTATTTATACCTGCCACTGTTACCTCATAAGATAAAAATTGCTGTGTATACTCGCTATGAACAACTATCCATATGTTATTGTTGTTTCCAGCTATGGCTATCATTTTCTCTGACAAAGAATCTGCGAAAATAATCCCCTTTTTTGAGGCTAACACATCCCCTAAACCTCCATCAAGACGCATATCTACAATTGAAAATGATAAACGACCATCGGAATTGGTTTGCTCCAAAGAAAAGAGATAATATTGATTATTGTTCCCAATAACGGGAACGATTAATGCTGCTTGCGAGCTGCTGTTTGTTAAATAAGAAACAATTGAATTCCCATTAGGCATTATAGTTCCGGATTTATTATACACCTTTTGTCCGTCGCTATAAAACAGCAAATTACCGAATTCATCACTGACTGATGCACATCCTTCAACAGTATGAATATTTGTACTTATTGGAATTGGAATACCGGATTTAAAATCTAGCCCAGCACCATAACCAAAAACCCATACCTTATTTCGATTGGCATAATATTGTGCCTCAGCACTATTAAAGCAGCAAAACACATTCACACATAAAAACAAGTAAATAAATAATTGTTTCATAAAGAAAAATTTCAAAATAACTACCTAATCTGTTTTATATAAAGCATTGATAATTATCTTGTTATAAAATAATGAAGCTCAATTTATTTTTAGAGTATTAATAAGGCAGAATTATATTGTAAAATAATCAAAAATACATATAAATTCTTGTTTTTCTATCTGCACACAAAAAAAACAATCAAATGAATTTATTATTATATGATAGTCCCCTTTTATGGAGTTATGTTATCCACGTTCGCTAACTGGCCACAGGCTGCGTCAATGTCTTTACCACGGCTGCGGCGGAGGCGAACGTTCACCCGGTTGTCGGTAAGGTATTTCATGAAGGCCTCGGTGGTTTCTTCGTCGGGCTTTTCGAAACGTGCGGCATCAATGGGGTTATACTCTATGATGTTGATGAGGTCGGCAGGTATTTTCCTGTAGAGTTTCACCAGGTCTTCGGCATCCTTCTCGCTGTCATTGAAATTTTTGAAGAGGATATATTCAAGCGTAATCTCGTTGCCGGTAGCCTTATAAAAATAATTGAGGGACTCTATGAGCGAACTGAGGTTGTTGGTCTCATTGATGGCCATTATCTCGTTGCGCTTGCGGTCGGTGGCGGCATGTAGCGACAGCGCCAGCTTGAACTTCACCTTGTCATCGCCCAATTGGGTTATCATCTTTGCCACACCGGCAGTAGATACGGTGATGCGCCTGGGGCTCATACCCAGCCCTGTGGGCGATGATATCTTCTCTATGGCCTTCATCACATTCTTGTAGTTGAGCAAAGGCTCGCCCATGCCCATGAACACAATATTGGAGAGATGCTTGTTGTAATGCTTCAATGCCAGCTCGTTCAGCAGGGTCACTTCATCTACTATCTCATCAAAATCCAGGTTGCGCTTACGGTCCATATAGCCGGTAGCACAGAATTTGCAGGAGAGGGAGCAGCCTACTTGTGATGACACACAGGCGGTCATGCGTTTTTCGGTAGGTATGAGCACACTTTCCACATAGTAGCCATCGTGTAGCTGCAGGCGGTTCTTGATGGTGCCGTCGCTGCTGTACTGGCTGTGGTGCATTTTCACCTTGGGTATGAAAAAATCCTGTGCCAGTTTCTCACGCAGGGCTTTAGACAGATTGGTCATGTCATTAATATCAGCGGCATGTTTCTGCCACACCCACTCATGCACCTGTTTTGCCCTGAATTTTGGTTCGCCCAGATCAGCCATCATCCCTTCCAGTTCAGGCAGGGTTATCTCCCGTAGATTTTTCATTGGCGCAAAGGTAGCTTATTAGGTTAAATGGGTAATAAGCTAATTTGTTAAATAG